>JANNOI010000025.1:0-46694 GCA_031398975.1 Alphaproteobacteria bacterium | reverse complement strand
ATGGTGACCCACGATCTCGAGTCGACCCGGCGCGCGGCTATGATTCACCCTCCGGCGGGATCCTAAAGCCGAGCCATATCACTCCCCCCGCCCCGCTCCCGCCCCCGCCCATGCCGCAGGTGCGCATGCCCGGCCTCCCGCCGAGCGTCACCGAGGAAGCGCTCGCGTGGAAGCGGATCGAGAATTCGAAGGATCCCTCCGCCTATCTCGATTATCTGCAGCATTACGGGCCCGACAGCCTGTTTTCTGAGCTCGCCCAGCACAAGCTGGACCGGTTGACCGCCAAGCAAAAGCCGGCCGGCAAGGGCTTCATGGCCCACACGCCGGTGCCGCACGACCCGAAAAACAAGGCCAAGCCCGTCCGCGGGCGCTCCCGCGAGGACATCGCCCGCGCCGAGGAGGCCGAACGCCAGCATCTGGAGCGCGAGCGCTTGCAGCGCGAGCAATATGAGCGGGAGCGCGCCGAGCGCGACGCCCGCGCCGAGGCCGACCGCCTCGAGCAGGAACGCGCCGCCCGCGCGCAGCTGGACCATGGGCGGGCCCAGCATGCCCGGCTCGAGCGGGACCGCGCCGAGCGCGAGCGCATCGCCGAGGAGCGCGCCGCCGCCGAGCGTGCGGCCTCCGAACGCGCCGAGCGGGAACGCTACGAACGCGACCGCATGATCGCCGAGCGTACCGCCCAGGAGCGCTTGGCTCAGGAGCGCCTAGCCCAGGAACGCGTGGCGCAAGAGCGCCTGGCCCACGAGCGGGCGGCGCAAGAACGCGCCGTCCAGGAGCGCGCCGCTCAGGAGCGTATGGCCCAAGAGCGTATGGCCCAAGAGCGTATGGCGCAGGAGCGCTCCGCCCAAGAACGGGCACTACAAGAACGCGCCCTACAGGAACGCGCCGCTCAAGAAAGAGCCGCCAAGGAGCGGTTCGCCGAGGAGCGGCTGGTCCGGGACCGGGCGGCCCCGCGTCCCCCCGCCCGCCTCCCCGAGGAGCGCAGCGCGCCCCCGCGCACCCCGGCCGATCGGTTTTCGCGCGAGGAGCTCGATCGCGAAGCCGCAGATTCCTACGAGACCGACCGCTATAGCCGTTCCACCGGCCCGACCGCCCGCGCGCGGTCCGGCGGCGCAGCGCCGGGGCGCGGATCGCCCGTCCGGGCGCCCGCCCGCACAGCCGCCGCCAAAGGCCGCCGCCCCGTCAAGGCGCAGGGCGGGGCCTGGCGCCCCCTCCTCCTTGTCGCGCTGCTGGGCGGGGGCGGGTACGCCGCTGCGCAATTCTTTGGCGTCACCGACGGTCCGAGCGGGGAAGCCAATAACCGCTCCGGCCTGGAAGATGCGCTGCGCGCCTCCCCCGCGGACGGCGCAGCCCCCGGCGCGGGCGAGGAATTGCTCAGCGCGGAGACCGCAGGCCCGCTCGATTCCACCCTGAGCCAGGGCGGCGCGCTGGACCGCGACACTGCTCCCCCCGACGGCCCTCCGGGGCGCGAGGAGGCCAGGGTCGCCGTGCCGGAGCCGCCCGAGCGCTACCGCCAGGACTATGCCGGGGTCACGCCCCGCCCGGGCGCGGCAAAGCTCGCCCCGCCCGTGGCCGCGCCGCAGGAGATCACGCCGCCCCCGGTGGTGACGTTCCGGCCGGTGGAGCCCGCGCCGAAAGCCGCCGGGCCCGAGATCGAGGCGCGTAGCCAGCCGCAGCCGGCCCAGCCCGCGCCTGCCGCCCCCGCCGCGCCGACGGTGTCCTATGTCAAAGCCACCTGGCTCAAACGGCCAAGCTCAGCCTTGCTGACCGAGCTCTACCCCGATCGCGCGGTGCGCATGGGGATGGCCGGCCGGGTGATCCTCGATTGCGCCATCCTGCTGAACGGGCGCTTGTCGTGCCAGGTGAAGTCGGAGACGCCGGGCGGATCGGGCTTCGGCCAGGCCGCGATGCGGGCGGCGGAAAGCTTCGTTGCGGCGTCCACCGCCGCCGATGGGCGCCCCGCCTACGGCCAGCGCACCCTGGTGCCGATCACGTTCGACGCCTCCGCCGGGCGCTGAGGGACCGGGGCGGGCTCAAGCGGCGACGCCGGCGCTGTAGCCGCTGGCCCAGGCCCATTGGAAATTGTACCCGCCGAGCCAACCGGTGACGTCCACCGCCTCGCCGATGAAGTAGAGGCCGGGGATGGCGCGCACAGCCATCGTCTTCTGGTCGAGGGCTCTGGTGTCGATTCCGCCCAATGTGACCTCCGCCTTGGCGTAGCCCTCCGTTCCGGCGGGGATAAGGCTCCAGGCCTTGGCCCGGCGCGCGGCCTCGCGCAGCGCGGCGTCCTTCAGGTCCCGCAGGGCGGCCGCGGCCTGGGCCCCCGCCAGGAGGTGCGCGAGCCTTGCCGGGGTATGCGCCGCCAGCGCGGCGGCGAGGCTCTGGCCGGGGCGGACGCGCTTGGCGCGGATCAGGAAATCCTCGTCCTCGTCCGGCGCGAAATCGAGGGCGATCGGATCGCCCTCGCGCCAATAGGAGGAGATCTGCAGGATCGCGGGGCCGGATAGCCCGCGATGGGTGAACAGGGCCGCCTCGCGGAACGCAGCCGCGCCCGCCCGCGCCTCCACCGCCGCCGCCACCCCGCTCAGCCCGCCTGAGGCCGCCAGATCCTGCCCCGCCAGCGTCAGCGGCACGAGGCCCGGACGCGGCGCGATCACGGGCACCCCGAACTGGCCGGCCAGCCGGAAAGCGAAATCGCTCGCGCCGAGCTTGGGGATGGAAAGCCCGCCCGTGGCCACGATCAGCGCGGGAGCCGCGAACACGCCGAGATCGGTATCCACCCGGAAGCCCGCGCCGTGCGTCACCGCCCGGACCGCGCAGGCGGTGCGCACCGCCACGCCCTGCGCCCCCGCCTCCGCCATCAGCAGCGCCACGATCTTCCGCGCCGCGCCCGCGCCCTCGCAAAACAGCTGGCCGAGCGTCTTTTCGTAATGGGCGACGCCATGGCGTTCGACCAGGGCGATGAAATCGGCAGGCGTGTACCGCGCGAGCGCGGAGCGGGCGAAGGCGGGGTTCTGCGACAGGAAATGCGCGGGCGCGGCGTAGCGATTGGTGAAATTGCACCGCCCCCCGCCCGAGATCAGGATTTTTGCGCCCACGCCCGCGGTGTGCTCCAGCACCACGACGCGCCGCCCGCGGCTTCCCGCGATCGCGGCCGCCATCAGCCCCGCCGCGCCCGCCCCGATCACGATGACGTCAAAACGCTCCGCGCCCGCGCTCATGCCGCCCGCCTGTGCAGCGGGTTCCTTGCGCCCGCAGGCGCGCCCGCCGCAAGCCTCAATCGACCCCGTAGAGGGTGCGGGCGGGAACGATCTTGCCGCTCTCCACGTCGGCGACGGGCACGGCGGGATAGCCCACGGAGATGGCGTCGCTCGCGCGCCAAGCGTCGAGGATCATGTCGCGCAGCATATTGGCGCTGGCGGCCAGGCGCGCGAGCGCGAATTGGGCGCCGGGCCCGTCCGCGGGGGCGGAGCGCTGATAGGTGAGATCGGGGTTCTGCACGGGCGCGGGGAACGCGCCTTGCGCCTCAAGCGCGAACAGCGGCTCGAGCTCGGCATGGCTGGCGGCGAGATAGGTTTTGGTGCGCACCCAGATCGGGCAGTCGCATGCCTTGTAGGGGACCATGAGGGCCGCGACCTGCGCGCGCGAAAGATTGGCCTTCACGAACGCGCCCTCGAAGCGGCTGTGGAAGCCCTTGCCGGTGAAATAATTCTTGGGGTTCGGATAATTGCCCCAACCATCGAAGTGCAGGCTGGTGTGGTGGGGCTGGGAGGCGTCCCCGACATAATGGCTCCACACGCCGAGATCGCGCAGGATCAGCCGCTCGCGCAGCTTCCGGTCCGCCTTGAACCAGGCGCGGTCGGCGCTCGTTTTGGCGCTGCGCTCGCCCACGCGGTTGACGCGCCAATAGCCGAAATCCTTCACGAGCTGCTGCCAGCCGTCGACGATGGAATAGGGCAGATAGCCGGCGCGGTATTGCTCATAGCCCTTGACGCGCAGGCCCGTATCGTAATCAGCGCGGGTCTCGGGCAGATCGGCCAGCGGGGTCACGCCGAAGACGAGGCCGGCGTCGTCGAGATCGATATAATGGCCGGGATCGCGCTCGGCGTCGTGGGTGCGGCCCGCGCCGCGCCAGCGGTCGGGCTCGCGGGACAGAAGCTCGATGTCGGCGATGGCGGCCTTGGTGCGCAGGAAGGCGGGGATCTCGGCGGGCAGATGCTCCATCGCCAGGCCGCTCACCCATTCATGCCCCGACGCCCCCCAGGCCGCCGCGGGCGCGGGCGCAGCGACGAACAGGGCCAAAAGGGCAGCCAGGACAGCACGCATGGAAGGCTCCGGAAGGGACGCGTGAGGGGTACATACAGGCCGTGTGCGAGCGGGATGTGACAAAGGCGAGCACGCGCCTGAGGAAGACCCCCGCCCGGGGTGCGCCCCATCCTTGCCCCGCACGCCGACGCGCGCATAGTGCCCTCTCGCGCTGATTGGGGGCGCCGCCGTGACGATTGCGTGCGAGGCGCTTAATCTGGAAGCCCTGTTCCTGCGGGGCGAGTTCGAGCCGGCGCGCGTGCAGCGCGATTATCAATGGACCGCCCGGGAATGGGGCGCGCTGCTGGACGATCTGGAGACCGCCTTCTCGCAGGCCGGCTTCAACCCCGACCCGCCCGCGGTCGAGGAGGATGGCCCCGGCGGCGACGTCGAGGAAAGCGAGGCCGAGTTCGAGCCCGACGAGGGGGAGGCAGAGGAGCCCGCCGCGATCGAGGCTTCTGCGCTCGAAGCCTCCGCCTTGGGCCCGGGTCCCGGCCCGCGAAGCCCTCCGCCCAAGCACTATTACCTCGGCCCGATGGTGCTTACCCCGCGCCAGAAGCCCAATTCCTATCTCATCTATGACGGCCAGCAGCGCTTCACGACGCTCTCGATCCTTTTGAGCGCGCTGCGGGACCATTTCTCCGAGGACCAGATCGAGAATTGGTTCGAGCTGCTGGAGTTGTTGCGCCTGCCCGACGAGGCGCGCACCGCGCGGCTCGTGGTGGCCACCCCCGGGCGGGCGCTGTCGCGCATAACCGGCTTCCTTCACGGCACGGTGTTCAACGCCAAGTCCGCCGCCGCCTCCCAGGCCGACCGGCTGATGTTCCAGGCCGCGCAATTCTTCGTCTCCGCCACCGCGGGCTGGAGCGGGGCGAAAAAGCGCGCTTTCGTGGCCTATCTGCGCGCCAACGTGTTCGTCTCGGTGACCTTCATCAAGGAGCGCAAGATGGCCGAGATCGCCTATCAGGCGGTCAATACGCGCGGGCGCAGCCTGCAGCAGGGGGACGTGATCAAGGGCCATGTGCTGGCCGTGGTGGGCGCGGTGAGCCTGGTGCGCGCCAACGCCGTGTCCGACGCCTGGGACCAGACCAAGACCCGCCTCGGCTCCCGCTTCGAGGACTTCCTGCGGGCGGTGGATTTCATCCAGTTCGGCGAACCGCGCGGCGCCGATTTCGGGCTGGCCCTGATGGAGGCCTTCGACGGGCCGGACGGGGTGGCGCGCGCCGAGCGTTGGGTGCGCGAAAGCCTGCCCGCCCAGCGCGCCGCGTTCGAGCAGGTGATCGCCCATGAGCGCGCCAAGCTGCCTACCCTTTCCGGCGCCGACATCGCGATGCGCATGATGTCTTTCCTGCCGTGGCGCGAATGGCACGGGGCCGCGATCAGCGTGGCCCAACGCTGGGGCGCCAATCCGAAACGTCTCGCCCAGGAGCTGATGAAGCTGCAGCGCGCCTGCTACATCATGCACCTGCTGGGCTGGTCGATGCGCGCGGAAAGCCGCTGCCGGGCGCTGCACCTGGCGATCCGCGAGTTGGAGGCGGGCGGCGATCCGTTCCGGCTCACCCCCGGCGCCCACGGCCCCTTGCGCTTCTCCAAGGCCCGCCTGGCGCGCGCCCGCGGCGCATTGAGCGCGGCCATGCCCCAGGACGATTTCCACGGGCCGATCGTGCGCTGGCTAGAAACGCTGTCCTGGGGCGATGCGCTGCCCAAGCGGGTGACGGACGGGGCGAGCGTGGAGCACGTGCTCCCGCGCGACCATGGGGGCGAGCGCTGGCTCGCGGCCTTCCCCGACGAGGACGTGCGCGAGGATTGCAAGAACCGGCTGGGCAATTTCTGTCTCCTGCCGAAGGACGAGGACGGGCGCCTCGGCAATCTGAGCTTTGAGGAAAAGCGCGAAGCCTACCGCAAGCTCGATCCCGTCTACCGCTCCGCCCACGAGGTCGCGCGCTACCCCGCCTGGACGCCCGCGGCCGTTCGCGAGCGCACGGAGCGCTTGTCCATCCTCGCGGAAACCGCGCTCGGCATCCGGCCCAAGGCGGCTGCGGTGCGCTGAAAAGCCTCGCAGAACGAAACGCCTTGCGGAGCCCCCCGCCCCCCGCCTAAAGCCCGCCTGGAAAAAGGGCGTGCAATGAGCATTGAGAGGCTGACCGCGTTGGCGATGTTTGCGGTCGTGTCCTCCATGAGCCCGGGCCCCAACAATCTGATGCTGATGGCGTCGGGCGTGCATTTCGGGTTCCGCCGGACGCTGCCGCATATGGCCGGGGTGGCGATCGGGTTCACCGTCATGATGGTGCTGGTGGGCCTGGGCCTCGGTGCGGTGTTCGAGGCGTACCCGGCGCTGCACCTTGTGCTGCGCGTCGTGGGCTCGCTGTACATGCTCTGGCTCGCCTGGCGGATCGCGACCGCAGGCCCGGTGCAGGAAGGCGCGTCCGGTGGCGCGCCGATGACGTTCCTGGGCGCTGTCATGTTCCAGTGGGTGAACCCGAAGGCCTGGATTATCGCGGTGACGGCGATCGCGGCCTATGCGGTGGCGAGCGATTATTTCACCTCGGTGCTGATCGTGGCGGGGGTGTTCGGCCTGATGAACCTGCCGGCCATCGGCTCCTGGGTGGCGTTCGGGACGGCGCTGCGCGGCGTGCTGCGCGACCCCGGCCGGGCCCGCGCGTTCAACATCACCATGGCGCTGCTGCTGGTCGCCTCGCTATGGCCGGTCGTGGCGGGGGGTTAGATCGCTTCAATCCGCCATGATACGATCGGAGTAGATCGGAGATTTCAATGGCGGCGTATTCCATCGCGCAAGCTGAGACGCAGCTTCCGAAACTGATCGAAGAAGCGCTTCGCGGGGAGCCTGTAACCCTGCTGCGGGACGGCCTGGAAGTGGCCGAGCTGGTGGCCAAAACACGCCTGGAGACCCAAATCGACGTGGCTTGGTTACGCACGCACCTCGTGCAGCCCGCAAGCGCCTCTTCGTCCAACGCCGCCGATCTGGTGCGCGCGATCCGTGACGGAGAATGAAACTTTATTTCGATACGAGCGCCGTTCTCCCGCTTTTTCCTCTAGACGGATGGAGCGAGCCTTTGCTTCGCTTTTTGCAAGAGCAGAAGGGGGTTAGGTTGGTTTCAATCCGCTTCGTCGCCGGGGCGGGGCGCCTCTCCCCCGGCGCGGGCCGGGCCGAAGACGTCTGACGCCGGGCCAGCAACGGCCCGCGCTGCGCGCTCTGCAAAATAGGCCGCGTCGGCGGAATTGGCTTCCACCATTTCGGTGGCCGCGCGCACGATGTATTCAGACGGCGTAAGCCCATCCCGGCGCGCCAGAAGGGACAGCGCGCGGGACACATTCTCCGGCAATTCGATCGTCAGAACCGCACTCATGGCCTCAACCTAACCCAAATCTCCCTCGGGGTCATTATCGACACGCCAAATCGAGCAGCGGCGGCCTTAAAGGTCCGCGTTTCAAACGTGATAATCGCATCGGCGCGGCCGTTCACCGCCGCCTCCAGCACCATCTCGTCATCGGCGTCGCGCATTTGTGGCCGCCAGGAAAAGCGCCTTTCCGCGCGATCGACTTTCGACGCGATCTCATCCAGCGCGGCGACAATTTGCGATGCGCTTCGGCCGGCGGGTAGGAGATGCTCAGGGCGGGTCAAGACGCTTTCATACTCTATAAAGAGCGCGGCGTTCGCGACCATCACGAAGCGGTTCTGCAACATCGCCTCAATCAGCCGGGCAGAGGCCCCCGACGGGCTCCGCAACGCAGCGACCAAGACATTGGTGTCGAGCACCAGCCGCACCTATGCCGACCGTTCGCGCGTCGTGGTGAAGCGGATGGCGGGGTTCTTTTCCTGCACGTAGCCGATCTCCCAGCTGCTTTTGCCGAGGAAAACGGGGGCGCCGTCGAGGTCTTCGGCGGTTTGGGATTTGGTCTTGTCGAGGAAGGCCTCTAAGTCGGCGCGGGCGGCGGCGCTGACCCAGCGGGCGGCCTGATAGGGGGAGGGTTCGAACAGGACTTCGAGCCCGTATTCCGCCTTGATCCGCTCGTTCAGCACATCGAATTGCAGCGCCCCGACCGCGCCGACGATCAGCTCCGCCCCGATCGCCGGCTTGAACAGCTGCGTGACGCCCTCCTCCGCCAGCCCCTCCAGCGCGCGGCGCAGATGCTTCTGCTTCAGCGGATCGGCCACGCGCACGCGGCGCAGGATCTCGGGCGCGAAATTGGGGATGCCCTGGAAGCTCAACAGCCCGCTCTCCGACAGCGAATCCCCCACCCGCAGCACGCCGTGATTGGGCAGGCCGATCACGTCGCCGGGGAAGGCCTCCTCGGCGAGCTCGCGGTCCTGGGCCAGGAAGAGCATCGGATTGTGGACGTTCATCGCCCGCCCCTGCGCGGTTTTCAGCGTCATGCCGCGGCGGAAGCGGCCCGAGCACAGGCGGAACATGGCCACGCGGTCCCGGTGCTTGGGATCCATGTTCGCCTGGATCTTGAACACAAAGCCCGAGACTTCCGCCCCGCCCGGTTCGGCAGCGCCAGGCGCGCCCCGGACCAGCGCCTTCTGCGCCCGCGGCGGAGGCGCATAGCGCGCAAGCCCCGCCAGCAATTCCGCCACGCCGAACTTGCGCAGCGCCGAGCCGAAAAACACCGGCGTCATGTGCCCCTCGCGGTAGGCCTGGACATCGAACGCCGGCAGCGCCTCGCGCGCGAGCCCCGCCGTCTCCTGCAGCTCCTCGAGCTGATCGCCCGGCAGGGCGGTGACGATGGCGTTGGACTTGAGCGGCAGGCGCTCGAACGCGGGCATGCCGGTCTCGCCGGCTTCCGCGCGGGCGTAGGCGGTGAATTCGTCGCTGCGCAGATCGAGCATGCCGCGGAAGCGCTGCCCAGACCCCGCCGGCCAGAAGATCGGGCTCACCTCGAGCGCGAGCCGCGCCTGGACCTCGTCGAGCAGGGCGAAGGGATCCTGCGCCTCGCGGTCCATCTTATTGATGAAGGTGATGATCGGGATGTCGCGCAGGCGGCAGACTTCGAACAATTTCAGCGTCTGCGGCTCGATGCCCTTGGCGGCGTCCAGCACCATGACGGCGGAATCCGCGGCGGTGAGCGTGCGGTAGGTGTCTTCGGAGAAATCCTCGTGGCCCGGCGTGTCGAGCAGGTTGAAGACAAGCCCCTCGTGCTCGAACGTCATCACCGAGGCCGACACCGAGATCCCGCGCTCGCGCTCGATCTTCATCCAGTCCGAACGGGTCCGCCGCGCCTCGCCGCGCGCGCGCACCTGGCCCGCTAGCCGGATCGCGCCCCCGGCGAGCAGGAGGTTCTCGGTCAGCGTGGTCTTGCCGGCGTCGGGGTGGGAGATGATGGCGAAGGTGCGCCGGCGGCCGGCTTCGCCTGCGGCGTCTAGGGTCATGGGCAAACCAGGAAAGAGGCGGCTTTAGGCCCCCCGCGGCGCGCCGGCAAGCCTTGAGGCGCGGGAGCCCCCCGCCTCGTCTCGACTCGCCGCCGCGTGGGGGTTAACGCTTGCCGCGACGTGCGGATCGGGACGGCGGCGATCCCTGGATCCGGCGGCGGGGGCGGGGAGCAGCGGCATGCCGGACGTGTTCGTGTCTTACTCCCGGGAGGATCGCGCCCGCGTGCAGGCGATCGCACAGGCGCTTGAGGCCCGCGGCTTCACGCTCTGGTGGGACCGCGCCCTGCTGCCCGGCCAGGAATATTCCGCCGAGATCGAGCAGGCGCTTGAGACGTGCAAGGCGGTCGTGGTCGTCTGGAGCCAGAACTCCACCGGCCGCCCCTGGGTGCAGGACGAAGCCCGCAAGGGCCTGGAGCGCGTCATGCTCGTGCCCGTGCGCCTGGACGACGTGACCCCCCCGCTTGGGTTCCGCGAGGCCCGGATCGCCGATCTGAGCGGCTGGCCGCGCGAGGGCGGCGGGGAGTTCGAGCAGGTGGTCGCGGCGGTGCAGGCGCTGGCGGGGCCGGGCGCGGGCGCGCGCGCTGACCCCGCGCCGCGAAAGGCCCCCAGACGATGGCGGGCGCTGGCGATCATCGCGATTGCGGCGCTCACCGGCCTCGGGGTCGCGGCGGTCATGCGGACGGTCGAGCCGGGGCCGCAAGCGACGTCGCCCGCCCCGTCACCCGCGGAGAATGCGGAGAACGAGCAGAACGAGCAGAACAAAGCTTCCACGGACGAGCCCGGCGCGCCCGATTACGGCATGACGGCGCAGGAATACGCGTCCCTGCCGCCGCAGGGCCTGATCCGGCTGGCGCTTGAGCGCACCACGATCGAGAAAATCGAGGCCGAGGCCAAGGCCGGGGACCGGCGCGGCCAGGCGCTGTTATGCCTGGGCTATGACGCCAACGAGGGCGTGGCGGGGGACGCGCGCGCCGCGCGCCAATGGTGCGAGGCCGCCGCCGGCCAGGGCGACGCGCTGGCGCGCTACATGCTGGGCCTCTACCACCGCCAGGGCGCGGCCGGCTTCAAGCGGGACGTCGCCAAGGGCAATGCGCTGATCCTGCGCGCCGCCGAAGCCGGAGACGCGCGCGCGCAATTCGCGCTGGGCGCCGACCATCTGAACGCCTCCAACGGACTGCCCGAAGATAATGCGCGCGCCCTGCTTTTTCTGGGCCAGGCCGCCGATCAGGGCCACCAGGACGCCCAGTTCAACCTGGCGTGGATGTACGAGCACGGGCGCGGCGTGGCGCGCGATTACAACGCCGCGCTGGTCTGGTACCGCAAGCTCGCCGCGGAGGGCTCCGCCGTGGGCGTGCGCGCGGTCGGGTGGATGTATCTGAACGGGTTCGGGGTGGATCGCGATTACGCCGTCGCGCTCGACCACCTGACCCGCGCTTCCGCGATGGGGGACGGCAACGCATCGGCTCTGCTGGGCGGCCTCTATGAGCGCGGCGAAGGCGTGCCGGGGGACCGCCAGGAGGCCATCGCCCTCTACCGCAAGGCGAGCGAGCAGGGCTTTGAGGCCGCCCGGGAAGACCTCGCCCGCCTCGGCGCCGGCGATTGAGCGCCAGGGCTTGAGCGTCAGGGCTTTTGCGGTGGGGCCACAGGCTCGGTGAGGAAATGGCGCCCGGCGCGATCCTCCACCTCGATGACCCAGAGATCGGGATCGGTCTCGGCGCGGCGGCGGGCATAGGCGTCGATGGCGCTTTCCTTTTCCCCCAACGGGCCCGAGGACAGGTCAAGCCAGGTCCGCTCGCCCTCCCCGTCGCGGGCGGGCGCGTAAAGGCGGGCTTTGCCGTCGAGCGTCGAGACCTTGACGAGCACGGCGCCGGCATCGGCGTCCCCCTTGCGGGTGATCGCGGCGAACGCGCCTGCGCTGCCGGCGCGCCGGATCAGGGCCTGCGCCCAGATCGTGGTTTTAAGGTCGGGGCTCAACACCGCGTTCACTCCCGGTCAAGGCGGCCATGATACGGGAGCCGCCAGCCATGCGCAGCCTGCTCGCCGCCCTTCCTTTGCTGATCTGCCCCGCCCCCGCCGCGGCCGCCGCCGCTGATGGGGCGGCCGCCCTGTTCGCCGAGCGCACGGCGCTGCTCGCGGCGGACGCCGCCTGCGCCGTGCTCGCAAGCCCCGTACGCGCCGCCTTGGCCGCGACCGCCATTCAGGCGCGCGCCGAGGCGTTCTATGCCGGCTGGACCCCTGCGCGACTCGACGGGGTGGCGGTGCGCGCAGCCGCGGCCGGGCGGGCGCGCCCCTGCGCCGATCCCGAGATCAAGGCCGCCGCGCAGCGGGCGCAGGCCGGCTATGCCGGCTGGGCCCAGCAGCACGAGGCGCACTTCGCCGGCGCGAGCCGCGCCTGGGCGGTGCGCCGCACGCCGGACCCGGAGGGCTTTCTGCTGGTGCAGCGCCTGGACGGGGCCCGCTTCGGGCTGCGCGACGAGGGGCTCACGGCCGTGCTCGAATGGGGCGGCGCGCCCCCGGTCGCGGCCCGCCTCTCCTTCCGCGATAGCGACCGGGCGACCCGGCCCCTCACCGACATTCCAGGCCGCGCCGCCCAAGGCCTGGCCGCCGGCGCGCCTTCCCCGGAAGCGGCCCGCACCGTGCTGGCGCGCGCCCGCGCGGTGGCCGGGGCGCAGGCCCGCTTCACCTTCCCGGACGCGACGCTGCGCGCGCTCGCCCTGCTCGACCCCCGCGAAAGCGTGGTGCTAGAGGTGACGCCCGCGAAAGGCCCGCCCGTGCGGCTTTACATAGAGGTGGGCGGGCTGGCGGCGGCGTGCGCGTTCCTGGCCGCCAAGCCTCTGTGACGTATCAGGCGCGCAGCACCGGCGCCTCCACCCGCACCAGCGCGCCCCCGGCCGGCGCGTCCAGCAGCATCAGGCGGCCCCCGTGCAGCGCCGCCAGCGCGCGCACCAGGGCGAGCCCCAGGCCATAGCCCTCCGCGGCGACGCCTGCGCCCCGCTCGAACGCCTCGCCCAGCCGGGCGCGATCGGCGGCGGGGATGCCGGGGCCGGTGTCCTCCACGTCGAGCGTCATAAGGCCGCCCTGCGCGCCCGCGCGCACCAGCACCGCGCCGTTCTCGGGGGTGAATTTCAGCGCGTTGGCGATCAAATTTGAGAGGATCTGGCGAAAGGCGCGGGGATCGGCGGTGACCGGCAGGGCCGCAGGCGCCTCGAGCCCCAGCACCACGCCCTTCCTTGCGGCCTCCTCCTCGAACAGGCGCGCCGCCTCCTCCAGCAGGATGCGGAGGTCGAACGGCTCCGGCGCCAGCGCGTAGCGGCCTGCCTCCAGGCGCGAGAGGTCCAACAGGCCGTTGACCAGATCAAGCAGGTTGCGCCCGCTCGTGTGGATCAGCTCGACATAATCGCCGTACCGCTCGTGCATCGGGCCGAACACGCGCTGGCGCATAATGTCGGCGAAGCCGAGGATATGGGTGAGCGGGGTGCGCAATTCGTGGGACAGCTCCGCCGCGCGGCGGCGGTATTCGCTCTGGGCGTCGGCCGCGGTCGCCGCTGGCGCTGGTAAGGCGGGCGCGGAAAGCGCGGGCAAGGCCTGGGCGGCGCCCGGCGCGCCCACGAGCAGGAAAACCGTCAAGGCGAGGCAGGCGGCCGCCCCGAGGCCGGGCGCAAACCCAGCGGCGAGCATCGGGGCAAGCTCCGGCGCGCCGTGGGCCGCAAGCCCCGCGACCGCAAAGCCGGTCAGCGCGAAAAAGCCCGTCTCGGCGGCCGCGGCGCGATCGTTGAAGCGCAGCGCATAGGCCGGGGCCACCGCGAACGCAGCCGCGAGCGGAGAGGCGAACCCGCCCGTGGCGCCGCAGGCGGCGGTGGCGAAGCCGAGCCAGGCGAATTCCGCCACCGTTCGCGCCCAGGC
This sequence comes from Alphaproteobacteria bacterium, assembly GCA_031398975.1. Taxonomy (GTDB): domain Bacteria; phylum Pseudomonadota; class Alphaproteobacteria; order Caulobacterales; family Aquidulcibacteraceae; genus JAKFWI01. The sequence continues at coordinate 33,094 of JANNOI010000025.1, read as the reverse complement.
CTGCCGGCGACCCGCCGCCGCGATCGAAACGAGCGCAGGGGCCCCCGCCAGCGCCACCCCCGCAAGCGCCGCGCCCGGCGCCAGCCCCAAACGCGCCGCCACGACGCCCAGCGCCGCCACGGCCGCGATCCAGCCGATCTCCCAGCCGAAGCGGAAGTAAGAGCGCCACGGGGGGGCTGCGTTGGACATGCGTATTGTTCTTCTCTTCTTAACGGGAAACGAAGAAACTAGAACTTCCGGTGCGCGAATGTTGTAGTCGAGTAGATGGCGCATCAGGGAGGCTGCGGTGATGAAAGCGTTCCTTGCTGTGACCCTGGGTTGCATCTGCCTTGTGGCCGCGCCGGCGCGGGCGGAAACGCCGACGGGGGAGCAGCACGCCGCCGCCTCCCCGCAGAGCTCCGCGGACCTTCTGAACCAGGCGCTCGCGCCCTACGCCGCCTTTCAGGCCGATATCGGCGAGATCAACAAGGGCTCCGTCAAAACCGCCACCGATCTCGAGCGCGTGCTCGACAAAGCCGCCCGGCTCAATCGGGACGAGATCAGCCGCGGCGTGATCGCCTATGGCGCACTGACGGCCGCCCGTAATCCCCTGTTCGTCGCCGAAGTGCGTAAGGCCGCCGCCGCGTGGGGGCGCGACCGGATGGTGACGAGCTTCCTCGCCAACAAGAGCTACGCCACGACCCTGCCGGGCGGGGACAAGGCCCTCGAATATGTCCAGCGCGCCGCCTCCGCCGATAGCGGGCGCATTCTCCTCGCCGGGGACGCCATGAAGGATCGCGCCCGCGCTGCCCAAGGCCTCGCCTGGGGCAAGCAGAAGGCCGGCGCCGCCGCGCCGCGCACCGCCCGCCTCAAGCGGATCGCCAACCAGGCCGACGCCCGCCCCCTTGCTGCAAGCGTGAGCGCCCAGCTGCGCCTGGCCCAGCGCGCCGGCGATCCCGGCCTCGATCCCACGAGCTTCGGGGGCGCAAGCTTCTGGCGCGCGCTGCATGACAAGGACGCCCCGACCGCGAGCCTCGCCATGCTGCCCCAAGCCGATTCCGCCGCCTATACCTGGGGCGCGAACACGGGCGGAGCGGGCATCCGCGCAGCCATGGTGACGGCCGCGGCTCTCTATGCGATCGATGCGGTGGGCGAGCGCCCGGCCGAGACCGAAAAGCTCTTGAACAACCGCAGCCTGAACGGCTGCCTTCAGGGCGCCCAGCTGCAATTCTACCAGTGCGTGGCCTCGGCGGAGTTCAATTACGAGAATTTCGCGTGCGTCGGCGAGGCGGGCCTGCAGACGGTCGGCAAATGCGTGAAAGACGCCTCGAAATAAACTGATCCCGCCGCGCCGCGCCGCCGGCCCCTTGCGGGAAAGGCTGCGGGGCGGCATCTGCCCTGCATGAGCGAACCAAGCGCTGAAGCCGCCATCGACGCGCTGGCCGCGGACTTTTCGTTCCTCTCGGACTGGGAGGAGCGCTACGGGCATGTGATCGATCTGGGCCGCCAGCTCGCCCCCCTCGCCCCGGAGGAGCTTACCGAGGCCAACAAGGTCCGCGGCTGCGCAAGCCAAGTCTGGCTGGTGACCGAACGGGACGGCGATCGGCTTCGGTTCCGCGGCGCGTCCGACGCCCACATCGTGGCCGGGCTGGTCGCGGTGCTGGTGCGCATCTTCTCCGGCCGGACGGCGGCTGAAATCCTCGCCGTGGACCCCAAAGCCGCCTTCCAACGCCTGGGGCTGGAGGACGCCCTGACCCCCCAACGCTCCAACGGGGTGTTCTCGATGATCGCCCGCATCCGCCATGACGCCGTCACCGCAGCCGATAATGATCGGCCAGGAGCGACAGCGCGAGCTTGAGCGCCACCTTGCCGGACCGCGCCGGCCAGCCCTGCGCACGCTCCACGCCCTCAAGCCCCGCATCGGCGGCGCACAGGCTCTCGATCAGCGCGCCGAGCGTGGGGCCCAAAGCCGCCACGGCGGCGCTGCAGCGGGCGCGCGCGTCCAGCGCCCCGGCGCGCGCCCGCTCAAGGACGGCGGCCCCTCCGCGCGGCGTGCGCCCGCGCGGAGGGGCCGCCCAATCGCTGCCCCGCATCAGCCCTGCCTGGCCGGCCGCCCAGTCCACGCGGAACCGCCCCGCCGCCTCGATCTCGCGCGCGGCGAAGAAGGCCCGGCCGGACGCGTCGGTGAGCCGCGCGAGGCGTGTCAGGGCGCCGCCCGGGTCCCGCCCGCCCGCGGGAGGCGCCTCCCTTCCCGCCTTCGCGCCCAACACGTCGTGCTGTGAGCGGAAGGCCTCGCCGGGCTCGGCATCGGCGCGCGCGGCGCGGGCGATCCCGGCGGGGCCCAGCCGGTAGGCGCCGGCGGCGTCGGGGCGGAGCGCGCCTTCGCTCGCCAACGCCGCCACCAGCGTCGCCGAGACCCGCGCCGAAGGGCGCCGGCGGCGGTCGCCCTGCGGGTAGATCGCGAAGCCGCCCCCGTCCCGGGCCCGCTCCAGCACCGCTCCGGGCTCCCCCAGGCGGCGCAGCAGCCGCGCCACGCCGCCGCCCTCCGCCGCCGCCTTCTTCATGGCCGCGCGCCCGCCTCGCGCGCAAACACCGGGCGCGGCGAGGGCGCCTCGCGCAGCGCGCTTTCCAGCGCCTCGATCCAGGCGTCGATATCGGGGTCGTCGCGGCGATCCTCCACGACATGGCAGGCGTGGGAGGCGGTAGAGCGGTCCCGGCCGAAGGCGTTGGCCACCCGGCTCAAGCTCATCGTGAACGCCACATGTGTCAGATACATCGCTAGTTGCCGCGCGAAGGCGGCCGCCGCCGCGCCCCGGCTGGGGCTCAGCACCTCGTGGAGCTCCACCCCGGTGGCGTAAGACGCGAAGCTGGCGGCCAGGCGCGCGGCCGCTCCATCCTGCTCGACCCGTATCCCCGTCATCCCAAGAAACTCCTTTTCCCACGGCCGGCGCCGGACAGGGCGCGGCGGAGGTCAGCTTCGCGCAGGCTGATGAGGAGAGGATAACTTTCCTATTACTAGGCCTACAATCCATACCGGCCATACCGCTCTCTCCTCGGGAGGGGCGCGGGCGCAGGCTGGAGCGGAGGGGGCGGGCGTTCAAGGCCGGGCGGCGGCGCCGGGCCTGCCGGCGCGTTCAGGCCGTGCGGCGGCCCAGGCCCAGGCCCATGCGCTTGGCCAATTCCGAGCGCGCCTTGGCGTAGTTCGGGGCCACCATCGGGTAGTCCATCGGCAGGGCCCAACGCGCCCGGTATTCGTCCGGAGTCATGCCGTAGCGGGTGCGCAAATGACGCTTCAACGATTTGAATTTCTTCCCATCTTCCAGACAGATGATGTAGTCCGGCGTGACGGATTTTTTGACTGGCACGGCCGGCGCGAGTTCCTGCTCCGCTGCGGCTTCTATTTGCCCCGCAACGCCGCACAACGCCGCATGCACCGTCTCGATCAAGGATGGTAAATCCTGCGGCTGGACTTGATTGGCGCCAACATAGGCCGAGACGATATCCGCCGTCATTTCCACGAGTTCCGCTCGATTCTCCATAAAATTTCCGCCTATCCCACAAAGCCCAAATTTGGTTTAGGGGGGCGAGAGCGAAAAATCAAGTATGGAACCGGTCTAGGCGAACACTGGGAAGGAGCAAGCAAATGTTGGCGACTTCACCTTCGGGTGCTTTGGCGCTTTGCATCACCCGAGCACTAATCTACCCCTGAAAAGAGTAGAGAATGACGAGCAGCACCGCCAGGGCAAGAAGCGTCCAGGCCGGGCCCAAGAAGTCGGGCGCGCCGGGGCTTTCCACCCGCGCCGCAGCCTCCGCGGTCGCGCGTGCAAGCCAGGCCTGGGCCTTGGCGAGCAGCCGCTCATAGCCCGCGTGCGCGCGCGCCAGCGCCGCGCCCGCCGCGCCGACCACGCGCTGCAGCGGGCCGCCATAGAGCGCATCGAGATCGGCGATCTCGCGCGGGGCGGCGCGCTTGTCCCCCGGCAGGAGGCGGAAAAACACGAGCGTCGCGAACGCCAACAGGGCGAACGCCGCAAGCTGGGCCTGCGCCAGGAGCGGGTCGGAATCGTACGGGTCGAACGCGATCTCGTCCGGGAGGAGCCGGTACAGCCAGTCCGGGTGGAGGCCTAGGGCTGCGCAGAAGAACGCCGTGAGCGCCATGGCCAGCAGCGCCCCGAACGGGGCCTCGCGCGGGCGCAGGCCGCGGTCGCGCCCGAAGAACACCTGGTACGGCGCCCGCCCGCCCGCATGCAGCGCCGCGCCCGCGCCCGCCGCGACGATGGCGTAAAACAGCAAAGGCTTGTCCGTCTGGGCCACCGCGTCGCGCAGCAGCGCGGAGGCCGAAAAACCCGCAAGGCCCGGCGCGGCCAGCGCCGATAGACCCGCCGCCACCGCCATGGTCGCCGTCAACGGCATGGTGCGGCACAGGCCGCCGAGGCTTCCCGCGGGGCCAGCGCCGGTGCGCTCGCGGGCGAGGCCCAGCGCCAGCAGCGCCAGCAGCGTGTGCAGGGTGGCCGCGAACGCATAGGCCGCCGCCGCCGCCACCGCCAGCGGGGCCCCCGCCGCGATCGCCCCCATCGCCATGCCGCTCTGCGACAGCGCCCCGTAGAGCACGCATCGGCGCATGTCCGCGCACACCGCCGCCAGCGCCAGCGGGGCCAGCGCCAGCACGATTCCGAGCCAAAGCAGCGAAGGCTCCCCCGCATAAGCCCGCGCCAACGCATAGAGCCCGAGCTTCAGCGTGAAAACCCCGATCGCGGCGCCGCCGATCGTGGAGGCTTCCGATCCCGCCTGGGTGAGCCAGACATGCGCCAACGGCGCCCCGGCCATGATCAGCACGCCCAGAAAGAAGACGAGGCCCGCCGGGGTCTCCACGCTCAGCCGCGCGAAGGTGACGTCATAGGTTTCCGCCCAGACAAGGCCGGCCCCGGCTGCGAGCAGCCCCCCGGCCATGCCCTGCCAGGCCAGCAGGGCGCGCCCCGCCGCCGCCGCGCCCGCCCCCGGCCCCACCGAGACCAGCGCCACCCCAGCCAGGGCCGAGAATTGCGCCGCCGCCACGAAGCTTACGAGATCGCCCGCGAACACCGCCGACACCGCCCCGCCCGCATAGGCCATCAGCGCCAGATCCTCCGCCCGGTTGCGGCGCACCCCGGAAAACAACGCCAGCACCAGGGCCGCCAGCGAGAGCGCGAGCCCGAACACCTGCGACAGCGGGTCCAGCCGCGCCGGCACCAGTTCGAGGCCCACCTGCGCGATCCCCGCCGCCTCGCCGAAATCGGGGGCGAACATCAGCGCGATGGAGGCGACCGCCGCCCCCGCCATCAGCGGGGCGCGCAGCGCGAACGGCGCGGCGAGCGCAAGCGCCGCCCCCAGCAGCAGCGCAAAGCCCGGATTAAGCGTGATCGCCATCGGCCTCGCCCACGCCGGAACCGCTCCCCGTCGCCCGCGCCCCGATGCGCCCTTGCAGGGCCCGTAGCGCCAGCCCGCAGGCCGCCGCCGCCGCCACCGCGCCCGCAGCGATTGCGGCGTAAAACCCTAGAGCGTCTTCGAGCGGCAGCCCTACCCCCTCGCGCGGCACGAGCGCCTCCGCCGCCAGCGCCGCCATCGCCGCGCCGCTCAGGGCCAGCAATGCCTGGGCCCCCGCCGCCCGCTTCATCGCCCAGCCGAACAGGGCGCGCGCCAGCGGGGTCGGTTGCTCCGGCTCGGGGACGGGCGCGGCCATCAGCGCAGGCTCGGCGCGAGGAAGCGGGCCATCGGGTCCACCAGGAACAAAAGCCCCAAGGTCGCAAGCCCGCCCGCGGCTGCGGGGAAAATCACCAGCACCGAGGCCGCGTCCGGCCGGCTGAACGGATAGGCCGGGGACGGGCCGAACAGCGCGCGCGCCGCCAGCGGGCAGGCGTAGCAAAAGCCCGCCGCCCCGCACGCAAGGATCAGCACGACCGCCCAGCCCATGCCCGCCTCGCCGGCGCCCGCGATGAGCCAGAGGCTCGCCCACGCTCCCGCCAGCGGCGGCGCCCCCGCGATCGACAAGGCGGCCAGCGCGAAGGCCGAAAACGCCCACGGCATACGCCGGCCCAGCCCCTCATAATCGGGCGCGGCGGTGCGCCCCGTCACCACCTCCACCGCACCCGCGACCAGGTGCAGGGTGAACTTCGCCACCGCGTGCGCCACGATCTGGAACGCCGATGCGAACGCCCCGGCGGGGCTCGCGATCATCGCGCCGGCGACGGCCAGCCCCATCTGCGCCAGGGTGGAATAGGCGAGCCGCTCGCGCAGGTCGGGCTTGGAGAGGGCGGCGATCGAGGCCGCGACCGCCCCCGCAAGCGCCAGCGCCAGGATCGCCACAGCGGCGGCGCGCGCATACTCCATCGCCGGGCCGAACACATAGAGGGACACTTTCAAAACCCCCAGCGCGCCGACCGAGGGCAGCGCCACGCCGTGCACGATCGCGGCAGCGGCGGCCGGCGTGCGCGTCCCGGCGATGGCCCAGCGGTGGAACGGCGGCGGCGTCGCCTGACCCAGGCCGAACACGAACAGCAGCAGCAGCACATTGGCCTCCACCGTCGCGACCTTGCCCTCCAGCACCCCGCCCGGCCGGAAATCGACGCCGTCGGCGACGGCGTAGGTCCAGATGATGGCCGGCAAAAGAAGGCCGATGGCGGCCGATAGGAGGATGCGCAGGAAACGCCGCCCGGCGGCGCGGCTCGCCGGCGCCCCGTCCTGGACGATCAGCGAGAACGCCAGCAGCATAAGGCCCACATAAGCGGCGAAGAAGGTGAGCAGATTGGCCGCCAGCGACGCCGCGCACGCCATGCCCGCCGCGCCCGCCGCGAACGCGCCCGCCCGCGCTGGCGCGATGACGCCGCTCGCGCGCCCGTGCCCGGCCCCGTAAAGCGCGCCGAGTGCGGAAAGGAGGGCGATGAGGGCGGCTATGGCTGCGCCCAGAGGGTCGTTCGCGAAGGCCAGGCGCGCCCCGGGCAGCGGCTCGGCCAGCACCAGCATTCCCCGATCGCCCGCGAACGTCGCCTGCAGCAGCGCCAGCGCCAGCCCCGCATGGCAGAAGGCGAGGAGGATCGAGGCGCCTTCGCGCACCGCCGGCGCGCGCGGCAGGAGGCCGGCGGCCAGCAGCGCGCCCCCTTGCGCCAGCGGCGCGAGCAGGCACAGCGCAAGAAGCGCCGTTCCGCTCATGGCCCGCCCCAGGCGAGGCTTGCGGCGGCGCGCCCGGTGGCGGCGAGCGGCGCGCTAGTCTCGACCCCCAGCGCTACGGAAGCGAGCACGGCGAGCGCGCCGAAGGCGCCCGCCGCCGCGCCCCCCGCTCCGTTCGGCGCGGGGCGCCGCCGAAGGGGGCTGGAAATAGAGCCGCTCCAGCACCCGCCCGCACGCGGCCACCATCACCAGCGCGGAGGCCATCATCCCCGCGGCCCCCCACCAGAGCCCGCCCTGCACGGCCGCCTGCAGCACCATCCATTTCGCGATGAAGCCCGCCGTGAGCGGGGCGCCCGCCAGCGTCAGCACGCCGAGCGCGAGCGTCGCGGCCGTGAGGGGGCGCCGGCGCCCCAGGCCGTCGAGGCGCGCCATCGGGATGGGGGCCCCGCCCCGGCCGAGGCGGGAGGCGGCGGCGAACAGCGCAAACGCGGCCAGCGTCTGCGCCAGCACTTGGAACAGCGCCCCCTGCACCCCGGCGGGGGTGGCCGCCGCGAGGCCGAGCGCGCACGCCCCGGCCTGGGCGGCCAGGCCATAGGCGGCCAGGCGCGCCAGATCCTTAGCCCCCGCCGCCTGGACCGCCGCGAACACCGCCCCGGCCGCGGCCAGCGCCGCAAGCCCCGCGCGGGCGCCTTCCAGCAGCGGGGGGCTCGCGGCCGCGACCACCAGTGCGATCAGCCGCGCCAGCACCATCAGCCCCGCCGCGGCCTGGGCCGCGCCCAAGAGCGCCGCAAAGCGGGGCCCCCGCCCCAAGGCGCCGGCGGCGCCGACGTGAAGGGGCGCAAGCATGGCGGCCACGCCGGCGCCCACGATCATCAGGCCCAGCGCCGCCGCGGTCGAGCGGGCGTTTTCCGAGGCGTTGAGCACGGCGCCGATCAGGGCCAGGTCCAGCGCGCCGGTGGCGGCGTACAGCAGGCCTGCGCCCAGCCCGAACAGCAGCGCGCCGAGCAGCCCCGCGGTGAGCTGGCGGAAAGCGGCGGGCAACGCGCTGCGGTCCCGCTCTCCGCCCAGCGCCGTCAGGGCCGCGCCCGCGCAGGCGTTGAGCTGGAGCGCCACGAACAGCACGAACGCGTCCCCCGCCACGATCATCGCCAGGAGCGCTGTCAGCGCCGAGAGCGCGAGCGCGGCGGCCAAGCTCTGGCGGGGGGGAGCGAGTTCGGACCGCGCCGGCCCCGCCCCCGCGATCAGGCCCGCGAGGAACGCCACGCTCGTCACCACCAGCCCGAAGGCGGCCAGCGCATCCACCCGCAGTTCCACCCCGAGCGGGGCCGGCCAACCGCCCATCGCATAGCTTTGCGCGCCCTGGCCCCATACCGACACGGCGATCTGGCCGGCCAGCAGCGCGACCCCGCCGGCGCCGGCGATTGCGATCGCCCACGCCAAGCGCGGCGCGGAACAGAGCGCGGCGAGCGCGGCGGCGAGGATCGGCAGCGCGACGACCAAAGCGGGGGCGTGTGCGCGCGCCAGGTCTGCGGCGGCGGCGTTCACGGCGCAGGGCCCTCAGCGTCCGCTTGCGCTTGCGCTTGCGCTTGCGCTTGCGCTTCGGCCTCGGCGTCGGCGTCGGCGGGGGCGAGGGCGTCGAACGCGGTGAGGCCGTAGGCTTCGCGGATGCGCACCACGAGCGCCAGCGCCAGCGCCGCCGCCCCCGCGGCGCCCACGATCACCCCCAGCATGAGGGCTTGCGGGGCGGGATCGGAATAGCGGCGCGCGAACGGGGCCTCGCCCGGCGCCAGAAGCGGCGCATCGGCGCGGGCGGCGAAGCCCGAGGCGAGGAAGAACAGCACCAGCGCGCTATGCGCCAGCGCCAGCCCCGCGACGCGCTTCAACAGCCCGTCCGCCCCCAGCCAGAGCCACAGCCCCACGCTGATCAGCACGATGATAAACGGAAAATGCAGACGCTCGACCAGCGCCAAAAGCGCGCTCACCCGGCGGGGTCCTTCAGCTCGCCCGCGCGCCCGGCGAAGGCGAGGAACAACAGCGTGAACACGCAAAGCGTAACCACCGCCAGGGCCCCCTGCAGCAGCCCCGCCCCGAGTCGCCAGGCGGGGGGGCCGGGGGTCTGCGCCAACGGGGTGAAATCGAACAGCGCCTGGCCGCCCGCCACGCCCGACAGGCCAAGACCGACCAGAGCCGCAAGGCCCAACGCCGCCCCGGCCCGCAGCAGCGCGGGGTGCGCCACGCGCGCGGCCGCCTCCAGCCCGAACACGAGCGCGTGCGCGATCAAGGCTCCCGCCCCGAGCGCGCCCGCCGCCACCCCGGACCCCGCGCCCGCCGAACCATTGGCCAGCACATAGATCGCAAACAGGAGCGCCAGCGGCGTCGCGAGCTTCGCGGCGGCCCGAACCGGAAAGCCGAGCGGGGCGCTCATGGGCCGGCCTCCGCATCCGCCTTGTTCCGGCGCGCCCGGCCGAGCGCCGCCCGCTCCCCCAAGCCCAGAAGCGCGTGCACGCCGAGCCCGCACGTGACCAAGAGCAGCGCCTGGGCCAGCGCGTCGAACGCGCGGTAATCGCCGCCCACCGCCCACACCGCGCTGCGCGCGCCGACCTCGCCGGCCGCGCGGTTTACATAAAGGCGCCCCGCCGCGCCGCCTTCGCCGAAGGCTGGCAGATCCGGCGTGGCCCAAAGCAGCGCCGCCGCGCAGGCGGCCACCGCCGCCAGCGCAGGGGCGCCCCTGCCCGGGCTGCGCGGACGCGCGCTTTCGGGCGCGCCGCTTCTCCCCGTGAGCAGGAAGGCCGCGAGGAAAATCGCGCCGATCACCCCCGCCGCCCCGATCTGGGCCAGCGCCGCATCCGGAGCGTCGAGCGCGAGGAACATCACCCCGGCCAGGGCCGCGAGCACGATCGTGAGCAGCGCCACAGCCAGCGGCGCGCGCGCCCGCGCCAGCGCCACAGCCAGCGCGAGGCTAAGCGCGCCCGCCCCCGCGAACGCCCAGATCTGGGGATCGGCCAGGGCGCTCACGCCGGGGGCTCCCGCTCGGGCGCGACGCCCCGCAGCATCGGCGCGAGGCCCCCGGCATGGGCCGCCAGCGCGAGCAGATGGCTCGCCGCCGGCGCCACGATCAAGAGCGCCGCGGCCAGCAGAACAAGACGCCCCACGAGCACGATCTCGCCCGGCGCCCCCCCCGCGAGGCGCCCTAGCGCCAGCCCCGCCAGCGCCAATCCGCCCCCGACCAGGATCGGGGCGAGGCCGTGCAGGCGCGTGTAGAAATCGGGAAAACGGAACACCCCCAGCCCGCCCAGAAACGCAAGGCCCGCGCCGGCCGCGGCGAGGACGGCCGCGGCGATCGCGAGCGCTGCCTCAAGCCCTCCCATCAGCGCTGCTCTCCCTCGGTTGGGGCCAAGGGGGGCTGGAAGGAGGCGAGCCGCAGCGCCTTGGTCACCGCCGCCACGACGATTAGATCGACGAACGTCAAGGCCAGCGCGAGATCGATCCAGGCGGGCCGGCGGGCCGCGACCGCGAGCGCGCCCAGCGCGAAGATGCACAAAAGCAAGATGGCGTGGACGGCGAGCGCCCGGTCATACGCGGTGGGACCCGTAACCAGGCGCAGCAAGGGCGCCGCCGCCGCGCAGAGGAGCGCCGCCGCGACCGCCGCGGCGATCATGGACGCGCGCCCGAGGCGCGCCAGGCGCCGGTCTCGAGCGCCTTCAGCGCGCCTTCGTCGACCCGGTCCTCGTCGGCGACGTGCACGAGCACGCTTTCCTCCGCGCACGCCACCAGGGCGAGGCCCGGTGTAGCGGAGAGGGCGGCGGCGAACGCGGCGCGCGCGCGCGCATCGCCGGTGCGGGCGCGCCATTGCACCAAGGCGGGCCTCAGCGTGGTTTCGTCCCGGCCGGCGAGCGCGGCGGCGGCCAGGCGCAGCGCGCCCCCGAACGCGCCAGCGATTCGCCGCGCCCAGAATATCGCAAAGGCCGGCGCGCGCGCGTACGGGGCGCCCTCCCGGTCCAACAGGCGCGCCCGCCAGGCGAAGACGGTGACCGCAAGCGCACCGGCAGCCCCCGCGCCCGCCCAGGCCGGATCGGCGGGCAGGGGCGCAAGGCATAGCCACAGCGCAAACAGGCCCCCCAGCATCGAGGCGGCATGGATCATGGAGTGCAACGCCCTCGCGGCGCGTCCCGCCGCGCCAGGGGCGTTGCTTATCCCCCGTCAGGGGAATTGGCCAGCAGCGGACGCTGGGTGTTGTGAGCGCTTGCGCCTAACTGCGCCAGCCCAGGACCAGGGACGCGCTGCGGCGGGCTGGGGCGAACTCGAGTGCGGCGTCCAGGGGATCGGCGGTCACGCCGGCGGCGGGCGCGTCCGAGGTGAGCGACCAGTTCCAATAGCGGAGCACCGTCTGGGCCTTGGCGTTGGCGAGCGTGTCATAGGCGAAGAGCGTGCGCGCGAAGGCGCTGTTGGAATCGCTCGCGTCGTCGCTGCGCCCCAGGCCGCGCCAGAACGGGGCGAGCAGATCGCGCTTCAGGCCCACCGCCTTGGCGAGCACGGCCAGCGGCTCGCCGCCGGCATCGCCGAGGATCCGCGCCCCGGCCACCGGCTTCAGCCCCGCCAGGGTGGAGATCTCGATGATCAGCGCGCGCGAGGCCCCCTTCTCCGCCAGCGCCAGGACGGCGTTTTCGAGGCTCTGATAGGGGCTGCGGGCGGCGGCGGCGCGGTTGCGCTGGCGGCGCTCGATGAAGTGCAGCGCCTGGCGCGCCTCCGCGTCGGTCCAGTTCTCGTCCCGCGCCAGGGAGAAGAGATCGGCAACCTCCTGCAGCAGCACGGCGCGATCGACCGCGAAGCGGCGCAGGATCGCCAAACGCGCCTCGCTATTGGCCCACCAGAACAGCGTCAAGCCTTGAGCGGGCTTCATCTCCTCGCGCAGCAGCAGCAGCGGGGGGAGGCTGCGCTCGGTCCGCGACAGCGCGACCGCCTGGTCCATAGCCGGGGCGGAGATGCGGGCGAAGACGTTGCGCAGCAGCGCTTCGATGGCGGCCCGGTCCGCGGTCTGGATCAGCGCCTCCGTGACCGTCTCCGACAGGCCGCGACGGCGCGCGATGGCGAGCCAGTGCGCGGGGCCCCCGGCGCGGATCGTGGCGATAAGATCGACGTCGTCGAGCGCGGGCGAGGCGTCGAGCAGGGGCTGGGCCACGCTGATCTCGTCGCGCGCGAGATAGCGCAGGACCAGTTTCGGGGCGTCCACCACCTGGACCAGGCGCTCGGCGCATCGCCGGCGCAGCTCGACCCCCGAGGACCGCAGCAGGCCGATCAAGATGTCGCCCGCCAATTGCCGCTCGTGGGGCGCGATGCGGGTGGCGGGCCAGGCCACGATCTCGGCCAGGCGCTGGGCGATGAGTGCGCGCCCGCGATCGGGCGCGGGCTCTTGGCTGTCTTGCGCCGGATAGGGTTCGACGATGGCGGACATGAGCGGGATCCCCACCGCTTTTGACCATGCCGCGTTTAATCCATCGTCAACGGCGCGCGCCCCGCCCCGGCCCGCCTGCCGAAAGGACGGTTATTTCGGCTTTTCGCAATTCTGGAACTTCTCGCAATAGGCGGCGCGGAAGGCCATCCATTGCGCGTTCACTTCGTTGACCTGGCCGACAGTGGCGTCGTGGCGGGCGCGCACGGCGTCGACCCGCTGGGCGACGGCGTCGAATTCCGGCTTGAGGGCGTTGTACTTGGCCTTCTCGCAGTCGAGGTTGAGCTTCGCCGCGGTGGTCCAGGCGTTGTAGGATTCGTTGGCCTTGCCGCCGTCGGTCTTTTTAAGATTGGCGGGATCGGGGATGGTGGGTTTGGGCGGCAGGCTGGGACACGCGGCCTCGCCCGGCGTACCGGGCGCGCCGCCCTGGGCCGACGCCGAGACGGGGGACAACAGGAGCGCCACGACAGCGGCGGCGAACACGAACTTCATCAGCATCCTCCTAGACGGCCCCGGCGCGCGTCCGCGTTCCGCGCAGCGCCGCCAAGCTTGTCATCGCCCGCCATTCGCCTTGGAATTTCGGCCAAAATTAGGTGGGCGTCCACCTCTCTAGCAGCCGATTCATTTGCGCTGAATTGGCCTGACGCCCACGCGCGACGGCGCCGGCGGCGGCGCGGCGCGGGCGCGCCGCCGAGGCCCGTTTCAGCCCCGGCGGCGGCGCGATCATTGCGCCCGGAACGTGATCGGCGGCACGTTGATCCGCGCGCCCCCGATCGGACGGCCATCCTGCATGGCGGGGGCGGTCTTGAATTTTTTGGCGATCTGGAGGGCGGCCGCGCCGAAGCCCCAGCCCGGAGGCTCTTCGCTGGCGATGCGGCAGGCCAGCGAACCGTCCAGATTGACGGTGCAATCCAGCGCGACGCGCCCGCTCTTGCTGCGCTCCAGCGCACGCTCGGGATAGTAGCGGCCATAATCGCCCTGGGTGGGGCGCTGCAGCCAGGTAGGATCGGTGATCACCGGCGGCGCAGGCGGCGAAACCGGGGCGGGCGGGGACGGCGGGGCCGGCGGCGCCACCGGGATTTCGGTCACCACCGGCACGGCGTTCTCTGTCACCACCGTGCGCATCGCGGGCGGCGGCGGCGGCGGGGGACGATCCGGCGGGGGCGGCGGCGGGGGCGGCGGGGGCGGCGGCGGGGGCTTCTTCTCCGTCACCACGGTGACGGCCTTGCCCAGGTCGAACATGTCGCCAATGCCGGAAATTTCGTGGGTCATCGCCATATAGCCCACAAATCCGCAGACGACTGCAGAGATGGCGAGCGCGGCGAGTCTAAATCGCAGCATGAACTCTTACTCTCCTCAGGTCTCGGCTTCTTTGACGAGAAGGGAGACCTTCTTGAACCCCGCGGTGTCGATCTCGTTGATCAACGTCATGACGTTATTATAGTTCGTTTCCTGGTCGGCATCGACGAACACTTTCGCCTCCTGGAACAGCGCTGCGAGATCCCCGTAATAGGACGGGTTGTTCTGCTGCGCGACGCGAAGCAATTCGTCCTGGAACCGCTCCCGCGGAACCGCCTGGCCGCTCACATAGAGCGTCAGAGCCCCTGACCCGTCATCCTCAAGCGCCACGACCGTCGGCTTGTCCGCCGGTTCGGCGTAGATCGGCACGCCCGGCGGCGGCAGATCGACCTTGATGTCCACGGTGGGCAGCGGCGCCGCGACCATGAAGATGATCAGCATCACAAGCATGATGTCGATGAACGGAATGACGTTCGGCTCGGAATTGGGCGTTAGACCCTTGCCGGCCGAGGCGAGTTTTGCGCCCATAATCGGTTCTCCCGGTCAGCTGTTTTCGTCGTCGGCGACGAGGGCGATCTTGGTGAGGCGCGCGTCCTGCAGGCGGTTCATGACGCGGGTGACGTTCTTGTATTGCGTCTCGCCCGAGGCCCGGAGGTAGATGCGCTGGTCTTCGAGCCAGTCGAGGTCTCCGGCGTAGCGGGGATTGTTCCGCTTGAGGGCCGCGAGCGTGCGCGCGCCGATCTCGCCGATCTCGACCTCCTCCTCCATCACATAGACCGCCGGGCAGCCGCTGGGCGGGGCGCCCTTGACGGCCTGCTGGCAATCCTTGCCGTCCACCAACGTCACCCAGACCGGCTTCGAAACCCGCTTGGAGGCGACGACCTTGCTGTCGGGCAGGTCGGTCCGGATATCGACCGCCGCGATCGGGGACGTGACCATGAAGATGATGAGCAGAACGAGCATCACATCGATGAACGGGATGACGTTCGGCTCGGCGTTGACGTCGGGGCGGCCGCGCTTTGCGCCCACGCCGGTGTCCAGTTTAGCGCCCATGAGCGGGCCTCCCTTCAGCCGGCCTTAAGCCCCGCGACGGTCCATGTCCCGCGAGACGAGCGCGATGAATTCCGAAGCGAAATCATCGTACTTGCCGCCGATTTTAGAGATCTGCTTGGCCGAAAAATTGTAGATCAAAACGGCCGGGATGGCGGCCACGAGGCCGGTGGCGGTGGCCAGCAGCGCGCCGGCGATGCCGGGGGCGACCGCGACCAGGGACGTCGATTGCGTGGCCACGATGCCGATGAAGGAGTTCATGATGCCCCAGACGGTGCCGAACAGGCCGATGAAGGGCGCGTTGGACCCGATCGAGGCGAGGAACGTCATCGACGAGGAGATTTCCTCCAGATGCTCGTTCTGCTTGATGGTCATGGCGGACGCCACGCGCTGCATCGTGTGGTCGCGCGCGTCGCGGACGGTGTAGAGGCCCAGATCCTGGGTCTTGCGTATCTCGGCCATGCCGGCGTCGAACATGGTCTTGATGCCGGAGGCGGGCAGCTTGCGGACGATCGCCTCGGCCTCTTCCACGGAATTGGCTTTCCGGAACGACGCCAGGAACCCTTTGATCATCTTGTTGCTTTTGTTCATGACGTAGATTTTTTCGATCAGCAACGCGACCGAATAGATGGCGCACAGCATCAGAACGATCATCACGCCCTTTTCGACGGCCTCGAGCTTGTCCCACAGATCGAGCAGATTGAGGCTCTCGCCCTGACCGGCCTCGACCCGCGCGCCCTCGTCGGCGGCGCGGCGGGCGGCGTCGACCTCGTCGACGCCCGGCTGGGCCGGCGCGGCGGACGGCGCGCCCGCCTGCGCGTAGAGGCCGAGGATCATCGTGTTCAACGCGTTCATGTTCTGCCCTTTGTATACCCTGATGACGCCTAACCGAGGGACGTTTGGACTGCCCGAAATTTAAGGCGAACGTAAGCCCGCTTCATGGAGGACGACGGGCGACGCCCGAACCTCCCGCAGGATTTGCCTCGCCCGAACACCCGCCAGCCGGAACGTCGCTTCGCGATCTTCACCCCGGCCTTAACGCGCCGGCACTAAATTTTCGGAAAAGGCGCTCTTGTCAATGCTGCGCACGCGCAAAGCGCCCCTTCCCTGCGGTGCGAACGCAAGAGAGGCGCCAGTCCGGGCGCGCTACGGGCGGGCTTGCGCGCCAAGGCCGAACAAGGGCGGTCGCCAACACCTTATTCTTAGCATTAGCGCACGCCGCGGCCCCCGCAAGCGCAGCGGGGCGTTGGGTTGTGAAGATGCCCTGCGACGGCGCGCACACCCCTAATCCCTCGCCGGAACGGGGCCCTGCATTTATCTTGTCGGGCGTAGGGTTGATCGAGGAAGAATTGCCGATGGCCGCGCCGATCCGCAAAGTGCAGAAGACCGAGGCCGAGTGGCGTCGCCTGCTGAGCCCCGAACAATTCCGCATCGCCCGCCAGGAGGGGACCGAACGCGCCTTCACCCCCGGCAACCACAATGACGAAAAGCGCCCCGGCCTTTATCGTTGCGTCGGCTGCGCCACGGCGCTCTGGCGCTCGCAGGACAAGTTCGACAGCGGCACGGGCTGGCCCTCCTTCTCCCGCCCGGCGGACCCACGCCTCGTGGCCACCAAGATCGACTTCAAGCTCCTTTATCCGCGCACCGAATGCCATTGCGCGGTCTGCGGCGCCCATCAAGGGCATGTGTTCGACGACGGCCCCGCCCCCACCGGAAAGCGCTGGTGCATCAATGGCGGGGTTTTGATCTTCGAGCCCGCGCGCGCCTGATCGCTGCGCTGCTTATCGCTGCGCTGGCGTGGCCGATTGACGATCCGCGGGCGGGCGCCGAAGAGAGGATGGTCCTGTTCAGGAGAAGCCGATGAAGCGCCGTGCGTTGCTGCAAGCGGGCCTCGCCGGGCCGCTCGCGCTGTCGCTGCCCGCCTGCGCCACCCCCTCCAAGGAGCCCAAAGCCCGAATGTCGAAGCCCGTCCCGCCCGTCGCCAAGAAAGAACCCAAGCGGATCGAGCAATTGGGCCGGGTCCGCACCGACGATTATGCCTGGATGCGGGACGACAATTGGCAGACCGTGCTGCGCGACCCCGCCACGCTCAAGCCCGACGTCACCGCCTATCTGAACGCGGAAAACGCCTACCTCAAAGAGATGATGGCCCCGACCGAGCCGCTGCAGGCGGCGCTATTCGCCGAGATGCGGGGCCGCATGAAGGAAGAGGATTCCACCGTGCCCGATCCGGACGGCCCGTGGGAATATTACGCCCGCTACGCCACGGGCGCCGAGCATCCGGTTCTAGCCCGCCGCCCGCGGCCCGCCTCCCCCTCCGCCAGCCCCGCGCCCAACCCCGGCCCTGAGCAGGTGCTGATCGACGTCGACGCCGCGGCCAAGGGCAAGGCGTATTACAAGGTCGGCGCGAGCGCCCATTCCCCCGACCACGCCCTGTTCGCCTATGCGGTGGACGCGCAGGGGTCGGAGGTCTGGCGGGTGTACGTCAAGGATCTGGCGAGCGGGGCGGTGCTCGAAAACCCGATCGAGGATTGCTATGGCGCGTTCGTCTTTTCCCCGGATTCCCGCCACCTCTTCTGGGTGTACCGCGACGCCAATGGCCGGCCCGCGAAGGTGTTCCGCCGCCCCGTGCGCGGGGGCCCGGGCGACGACACGCTGGTCTATGAGGAGCCCGACGACGGCTTTTTCCTGACCGTCGAGGTCACCGAGAGCCGGGCCTATATCCTCATCACCAGCGCCAATCAGGAGACAAGCGAGGTCCGGACGATCCCGGGCGCCAACCCGACGGCCGCGCCCGCCCTGTTCCACCCCCGCGAGCCGAAGCTGCTCTATACGCCCACGCATTGGGACGGCGCATGGCGCATCCTCACCAACGCCGACGGCGCGGTGGATTTCAAGGTCATGACCGCCCAAGAGGGCGCGACCGGCCGGGCCCAGTGGAAGCCCTTCATCGCGCACAAGGCGGGGACGTTCATCGAGGGGCTGGCGGCGTTCCGCGAGCACCTGGTGCGCCTGGAGCGGGTCAATGCGCTGCCGCGCCTTGTGATCCGGGAGCGCGCCTCCGGCGCCGAGCACGCGATCGAGCAGGCCGAGGAGGCGTTCGCGCTGAGCCTCGACGGGGGCTACGAATACGACACCAAAACGCTCCGCTACGTCTACACCTCCCCCACCACGCCCCGCCAATGGGTGGATTACGACATGGGCGCGCGGACCAAGACGGTGCGCAAGACCCAGGAAGTGCCCTCCGGGCACGATCCCGCCGCCTACGTCGCGCGCCGTCTGTTCGCTCCCGCCCCGGACGGGGCGCAGGTCCCGGTCACCGTGCTGATGCGGAGGGATATCAAGCTCGACGGCTCGGCCCCGCTCCTGCTCTACGGCTACGGCTCCTACGGCATCCCCCAGGAGGCGAGCTTCTCGATCCGCGCGCTCAGCCTCGTCGATCGCGGCTGGATCTATGCGCTGGCGCACACAAGGGGCGGCTCGGACAAGGGCTTCGGCTGGTTTCTCGACGGGCGGGGCTTCAACAAGAAGAACACCTTCACCGATTTCATCGCCTGCGCCGAATACCTGACGGCGCAGGGCTACGGCCGCAAGGGCGCGATCGTAGCCTATGGCGGCTCCGCGGGCGGGATGCTGATGGGGGCGGTGGCGAACATGGCGCCGGAGCTTTGGGCCGGCGTGATCGGGGCGGTGCCGTTCGTGGACGTGCTGAACACGATGAGCGACGAAACGCTGCCGCTCACCCCGCCCGAATGGCCCGAATGGGGCAATCCGCTGACCGATCCTGCAGCCTACGATTACATAGCCTCGTACTCTCCTTACGATAACATCTCCGCGAAGGCCTACCCCGCCATCCTGGCGACCGGGGGCCTCTCCGATCCGCGCGTCACGTATTGGGAACCGGCGAAATGGGCTGCGAAACTGCGCGAGAACACCACCAGCGGGCGCCCGATCCTGCTCAAGATCAACATGCAGGCCGGCCACGCGGGCGCGGCCGGGCGGTTCGACTTCCTGAAGGAGATCGCGGTGGATTACGCCTTCGCGCTCAAGGCCGTGGGCGCGGCCGAAGCGGGCGGGGGCTTTTGACGGCGGACGTTTCGAGGGCGGGCCATGCAGGCGGGTGAGATCGCTGTCGCGGCGCCCGACGCGGACGCGCTCGAGGCCGGCCGGCTCCTGTTCGCGAAAGGCGTCGCCTTCGAGCGGGGCGTGGTGTCGATGCTCGGCCTGCCGGACGCGGACCTGCCGGAGATGGCGGTGGCGGGCCGCTCAAACGTCGGTAAATCGAGCCTGATCAACGCGTTGGCTGGCCGGCGGGGGGTGGCGCGCACCTCCAACGCCCCGGGCCGCACGCGCGAGCTTAATTTCTTCCGCCTGGGAGACCGCGCGCGGCTGGTGGACATGCCCGGCTACGGCTACGCCAGCGCCCCGAAGGCCGAGATCGCACGCTGGACGGCGCTGACCAGCAAATATCTGCGCGGGCGCCCGGGCCTGACGCGGGTTTTCCTGCTGATCGACGCCCGCCACGGGATCAAGGACAATGATCTCGAGGTGATGGACGTGCTCGACGCCAGCGCCGTCGCCTACCAGATCGTGCTCACCAAGCTCGACAAGATCGCCCCGCCGGCGGCGGCGGCCATGCAGGAGCAGACGCTCTTCGCCTTGGCCAAGCGCCCGGCCGCCCATCCCGGCGTGATCGCCACCTCCGCCGAGACCGGCGCGGGCGTCGATCTTCTGCGCGCCGAGATCGCAGCGCTCGCCGCACGCGGATAGGCCGCACGCGGATAGACAGCGCTTCACCGGCCGTGGGAGAAGGCGCGATGACGCCGCTCGACCGCCTCTCCCTGCCCGCCTCCGCCGCCGCGCCCTCGCCCTCCTCCTCGCCTGGCGCGAGCCCCGTCCTGGACGGGTTCATGACCGCCAAGACACTGGCGGAGGCCCTGCCCTTCATCCAGATCTATGACCGCGAGACGGTGGTCATCAAATATGGCGGCCACGCCATGGGGGACACCGCCGCCGCGCGCCGCTTCGCGGCCGATGTCGTGCTGCTGAAGCTCGTGGGCATCAATCCGGTCGTGGTCCATGGCGGGGGCCCCCAGATCAGCCGCATGCTGGAGAAGGCGGGCGTGCGCTCCGACTTCGTGGACGGCCTGCGCGTGACGGATGCGGCCACCATGGAGATCGCCGAGATGGTGCTGTGCGGGGCGGTGAACAAAGAGCTCGCCCACCAGATCACCATGGCCGGGGCCGAGGCCGACGTGCGCGGCGTGGGGCTTTCCGGCAAGGATGCGCGCCTCATCACCTGCGAGAAGGCCGTGCGGCCGGCGCGTACGGCGGGCGGGGCGGGCGCCGATCTTGGCTTCGTGGGCGAGCCCACCCGCATCGACCCGACCCTCCTCAACGCGCTGATTGGCGCGGACGAGGATTACATCCCGGTCGTGGCGCCCATCGGGGTCGATCTCGACGGCCAGACCTACAATATCAACGCCGACACCGCCGCCGGCGCGATCGCGGGCGCGCTCGGGGCCAAGCGCTTTCTGCTGCTCTCCGATGTCGACGGCGTACTCGATCAGGATAAAAACCTCATTCGGGAAATGACCCGCGCGGACGCCCACGCCCTGATCGCGCAGGGCGTCGCCACCGGCGGCATGATCCCTAAGCTGGAGACGTGCATCGCCGCCTTGGAATCCGGCGTCGCCGCCGCGGTGATCCTCGATGGGCGCAAGCCGCATGCGCTGCTAATGGAGCTGTTTACGGAGCATGGGGCTGGCACGCTTATCTCCTGAACCCCGCTCTGCGAGCGCCCATTGGCTTGCGCCGGCCGTTTCGGCGGGGGCCAAGGCTATGCTGGCCGCTCTCCTGTTCAGCCTGGCCTGGGCGGGCGGGCCGGGCGCGCCGAGCACTGCGCACGCGCAATCCAAGCTCGCCGGCTGGACGCTCTGCAACGAGACCCGCTACGTGCTTGAAGCCGCCACCGGGCGCCCCGACGCCAAGACGATCCTCGTTTCGGGCTGGCTGCGCCTGCGCCCGGGCGAGTGCCGCGTCGCCACCACCGCGCCGCTGACGAGGGGGCGCTATTACGTGTTCGCGCGCTCCTCCTCCGCCCACCGGGCGGGTCTGCGGCAATGGTCGGGCGCGGCGCGCCTGTGCGTGGACCCCTCCAATTCCTTCACCATCGAAAACCCGCCCGTGTGCGAGGCGATGGGGCTCGAGGAGCGCAATTTCCGCGAAGTGCTGGTCAACAAGCGGGACCGCTGGTCCACCTCCTTTTCCGAGCCTGAGAATTTCTCCCTGCCGCGCGCGCGCGCCGCGGGCCTCACGCAATTGCTGAAGGACGCCGGCATCGAGGCGCGCAAGGAGGGCGGGCGCGCGGACCCGCGCGGCATGGCCGCCGCGATCGCCCGCTTCCGCGCCCAATCGGGGCTGCCGCAGAATGTGGGCGAGGAGCAATTGATCGACGCGCTGGAGCAGGTCGCGCGCCGGCGCGCGGAGGCCGTGGGCCTCACCTTGTGCAACCGCACCTCCGGGCGGATCATGACCGCGGTGGCGCGCCGGCGCGGCGAGGCCTGGGAGAGCCGGGGCTGGTGGCCGCTGGGACCGGGCGGCTGCGCCCGCACGATCGATGACCCGCTCATCCAGAACATGTATTTCGTCAAGGCGCTGCTCGAGACCCCGGACGGGGACCGCGTGCTCGCCGCCGGCGGCGAAAGCTTCTGCTCCAGCCCCGCGAAATTCGCCATCCTCGGGCGCGAGAAGTGCGAAGCGCGGATGTACGACACGAGCCTCTTCACCCCGATCAGCCCGCAGGGACGCGAGGGCATGGTGGTGGAATTCTTCGAGCGGGACTTTCTGGCCCCCGGGGCGCTCGCGCGCCGGATGGACCTGCCCAAAATGGCCGATGGGGAGGTGACTGCGCCCGAGACGGGGCGCAAGCCGCGCGGCGCGCCCCCCGCCTCCGCCGGCGGCCCGGCGCCGAAGCCCGTGGCGCCCGCGCGCACGAAACTGCCGGCCAAGCCCAAGCCCGACATGGTCGCAAAGCCTGCGCCCTCCGAAGCGGCCCCGAGACCTGCGCCTTCCGCATCCGCGCCCGCCACACCCTCGCCCTCTCCCTCCTCGTTCTCGCCCTCCGCGCCTGCGCGCGGGGTCCTGCCAAGGGCGGGAGCCGACGCCCAGCCCGCCGCGCCGTGACCGCAGCGCCGCGCGCCTGGCGGGAGCGGTCCGCCTGGGTCTTCGATCTCGACAATACGCTGTACCCCGCCGAGAGCGCGCTCTACGACCAGATCGGGGCGCGCATCACCGCCTATATGGCCCGCCTGCTGGAGCTCGACCTCGAGGCCGCCCACGCCCTGCAGAGGCGCTACCTCCTGGATTATGGCGCGACGCTTGCGGGGCTGATGGCGGTCCATGGCGCAGCGCCCGAGCCGTTCCTGGATTTCGTCCATGACATCGATCTCTCCCCCGTCGCCGCCGATCCCGCGCTCGGGGCCCTGATCGCGGCCCTGCCCGGCAAGAAGATCGTGTTCACCAATGGCGGGCGCGCGCACGCGGCGCGCATCACCGCCCGGCTGGGGATCGACCATGCCTTCGACGCCCTGTTCGCGATCGAGGACGCGGAATTCACCCCCAAGCCTGCGCCGGAGGCATTCACGCGCCTGATCGGGCGCCATGGCATGGCCCCGCGGGACGCCGTGATGTTCGAGGACCTCGCCCGCAATCTGGAGCCGGCCCACGCGCTCGGCTTCACCACCGTGCTGGTGAAATCCCCCACCGAGCCCGCCGCCGAAGCCGGCGCGCACGTCCACCACGTCACCGACTGCCTCAAGAGCTTCCTGCGCGGCGTGCTGGCCTAGACCGTTTCTCGTCCGAAAACCGCGTAACACCTTTCGGGAACGGTCTAAGCGCTTTCAGGGTGTACGAGCGGGCGGGGTGTGCGCGGGGGCCCAGGCTGCAATTTGGCCCACCCCGATCCGGGCCGCCTCCTCCAGCGCCGCCGCCGCCCGCCCGCGCGACCGGTCCCCCAGCGGAACGCGCGCGTCGAAGGCCAGGGTATTGAGCAGCATGCGGGTGCGGGCGTCGAACACCTTCGCACGGCCCTGCAGGCGCGCCTCCAAGCGGGCGTCCTCGACGACCTCGAACGCCGTGACGTCCCACTGGATTTCGAGATCGGCCTGCCCTTGGCCGGTGCGGAGCGCCCCGCGCGTGGCGCCGGAGGCGTCCAGCGCCTCAACCAGCAGGTTCTGCAGCATGTCCCCCGCCCGGCTCGACCACGCTGCCCCGTCCATAAAGCCGGTGAGGCTGTCGCGCCGCCAGGCGATTTCGGTATTCAGATGCACGCGCGATCCTGAAGGCGGGCTCACCGCCAAGATCGCCGCGCCGGTTTTGGGGGCGGCGGGAGCGGGCGGGACGGCGGGGCGGATGTCGTACAAAGCGGGCGCGGGCCCCGCCTTCGGCAGCAGCGAGATGCACCCCGCGGGGGCGATGGTGAGCGCCAGCGCCGGGAGAAGCCAAAGCCGCTTCATGGGTCCACCTCCACTTTCGGCCGGCTCCCGCCGCCATTGACGAGGCTCGCCGAGCCCGAGACGGAGCCGGTCAGGTTCTCCACCGATATGGCGAGGCGGCGCAGGTCGCGCGCGGCGGCGGAGATGTCTGGCAGAGCCTGATAGGCCGCCACATCCGCGGCGCTCTGGGCGGTGGTGACGAAGCGGCGCGTGTCTTCGGCGGCGGCGGCGATGGAGGCGGCGGCGCGTTCGGTTTCATCGAGCGTTCCGTTGATTCCGCCCTCGATCGTGGCGAAGCGCACGCGCGTCTCCTCCGACAGCGTCTCTACCGAGGTCGCGGCGCGATCGAGCGCTTGCGCGGCCTCCGCGATCTGGGTCACCGCGCCGTCGTCGGCGGCGAGGGCTGCGCTCATCCGGTCCAGATTCTCCAGCGTTGCGGTGACGGCTGCGATGTTCTCGGGCGTGAAGAGCGTCTGCGCCGAGACGAGGATTTCGTTGACGCGCTGGGCCACATCCTGCCCCGCCGCCACCAGATCGTCGAACGCGCCCGGCTTGGCGACGATACGCGGGATGGGCTGGCCGAGGCGGCGGCGCAGAAGCGGCGTTTTGGGCTCCCCGGCGGTGAGCTGGATCAGCGTCACCCCCGTCAGGCCGAGGGATTCAAGGCTCGCCTCGGAAGAGGTGCGCACCGGCGTCGCCCCGTCGATGCGCACGCGCGCGACGACATTGTTGGGATCGGCGGCGTCGATCCGCAGATCGGTGACCTCGCCGACCTTGATGCCGTTGAACCGCACCTCCCCGCCCCGCGCGAGCCCGCGCACCGGGCCCACGAACACGACGTCGAACACCGAGGTTTCCCGGTCGAAGCGCGATCCCGTCATCCACAGCGCGAACAAGGCCGCCAGCAGCACAGCCCCCAGGGTGAAGGCTCCGATCAAGACGTAATGGGCGCGGGTTTCCATGGGATCAGGCCCTCCGTTCCGCCGCCGCGGCGCCGCGTCCGCGCGGCCCGCTGAAATATTCGCCGATCCAGCCGGTCGCGCCGGCGCGCACTTCCGCCACCGGGCCGAGTGCGGCGATCTTGCCGTCGAGGATCACGCCCACCCGGTCGGTCACCGCGATCAGCGTGTCGAGGTCGTGGGTGACCAGGAAAACGGTGAGCCCCAGCGCCTGCGCCAGGGTGGCGATGAGCGCGTCGAAGCGCGCCGCCGAGACCGGATCGAGCCCCGCGGTCGGTTCGTCCAGGAACAGAAGCTCGGGATCGAGCGCGAGCGCGCGCGCGAGCGCGGCCCGCTTGCGCATGCCCCCGGAAATGGCCGAGGGGCGCTTGTAATGGGTTTCGGGCTCGAGCC
Source organism: Alphaproteobacteria bacterium (assembly GCA_031398975.1). Lineage (GTDB taxonomy): Bacteria > Pseudomonadota > Alphaproteobacteria > Caulobacterales > Aquidulcibacteraceae > JAKFWI01. The sequence goes on along the minus strand of JANNOI010000025.1, from coordinate 8,330 downwards.
CTGCGAGGGAAAGCTTGAGCCGGGCGAGATCGAGCAGCAGCGGCTCGGCCAGCTTGGTGTGCTCACGCAGCGGCAGGGCGACGTTCTCCAGAAGCGACAGGGTGGAGAACAGCGCCCCTTCCTGGAACATCACGCCCCAGCGCCGCTCCAGCGCCATCGCGCCCGCCCCCGCCGCTCCTGCCCCCGCCGATCGGCCCACGACGCTTTCGCCCAGCACCTCGATCCGGCCGGCCTGGGGCGTGTCCAGCCCCACGATCTGGCGCAGCAGCACGGATTTCCCAGTACCCGAAGGGCCGACGACCCCGAGGATCTCGCCGCGGCGCACGTCCAGATCCAGATTGTCATGCACGATCTGGGCGCCGAAGGCGGTGACCAGCCCGCGCACGGATATGGCGATGTCCCCGCTCACCAATTCATCTCCAGAAACCAGAGCGCGAACAGGGCGTCGAGCACGAGCACCAGGAAGATCGCCTGCACCACCGAGGCGGTGGTGCGCTTCCCGAGCGAGGCCACGTCCCCGCCCGTCTCGAGCCCGTGGCGGCAGCCCACCAGCGCGAGCACCAAAGCGAACACCGGCGCCTTGGCCATGCCGACCCAGAAGTGCTGTATCGGGACCCCGTCCTGCATGCGTGTGAGGAACAGGGCCGGGCTTACGCCCAGAGACAGCCAGCACACCAATAGCCCCCCCACCAGTCCCGCGATCGTGGCCGCGAACGTCAGAACCGGGGTCATGACCAGCATCCCCAGCACGCGCGGCGCCACCAGCGCCTCCATCGGATCGACGCCGATCACGCGCAGCGCGTCGATCTCCTGGCGCATCTTCATGGCCCCGATCTCGGCGGTGAACGCGCTGTCGGTGCGCCCGGCGAGCAGCACGGCGGTGATCACCGCGCCGAACTCGCGCAGCATGGAATAGGCCACGAGCTCCACGGTGAAGATCGAGGCGCCGAAATCGGCCAGCACCCGCGCGCCCAGATAGGCCACCACCACGCCGATGAAAAACGCGAGCAGGGTGATAATCGGCAAGGCGTTGAGCCCGGCCGTCTCCATCACGTGCACCATGGGCGCCCAGCGGAGCTTTCGGGGATGGCGCGCGAGGCGCGCGAGCGTAACGAGCGTCGCGCCCAGGAAGCTCAAGGTCGCCAGGGCTTCGTCCCAGAACGCCGCAACCCCTCGCCCCGTCCGGTCGAACAGGGCGGTCAGGCCATGCAGGACCGGAGCGGGCGTCGGTTGCTCCCGGCGGGCCGAACGGGCCGCAGCCAGCAAGCGCCGCGCCGCCTCGCTCTCCCCCCGCACCGAGGCTGCGCCGAGGTCCACCACATGCGCGCCCGCGAGGTCGAGGCGCGTGATCGCGCCCAGATCGGCGATCGCGCCGCGGCTGGCGGCGGCGAAGGGGGCTGCGACCCGGTCGATCGTCCAAACCGTCCACTCGCCGCGCAACAAGAGTACGCGTGCGCCGTTCTCCTCGATCTGCTCGAAGGTCGCGGTCATGCGGGCTTGGCTTTGGGCGTCAGGGGCGGCCTCATACGCCCACCGTAAAGGCAAGGCGATGAAAAACAGTGAAGGGGCGCGCGGCGGGGAGGCAGGCGCGCACGGCGCTGGCGGCGCACTGCAGCCGGCGAAGACGATTTGGAAACCGTATGTAATAAAATCGTCACGATGATTCGCCTTCTCGCTTTCGGTTTCGGTCCCTTCCCGGACTTTCCGGCCAGCCCTGCCCAGGAGGTGCTGGCGACCCTGCAATCGGAAGCGTGGGCCCCGCCCCAGACCTGCCTGAAGATGGTGGTGGCCCCATGCCGCTGGTCAGGCGCAGTGGAATGGCTTCACCGGGCGGTGCAAGAGGAAACCCCAGATGCGCTGGTTCTGATCGGGGTTCGCCCCAATGGGCGGGCGATTGCGGCAGTCGATGCGGCGGTGAATAGGGCAGAGCCGGCGGCGGACCAGGCAGGCATGTATTGGCCCGGGCGCACGCTGGCCCCGGGCGGGCCGGAGCGGCTCAAGGCCACCTTGGCGCCGGAGCCGCTGGCGGCGGCGATGGGCGAAGGCGGCGCGCCGGCGGAGGTGGCCCGCGAGGGGGGCGGCTATGTGTTCAACCGCTGCTTTTACGCCGCGCTCAGCGCCCCGCGCGCGCCCCCTGCCGGCATGATCCTTTTGCCGCTGCCGATCGAGACGGCGCGCGCGTGCAGCGTGGCCTCGATCGCTACGCTCAATCGGGTGCAGCTTGTGGGGGCGGTGCAGCGGGGACTGGCGCAGGCTGCGCTGCTGGCTCAGGCGCAGCTGGCGAGCGAGCGCTCGGAGCGCGCGCCATCCCGATAAGCCCGGCCGCGGCCAGCGCCGCCATCGCCCAATAGCCGTGCACGCCCGCCTGGTCGAACAGCCAGCCCGCGCCGAGGGTCGCCACGCCCATCAGGGCGCCGGCCGCCAGGGCGGCGTAGAGGGTCTGCGCGAAGCCCGAGAGCGCGTCGGGCGCCTCCCGTTCCAGTATCCGCAGTGCGCCCACATGGGTGGCGGCGAAGGTGAGCGCGTGCAGCGCCTGCAGCGGGAACAATAGCGCGGCCGGAGGCGAAAACCCGAAGGCCGCCCAGCGCAGCACCGCCCCCGCCCCTCCCGCGATCACCAGCGCCTCGGGCGAAACGCGCCGCTCGATGGCGGGCAGCGCGGCCAGGAACACCACCTCGAACGCCACCCCGATCGCCCAAAGCAGGCCGATCAGGCCCTCGTCAAACCCCTGCCGCGCCCACGCCAGGGTGGAGAAGCTGTAATAGAAGGCATGGGCGGCCTGGATCAGGCCGGAGGCGGCGAGCACGGCGAACACGCGCGGATTGCGCAGCAACGCGCCCCCGGCCCGAAGGCGGGCGTGAAACGCGAGCGGCGGTCCGCTGGCGGCGCGCCGGTCGGGCGCGAGGCCCAACCAGGCGATTGCGGCCGACAGGCCCATCAGGGCGAGCACCCCCGCGATCGCCGCATCCGGCCCGAACCGCGCCACGCCTGCCGCTGCGAGGAGGGCGCCGACTATGAACGCCGCCGATCCGATCGCGCGCCCCACCCCGAACGGGGGCCAGCCGGCCCGCCCCGCCCGCAGCGCCGCGCTTTCCACGAGCGGCGCCATCGCCGAGCCGAGCGTCGCAGCCAGGAAGCCCGCGACCGCCAACGCCCAGAAGCCGGAGGAGAGCGCGAAGGCGGCGTAGCCCGCGAGCGCCGCCAACGCCAACAGGCGCAACGGCGTACGCCGATCGGCGAAGCCATCCGCCCAGGTCGCGATCAACGGCCCCACAAACACCCGCGCGAGCTGGGCCGAGGACAGCACGACCCCGACTTCGAACCCCGACAGCCCCCGCGAGGCGGCGAGCCAAACAGGCAGGAAGGGCAGCCCCACCCCGTTCACCGCAAACAGGCAGCTCATGAACAGCGTCACGCGCAGGGAGGGGGAAGCGGAGAAACGCCACGCAGCCATGGCCTTGGCCTAACACCGTCCCGCCCCGGACGCAGCCGACCGGCGGGGCGTTTCTTTCGGATTGTAGCGGCTGGTGCGTTTTTCCGATGAAATGGACGCCGGTGCATCGTCAGAAAATGGGACCAAACAAACACCTAGACCGTTTCCCGAAAAGTGCTACACGGTTTCGGACGAGAAACGGTCTGACTTAAAGTGTAGAGCGGTTTTTCTTGATTGGATTGATTCAATCCAATCAAGAACCGCTCTAAAGCCTTGATCTGACTCTGTCGCACCGGAATAGGCTCTGGTGTTTCAGCTGGCCTGCGCACGGCGCGGCGCGGCTAAGGCCGGGCGAAGTCTGAGAGCGCCGCGTGACTTTTGCCCGCCCCGCCATCGCCGAGAGCGGGACGGAAGCAGCCATACCGCGGATAATCAGTGTACGGAAAATGGGCCGCAGAGGCCGCGACGCGCAAGGCCGGCGCCCTGAAGCTCAGCCTACTAATCTTAGACGCTGTAACTCGGGAATTGGGTGCGGGGGCAGGATTTGAACCTACGACCTTCAGGTTATGAGCCTGACGAGCTACCGGGCTGCTCCACCCCGCGTTACCGATTGCGACGAGCGGGGCGGGAACCCGGCTCGTCTTCCGCCCGTCCGGCGGCGCAGGCAAGCGGGCTTGCGCCTGGAGGGGGACAGCAGACTTGCGCTGGGCGCTCGAGCGCGCCGGCGCAGGTCATTTGTTGAAGGAGGATTTGTCGTGCGCGCCGGGCAGACCCGGCGGCGATCTACTCTCCCACGTCTTAAGACGTAGTACCATCGACCCTGGAGGACTTAACGGCCGAGTTCGGGATGGGATCGGGTGGGGACCCTCCGGCATAGCCACCAGGTCGGCGCGGCGCGCAAGACAAACGAGACAACATCATCGAGCGAACGTCCGTGTACGGCGCATGGTCTCTCGCCGCAGGCCGCTTGGGCCCACGGGCGTTGCGCGGCGGAACGCGATCTCCGCCGCACATGAACATCAAATCGATCAAGCCGAACGAGCGATTAGTACCAGTCAGCTCCACGGATCGCTCCGCTTCCACACCTGGCCTATCAACGTGCTGGTCTAGCACGGCTCTTCAGGGAAACCTGGTTTTGAGGCGGGTTTCACGCTTAGATGCTTTCAGCGTTTATCCCTTCCGCACTTAGCTACCCTGCTGCGCGGCTGGCGCCACGACAGGTGCACCAGAGGTGCGTCCATCCCGGTCCTCTCGTACTAGGGACAGATCCTCTCAAGTTTCCAACACCCACGGTAGATAGGGACCAAACTGTCTCACGACGTTCTGAACCCAGCTCACGTACCACTTTAAATGGCGAACAGCCATACCCTTGGGACCTGCTCCAGCCCCAGGATGTGATGAGCCGACATCGAGGTGCCAAACCTTGCCGTCGCTGTGGACGCTTGGGCAAGATCAGCCTGTTATCCCCGGAGTACCTTTTATCCGTTGAGCGATGACCCTCCACACGTGGGATCACCGGATCACTATGGCCGACTTTCGTCTCTGCTCGACTCGTCAGTCTCGCAGTCAGGCAGGCTTATGCCATTGCACTCAACGAGCGATTTCCGACCGCTCTGAGCCTACCATCGCACGCCTCCGTTACTCTTTGGGAGGCGACCGCCCCAGTCAAACTGCCCGCCACGCAGGGTCCCGGACCCGGATAACGGGTCGCGGTTAGACGTCACCGAAAACAAGGGTGGTATTTCACCGGTGGCTCCCCTCAAGCTGGCGCCCAAGGTTCAAAGCCTCCCACCTATGCTACACAAGCCGTCGATAACGCCACTGCGAAGCTGCAGTAAAGGTTCACAGGGTCTTTCCGTCTAGCCGCGGGAACTCCGCATCTTCACGGAGAATTCAATTTCACTGAGTCTGTTGTGGAGACAGCGGGGAAGTCGTTACTCCATTCGTGCAGGTCGGAACTTACCCGACAAGGAATTTCGCTACCTTAGGACCGTTATAGTTACGGCCGCCGTTCACCGGGGCTTCGATTCAAAGCTTGCACTTCTCCTCTTAACCTTCCGGCACTGGGCAGGAGTCAGACCCTATACGTCGCCTTGCGGCTTCGCAGAGCCCTGTGTTTTTGATAAACAGTCGCCACCCCCTGGCTTGTGCCCCTGACCCTGGCTTGCGCCAAAATCAGGCCCTCTTCTCCCGAAGTTACGAGGGTAATTTGCCGAGTTCCTTCACAACAGTTCTCTCAAGCGCCTTGGTATGCTCTACCTGACCACCTGTGTCGGTTTCGGGTACGGTCTATGCGGGAGCTATTTCCTGGAACATCTAGGCCGCCTTCGGAATCCGATAACCTCCGACGACGTTCGACATTCGTCACTACCCGCTGGCCCACGAATATTAACGTGGTTCCCATCGACTACGCCTTTCGGCCTCGCCTTAGGGTCCGGCTAACCCTGCCCTGATTAGCATTGGACAGGAACCCTTGGTCTTCCGGCGAGAGGGTCTCTCACCCTCTTTATCGTTACTCATGTCAGCATTCTCACTTCCCATACCTCCACCGGGCGTCGCCGCACGGCTTCACAGGCTTAGGGAACGCTCCGCTACCGCTCCTTGCGGAGCCCATGGCTTCGGCGCGTGGCTTAATCCCCGTTACATTTTCGGCGCAGCTGCGCTTGACCAGTGAGCTGTTACGCTTTCTTTAAAAGATGGCTGCTTCTAAGCCAACTTCCTGGTTGTCTAAGCACGACCACATCCTTTCCAACTTAGCCACGACTTGGGGGCCTTAACCGATGGTTAGGGTTGTTTCCCTCTTGACGACGGACGTTAGCACCCGCCGTCTGTCTGCCGGACTGAGCTTCCAGGTATTCGGAGTTTGGTTGGGTTTGGTAATCCGGTGAGGACCCCTAGCCCATCCAGTGCTCTACCCCCTGGAGCAATCATCCGACGCTCTACCTAAATAGATTTCGCGGAGAACCAGCTATCACGTGGTTTGATTGGCCTTTCACCCCTACCCACAAGTCATCCCAAACTTTTTCAACAGTTATGGGTTCGAGCCTCCAGTGCGTGTTACCGCACCTTCACTCTGCTCATAGGTAGATCACCACGTTTCGGGTCTCATACGACGAACTCAAGCGCCCTGTTCAGACTCGCTTTCGCTGCGCCTACGCCTAACGGCTTAAGCTTGCTCGCCACATGAAGTCGCTGACCCATTATACAAAAGGTACGCGGTCACCCGCTCGCCGAAGGCGAGCAAAGAAGGCAGTAGGCAATGGTCAGTAGGCAATGGTAAGGGCGCGACTGCATCGCACCCCATACTGCCTATTGCTTAACGCCTAGCTGCCTCCGCTCACCTTTGGTGAGCGGGCTCCCACTGCTTGTAAGCATTCGGTTTCAGGATCTATTTCACTCCCCTCGTCGGGGTGCTTTTCACCTTTCCCTCACGGTACTTGTTCACTATCGGTCGCTGAGGAGTACTTAGGCTTGGAGGGTGGTCCCCCCATGTTCAGACAGGATTGCACGTGTCCCGCCCTACTCGAGTCTCCGTCTAGATCTACCGCTACGGGGCTGTCACCCGCTCTGGCCGAGCTTTCCAACTCGTTCGCGTTCTTTTCGACGGAGCACTGGCCTGGTCCCGGTTCGCTCGCCACTACTACGGGAGTCTCGGTTGATGTCCTTTCCTCCGGGTACTGAGATGTTTCACTTCCCCGGGTTTGCTTTAAATCCCTATGTATTCAGGATTTAATACCTTCTGGTGAAACCGATGTCCCAACCCCGGCCAGAGCAGGCCCGGGCCGGGATAGGAGCATCGGTCTCGAAGGTGGGTTTCCCCATTCGGATATCTGCGGGTCAAAGGCTGCTCGCGCCTCACCACAGCTTTTCGCAGCGTGCCACGTCCTTCATCGCCTCTCAGCGCCAAGGCATTCCCCGAATGCTCTTCAAAACGCTTGATCGATCAGTGATGTCCATGCGCGGTGGGGATTGCGCCCCGTTCCGCACACGGACGTTTGCTAGATGATGTTGTCTCGATCCGCCCTTGAACCGCTTTGCCCTTGCGGGCGGCGGCGGACGGATCCTCCTTCACGATGTAAATGCGATCGGCGCGAACGCCGCACCCGCGCGCGCAAAGCGCACGGCGGGAACTGATGACCGGACATTCGCCGAGCGCGCGCCAAGGCCGAAGCCGCGCGAAAGCTGCGCAAAGAACGCTAAGCGCGCCCCGACGCCACACCTGAAATGGTGGAGCCAGTCGGGATCGAACCGACGACCTCAAGCTTGCAAAGCTAGCGCTCTCCCAACTGAGCTATGGCCCCGCCGGCCCCAAAGAGGCCGACGGAAACCAGAAACCAGAACCCGCAACAGCAATCCTGACTTCCGGCGTCCGAATCCCGCGCCAGCGCCGCTGGCGCTGGTAGGCCCGGGCAGATTTGAACTGCCGACCTCACGCTTATCAAGCGCGCGCTCTAACCAGCTGAGCTACGGGCCTTCGCCGCGGGCGCGCGAAGCGCCCGATGCCGAACTGCACAGCGCCGGCGCGGTGCGCCGCGCCTTGCTTAAGGCTACGGCGCGCCAGGCGCGCTCGCATTGGCGCGCCGCGCGCAGCAAAAGCCTGCGCGGCGCGAATGTCCGGAGAAGAGAAACGAAGGCGGCGGAACGCCCGGATTGTGGCCGTCCGGAACCGCCCCGAAGGACGAGGCCGGCGGCCTAATGTCCAAGAAGATTACGAAATCGGCCAAGGCCGAAGCCAAGCGCCAATTGATCGTAATGATCCTTAGAAAGGAGGTGATCCAGCCGCAGGTTCCCCTACGGCTACCTTGTTACGACTTCACCCCAGTCGCTGACCTTACCGTGGCCGGCTGCCTCCTTGCGGTTAGCGCACCGTCTTAAGGTAAAACCAACTCCCATGGTG
>JANNOI010000018.1:0-4957 GCA_031398975.1 Alphaproteobacteria bacterium | reverse complement strand
GCTGTCCGATCTCGCGAATCTCTGGCACGATTTCAGAGGTAGAATGTCGTTGGAGGTGAATTTTTCCTGCACAGTTCCTACACAGCGGAACACAGGCTAATTTTATCAAACAAAATCAGTTATTTGTAAAAGGCTGTTTCTACTACAAGGAGGACCGCCCGGAAGGCGAACTCGAAGAACTCAAACGGATCTGGTGTCCGCCCAAGGGGCTTGAGTACCTGACGGCGGTCAACAACAATTATGTCGGCATCTATTATGTCGGCGCGGCGTTTCTGTTTTTCCTGTTGGCGGGCGTTTTGGCGCTGCTGATGCGCACCCAGCTTGCGCTGCCGATGAACGGGTTCCTGGACGAGGAGACCTACAACCAGATTTTCACCATGCACGGCACGGTGATGATGTTTCTGTTCGCGGTGCCCGCGGTCGAGGCGCTCGGCGTATTGCTGCTGCCGCAGATGCTCGCTGCGCGCGACCTGCCCTTTCCGCGCCTGTCGGCCTACGCTTTCTGGGCCTATTTCATCGGCGGGCTCGCGTTTTTCTGCTCGATCTTCGTAGGCCTCGCCCCCAATGGGGGCTGGTTCATGTATCCTCCGCTGACATCGACCGCCCACTCCCCCGGGATCAACGCCGATTTCTGGTTGCTCGGCATCGGCTTCATCGAAATCTCGGCCATCGCCGGCGCGGTGGAGATCATCGTGGGCGTGTTGCGCACCCGGGCGCCGGGCATGAGTCTGGACAAGTTGCCGATCTTCGCCTGGTCGATGCTCGTGTTCGCGGCGCTGATCGTGATCGGTTTTCCCTCCATCATACTCGCCACGCTGCTGCTCGAACTCGAGCGCGCGCTCGATTGGCCGTTCTTCGACGCGCTGCGCGGCGGCGACCCGATCCTGTGGCAGCACCTCTTCTGGTTCTTCGGCCACCCTGACGTCTACATCATCTTCCTGCCGGCGGCGGGCATGATGTCGATGATCATTCCCGCGGTCGCGCGCACCCCGCTCGTGGGCTACAATCTGGTGGTGCTCGCCATGTTGGCCACGGGCTTTTTGTCCTTCGGCGTGTGGGTGCACCACATGTTCGCCACCGGCCTGCCCGCGCTCTCCACCGCCTTCTTCTCCGCCGCCAGCATGGCCGTGTCCGTCCCTGCGGGTTTGCAAGTCTTTTCGTGGATCGCCACGCTTGCGGCCGGCAAAGTACGCTGGAGCGTGCCGGCGCTGTTCGCGGTCGGTTCGATCATCACCTTCGTGATGGGGGGCCTGACCGGGGTGATGGTGGCGCTCGTGCCATTCGATCTTGTCGCGCACGACACCTATTTCATCGTGGCCCACCTGCATTACGTGCTCGTCGGGGGCATGGTGTTTCCGCTGTTCGCGGGCTTTTACTTCTGGGCGCCGATGATCAGCCGCACGCCCCTGTCGGAGCGGCTCGGCCGATGGGCTTTCTGGCTTATCTTTCTTGGCTTCCATCTCACCTTCTTCGTCATGCACCTGACTGGGCTCATGGGCATGCCGCGGCGTGTCTGGACTTATCCGGACATCGGCTGGACCACGCTCAACCAAGTCTCGACAGTCGGCGCCTTCATGATCGGGGCGGGCGTTCTGGTCATGGTGATCGATCTGTTACGAAACTTCCGCTTTGATCCTGACAACAATGCCGGCAACATCTATGGCGCGGGCACGCTCGAATGGCTGCCGACAGGGCTTTACTCTACCCGGAGCATCCCGGTGGTGACCAGCCGCTATCCGCTTTGGGACGATCCAGACCTCACCAGGAACGTCGAGGAAGGCCGATACTTCCTGCCGAATTCCGCCACCGGCGAGCGGGAGACGATCGTCACCTCCCCGTTGCGGGCGGAGCCGCAATATCTGCAGCGCATGCCGGGGCCCTCCTGGTTCCATCTGGGCGCGGCCGTGTTCACGGCGGCCTTCTTCCTGCTGCTGACGGTGAAGCTCACCGCCGTGGCGCTCGTCTGCGGGGCGGGCGCGATCGTGTGCGTGTTGCGCTGGGTTTGGGCGATGGACCTGCCGATGCGCACGGACAAGGCCGATATCGGCGCCGGCATCGAAGTCCCGACCTATTGCCACGGGCCCCAGAGCCATGGCTGGTGGGCGATGGTGGTGTTGTTGACCGTGGCGGGGATGATCCTCGCAATGCTGATCTTCTCCTACTTCTTCCTCTGGAGCCGCAATCCTGGGCTTTGGGCGAGCCCGCCTCCGCTTTCAGACTTCTCTCTTTGCGCCATGTTGAGCGGTCTGGCCGTCGCCCTCGCCTTCTTCGCGCACAAGGCCTATCCGCGTACGCCGGCCCTTTCCGTTGCGCTGCTTGTCTTGTCCGCCTCCGCGCTCGGGGGGTCTTTGTGGCTTGACTTCGCGGGCTGGGGCGCGGCCGGCTTCAACCCGCAGCGCACCAGCCATGATGCGCTGATCGCGTCGTTCCTGTCCTGGCAGGCCTGTTTCGTGGCCGTGTGCGTGACGATGGCGCTTTATGCGCTGGCCCGCCTCCTCGCCGGGCTCCTCGACCCAAGGCGTCTGGCCACGCTCGACAGCATCGCGCTGTTCCTGTCCTATACCGGCGCGCAGGCGCTGCTAGTCCTGGCGGTGACGCGGCTTTTCCCCTTGGTCGCGTGAGATGGCGGCGTGGCTTACTCTGCTTGCGGGACCGCTGGTATGGACGGCCCACTTCGCGCTGATCTACGCCATCGCCAGCATCGCAGACATCGCCGCCGCCTCCCCCGGCGCCGCCCGCGCGCTGATCCTCGCCTCAAGCGCGCTCGCCGTCCTCGCCTGCATCCTCATCATCGCCCAGAGCCGTCGCGCCCGGGCGGCGGATGGGCTCGACCGCTTCCTCGCGGGCCTTTCCGCCCTGGGCGCGGCCCTCGCCCTGCTCGCGATCGTGTGGCAAACTTTGCCCGCGCTCACGATCCCCTGACCATAAGCGCGGGGCCCCTCACCGCGCGGCGCGGCGCTGAACGCCCCCCTTCTGCGCCGCGTCCAGTACACGGAGGAAATTGCCGCCCCAGATCTTCTCGATCTGCGCAGCCGAATAGCCCCGTCGCACCAGCTCCGCCGTGACATTGCCGGCCTCGCTCGCATCCTTGAACCCGGCGATCCCCGCGCCGTGGTTGAAATCGGTCCCCACGCCCACATGGTCCACGCCCACGCGCTTGGCGACATAATCGATCTGATCGACCAATTCCTTCACGCCCGCCTTGGGGTAGAGGCCGCGATAGGCGGGGAAGAACGCGTTCTGACGCTCCTGGGGCAAGGCGTCGGCGCCGCTATAGCCCGCGCCGTCAGGGTCGAGGCCATAGTGCTGGCGCAGCGCCCGCAGCGCGGCTTTGTACCCTGCCGGCTCGGAGACCAGATAAGAGTTGAACGCGGGGATCTGGATCACCCCGCCCGCCTTGGCGATCGCGTCGATCTCGGCGTCAGACAGATTGCGCGGATTGTCCACCAGCGCGCGCACACCCGAATGGGTCGCGGCGACCGGTGCGCGGCTCAGCTCCAAAGTCTGGAGCACGCTCTTGGCAGAAAGCTGGGAGACATCTATCAGCACGCCCAGATTGTTCAGGCGCGTCACCGCCGCGCGGCCCTTCGCAGACAAGCCGCCATGCTCTTCGCCCTCGCCCGCGCGCGGGCGGGAGCTGTCTGCAAAGACGGTGTTGCCGGCATGCGCGAGCCCCGCGACCACGACGCCCTCGCGCGCCCAGCGGTCTAACTCTGTTTCGTCCTCGCCCAGCGCATAGGCATTGAGGAAGCCGATCAGCACCGCGGTCTTGCCCTCGGCGGCGGCCTTGCGCACCTCCCCCGGCGTCCGCACGAGCACCGCCCGGCCTCCGCTTTCGGCCACGCTCTTGCGGATGGCCGCGAGCTTCTCGTCGGCTTCGGCGCCGGCCTTGGCGTAATCGGCGCCGGTGCGCGGGCCGGTAGAGACCGCCACGGCGTAGACCACCGCGTCCACCCCGCCCGCGCGCAGCTTGGCGAGATCGGCGAAGTCGCCCCCGTCAGGGGTGCGATAGCGCGGCTTGCTGGAGGGCAGCAACACATCGACATGGCTGTCCAGCACCAGCGCCTTGGCGTGGATCGCGGCCGCGGCGCCCGCCGCCGCCTGCGCCGCCCCGCCCGCCGCAAACACAAAAACCGCCGCCGCCGCGCCCGTCCGCAGGGCGCTCAACGCCCGTGTCGTCAGCCTGTTCATGATGCACCTCCGGTCGCGACGCGCGTCGCGCCTCTGCTTGGCGCCAGCAAGTCACCTTTGCCCGTTGCAGCAAACCGAGAAGTTCTGGAATGAGAGTTGAGCGAAACTCATCTGCCGCCCGGCCGGCGGGCTCGGCCGTATGCACGGCGTGAAGCGCGCCGCCGGTGCAGCTTGAAGCCCGGCGCAACCGCGCTCAGGCGCGACAGCAAGGCGGAAATGAACCGCCCCGGGGATCTCGGAGGCATCCGGGTTTTATTCACGCCGCCATAGCGGTTGGTTCCTGTGCTGCATAGTAGTTCGCTTCGGCCTCGGCGGGCGGGATGTTGCCGATCGGTTCGAGAAGCCTGCGGTTGTTGAACCAGTCCACCCATTCGAGCGTCGCGAATTCAACGGCTTCCATCGAGCGCCACGGTCCGCGCCGCCAGATGACCTCGGCTTTGTAGAGGCCGTTGATCGTCTCTGCGAGAGCGTTGTCGTAGCTGTCGCCGACGCTGCCGACCGACGGCTCGATGCCGGCTTCGGCGAGACGTTCGGTGTAACGGATCGACAGATACTGACTGCCGCGATCGCTGTGATGCACGAGCCCGCCGCAGGGGCAGCGATCGTGCACGGCCTGCTCCAGAGCATCGGGCACGAAGCTGGCGTGCGCCGTGCGCGACACGCGCCAGCCGACGATCCGGCGCGCGAAGACATCAATGACGAAGGCGACATAGACGAAGCCATGCCACGTCGAGACATAGGTGAAGTCCGACACCCAGAGCATGTT
>JANNOI010000014.1:0-29344 GCA_031398975.1 Alphaproteobacteria bacterium | reverse complement strand
CCGGCGCGCGGTCATCATGGCGCTGATGTGCCACGGGGAGTTATTGTTCGAATCGATCGACCTGGCCTATCTGGTGCATTCGCAGACCTACTTCGCGCACGAACTCGCACAGCTGCGTCTACTGCAGGACCAGGGCCTGCTCAACCTCGACGACACCGGTGTACACGTCACCGAAACCGGATGGTTTTTTGTGCGCGCCATCGCCATGGTGTTCGACCGTTACCTCCAGAGCGACCGCAACCGGGCACGTTTCTCGCGCATCATTTGATCGCCGGGTAGTGCGGACCCTGCCGGCCATCGCCGGCTCGGGTGGCGCATGGACCGCGGCGGTGCGGTAAATTCAGGGCTTTGCTGCCTGTCATACTGCGCCGTGCCCCACGCTCTGACCCCCAACCTCGATGCCACCTCCCTGGGCAGCAATGCAACCAACGCAGCCGCCCTGCTCGCAGGTGTGCTGGATTCGGCGATGGACGCCATCATCACCGTGGATGCGGCGCAGACCATTGTTCCTCCGCCCAGAGTGTACGCGCGCGGCCTCGCAATCGCCACCATCGCCGCGCGCGATCGCCGCGTGGCGGGAGGATCCGATGGGCTTGCGCTTTCCGAGCTTGGCGTTTGTGGTGGCGGCGTGCCTGGCGCTGGCTTCCTGCTTCACCTCCGAGACGCCGCTGTTCGGCGCGGGGCGCGGGCAGGCTCTGCTCGGCTCGGGGCTTTTGACGGTGGAGACCCACCAGGGCGGGGCGGTCGAGACCAACAGGCTGCGCTGGACTACGGGCGGGTACGTCGATCCCGAACAGCCCGATGAGGGCGTGGTGACGTTCCACCGCCTCCCGGGCGCGCCCTGGTCCGGCCTCTGGGTGGGCCAGACGCGCCTCGCCGACAAGACGTCCGCGCCACTCTATTCCTACGCCATCTTCCGCAAGGACGGGGACAAGATCTATTTCTACGACGCCGCCTGCCAGGACCTGACGGACGCGGAAGCGGCGGCGGCTGGCATGCGCCGCACCGAAGCGGGCGCCGAATGCCGCGTCGGCTCGGTGAACGGGCTTACCCGCGCGCTGCGCGCCATCGCCAAACGCAAGCCCGCGGCGGGGTATTGGACGGTGTCGCGGCCGTAAGCGCCTTTCGCCTTTCAATCCAGGGCGGTGAAATCGGGGGGGCGGCGCTCGGCGAAGGCGGCGAACGCTTCGCGCGCCTCGGCGCTTTGCAGCCGCTCGGCGAACAGCGCATTCTCCTGCGCCATCGCCGCCTCGATCCGCGCGCCGTCGCGCATCAGCGCCTTCGTGGCCTTCACCGCCCCGGTCGGGCGCAGCGCCAGCGCAGCCGCCGCCGCGCGCGCGGCCGCCAGCACCTGATCGCGCGGCAGCGCCGCATTGGCGATCCCGAGATCTGCGGCCGCACGCCCGCTGAGCGTCTCGCCCAGCGCGAACATCGCAAACGCCCGCACATGCCCTACCCGCTGCGGCAGCAGCACGCTCGAGGCCGCCTCCGGCGTCAGCGCCAGATTGACGAACGGGGTGGAGAGCACGGCGTCCTCGGCCACGAACACCAGATCGCAATGCAGCAGCATCGTTGCGCCCACCCCGACGGCGAGGCCCGGGACCGCCGCCACCACGGGCTTGTGCGCCCCCGCCAGGGCCGCGATGAAGCGCAGGGCTTGCAGTTCGCTCGCCGGCGCGGCCCCCATCGCCACGCGCGCGAAATCGCCGATATCGTTGCCGGCGGTGAACACGCTCCCCTCCGCCCCGATCAGCAGGACGCGCACGCCGGGATCGGCCTCGCCGGCAGTGATCGCGGCCACGATGTCTTGGTACATCGCATTGGTCAGGGCGTTCTTTTTCTCGGGGCGCGCGAGGAGAATCTCGAGCACCGCCCCCTCGCGCTCGATCTGCACCAGATCGCCCATCGCCGCTCCTCTCAAGGCCGCCCGCGCGCCGGCACACGATAGGGCGGGCTTTGGATCCGCGCAAAGGGCGCCCGCCGCGCGCCCTACCCGGCCGCGCGGGAACGCGCTAAATTTCAAAAAAAGCCCAAGAGGAGGATAGACATGAAAGTCAGGCGCATCCTGAAAGTCGGGCGCATCACGAAAATCGGGCGCAGCATGAAAGTCAGGCCTATCGCGCTCGCCGTCCTGGCGGGGATCGGCTGGGCGGGCGCGGCGGCGGCGGCCCCGGCGGTCTGGACCGATCCCAAGAAAAACTTTTCCCTCGCCAAGCCGTCCGAATGGGGCGCGCCCGACCTCGGCTCGACCGCCGATGCGCCGCTTGACGCCTACGTGATGGGCACGGCGAACGAGGAATGCTGGGCGATCTCGATCCCGCGGCCCGAGACCGCCGCCATCTCCCCCGCTGCGCTCGTCAAAGCCTGGAGCGTTCCGTTCGACGCCGCGCAATGGTCCTCGATCGCCGCGCCGCAGCGCCTGCTGGGCGGGGTCGCCGCCGTCAAGGAAAGCGCCGTCGACACGAGCGGGGCGTTCCCCGTCCAGACCGCCCTGCTCAAGGGCAAGGAGCGCGACGTCGTGGCGGCGCTGCACGTGCGCCCCGGCCGCGAGGTGTGGGCGCTGTGCGCCTCGTTCGACGGCAAGGACCGAACCGCGAAATTCAACGCCATCGTCCGCTCGGTGACGTTCACCGCCGATCCCCCCGCCGCCCCGTAAGACGCCTGGGCTGCTCCGACAGCAGCGTGCTTTACGACTGATTCATGGCGATTGCGTACTCGGGGGGCATGAAGCCGGCCGCTTGCCGGCGCGTTGAGAACGACGCCGCCCATGCTTTCGCACGCCCTCTCCCCTCCCGCCGGCGCGGGGTGGCTCCGCAGCCGATGGATCGACGGCGCGCTGATCGCAGGACCCGCTCTTCTGGGCGCGGCGGCGGGGGTGCTGGCGGCGCGGGCGCCCCAAACCGCCGCGCCTCTGCTGGTCGCGGTCGTGCTGCTGGCGCTGGCGCGCGTGCACGCCGCGGGGGGGCCAAGCCGGGCCCAGATCGTCGCGGCGCTCGCGGGGGCCGCACTCCTCGGCGCGGCGTGGGCGGGGTTCGGGCCGGGCGCGGCGATTGTCGTGGCGCTCGCCTGGCGGTGGGCGGCGATCGCGGGCGGGGCGGCTTCGGTGGCGCGTCTCTACGATGCGCGCGCGGCGGGCAAGGGCGTTGACGCGCCGGGCCTGGCGCAGGCGCAATTCTGGCTGCTCCCGCTCTGGGGCGCGGCCCACCACGCCGCCGGCGCGCCCATCTCCCTTTTCACGCTCACGCTGCCCGCCCTGGGCGCGCCGCACGGCCTCGCCGCGAGCGTCGCAGTGCTGGCCGGGATCATCGCCCTGACGGGATTGGGCTTATGGGCGGTGCGGCGGCTGGCGGAATGGCGCCTTGGCGAGGTCGCGGGGCCGCATACGCTTTATGTGTGCGTGTGCCAGGCGATGTTCGCGCTGGGCTTCCTGGTTTCGCCGGATCTGGGAGCGGGCCTGATCGGGCTTGAGATCTGGCGGGGGAGCCAGGAGCTCGCCCTGGCGCGGCTGCGGCGTCAGCCCAGCTTCACCGCCGTGCCGTAGGCCAGCACTTCGGTCGCTTGCCCACCGGCGGCGTCGGTCGTTTCGAACCGCAAGCCGATCACCGCGTCCGCGCCCAGCCCGCGTGCGTCCTCGACCATCCGGTCCAGCGCCTGCTCGCGGCTTTGCGCCAAGAGCTTCGTATATTCGTGGATCTCGCCCCCGACGATCATGCGCAGGCTGGCCACGATATCGCGCACGATAAAGCGTGAGCGCACGACATTGCCGCGCGCGACGCCGAGATTGGCCAGGATCGGGCGTCCGGGCACGTCAAAGGTGGTGGAAAGGATCATCCGGCTCAGCGTTCCACGTCGTCATAGCGCTCGCGCGCGCCCGCCTCGCTTTGATCCGCGATCACGCGCACGACCAGCCAGATCCCCCCGACGAGCGCCAGAATGAGGCCGGACAATACGGTAAGCGGCAGCAAGATCAAGGCGGCGATCCCGCCGGCGGCGAGCGCCGGGGCCTGCCCCGCAACGGCGGCGGCCACGAGCCCGCCCAGGCCCAAAATCCACGCCAGGACGATTAGCCCCACGCCGATGCACAGGCACAAAAGCGCCGCGTCCGAGCGGCGCTCCGGGTTCCGCGCTGTACCTTTCAACGCCATGACGGACGCCCTCCCGATCACGCGCGTCATGCGCCTCTCCGGGCTATCCACACCGGCGGGCCTTCGCAAGCAAGGGGCGGCGCGCTAAGGAGGGGCGGGAGCCGAGAAACGGCGGGGGGACGACGCCCATGAAGCGCATCGCCATTTGCCTCGACGGGACGTGGCAAAGCCTCCGCCAGGAACGCAACACCAATATCGGCATCCTCGCGCGCTCCATCGCGCACTCCGCCACCGATGCGGACGGCGCGAGCCTCTCCCAGATCGTGATCTATACCCAGGGCGTCGGCTCCACGATCGGCGCGCTCGATAAAACCTATTCCCGCGGCCTCAGCCGGCTTGCGTCCAACATAATGACGCTGGTGGGCGGGGCGTTCGGGGACGGCCTCGAGGATTCCATCCTCGACACCTATCTGCGGCTTTGTTTCAACTACGACCCGGGCGACGAGATCTACATTTTCGGCTTCAGCCGCGGGGCCTTCTCCGCGCGCAGCCTTGCGGCGCTGATCAGCAAAGCGGGCATCCTGAGCCGCCGCTCCGCCGAGCAGGCGGTGGCCGCCTTCGACCTCTACCGCGACAGCTCCCGCGACGCCCTGCATCCGGACGCGGTGGCGTTCCGGCGCAAATACGGCAAGCGCGTGCACCGCAACGGCGAGCGCATCGATTTCCGCCCCCTGATCCAATACATGGGCATTTTCGACACGGTGGGTCAGCGCGGTCTGCCGCTGGGGATCTGGCCGTTCTCGATGCGCACCCGCACGCGCTTTGCGTTCCACGACCTGAATCTGAGCGACCGTGTTTGCGCGGCGCGCCATGCGCTTGCGGTGGACGAACGCCGCCGCCTGTTTCCGCCCACGCTCTGGGAGAATTTCGACGCGCTGAACGACGCCGCACGCACGCGCAGCCGCGAGAACCCGTATGCGCAGCGTTGGTTCGTCGGCACGCACGGCGATGTCGGCGGCGGGACCCCGTCCAGCCTGAACGTATTTCCCCTCGCCTGGGTGGCGGAGGGCGCGCGCAAGGCGGGCCTGGTGTTCGACGCCGATCCGGACTCCCCGCTGATGATCGCCCTGCAGGACGCCCCGCGGCACCTGTTCGCGCCCATCACCAACGCCCGCGGCCTCGATGCGTTCATGCCGATCAATTGGGAGGGGCGCCCGCGCACCATCTATCAGGGCGAAGCCGCCACAGCCGAGGAAGCAGCAGCCCTGCTTGACCCCACCGTGATCGCGCGCGTCGCCGGGGGCGGCAAGAAGCAGCGCTACGACCCTCGCGCGCTGCGGCCCCTGCGCAAGGCGATCCTGGAATTGGCGGCTCCGCTGCTGGCGTTGCGGGCGATGTACAGGGCGTTTGCGCCGGAGACGCCGCCGGCGCGCTCGAAGCTCCGCCTGTTCGCCCGCAAGATCAGGGTCCCCCAGTCAGTCGGCTGAGGGCGGCCTGATAATTCGCCAATTGCTTTTGCAGATAGGCCGGGGCCGGCCCGGCGAACGCCTCGGACTGTTCCTCCCCCAGCGTGCGGTGGGCGCGCTGCACGGTGGAAAGGGCCGCGCCCAATTGTTCGGCGGCGAGTTTGCGCCCGAGCTTGCTGGTGATGTCGAGCCCCCCTGAAAGGCCAAGGCCATAGGCGGGATCAGGCTTTTTGCGGCGCGCCTTCCCGTCCTCCTCCGTTGCGCTGGCGATCACCCCTTCGGCGAGGCCGAGCGCACCCAGCGCATCCTCCCCCCGCGCGCCGGCCGTGAGGGTGACGGTCTTGCCGCGGGCGGCGGTGATCTCGAGCTTATCGCCCTCCGAGCGGCTGCTCACCTTGGCCGCCCCGCCCGAGCGCAGCACGGCCTCCACCTGCTCGGCCAGGCTTTCAAGCGTCTCGTCGTCCCCGATCGTCACCGTCTTGGCGGGGCGGGCGTCCACCGCGACCTGGAACGCATCGCCTGCGCGCAGGGCCGTGCGCGCGATCAGCGCGTCGCTGTCCTGCTGCTCCAGAACGCCGCTGGGCAGGCCTAGGCGGTCGAGCACGGAGGCGCCGGTCTGGGCGAGCGCGAAGCTGGTGAGGCCCGCGCCTTCGGCCTGGGCGAAACGCTGCACCCGGGCGAGCGCGCCGTCTGCGTCGAGGCGCGCGATGAAGCCGTCGTTCTCGCGCAGGGCGCTTTGGCCGGCGAAACCGGCGCCGGAATCCCCCGCAAGCCACACCTCCCCGGCGGAGACGGCGAAGCCCGCCACGCTCTCCGCGCCCGTCCCGCCGATATAGCTGACGCGGTCCTCCCCCGAGGCGGCGAGATCGGGCGCCAGTTTAGCGACGAAGGCGTCCGTCTTGCCGGAATGGGCGTTGACCGCAGAGAGCGACAGCCCGCCCGCGCCGGCCGCGCCCGCGACGTAGAGCGCGCCGTCGGACAAGGCGAGCCCCGCGATCCGCCCCTCCACCGCGCCCAGGTCCCGCCGGGCCGTTTCGGTGGCGACGCCGGCCCCGTACTCGATCTGCCGCAGCGTGAGCCGGCCGCTTTCCACGCCCCCGACCGTGATCCGCGCCACGCCAGAAGCGGCGACATCCTCCACAATGATGGCCTGGGCGGCGTCCGCGCCCGCGGTCCCGAACTGGGTGGCGAAGAGGCCTGCGCCCGCCGCGGAATAGCCGCGCAGATAGCCGTCAGCGAGACCCAAGGCGGACTGGCCGGACAAGGCGGAATTGGTTTTGCCGGCGACATAGACCGCCCCGTCCGCGCCGAAGGTGACGGCGTCGGCCTGATCGTCGGCCGCGGCGGCGTCGCGCACGGTCCAGAGCTCCGCGCCGTCGGCATCGTACAAGGTAAGGAAGGCGTCGCTGCGCTGCTGCGCCCCGATCGCCCCCTCCGCGGCCGCGCCGGCGCCGGTCAGGGCCCCCTGCAGCAGCCCCGTCACTGCGCCGGCCACCGCGACCTTGCCCTCCTGCGACACCGCGAGCGCAAACCCCTGCGCGCGGCCCGCCGCGCCCAGCGTACGGGTAGAGAGGAGGCGGCCGGCGGAATCGAACTTGAACAACGCCACGTCGCTTTCGCCTTTGATCGGCTCGGTGGCCGGGCCCTTGGGGGTCGCCGACGCGTCTTCGGCCTCTTTCTTCGGGAGGTTTTTGGAGGTCTCTTTGGCGGGCTCGGGGGCCTCGATCTCGCCGAGATCGGCCACCACGTAGAGGGACCCGTCCGGGCCGGTGGCGCTCGCGCGGACCGCGCCGATCCCCTCGGGCAGGCCCTGGGCGAACACGCCCCCGCGCGCGGGCTGGCTGAGGCTCGTGGGGGCGTCGGGATCGGCGTCAAATTTGAGGAGCGTCTTAGCCCCGCTGGTGAGGTAGAGCGCGGGCGTGGCGGCGAGGGGGGCGAATTCGAGCGCTTCGCCGGCGGCGGCGTTAACCTTGAGGCCCCAGAGGGGGCCCGCCCCCGGCGCGCCCTCCCCGACCTTCTCCACCGCCACCGTGCTCGTCAGCCCCGCCGTGGCGAGGGTGGTGTTCAGATAGGCCGCGACCCGCTCCAGCGAGCGCGTTCCGCCCGTCATGGCGGCGAGATCGACGCCAAGCTCCAAGGGCAGCCCATCCGGGCCTATTGCCTTGATCGTAAACGCAAACTCCCCTGCGAAGAGCGGGGAGGCCTGGGCGGGATCGCCCTTCACGAGCGGGCGGGAGAGGAAGGTGCGCGCCGTGGCGGTGAGGATGGACGCGCTGGTCGCGGTTTCCATCCGGGCGCCGCGCGACAGGGTCAGGCCGTCGAACGCGGTTTGGGCCAGGAAGTCGTCCAATTCCTCGAGGCCCTTGGTGAAGGCCCGATCCAGGCGCGACCGCTCCATCTCGCCTACCCCTTCCTCGCCATAGCGGCTCAGCACGGCGGCCAGCGTGGAGAGGCCGGAATGGAGCGAGAAGAGCTTGCGCTCGTCCGCGGCCGCGCCGGTGGCGGCGAAGGCCTTGGGGCTTGTGTCGAAAAAGCGCCGTCCGGCCAGGGCGTCGCGCACGCGATCGCTGGCCGGGGCGGTGCTCTCGCCGGCGTCCCAGGGGGCCCTGGCGAGGCCTTGTTCGGCGCTCGCATTCGCCGCAGAGGCGGGCGGCGGCGCAGAGGGGGAGGCTTGGGCGAGGGCGCGGCCGCGTCCGCCCTGGGCGTAGGCGGTCAGCAGGTCCGCGGAGAGGCCGGTGATCGCCATTACGCGCGAGCATGACGCCGGAGTGGAAACGCCGCGTTAAGCATGCCCCGGCCAGCGGGGTCCCGCACGTTCAGGCGGCGTCGCTCTCCAGCGCCTGGGTGAACACGGCGTACAATTCGTCCCGCCCGCGCGCGGCGCGCAGCCGGTCGCGGATCTCGGCGCGGCGCAGATAGCGCGACACCCGCGCCAGCGCCTTCAAATGGTCGGCGCCGCGATCGTGGGGGGCCAGCAACAGGAACACGAGGTCCGCCGGGCGCCCGTCAATCGCATCGAAATCCAACGGCGTCTCCAGGCGCGCGAAGGCCCCGACCGGCCGAGCGAGCCCTTCCACCCGCGCGTGGGGGATCGCCACGCCCTCCCCCACCCCCGTGCCGGAGAGGCGCTCCCGCATTAGCACGGCGTCGAACACGGCGCGCGCTTCAAGCCCCGCGGTAGGCGCAAGCGCCTCCACCAGCGCCAGAATGGCGTTCTTGCGGGACGTGGCCACGACGCGCTGCAGAACCAGGTCCTGCCTCAGCAGATCGCTTAAATCGCTCATCATTCACCCGTGTTCCGCGCCGCCCCGCGCCCCACAGGAAACGTTCAAGGCGTCGCGCCGTTCACGCGTTCAGGGTCCACCCACCCAATATTTCCGTCCGTCCGACGGTAGACTAGGTTCAGCCCCCCGTGGCCAGCGTTGCGAAACAACATTGCGGGCCCGTCGGCAAGGTCAAGCTGCAGAACCGCCATGGAGACGGTCATAGTTTTGACATGAACCGTCGTCTCGGCAATCACGAGCGGCGCTCCCGCCTGGCCATTCTCAAGCTCTTGCCCTGCTTCGCCTAATTCGTCAGCGGAATCGGGCTCGTCCTGCTCCGCCCGAAGCACATACGCGGTCGCGGTTTCAGCCGGAAGCGGTGTTTTCTGCGTGTTGTGATGATTTTTCAGGCGCCGCTTATAGCGCCGGACGCGGGTTTCGATCTTCGCCAGCGCATCCTCGAACGCGCCATGGGCGTCCCCGCCCCGTCCCGCCGCCTGCAACAGCATGCCGGAGGGCAGGTGCAGGGAGCAATCGACCTCAAAGCCTACCCCTTCGCGCGTCACCGTGACCGTGGCCTCCCCGGACCGGGCGAAGTATTTCTCGATCGTGCGAGCGAGCTCCTCGCTGATGCGGGTCTTGAGCGCCTCGCCCACGTCGAGCTGCCGGCCGGCGACCTGTACGAGCATGGCGTCTCTCCTTGGCGGTTGAGCGCTGTTCAAAGGGTAGGCGCGGCCGCCGGCGTGTCAACGCATCGCCCGCCGCGGGGCAAGGCCAGGCGCGCAAGGTCAGGCGCGCAACGCCGCGGTGTCGGTCCCGAGCCCCGTCGCGCTTACCCATTCGAACGCGGCGCCGAATGCGTGGGTCTCGCGACGGGCGAAGCCTTGGCCGATAGGCTCGCCATGCTGCACGATCGAGGCGCCTTTCACGTCGGCCACCCAATATTCGCTTAGTCCGGCGCCCGCATATTCTTCGAGCTTCGGGCCCAGATCGTCGCGCAAGCTCGTATCGGCGATCTCCACCACCAGGCGTACCGCCGCCCCGGGGATCGGCCCCATCGGCTCGCCCGCCAGCACGGTGGGGTCCCACACCACGATGTCGGGAACCGGCTCGAACCCTGCGCCGAACTCTACCGACACCTCCGGATCCACGATCCACCCGCGCGCGGCCGTCGCAGCCTCCAGCGCTTTCACGAGTATGCGGCGAACCTTGGCGTGGGGGGCATAAATCGCGTTCATCTTGACGATCACCCCCCGGCGCAGCTCCACCCGCATATCGCCAAAGCCTCCCGATCGCACCAGGCGCTGGAACTCGGCGCTGGTGAAGCGCGCGTTCTCGGCGATGGCGGCGGGGAGGATCGCGCTCATGCGTGCAGGATAGCAAAAAAGCCGCGCGCGGAAACAGCCCGGGTCCGGGCGCTCAGCCGCGCGAGCCCAGCCGGCGCTTGCGCTCGACGGAGGAGGGAATGCGCAGGCTTTCGCGGTATTTCGCCACCGTGCGCCGCGCGATCTCCACCCCGGCTTCGCGCAGCAATTCGACGATGCGGTCGTCCGACAGCACCCCTTCGGCGCGCTCCTGGTCGATCATGGCGCGGATGCGGTGGCGCACGGCTTCCGCGGAATGGGCCGCGCCCCCGCCGGCGGCGGGGATGGCGGCGGTGAAGAAGTATTTCAGCTCGAACACCCCGCGTGGGGTGGCGATATATTTGTTGGAGGTGACGCGACTGACGGTGCTCTCGTGCATCTCGATGGCGGCGGCCACCGTCTTCAAGTTCAGCGGGCGAAGGTGCGAGACGCCCAGCGCCAGAAAGCCGTCCTGCTGGCGTACGATCTCGCGCGCGACCTTGAGGATCGTGCGGGCGCGCTGGTCCAGCGTCTTGATGAGCCAGCTCGCATTGGCCGCGCACTCGGAGAGGAATTGCTTGTCGGCGTCCTTGCGCGCGGCGCGGCTGACTTCGGCGTAATAGCGCTGGTTCATCAGCAGGCGCGGCAGCGCGTCCGAATTCAGCTCCACCGCCCAGGCGCCGTCGGGACCGGCGCGGACATAGATATCGGGCGTCACGGACTGGATCACCCCGCCGCCGAAGGCCGCGCCCGGCCGGGGCGTCAGCGCGCGGATCTCGGCGATCATGTCCTCGACATCGTCGCGATCGACCCCGCACACCTGCTCCAGGCGGGTGAAATTGCGCGCCGCCACAAGGTCCAGATGGGCAATAAGAGCCGCCATGGCGGGATCGAACCGGCCGCGGTCCTTCAATTGTAGCGTAAGGCATTCCGCGAGCGAGCGCGCCATGACGCCAACCGGCTCGAAGCCCTGCATCACCGCAAGCACATGCTCCACCGCGCCAAGCGTGCAGCCGAGCGTGCGGGCGAGCTCGTCGAGGGGGGCGCGGCAATAGCCGGCCTCGTCCATCGCGTCGATCAGGGCCGCCCCGATCAGCCGCTCGCCCGGGCTGAGGCCGGCCGCAGAGAGCTGGTCGTCCAGGTGCTCGCCCAGCGTGCGCTCCCGCGCCAGCGTCTCCTCGAGATCGGGGGCTTCGTCGAAGCCCTTGCCGGAACCGGCCTTTGACCAATCGGTCAAGGGCGCGGCCCCCGCCTCCAGGCGATCGGCGCCGCTCAGATCGGGGTGCAGGCTTTCCACATCGGCGTCGAGGCCGCTATCGGCGGCGGCGGGCGGCGCGGCTTCGCTTAGCGACAGCGCCTCCTCGCCCGTCTCGGCGCGACGCTCCGGCGCCTCGGGCTCCGGCTCGGGCTCCTGGCGCTCCAGCAGCGGATTGCGCTCAAGCTCCCCGTCCACGAATTCCGCCAGCTCGACGGCCGACAATTGCAGCAGCTTGATCGCCTGCTGCAGCTGCGGCGTCATCACCAGGGCTTGGCCCTGCTTCAGCTCCAGGCGCGGGGACAGGGCCATCGGTGCGCCTTTAGCTGGAAAAGCGTTCGCCGAGATAAACTTTGCGCACGTCCTCGTTCTGCAGGACTTCGTCGGGCGCGCCCTCGAACAGGACGCCGCCGTCATAGATGATCGAAGCGCGGTCCACGATCTCGAGCGTCTCGCGGACATTGTGATCGGTGATCAGAATGCCGATGCCGCGATTCTTCAAGAAGAGGATCAGCTCGCGGATGTCGTTGATCGCCAGCGGATCGATGCCGGCGAACGGCTCGTCCAGCAGCATGTAGGAGGGGCGCGTGGCGAGCGCGCGCGCGATCTCCACCCGCCGCCGCTCGCCCCCGGAGAGCGCAAGGGCCGGCTGGTCGCGCAGATGATCGATGTGCAATTCGTGCAGCAGGCTTTCGACCGCGTCCTTGCGGCGGGCCTTGTTAGGCTCAGACACTTCGGCGATGGCGGCGACGTTCTCTTCCACGCTCATGTCGCGGAAGATCGAGGGTTCCTGCGGGAGGTAGCCCACGCCGAGGCGCGCGCGCTGGTACATGGGCAGAGCCGTGACGTCCTGGCCGTCGATCAAGATCTGCCCGTAATCCACCCGTATCAGCCCCGTCATCATATAGAAGCAGGTCGTCTTGCCCGCCCCGTTGGGACCCAAAAGCCCGACCACCTCGCCGCGGCGCAGCGAGAGCGAAACGTCCCGCACCACCTGCCGGCGCCGATAGGATTTGCCGATCCCGATCGAGACGAGGCCGGATGCCTCCGCTTCGGTTGCGGTGTCCGTGCTGCGGCTTGCAGCCCCTTCATCAGCCATATGCGCTCCGCGGCGCTAAGAATTGGTGAACCCGACCTTACCGTCCGCCCGCGGCGGCGCCGGGCTTCGGCGCGGGTTGGGCGGGGGCAGGGCTTGGGTTCGCTTGGCCGGCCCCGGGGGTGCGCGCGCCCGGCTGGCGGGGACGGAAAACGCCCTGGACGCGCCCGCCCGGCTTGGCGCTGGGCTTGATCACGGTGCGCCCGTCGCTGACCTGCAGCACCAAGGTCTCGCCGCGGATCACGCTTTCCTCGCTCGAAACGACGACATTGCCGCTGAACGTCACCGTATCGGTCCGGGTCTCGTAGATCGCGCGGTCGCCGCGAGCCTTTTGCTCAGGGCGGATATAATGGACGTCCCCGTCCGCGACGATCCGGTCGATATCGCCGCTGCCCACGCCGCTGATCGAGGCCGCCGCATTGGGCTGGAAGAACAGCGTCAGCCGGTTGGCCTGCAGGCGCGCATCATCCTGGGTGACATCGACATTGCCGATCAGGATCAGCTGGCGCACTTCGTCCAGGTATTCGAGATTATCGGCGCTATAGGCGATCGGCCCGCCGTTCGAGGAAATCTGGGCCGCGCCCGGCGTTGGCGCCCCGGCCGCCGCCAGAACCACAAGCGCGGCCTGCGCGGCGCGCATGAGCGGCGAGCCCTCGGCCCAGCCCCGCCTGGACAGGAAGCGTGAAAGGGGCCGTTGCATGGAGGCGCTCCCTGAGCGGACCGTTCTCATTTTTCCCGCGACCCCGTGACCGTTCCGCGCACATTACCCGACATGCGCACCCGGCCCCCGCTAGCCTGTATCTCATAGGCATCCGCACGCACCACGCCAAGGGGCCCCGCGCCGCGGACCGGCTTGTCCCCGCGCGCGACGTCGCGGGTGGTGTCGATCATGGCGTAACTGGTTTCAAAAACGTTGCCGGACTCGTCCTTGAACTCCACCGCGCCCAACAATTCGAGGGTGCGCTTGTCCTGCCGGTACACCCCGCGCGGGGCGGTGATGGTCTGGCCCTTGGAGCCGCGGTAATAGGGCTGCTCGAGGTCCACGAGGTCCGAGAGCCTGGACCGGCGCACCGCGGTGCTCGCGGTCAGCATGAATTCTCCGCGCGAATCCACCCCCGAAAAGCGCGGGTTCACCATGCGCAGCGCATCGCCGGCGCTGATCTGGTCGCGCAGGCCGAAGCTCTTCTGCACCGAATGCGCCGCCACGAAGCCCAGCGTCAGCGCGATCGAACCGGCCGATATCAGGATGCACAGCCAGCGGAACGTCCGCAGGAAGCGCGAGCGCCGGCGCGCCTGCGCGAGGGTAGACCGCCGCTGCGGCGCCCACAGGGCCTCGGCGTCCGGGCGGGGCCCCGCGCCCGGGTTCGCTCCAGCATCCAGGGCCGCCCGATCGAGGCTTGAAGCGTCGAGGCTTGAATCGAGGGCCGCCACGGTGGTCATGGGCGTTTATGTGCGCCCTTTCCGGACGGAAGCAAGGCAGGGCCCTGCGCCTCCCGCGCAATCGCCGCCGCGCTTGCGGTCGCCCGGCTCACGTATGCGCGAAGATGTCGATCTCGTCCCAGCCGGCCAGATCCAGCGCCGCGCGCGTCGGCAGGAAGGCGAAGCACGCCTGCGCGAGCCCCTCCCGCCCCTCCCGCGCCAGCATCTCGTCCAGCTTTTCGCGCACGGCGTGCAGGTGGACGACGTCGGAGGCCGCATAGGCGAGCTGGGCGTCGCTCAATTCCTGTGCGCCCCAGTCCGAACTCTGCTGCTCCTTCGACACGTCCCGGCCCAGAAGCTCGCGCACCACCTCTTTCAGCCCGTGCTTGTCGGTATAGGTGCGCGCCAGCTTGGAGGCGATCTTGGTGCAATAGACAGGCGCGCACACCACCCCCAGATGGCGCGCGATCATGCCCAGATCGAAGCGGGCGAAGTGCAGGATCTTCAGCGTAGCGGGGTCCTGAAGCAGCGCCTTCAGCCGCACGGGCTCGGCCCCGCTCTGGATCTGCACGAGGTGGATCTCGCCCTTGCCGTCGGTGATCTTGCCGTCGGTGAGCTGCACCAGGCACAGCCGGTCCCGCGCCAGGGAAAGCCCCATCGCCTCGGTGTCCAGCGCCACTACGGCTCCCAGGCGCAAACCCTCGGGCAGATCGCCCCGGTGCAGCAGGACCGCAAAATTGCGGCCCTCGATGGTCAAGCTGAGACGGCGGGTCAAAACGCGCTCCACGCCCGAAGCGGGCGTCCCTGGCTAAGGTGCCCCAAGACGCCCGTCAATCCAGCCCCCCCGCCCGCTCGCCCAAAGCCGCACGCCGGCGCCCCCGCCCCGCCCACACAGCCCAACCCGCACGATTGACGCGCCCGCCCGGCTCGCCTAGAGCCTCCCTTCGCCCGCAAGCCTGCCCAGGTGGCGGAATTGGTAGACGCACCAGCTTCAGGTGCTGGCGTTCGCAAGGACGTGGAGGTTCGAGTCCTCTCCTGGGCACCAGAGCTTTCATAAAGCTCAAACCTATAGAGGACAGCGGCCTCAGTTGTTTCCGTAACGCTGTGACCGATGTCCCCGCCCCGCGATCAATCCAGCCACACCACCGCCCCCGCGAATGGCGGGGTAGTGTTGTTGTGGGCGCCGACGACCACGCCGCGGCCGTCTTTTCGGAAGGCGACATTGGTGACGTAGCGCATGGGCGCCGGGATGGCGGCGACGAGCGCGCCCGTGCGGTCGATGCGCAGGAGGCGGCCTTCCCCGTAGAGCGCCACGACCAGGTTTCCCGCGCCGTCGCGCTCAAGGCCGTCGGGGCCCGCTTCGCGGTAGGCGGGCGCGGGGGCCGGGTCCAGCACGTCGATATCGGCGAACAGCGTGCGCGCGCCGAGCGCGCCGCCCGGCTCCACGCGATAGCGCCAGACCTTGCGCGCCAAATGCTCGCTCACATAGAGCGCGTTCTCGGCGTCGTCGAAATAGACCCCGTTCGGGTACCAGAGCCCCTCCGCGACCCGGGTGAGCGCGCCGGCGGCGGAGAGGTGGTAGAGGCGCCCGGACGGCCGCGCGGCCTTGGAGAAGGGGCCCGGATCGCTGAAATAGACCCCGCCCTGGCGGTCGCGGAAGCTGTCATTGGGATCGCGCAGCACGCCCGCGCCGAAGCGCGCGAGCGTGCGGCCTGCGCCGTCCACCGCCACCACGTCCCCCTTCAAATGGCAGGTCACCAGGAAGCCGCGGCCATAGGGGGCGATCGAGGTGGGCCCGCAGCCGCGCTCGTGGAAGAAGGTGCGCTTGCGGCCTTGCGCGTAGGTGGAGACCCGATCGGCCCCCATCTCCGCCACATAGAGCGCCTCCCCCACCCAGAGCGGGCCTTCCGGATAGGAGGCCTTTGGATCGAGCGTGGCGGGCGCGGCTGCGCCGCCCAAAGCCGTAACCGCAAGCGCGAGCAGCGCGGCGCGCAGGCGCATCAGGGGGCGTCGCTCTCTGCGGCGTCGCTCTCCGCCGCGTCTCCCCGGGCGCGCAGCAGGATCAGCGCGATCCCGCAAGCGGCGATGATCGCGGCGAACAGGAAGGTGATGGCGCGCGAGCCCATCAGCGGGATGAGCGTGAGGCTCGCCCCCAGCGTGCCCACCACATTGCCCACGGTGTTGAGCGAATAGATCGCCCCCGACACCGCGCCCGAGCGGCGCGCGTCGTGCAGCAGCAGGCGCACCGCGAAGGGCGAGAAGAAGGACAGGAGCGTCAGCGGCGCAAACAGCAGGAGCAGGCACGCGCCCAATATGCTGGCCACCCCGTCCCCGGCCTGGACCAGCATGAAATCGAGCAGCGGGTCCGCCACCGGCGGGATCAGCGCCAAAAGTGCGGCCGCCGCCAGCACCGCCACGCCCAGAACCTCACTGCGGGGATAGCGGTCCGCGATCTGGCCCCCGATGAAATAGCCCGCCATCACCGCCAACAGCACGGTGGAGATCAGCGCCGCCCACACCTCCACGCCGCTGCCATAGAAGGGATAGAGGTAGCGGCTGGCCACCATCTCGAACCCCATCAGAGCCGCGCCCAGCACGAAGCCGATCGCCAGCACCGCGACGCCTTTAGGGCTGGAGAGACCTTTCGGACCGGAGAAGCGGGTCGGACCGGACAAGCGGGTCGGACCGGAGAAGCGGGCGGAGGCCATGCTATTCGCCGCGCCTTTGGTTGTGGCGATCGGTGGCGCGTAGGGATTCCACGGGGGCGAAATCGTCGGTCAGCACCTTGCCGGCGCCGGCGGGGGCGGCCTGGCGGATCGCCAGCAGCGGCGGCAGCGGGTGGCGAAAGCCGAAGCGCGCCTGCAGGGTCTCGGCGTTTTTGGCCAATTCGGCGTCGCTGCGGCGCGGGCCGTCATAGGCGATCGCCACCACATTGCCCCCCGCCGCGAATGTATCCACCTGCGCGAACGCCGCCTTCAGCGTGGCGATGGCGCCGTCATACAGCATGGTCGTCGGCTCGATGTTCTGGGCCACTACGCCGCCGGGCTTGAGGCGGGATTTGGCGGTTTGGAAGAATTCCCGCGTCAGCAGGTGGAACGGCACGAAGGTCCCGCGATAGGCGTCGATCATAATCAGGTCGTAGCGGGCCTTCGTCTGGCGCAGGAAGAGCCGCCCGTCCTTGGGGACAAGCGTCAGCGTGGGGCTCTCGCGCAGGCCGAAATATTTCTTCGCCATGGCGATCACTTCAGGATCGAGTTCGACACTGGTGAGCGAGAGCGCCGGCATGTGCTTGTTGAGATAGGCCGCCGTGCGGCCGCCCCCGAGGCCGATCTCCAGCGCGCTGTCGAGCGTGCGGGGGTAAGCGAGTGCGGCGGTCATGTAGCGGGTATAGGCGACCGGCAGTTCGCGGGGATCGGCGGGGTTATAGACGCTCTCGGTGAACAGGCGCCGATTGACGCCGAACATCATCGTCACCAGACCGGCGTTCCGGTAGACGTAGATCGTGTTGTACTTGCTCTCTTTTTTCTCGATTAGCGTGCCGGGCGAAGCGTAGGCCGGCGCGCTTGCGGCCAGCATCGAATAGCCGCCCGCGGCCAGCACGAAGCGGCGGCGGTCCCAAACAAGCGCCATTGCGGCCCCTCCCTCGCGCGCGCCCAGCCCGCCCCTTCCGGCTCATCTCCCGCGCGGGCGGCGAAACCAAGGCGGCGCATCAGCCATAAAGCCCGGACTGGATCAGCCGAGGCTGGGTTCGATCGCCTTGCAGGCCGCGATCAGGCCTTCGACGCTGGCGACGCTCTTTGCAAACATCGCCTTTTCCTCCTCGTTGAACGGGAACTCGACGATCCGCTCCACCCCGCCCGCGCCAAGCACGGCGGGAACCCCGACATAGAGATCGGTCAAGCCGTACTGGCCGCTCAGATGGGCGGCGACGGGCAGGACGCGCTTTTTGTCCTTCAGATAGCTCGTGGCCATCACGATCGCGCTTTCGGCCGGCGCGTAGAAGGCGGAGCCCGTCTTGAGCAGGTTGACGATTTCGGCGCCCCCGCCCCGGGTGCGCTTCACGATCGCGTCGAGCTCCTCCTGCGTCAGCACGCCCTGCTTTACGAGATCGGGCAGCGGCAGGCCGCCCACGGTGGAGTGGCGCACCATGGGCACCATGTCGTCGCCGTGGCCGCCCAGCGTCCAGGCGTGGATGTCCTCAACAGAAATGCCCGTCTTTTCAGCCAGGAAGTAACGGAAGCGGGCGCTGTCCAGCACCCCGGCCATGCCCACCACCTTGTGCGTCGGCAGGCCGGAGAATTGCTGCAGCGCCCAGACCATCGCGTCCAGCGGGTTGGTGATGCAGATGACGAACGCCTCCGGCGCGTGGGTCTTCAGCCCCTCGCCGACCGCCTTCATGACCTTCAGATTGATGCCCAGCAGGTCGTCGCGGCTCATGCCGGGCTTGCGCGGCACCCCGGCGGTGACGATCGCCACGTCCGCGCCGGCGATATCGGCATAGGAATTGGCGCCCTTGAGCGTGGCGTCCTTGCCGAACACGGGGGTCGCCTCGTCAATATCGAGCGCCTTGCCCTGGGGCACGCCCTCGGCGATGTCGAACAGGACGATATCGCCCAATTCCTCGCGGGCGGCGATGTGGGCGAGCGTGCCCCCGATCATGCCGGAACCGATAAGGGCGATCTTCTTGCGGGCCATGGCGGCGCTCCGAACCTTCAAGCTGGCCGGTGGTTTAGCGCCGGCGCCGGGCGCGCGCAATGCGATCCGCAAGCCCCCCCAGCCGGGACCCGGCGGGCGGCGAGCGTGTTGATTCCCGCCCTGCGCCGGCGCACACGAACACGCCCACCGACTGGCACGCACACGGGAACACGCCATGGACCGCGCAACCGCCTGGTCGATCCACCTCATCGCCATCGCCGCCGTCGTCGCGGGGCTGTTCTTCTTCCGCGATACGCTGACGCAATTCTCGCTCGCCCTGATCCTGTGGCTGGGCATCGAGGGGATGGCGCGGTGGCTTGACCAGCACATCTCCTTCATGCCGCGCTGGCTGGCGTTGCCGCTGGCGCTGGTGTTCGTACTGTCGCTGGTGGGGCTGGTTGGGTACGG
This sequence comes from Alphaproteobacteria bacterium, assembly GCA_031398975.1. Taxonomy (GTDB): domain Bacteria; phylum Pseudomonadota; class Alphaproteobacteria; order Caulobacterales; family Aquidulcibacteraceae; genus JAKFWI01. The sequence continues at coordinate 10,314 of JANNOI010000014.1, read as the reverse complement.
GGTGGCGGTCAATATCGGGGCGTTCGCGGCCCGCTCGGCCGAGTACACCCGCCGGCTGGACGAGATCGTGGCGGTGTTGCACTCCGCCACCGGCGCCGGAGGCTCCCCGCCTACGGTGGACACGATGCTGCGCAACGCCGATCTCGGCCAATGGCTGGGGCGGATCGCCGACGGGTTCCGCGGCATCGCCTCGGACGCGGTGTTCGTGCTGATCTATCTGGGCTTCCTCTTCGCGGCGGCCGCGAACTTCCCGCGCAAGCTCGACCGCATGTTCGCCCACCACGCGGACCGCGAGCACGCCCGCGACATCCTCACCGCCATCCGCCACTCGATGGAGGAATATCTCTGGGTGCAGACGGTGATCAGCGTGATCATCTCCGCCTTGACCTACGCGACGCTGGTGCTGGCGGGGATGGAGAACGCGCTGTTCTGGTCCTTCCTGATCTTCTTTCTCAATTACATCCCCACGATCGGCTCCATCGCCGCCACCATCCTGCCTACCCTCTTTGCGCTGGTGGAGTTCAATTCGCTGCTGCCGGTGGCGTTCGTCGCCGCGGGCGTGGGCGGGTGGCAGTTCGTGATCGGCAATGTGGTGCAGCCGCGCATGATGGGCACCTCGCTGAACCTCTCGGCCGTGGTGGTGCTCTTGTCGCTGGCGCTCTGGGGGACGGTATGGGGGATCGCGGGGGCGTTCCTCTCCGCGCCGCTGACGGTGATGATCATGATCGTGCTGGCGCAATTCCCAAGCACGCGCTGGCTCGCCATCCTGCTCTCCGCCGACGGCAAGCCGCCCCGCATCCGTCGCCATCAAAAGCCCCCGGCGGAGGCGCCGGCGACGTGACGGCCGCCAGGCCTTTATTGTAACAGCTTTGTGATGATCGCGTGCATCCGGCGGGGGCGCGGGCGGGCGAATCGATCCCATATGAACGAGCGATTTGGGCGGCTTGGCCGCTCAAACCGCGGGCTCCAGCATGCGTCCCCCACCCAGCCTGCGCGCTGGAGTCCGCATGCGCCGCCGAGCACACGTCCCCGCTCGGCGGCGCATTCGCTCCCTTTTTCCAGACCCAATCGTCTGCCGCGCATTGCGCGGAAAGCGGCGCTGCGTAGGCTCCGCCGCGCCTTAGAGGCTTGAGGCTTGGGGCTGGAGAACAGGTCATGGATACCGCCGCGCACGCGCCATCGCCCTTCTCGCGCGAGGACTTCCTGCGCCGCGCCGCCGGCCCCGGCTTTCCCGCCTTCCAGCGCGAGGGGGCGCTTGACCCCGAGGCGCAGGACTTCCTGCTCCAGGTCCACGCCCACGCCGCCTCCGAGGCCCAGCCGCTGCCAAGCCCCGACGACCTTTTGCACAGCGTGCACGAATTCTGGGCGTGGTCGCAGACGCGGCGGGGGGAGGAGCGGCTGCTGCGCCTGCGCCCGGCGGCGGGCGGGACGGGCCAGGTGATCGAGATCGCGGGGCCGGACACGCCGTTCCTGGTAGATTCGGTCATGGCGGCCGTGATCGAAGCGGGGGCGAGCGCGGCGGCCCTGCGCCATCCCGTCGTGCTGACGACACGCGACGCGCAAGGCCTGCGCGCGGCGAGCGGCCGGACGGCGCCCGAATCGCTTATCCAGATAGAGTTGGAGCCGCTTGCGCCCGGCAAGGCCGAGGCGGCGCTCGCCGAGATCGCGGCGACCCTGGCCGATGTGGCGCTGGTGGTGGGCCACCACGGGGCCCTGCGCGAACGCATGCGCGCCGCCGCCGAAGCGCTGCAAGCCGCCCACACCCGCGCGGCCCCGGAGGAGGTCGCCGAAGCGGTCGCCTTCCTGCGCTGGCTCGGGGACGGCAATTTCATCTTCCTCGGCGCGCGCGACTACCAATACCCCCGCGACGCGGCGGGCGCATTCCTGCGCGACGAACCGGTGATCCTCGAAGACACCGGGCTTGGCCTCCTGAGCGATCCCGAAACCGTCGTGCTGCGGCGGGGCGCGGAGCCTTCGGTAATCACCCCCGAGATCGAGCAATTCCTGGCCGAGCCCAGCCCGCTGATCGTGGCCAAATCCAATTTGCGCTCGCGCGTGCACCGCCGGGTGAGCGCCGATTATGTGGGGGTGAAGCGCTTCGACGGCGAAGGCCAGGTGGTGGGCGAGACCCGCTTCGTGGGGCTTCTCGCCGCCGAGGCCTATACCGCGCTGGCGCGCGACATCCCGCTCTTGCGGCGCAAGGCGGCGCGGGTGCTCGAAAGCTCCGGCGCGCCCAAGGGCGGCCATACCTGGAGCGGCCTGCGCAACATCCTCGAAACCTACCCCCGCGACGAGCTGTTCCAGATCGGGGAGCAGGATCTCCTCGCCACCGCGCTGGCGATCCTGGCGCTCAGCCACCGGCCGCGGCCGCGCCTGTTCGTGCGCCGGGACCGGTTCAGCCGCTTCGTGTCCGTGCTCGCCTTCCTGCCGAAGGACCGCTTCAATTCCGACCTCCGCAGCGCGGTGGCGCGGCGCCTGATCGCGGCCTTCGGCGGGCGCCTGGAGGCCTTTTATCCGCTCCTGGGCGAGGGCCCGCTGGCGCGGGTGCATTACCTGATCCACGAGATCGATCCCGCCCGCCCAGCGCCGGACATCGAAGCCCTCGAGGGCGACATCGCCGCCCTCACCCGCACCTGGGAGGACCGCTTCGAGACCGCCATCGCCGCCCGCGCCGATCTGAGCCCCGATACGCGCGCCCGCCTGACCGCAACCTATGGCGGCGCCTTCACCGCCGCGTACCGGGAGCGCTTTGCGCCCGAAACCGCGCTGACCGATATCGGCGAGATCGAACAGATCAGCGCAGCCATTCGCGTGCGCGCCTATCGCGCGCCGGAGGATTCAAGCGAGGCGTTGCGGTGCAAAGTCTACTCGCGCGGCAAGGCGCTTCCCCTTTCGGCCACCGTGCCGATCCTTGAGAACATGGGGCTCTACGTCATCGACGAGACGGGGTTGAAGATCGCGCCCGCACACGCCGCAGAGCCCTTCTGGGTGCATGACATCGCGATGCGCGCCGCCGACGGCGCAGCGATTGACTTCGAGACCGCTCAGCGCCCCTTCGAGGACGCGTTCGCGGCCGCCTGGGACGGGCGGGCGGAGAACGACGCCTTCAACGCGCTGATCCTGAAGCTTGGCGTCTCCTGGCGGGAGGCGGCGCTGATCCGCGCGCTGGCCCGCTTCCGCAGCCAGACCGGCCTGGATCCCACCCAGAGCGTGCAGCAGGCTGCGCTCGCCGCCTACCCCGCGATCGTGGCGCAGCTTTTGGCGCTGTTCCGCGTGCGCTTCGACCCCGCCATCCCTGAGCCTGCCGAGCACCGGCGCGTCTGGGCGGGCCAGATCGCCGCCGCGATCGAGGCCGCGCTCGACAAGGTTTCAAGTCTGGACGCGGATCGTGTGCTGCGCCGCCTTGCGCGCCTGATCGGGGCGATCACGCGCACCACGTTCTACCAGCAGGCCGAAGACGGCGCGCCGCAATCCTATCTCGCCTTCAAGATCGCAAGCCGCGACCTCGAGGATCTGCCCGAGCCCAAGCCCGATCGCGAGATCTGGGTGTGGTCCCCGCAGGTGGAGGGCGTGCATCTGCGCTTCGGGCCGGTGGCGCGCGGGGGCCTGCGCTGGTCGGACCGGCGCGACGATTTCCGCACCGAGGTGCTCGATCTCGTGAAGGCCCAGCAAGTCAAGAACGCGATTATCGTGCCCGTCGGCGCCAAGGGCGGCTTTTTCCCAAAGGCGATGCCGCGCGACGCCTCCCCGGCCGAGGCCCGCGCGGTCGCGATCGAGGCCTACAAGACGTTCCTGTCCGCGCTCTTGGACCTGACCGACACGATCGACGCCGGCGGGATCGTCAAGCCCAAGGACGTCGTGTGCTGGGACGGCGATGATCCCTATCTCGTGGTCGCCGCCGACAAAGGCACCGCCACCTTCTCCGACATCGCCAACGCCATATCCTCCGAGTACGGATTTTGGCTGGGGGACGCGTTCGCCTCCGGCGGCTCGGCCGGGTACGACCACAAGGCCATGGGCATCACCGCGCGCGGCGCGTGGGAGGCGGTCAAGCGCCATTTCCGCGAACTGGGAAAAGACATCGACACCGAGGCCTTCGAGGTGATCGGCGTGGGGGACATGTCGGGCGACGTGTTCGGCAACGCCATGCTTCTGTCGCGCGCCGCCCGCCTCGTCGCCGCGTTCGACCATCGCGACATCTTCCTCGATCCCACGCCCGGCGATCCCCTCATCGCCTGGGCCGAGCGCAAGCGCCTGTTCGACCTGCCGGGCTCGCGCTGGTCGGACTATAATCCGGCGCTGATCTCCCCGGGCGGGGGCGTGTTCTCCCGGCGCGACAAGTCGATCCCGCTTTCCCCGGAGGTGCGCGCCCGCACGGGCCTCGCGAAAGACCATGTTCCGCCCACGGAATTGATTGCGGCGCTGCTGAAGGCCAAGTGCGATCTCTTATTCTTCGGCGGGGTGGGAACCTTTGTAAAAGCCGGCGCGGAGAGCCACGCCGATGTGGGGGACAAAGCCAATGACGGCGTGCGGGTGGACGCCGAGCAGGTGCGCGCGCTGGTGATTGGGGAAGGCGCCAATCTGGGCGTCACCCAACGCGGGCGCATCGCGTTCGCGCGCGTCAAGCGCACCGACGGCGGCGGGCGCATCAATACCGACGCGATCGACAATTCCGCCGGCGTCGATACTTCCGACCATGAAGTCAACATCAAGATCCTGCTCGCCGAGGCCATGCGCACGGGCGATCTGGCGCCGGAGGAGCGCGCGCCGCTTCTGGCGGCCATGACCGAGGCGGTCGCGGCCCATGTGCTCACCCACAATTACGACCAGACGCTCGCGCTCACGCTCGCGGAGGCCGCCGGAGCGAGCGATCTCGATGCGCACGAGCGGCTGGCGCAGCGCCTGGAGGGCGCCGGCAAACTCAACCGCGCGGTGGAGGAACTTCCGACCACGGAGGGGTTTGCGGAGTTGCGCCTGCAGCGCGCGGGCCTGACGCGCCCGGAGATCGCAAAGCTCATCGCCTACGCCAAGATCGACCTGTCGGACGCCCTGGTGGCGAGCGCCGCCCCGGATGATCCCCATTTCGAGGCGACGCTCGCGGCCTATTTTCCCGCACAGCTCGCGCCGTTCGCGTCCGCCCGCGCCCGCCACCGGCTGCGCCGCGAGATCATCGCCACCGCGCTGGCCGACGATATCGTCAATGCCGGGGGCCCGACCTTCGTGGACCGCGTGCGCGAGGTGGCCCAAGTCGAGGCGCCGGCGATTGCGCTCGCGTTCGAAGCCGCCCGCGCCATCTTCGATCTCGACGCGCTGCGCAAAGACATTAACGCCCTGGACAATCGCGCGCCGACGGCGGCGCAATCGGCGTTGCACCTCGAACTCACGCTCGCCACGCGGCGGTTCACTCTCGCGCTGACGCGCCGCGGCCAGCTTCCCCTCGGCCCCACGATCGCCCTCTATCGGGAGGCGGCGGCGGTGCAGCGCAGCCATCTTATGGCGGCCCTGACAAAGGTGGAGGCCGCCGAGGTCGCGCGCCGGCGTCTGGTGCTGATGGAGGCGGGCGCGCCCGAGGCGTTGGCGGGCCGCGTCAGCGAGCTCTGGGCGCTTGCCCCCGCGCTCGACATCGCCGATCTCGCGCGCAATGCGCGCTGGCCCGTGGAGGCGGCGGGCGCGCTTTATGGGGGGGTGGGCGCGGCGCTGCGCCTCGACGCGATCCGCACCCAGGCCAGCGCGCTGGCGCTCAGCGAGCATTGGGCGCGGCTGGGCCTGCGGCGGTCGCTCGAGGAGATGGGGGCCGATCAGAGCGTGCTGGCGCAGAGCGCCATCGCCCATGCGGGCGCGCCGCCCGGCGCCCCCTCCCGCGCCTGGGCCGAAGAGGCCGCGCTCGCCTGGCTCGCGGCGCAGCCCCAGGCGGGCCCGGTTCTCGCCGCGATCGAGACGCTGACCGCCTCGGGGTCCTGGAGCTTCGCCAAGACCGTGCTGGCTGCGGCCGAACTGCGCCGGCTGGTTTCTGGAGCCTCGCTCAGTGCCGGAAGTGGCGCAGGCCGGTGAACACCATGGCGAGGCCCGCTTCGTCGGCGGCCTTGATGACTTCGGCGTCCCGGATCGAGCCGCCGGGCTGGATCACGGCGGTGGCGCCCGCCTGAACCGCCTGGAGCAGACCGTCCGCGAACGGAAAGAATGCGTCCGAGGCGCACACCGATCCCACCGTCTGAGGGTCCGCCCACCGGGCGGCGTGGGCGGCGTCCTCGGCCTTGCGCCGGGCGATGCGGGCGCTGTCGACCCGGCTCATCTGCCCTGCGCCGACGCCGGCGGTGGCGAGCCCCTTGGCGTAGACGATCGCGTTAGACTTGACATGCTTGGCGACCCGGAACGCGAACAGGAGATCGCCGAGTTCGGCCTCCGTCGGCGCCCGCTGGGTGACGATGCGCAGATCCGCCGCCGACACCCGGCCAGAATCGCGCGACTGCACCAGGAGCGCGCCGGCGACGCTCTTGACCGACAGGCCCGGCGCGCCCGGATCGGGCAAGGCCCCCGCCAGCAGCAGGCGGAGATTCTTCTTGGTCGCAAACACCGCGAGCGCCTCTTCGTCCGCATCCGGAGCGATGACGACTTCGGTGAATGTGCCCGTGATGGCCTCCGCGGCGGCGCGGTCGAGCGTGCGGTTGACCGCCACCACACCGCCGAACGCCGAAGTCGAATCGCACGCGAGCGCCCGCGCATAGGCTTCCGACACGCTATCGCCCAACGCGACCCCGCACGGATTGGCGTGCTTGACGATGGCCACCGCCGCGTGCGCCCCGGCGTCAAACTCCGCCACCAATTCGTAGGCGGCGTCGGTGTCGTTCAGGTTGTTATAGGAGAGCTCCTTGCCCTGGACCTGGCGCGCGCTGGCCGCGCCCGGGCGGGGCGCGCCGTCCAGATAGAGCCCCGCGCGCTGGTGGGGGTTCTCGCCGTACCGCAGCGGCTCGCGCAGCGCGCCCCCGAACGCGCGCCAGGTGGGCGTCACGTCGGGCATCTGCGCGAAAAGCCAGTTCGAGATCGCCGCGTCATAGGCGCCGGTGCGCGCGAAGGCCTTCGCCGCCAGGCGCCGGCGCAGCGCGTGGGTCACCGCGCCGCGGTGCATGCGCATCTCGCCCAAGATCTCGGTCATGTCCTCGGCGTCGGTGGCAACGGCGACGAAGTCATGGTTCTTGGCCGCCGCGCGGATCATGGCGGGGCCGCCGACATCGATCGTCTCCAGGCATTCCTCGATCGCGGCGCCGCGGGCGACGGCCTCCTCGAACGGGTAGAGATTGACATAGAGCAGATCGAATTCCGGCACATTGTGTTCGGCCATCGCCTCCTGGTGGGACGGCGCGTCCCGGCGCGCGAGCAGGCCGCCATGGATGATCGGGTGCAGCGTCTTGACCCGCCCGTCCATCATCTCCGGAAACCCCGTCAGATCGGACACCTGCGTCACTTCGATGCCGAAGCCCTCCATCGTCTCCGCCGTCCCGCCGGTGGACACGAGGATCACGCCGAACTTCGCCAACGCGCCCGCGTGGGGGGCGAGGCCCGCCTTGTCGGACACCGAAATCAGCGCACGGCGGATGGGGATGAGATCGGGCACAGACATCACGCTACTCCGGAACGGGCATGGGCGGGCCTCAGGTGCGATCGAGGCGGGTGAAGGCCCAACGGACGCGGTTGGGCGGGCCGTCGCCGGCATTGTTGGGTTCGGCATTGCCTAAAAGCACGATCTGGCGCGAGCGCTGGGGCCCCTCGCCGGCGCTGAGATAGACCGAATCCTCGATGCGCATGCGCGCGGCGTCGGTGCGCAGGCGCCAGCGCGAGCCGGACGGGCCCGTCATGTACGCGACGCCCTTCTCCTCCCCCATCGCCGCCTGCACCTCCGGATGCAGGTGAAAGCGGATGGCGAAGGGCGGACGCCACGGATCATAGGCCTTACCCTCCGAGGCGGGGCGCGCCAGCGCGTCGAGGCCGCGAATGTGCTGACCCTCCTGGTCCATATAGATCGTGCGGCGGTGGATCAGACCATAATCCTCGCGGTAGCCGTCGTGCTGGGCGTCGATCCAGGCGCCGTCATCGTCATCGGTGCGCTTGGCGCTGACCTGGGGGGGGCCGTAGGGGCGCGCGGCGCTGCGGCCCAGGCGCGGCTGCTCGAACGCCGCCGAAAGCGCATCGTCGACGACGAGGGTGGAATGGCCGTTGGTGGCGCGCCCGGCCGCGCGCCATTCGGGGTCAAGCTCCCGGGAGGACCCGACATTGACGATCAGGCGGTCCGTCCCGCAGGACAATTCGAACGCGAGGCACCCGGCGTGGGCGCGGTCTCCGTAGGAGGGCGGGGGCGCGGCGGCGGCGTCGAGCACCAAAGTCAGCGGGCCGGCCTGCAGGCGGTGGAAGCCCGATTGCGGCGCCACCTTAAACATCCGCGTCTCGCCGTCGAATTCCTGGAGCAGGCCTTGGAGGGTGGCGGGATCGCCCGCACCCCCGCCATTGAAGGCCGCAAGCCCCCCATCGCCCAGCATCAGAAACCGCAGCATGCCCGCCATGCGGGGCATCACGTCCCGGATCAGGCGCGGCGTCTCGACCCCGGCGCGCGCGAGCGCATCGTCAGCCGCCACCAGATCGGCCAGCGCCTCGGCCAGAGTTTCGGGCGCGCGGGACAAATGCCCGCCGTCGGGCAGCACCTGGGTGGCGCAGGCCTCGATCAGCATTTCCACGCCCTGGTCCAGCAGCCGCTCGCCGTCGGGCGCGCCGCTGCAGCCGGCCAACGTCAAGGCGAGGCCCGCCTTGATGCGGGCGGGGGGATCGAAGATGTCGCTGGCGGCGAGCTGGAGGTGGCGGGCCTGGCGCCCGAAGGAGCGCAGCAGCCCCGCACGCGCGCCCGCGTCGGGAACCTCAAAAGCAGGACGGCCGTGGCACAGCCAGGCGTGCAGACGCTCGGCGACCAATTCCGGAGCCCACGCCTCGGGGTGCCATTCCCCGAACCCGTCGACCCAGGACAGGATCTGATCGGCGATCGCGGGATCGGCCTCCGGCCCTGCGGCGGCGAGATCAGCCAACCAGAAGAAGGAGTGCAGACGCGCGCTGAAATGGAGGCTCGGCGGGGGCGCACGCCACGGGATCGCATGCTCCCCGGGCAGACGCTCGGCAGCGATCCGCCACACCCCGCCCAGTATCTCGAGCCCCCGGCGGGGATCGCCCCGGCGCGGATCGGCGCCCCATTGCACGATGCGGTCCGGATCGGCCCCGCGCAGCATCATGCGGTAGAACGGCGTGGCCCGCCATTCGTCGGACGCCGCGGCCAAGAGCTTCGCCCACGCGCCCGGCGCCTTGGAGCCCGCTGCCATGGCGATCGGCGTCCCTCCCTTAGCGCCCCTTTAGACGCGCGATATTGCCAGCATACGCTTCCGGGCCGCCGCTGAACACCGCCGTGCCGGCTACCAGCACGGTCGCCCCCGCGGCGCTCACCCGCGCGGCGGTTTCGGCGTTCACCCCGCCATCGACCTCGAGCGCGATGTCGCGGCCGCTCACGTCGATGCGCGCGCGCAGCGTCTCGATCTTGGGGAGCATGCTTTCGATGAAGCTCTGGCCGCCGAAGCCGGGATTGACGCTCATCACCAGAACGAGATCGATCTCCTCCAGCAGGTGGTCCAGCACCGAAAGCGGCGTTGCTGGGTTGAGCGACACCCCGACCTTCGCGCCGCTCGCGCGGATCGCCTGGGCGGTGCGGTGGGGATGGGGGCCGGCCTCGGGGTGGAAGGTGAGGATATCGGCGCCGGCGTCTCGGTAAGCCTCGATATAGGGATCGACCGGGGCGATCATCAGATGCACGTCGAGCGGGGTTTTCGCGCGCCGTTTCAACGCCTTGATGACGGGGGGGCCGATCGTCAGATTGGGCACGAAGTGCCCGTCCATCACATCGACATGGATCATGTCCGCGCCCGCGGCTTCGACCGCCTCGATCTCCTCGCCAAGGCGGGCGAAATCGGCGGCGAGAATGGAGGGCGCGATCAGCGGAGCGGCCATTTCAACGCGGTACCAGCGCGCCTGAGTCTGCGCAAGGATGCGCGTCTCGGGCGGCCTAGACCGTTTCCCGAAAAGTGTTGCGCGGTTGTCGGACGAGAAACGGTCTAAACTTAAAGGGCAGAACGGTTCTCGATTGGATTGATTCAATCCAATCGAGAACCGCTCTAGGTGTGCGTTCTGAGCGGGTTGTTCACGGGAGCTGAAACCGGGACGCTGGTGGTTGCGACGCCAACCATTCTCCTGGGAGACCCCCGTGAACGCGCACAGGAATGCCAGAAC
>JANNOI010000041.1:0-140847 GCA_031398975.1 Alphaproteobacteria bacterium | reverse complement strand
CCGCATCGAGAACGCCTTCTGTAGGATCAAAGACTTCCGACGCCTCGCCACGCGTTACGATAAGCTCGCCAGGAACTTCCTCTCCACCGTCGCCATCGCAATCCTGGTCGCGTACTGGATCTGAATGAGTCTGGAGCCTAGAAGTCCAGTACGAGCGCGCCCCCGGGCCCGGGGGTGAGGTGGGCCAGCAGCATCAGGCGGGTGCCGCGGATATGATCGCTGAGGCGCGCGCTCGCGGCGTCGGCGTCGCGGGCGAGCGCTGCGTCCAAGAGCCCGCGATGCTCCTCGAGCTTGTGCCGCGGGCTCGGGTGCATGCGCGCGCTGAGGCGGCGGTAGCGGCTGCCCTGATCGAACAGCAGGGCGCAGAAGTGCAGCGTCCAGGGCGAGGAACAGGCCGCCAGCAGCGCGGCGTGGAAGGCGCGGTGGCGCGCGTCCCAGAGATCGTCCAGCCGGGCGGGGTCGGCGGCGGCGGCGTCCTCGCTGCGGGCGAGCAGGTAGAAGGCCGAGACGAGCGCCGCCTCCCAGCCGTCATCGCCGCGCGCCAGCGAAGAGCGCAGGGCCTTGGGCTCGAGCTCCAGGCGCAGCGCCTCGATATCCTCAAGGTCGGTGAGCGAGACCGGGGCCACCGCGAAGCCGCGCCCGGCGTCCCCGCGCACCAGGCCCTCGCCCTGCAGCCGCACCAAAGCCTCCCGGATTGCGCCGACGCTCGCGCCCGTGCGCGCCCGCAGCGCCTCGAACCGGAGCCGCTCGCCGGGCCGCAAAACCGCGGTGAGGATTTCCCGCCGCAAAAGCTCAGCCACTTCCGACGCCGCCTGGCCGGAGGCGAATTGCGCGGGCGCGGAGGTTTCGGGGGCAGGGGGGCCGGCAGGGTCTTGAATGCGCATGGGCTCCTAGCCTTACCAGAGAGTCCTGGAACAAAAAACGAAAATCAGCTGATTTTCGAAACCTCTTGCGCCTTCGAATTTCGGCCGCTAGCACTGCCGCCATGCCGCTCGCGCCCTCGCTGACCCATATGGGGATTTTCGTGTTCGACCTCGCGCGGATGGAGGCGTTCTACACAAAGGTGCTGGGGCTCACGCCCACCGACCGCGGCCGCGGCATCAAATTCCCGGTGGAGTACGTCTTCCTCTCCGCCGACCCGACCAAGCACCACCAATTCGTGCTCTGCACCGGGCGGCCCCCCGAGGCCACGTTCAGCACGGTGTTCCAGATTTCGTTCCGGGTGGATACGGTGGCGGATCTGCGGGCGATGCACGCCCGGGCGCAGGCGCTGGACCTGGCCAACATCCGCCCAATCAATCACGGCAATGCGCTTTCGGTCTATTTCGACGATCCCGAGGGCAACACGATCGAGATCTATATGGACACCGCCCATTACGTCTCCCAGCCGCACTATCACCCGCTCGACTTCGCGATGTCGGACGCGGAGATCCTCGCCGATACCGACGTCCACGCCCGCGCCGATCCCACCCACGCCGAGCGGGAGGATTGGATCGCGGCCATGGCGGTGAAGATGGGGCGGACGATATGAGCGTGGCCATCCGCAAGACGAGCGTCACCCTGGAGCGCATCGTCCACGACCAGGGCCCGCCCCGCGACCCTCCGCTTCTGGTGGTGGTGGCGCAGGCGGTGGTGCGCAACCCGTTCGCGGGCCGCTATGTGGAGGACATCGCGCCCTGGATGGGGGAGCTGAAGCCGCTCGGCATGGAGCTTTCGGCCCGGATGATCGAGGCGCTGGGCGGCCCGCAGGGCGTCGAGGCCTATGGCAAAGGCGCCATCGTGGGCGTGGCCGGAGAATTGGAGCATGGCGCGCTCTGGCACGAGCCGGGCGGCTGGTCGATGCGCGAGCATCTGGGCGGCACGAAAGCGATCGTGCCTGCGGCCAAGACGGTGGCGGCGCTCGGGGCCCGGCTGATGGTGCCGCTCGGGCACATCAACGCCGCCTATGTGCGCAGCCATTTCTCGGTGGCCGAGATGGGCTTGTGGGACGCCCCGCGCGCGGACGAAATCGTTTTCGGGCTGGCCATGGCCACGGGCGGGCGGGTGAACGACCGGTCGGGCGGCCTGCGGGCGGCCGATGTGCGCGGTGAGGACGGGTTGCGCTAGAGACGCGCGCGAGTGGAGGCAGGCAGATGAAATTGGTGTCGTTCGAGCATGGCGGCAAAGCCCGCTTCGGCGCGGTCAAGGATGGCGGGATCGTCGATCTTACGGAGGCCTTCGCGGGCCGCGCAGGCGATCTGCGCGCCTTCCTGGGCCTCGATGCGCTGGCCGAGGCGCAGGCGCTTGTGGAGAAGGGCGCGGCGCTGACCCCGTTCGAGGGCGCAAAGCTCCTGCCCGTGATCCCCAATCCCGACAAGATCATCATGGTCGCGGTTAATTATGACGACCACCGCATCGAGGCGGGCCGCGACGTCAGCGAGCATCCGGTCCTCTTCCTGCGCATCGCGCAATCCCAAGTCGCCCATCGCGCGCCGATCGTCGTGCCGAAAGTGTCCCACCATCTCGATTATGAGGGTGAGATCGCCGTCGTGATCGGCAAGGGCGGCCGCCACATCCCGAAGGCCGAGGCGCTCGCCCATGTCGCGGGCTTCTCCGCCTATAACGACGCCTCGATCCGGGATTGGCAGCGCCACACCCACCAATTCACGCCCGGCAAGAATTTCGACGGCACCGGCGCCTTCGGCCCCTGGCTCGTCACCCTGGACGAGATCGGCGATTACAAGGAGATGACGCTCGAGACGCGCCTCAATGGCGAGGTGCTGCAGCAGGCCGTCGCGCGCGACCTGATCTTCGACGTCGAGACCTTGATCGCCTATTGCTCCACCTTCACCACCTTCCTGCCCGGGGACGTCATCGTCACCGGCACGTGCGGGGGCGTGGGCTTCAAGCGCAACCCGCCGATCTTCATGAAGGCGGGGGATGTCGTGGAGGTCGAGGTCGGCGGGGTGGGGGTGCTCGTCAATGAGATCATCGCAGAACGCTGAGGCGGCGGGAGCGGGGGCGCCGGAACAGGTCCCGGAGCAGGTCCCGGAACAGGTTGATGTCCTGATCGTCGGAGGCGGGCCCACGGGGCTCGCCTGCGCGAACCTGCTCGGCCTTTACGGGGTGCGCACGCTGCTGGTCGAGCGCAACGCCACCACCTCGATGATCCCCAAGGGCATTCTGGTCGACGACGAATTCCACCGCCTGTTCGCCCTGGTCGGGGCTGCGCCCGCGCTCGAGCGCGATTTCGTGCAGGGCGTCGGCGTGACGTTCTACGCCCCTGCGGGTTTCCCCCTGGTGGAGGTGCGCGGCTTCATCACGCCCAATGGCTTCCCCAACCGCTCGGCCGTGTTCCAGCCGGCGGTGGAGAAGACGCTGCGGGCCCATGCCGAGACCTGGCCCAGCGTGGGGATCGCGTTCGGCTGCGCGGTGACGTCGCTTACGCCCGACGCCAACGGCGTGATCGCCGAGCTCGAGACGGAAGGGGGCCGCCACAGCGTGCGCGCGGCCTATGTCATCGGCGCGGACGGCGCCCATTCCGTGGTGCGCACCGCCGCCGGCATCGCCGTCGAGGGCGGCACGATCAACCAGCCCCACGTTGTGCTCGATGTGGCGAACGACCCCGACCAGGCGCTCTTCTCGCGCTTCTATTGCCACCCCTCCCGCCCGCGCAATTCCGTGCCCGCCCCCCATGGCGGGCGGCGCTATGAATTCATGCTTCTGCCGGGGGAGGACCCCAAGAAGATGGCCGAGGACGAGCGCCTCGAGCCGCTCATCGCGATGATCGCCAAGGGCGGCCGCAAGCTCACGATCCTGCGCAAGGCGGTGTTCTACTTCCACCAGAAGCTCGCGACGCGCATGTCGGCGGGGCGGTTTTTCCTTGCGGGCGATTCCGCCCACCAGATGCCCCCCTTCGGTGCGCAGGGCATGAATTCCGGCGGCAAGGACGCGGCCAATCTCTGCTGGAAGATCGCGCACGTGCTCGACGGGCGCGCCGGCCCCGCTTTGCTTGAAACCTATCACGACGAACGCCACGCCCACGTCAAAGCCATCATCGCGCTCTCGGTGCGCATCGGGCGGATCGCGACGACGCGCTCGCGCCCGCTCGCGGCGCTGCGCGACGCAGCCTTTTGGGTCGCCAACCGCTTCCCCGCCGTGCGCGCCTGGTTCGGGGCGCAGAAATACGTGCCGCGCCAGCGCTATAGCACGGGCCTCGTGCTCGATCCCCCCGCCCGCAAGGACCGCGCCTCCTTCGTCGGCCGCATGGCGCCCCAGCCGCAGGTGCGCGACGCGCGCGGCCGCGTGGAGCCGCTGGACGCGCTGCTCGGCTTAGGCTTTGCGGTCGTGTTCGTGGATGCTCCGGTCACGCCCGCGCGCCACTGGCTCTGGGCCTCGCTGGGCGCGCGCTTCTTGAGCGTCCGCAGCGGCGCGCCGGAGGGCGCGGAGGCCGACGCCGGCGCGGTCACGGCGGCGGATGGGCGCTTCGCGGCCGTCTTCGCCCGCCATCGCGGCGAGGCGCTGATCCTGCGGCCCGACCGCCACGTCGCGGCCGCCGTCGCGCCGGAAGCGCTCGATCAGGCGGCCGCGCGGCTCGCCGCCCTGATGGGCGCAGAACAAAAAAAAACAACGCTTCGGGAGGCGGCGGCATGAAGATCGGCATTGCGGGCTATGGGCGGATGGGCGCTGCGATCGCGGCGCGGCTGCAGGAGACGGGCCCGGCGCCGCTCTTGTGGAACCGGTCGAAGCCCGCGGCCGCGCCGCTCGAGGGCGCGGAATTCGCCGAAACCCCCGCCGCGCTCGCGCGGGCCTGCGATCTCGTGATCACCCTGGTGGCGGGAGAAGACGCAAACCGCGCCATCTATGGCGGCCCCGACGGGCTTCTGGCGGCCGGGGGGGAAGGCGCGCTGCTCGTCAACGCCTCGACGCTCTCGCCCGGCTTCGTGCGCGCGCTCGCCGCGGAAAGCGCGGCCGCCGGCGCGCGCTTTCTCGAGGCGCCGGTTCTGGGCACGGTCGCGCCCGCCCGCGAGGGCCGCCTCGTGGCGCTGCTCGGCGGCGAGCCCGCCCTGGTGGAAGCCGCCCGCCCGGGCCTTGAGCGCTTCTGCCGTGCGGTGACGCTGGTGGGCCCCGTGGGCGCGGGCGCGGCGATGAAGATCGTCCACAATTCCATCCTCAGCCTCTATTGGCGCGCCGTCAGCGAAGCGTTCGGCTACGGCCGCAGCCAGGGCCTCGCGATCGCCGACATGGTCGATGTCGTGGGCGACAGCTTCGCCGCGAACAAGCAATGGCCGCTCAAGGCTTCGATGCTGAAGGGGCAGGACAGCGCCGTCGGCTTCCCGATCGCGGGGCTCGCGAAGGAGCTTGCGCTGTTCGAGACGCTCTACGCAGAAGCGCCGGCCTCGGCGGCGATGATCGCGCTGGCGCGCGCGCGCGCGGACGCGGCCGTCGCCGCCGGCTGGGGGGACCGCGACGTCGCCTCCATCGTCCTGTTCCAGGAATAGGCGGCGGCGCGCGCCCAAGCTTGCTTCGCGGCTTTGCGCTGGATAGTTTCGAAGGGTGGAAAACATAACACCCGCCCGCCGGCGCTGGTGCGCCAGCAGGCTCTACACTTTAAGTTAGACCGTTTATCGTCCGAAAACCGCGTAACACTTTTCGGGAAACGGTCTAGCGGGCGACACGAAACGGAGGGCGGGCATGCGATGGCTTGAACGCCTCACGCGCGGGCGAAACGCGGCCCCGCACACCGAACACTCCGAAACAAAACCGGAAACCGAGGTCGGGAGGCCCAAAATGAGCGTTTCAGGCACGATGCTGGTCGATGGGGCGCAGGTGCGCGGGGCGGGCGTGTACGCAAAGATCGATCCCGTGACCGGGGAGACGGTGGGCGAAGTCGCCGCCGCCAACGCCGAGGATGCGCGCGCCGCCGCCGACGCCGCCGGGCGCGCTTTCCCCGCCTGGGCCGCGAAGGCGCCGGGCGAACGCCGCGCGCTTCTCAACAAGGCCGCCGACCTGCTGCATGCGCGCGCGGGAGATCTCATCGCGCTGGCCGGGCGCGAGACGGGCGCGACGACGCTTTGGGCGGGCTTCAACGTCCACCTGGCCGAGAACATGCTGCGCGAGGCGGCCGCCCAGGTCTATGCGCTGAAGGGCGAGGTCATCCCCTCCGACACGCCCGGGCTGACGGCGATGGCGATCCGCCAGCCGGCCGGCGTGGTGCTGAGCATCGCGCCGTGGAACGCGCCCATCATCCTCGCCGTGCGCGCGCTGGGCATGCCGCTGGCGCTCGGCAATACAGTGATCCTCAAGGCCTCAGAGGAATGCCCGCTGACGCACCTCGCGCTCGGCCAGATTTTCGTCGACGCCGGTTTCCCGGCCGGGGTGGTCAATGTCGTGACCAACGCCCCGGCGGAGGCGGGCGCTGTCGTGGAAGCCTTGATCGGCCATCCGGCGGTGCGGCGGGTGAATTTCACGGGCTCGACGCGCGTGGGGCGGATCATCGCGGAGACCGCGGCGCGCCATCTGAAGCCTTCCCTGCTCGAGCTCGGCGGCAAGGCGCCCTTCGTCGTGCTGGACGACGCCGACCTGGACGCCGCCGCGGCCGCCGCGAATTTCGGCGCATTCCTCAATGCCGGCCAGATCTGCATGTCCACCGAGCGGCTGATTGTCGACCGGAAGGTCGCGGACGCGTTCCTGGAGAAGCTGGCCGCGCGCGCCAAGGGGCTGAAGCTCGGCGCGCCGGGAGACCAGCAGACGACGATCGGCCCGGTGGTGAGCGCGAAATCGGCGGACAAGCTCCGCGACATGCTCAAGGACGCCGTGGACAAGGGCGCCTCCCTCGCGCTCGGGGGCCCTGGGGAGGGCGTGTTCGTGCCCGCCACGGTCGTAAAGGGCGTGACGCCGGAGATGCGGCTCTACAGCGAGGAATCGTTCGGGCCGGTGAAGGCGCTGATCCTGGTGGACGGCGAGGAAGAGGCGCTCAAGGTCGCCAATGACAGCGAGTACGGCCTCGCCGCCGCCGTCTTCACCCGCAATCTCGAGCGCGGCTTGGCCTTCGCGCGCCGGATCGAGAGCGGGATCTGCCACGTCAACGGCCCCACCGTGCAGGACGAGGCGCAGATGCCGTTCGGCGGCGTCAAGGGCTCGGGCTATGGCCGCTTCGGCGGCCAGGCCGCGATCGCGGAATTCACCGATCTCCGCTGGGTGACCTTCCAGGCCGGGGAGCGCCGCTACCCGATCTGAGCCGCCCGCGCGCGGGCGCGCCGGCCCAAGGCCGCGGCGAGGAAGGCGAGCGTCAGCAGCGCCAGCAGCACCGCGGTGTAGAGGAACAGGCCCGGCGCGCCAACGCCCGCCCGGATCGGCTCGGTGACGAAGGGCGAGGTCGATTCGCCGATGAAGATGCCGGTATTGACGAACGCCACCGCCTTGGCGCGCGTCAGATCGTCGGACGCGGCGAACGCCACCCCGATGAGGCTCGGCATCATCAGCCCAACGCCGACGCCGAACACGGCGAGCCCCGCCACGATCACCCCATAGTCGCCGCCCGCGCGCGCGATCAGCAGGCAGCCCGCCGCGCCCGTCCCGAAGACGAGGGCGAACACGCCCGCGGCCCCCAAGCGCCGGCGCAGTGCGCCATAGGCGAACGCCCCGCACGCGCCGCAGAAGCTCAAGGCCGCCAGCGCCGCGCCGGGCGGGGCCCCGCGCCAGGGAGGCGCGCGATCGCCGGCTCGTTGATCCGCCACGCCACCGCGCCAAAGGCTACCGCCGCGGTCCAGAAATAAAGCCAGAAGGGCGCGCGCCAATCGGCCGCCGCCAGCACGCCCGAGAGCAGCAGGAACACCATCGCCCCGCCGCTGATGGCCGCGCTCTGCCAGCCCAGCACACGCTCGCGCGCCGCGCCCGCGAAATAATCCGCCGCCAGCATGGCGCAGGCATTGATCACCCCGGCCGTCGCCACCCCCTGCAGCAGCCGCGCCGCGAGCAGCGCCTCGATCGTCGGGGAAAGCGCCGCGGCCGCCCCCGTCGCCCCATAGAGCGCGATCGACCACAGGAGCAGCGGCCGCCGGCCCCAGCGGTCCGCCAGGAAGCCCGCGAGCGGGGAGCAAAGCGCGATCACTACGCCCGGCAGGGTCAAGGAGACGCGCACGAGAAAGTCGGCGTTCGGCGCGCTCGGGCGGAAATGGTCGGCGATGGCCGCAAGGCCCGGATTGACGGCCGCGATCAGCATCACCCCGAGCACATTGCCCAGAAGCAGGATGGGCACGCGCCAGGCGTCGCGCGCGTCGAGGCGTTCGCTCGGGCCGGTCTGGTCCATGGGCTTTATCTCCGCTTTGGTGCGGGCTGGATAGGCGCGTGCGCGCCCTGTATCAATCGCGCGCCCGCCGAGGCCCGGATTGCGCGGCTTTCGCTTTTAGTCCTACAAATCGGCGGCGCGCGGCTTTGCGCACACCGATAAGACGCCGTCGCGGCGGGGAGGAAAGCATGGCGGACCGATTGCTGCATGTGGCGCAGGCGCTGGGGGAGCGCGCGCTCGCCGTCGCCCGCCGCTTCGGTTCGGACGTCGCCTTCGCGGCGGTGGACAAGGGCGGGCACCTGATCTTCCTCGCCCGCCATGATCTCTGCGCTTACCCGCCGGTGGAGGTGGCGCGGCGCAAGGCGGCGACGGCGGCGTGCCTTCGTATTCCCACCCACATGCTCGCCCGCGAAGCGCTGCACGACCCCATCAGCGCCGCAGCGCTCGCCGCCTCGCCCGACATGCTCGCCGTGCCCGGCGGGTTTCCGCTGATCCTCGACGGCCTGTGCCAGGGCGGGGTGGGGCTCGCGGGCGGCTCCTATGTCGAGGATTTGATGTTCATGGAGAAGGCGATGGCCGAGATGCTGGAAGCCGGCCAAACGGAAGGACAAGCCCAATGATCGAGGATGTCTTCGTCGTCGATGCGACGGCCCACGCCTTCAATTTCAGCCCGGACAATTTCCGGCAGGACTTCATGCATCACGTGATCCGCATGACGTACCATTTCGCCTTCGACGTGCTGCACCCGATCGGCGATCCGCGCTACCATCTCGATTACGAGACCTTCACCGGCCTGTTCAAGCGCCAGCCCGATCTGCTTGAGAAGGTCCTGTTCGCGGAGAGCCAGACCGACGTCGCCATCTATCACGGCGTGCCGATGTACGGCCTGTTCGGCGACGGCTCCTCCCCGATCTGGGTGGCGGAGGCGATCGCCAAGCGCCTGCCGCACCGCATGTTCATCTACCCCGACCTCTCCTGGACGCATCCCGACCCGGAAGGCTGGATCGACAGTTTCCGCGACCGGCCGAATGTGCTCGGCGTGAAATTCTATCCCGCCGATATGGTGGAGGGCCGCGCCGTGCCGGTGCGCCTTAATGACGAGAAGCGCGTCCTGCCGCTGATCGAGCGCGTGCGCGCGGCGGGGATCAAGGTGGTGGCGGTGCACAAGGCCGTGCCGCTCGGGCCGCTGCCGCGCGATCATTTCGACGTGAGCGATTTAGACTCCGTCATCTCGATGTTCCCAGACCTGCAGTTCGAGATCGTGCACGGCGGCTACGCCTTCGCCGAAGAGACCGCCGCACTGCTCAAGAAGTATGACAATGTCTGGGTGAACCTCGAGAGCAATCCCTGCTTCGCGCTCAATTTTTCGGACAAGTTCTCCGACATGCTGGGCCCGCTTCTGGCCACCGGACGCCATGACAAGATCCTCTACGCCACCGGCGCCAATGGCATGCATCCCCAGCCCTTCGTGGAGGCCTTCATGCGCCTGGAGCTCACCAAGGGCTATCCGCGGCTGACGGAGGAGATGAAGCGGGGCATTCTGGGCCTCAATGTCGCGCGCCTGCATGGCTGGGACGTGGAGGCGCTGAAGGCGGCCTGCCGCGCCGACGTCTATGGCCTCGAAGGCAAGAAGCTCGCTCCGCCCTGGAGTCTCGTGAAGCAGAGCCTCGAGCAGGCCGCATGACCGCGCCCAGCATCGAGGCGGTGCGGGCCTGCTTGAACGGCATCGTCGATCCCTGCAGCGTCGTGGCGGGGGCGCCGGCGGGGCTTAACGAGATGGGGCTCGTCATGGAAGTCGCGGTGGCGGAGCGCCCGGAGGGCGCGCGGCTCGACGTGAAGCTCGGCGTCACGAGCCCGATGTGCATGATGGCCGCGATCTTCCTGGCGGAGGCGCGCGAGCGGCTGCTCGCGCTGCCGGGCGTCGCGGAAGTCGAAGTCACGCTCGATCACACGACGATCTGGACGCCGGCGCGGCTCGACGAGGCCTATCAGGCCCGCCTGGCGGCCCGGCGCGCCGCGGCCGCGAGCGCCAGCCCCAGCCCCAGCCCCAGCGCAAGCCCCAGCCCCAGCGCCGCCTAGGCTTCCGGCCGCTCCCCCGCCCAAGCCGCGCGCAGCAGCGCGCGCACGCCGTCGCGCTCGAGGGGGCGGGGGTTCCAATAGGGGTTCTCGAACGTGATCTCGACGGCGCGCTCCACCCCGTCCTCGGGCATGCCCAGCGCCTTCAAGGAGACCGCCGCGCCGCCGGCCTGGGCCAGATCGTATAGCGCCTGGGCGGGGCGGGGCGCTCCCAGCGCACGCCGCAGCCGCGCCATCGCCGGCTCCGCCGCGGGGGCGTTATAGGCCAGGGCGTGGGGCAGCACGACCGTGTGCGTCTCGGCGTGGGGCAGGTCGAACGAGCCGCCCAGCACGTGGCAGAGCTTATGGTGCAGCGCCACGCCCCCCGAGCCCAAACATACCCCGCACAGCCACGCCCCATAGAGCGCCTGCGTGCGCGCCTCCTTGTCGCTCGGGTTCTCCATGATCCGGGGCAGGGCCTTGGCGAGCGCGGATACGCCTTCCTCCGCCATCAGCGAGAGCACCGGATTGGCGTTCTCCGCATAGAGCGCCTCCACCGCATGGGCGATGGCGTTCATGCCGCTGGTGAGGCTCAAAGCGGACGGCAGGGTGAGGGTGTAGTCGACGTCGTAGATCACCGTTTCCGGCAATACTTTCAGGCTTTTCTGCGTGGTTTTGCGCCCGTTCTCGGTCTGTCCGAGGATCGTGGTCATCTCCGAGCCGGCATAGGTGGTGGGCAGGATGATCTGGGGCGCGTCGGTGCGCAGCGCAATGGCCTTGGAAAGCCCGATCGCCGAGCCGCCCCCGATCGCCACCACCCCGTCGGCCCCGGCGCTCTTAAACACCTCAAGCGCCTTCGCGGTCACGCCGGAGGGGGTGTGCATCGCCGCCTCCGCGAACACGCCCGCCCCGCGGCCGTCGAGCTGCTCCAGCAGCGCGTTTCCCTGATCAGCTTGCGGGACCGTGCAGACCACGAGCGCGCGCCTCACCCCCAAAGCCTCGGCCTCCTCGGCCAGGCGGCGGGTTGCGCCGGCCCCGAAGACCACGCGGGCGGGCAGGCCGGTATAGGTGAAATCCTGCATGGCCGGCGCTCCCTGGCTTCCCCGCCCGTCCCGGCGGCGTGTGCGCCAGCATTTGGGGCGGCTTCGGGGCCGGACAAGACGCCTCCGGCGGGCTGGAATTGGTCGGTTGACTTATTCGCTCGTTCAAGTAATGACCAAAACGCGATGGATTTCATGCAGCATGCGGCAAGCGCGTGTTTCCCCAGGGTCGGGGATGGCCCTGGCCCGGTTCGCGCCGGCGTCGCGCAGAGGCTTTGAGGACGGGGGTTTTGCATGGGAGTTCGTGAAAGACTGGCTTCGGTCAAGCTCAGCCGGGGGCGCATTCTGGGCCTCGCGGCGGGGGCGGTGCTGATCGGGGTCGGGATTTGGTGGTTCGCCCTGCGCGAGGACCCCGACGGTCCGCTGGTCCTCTACGGCAATGTGGACATCCGCGAGGTCGAGCTCGCATTCCGGCGCGAGGGCCGGCTCACCAAGCTCGCCTTCGACGAGGGGGATGCGGTCTCCAAGGGAGACGTGGTGGCCGAACTCGACACCGAGCCCTTCCAGGAGGCGCTCGACGCCGCCGAGGCCGACGTCAAGGCCGCCCAGGCCGAACTCGCGCGCCTGCGCAGCGGCAACCGCCCCCAAGAGATCGCCGAGGCCGGCCAGCAGGTCCGCGAAGCCAGCGCGGCGTTCGAGGAGGCCGCCGCCAACGCCCAGCGCCAGAGCGCGCTCGCGAAGTCCGGCGCGGTGAGCGCGCGCACCGCCGAAGCCGCCGAGGCCGATCGCGTCGCCGCCGCTGCGACGCTCGAAGCGGCGCGCCAGCGCTTGTCCCTGCAGCGGGCGGGGTCCCGCAAGGAGGATGTCAGCGCCGCCGAAGCGCGTCTGGCGGCGGCGGTGGCGGCGCGCGCCCAGGCGCAGACCGCGCTCGACGACGCGCGCCTCCTGGCCCCGGCCGACGGCATCGTCCTGTCGCGCGTGCGCGAGCAGGGCAGCATGTTGAGCGCCGGCGCGAGCGTGTACACCCTGTCGCTGCGCGATCCGGTTTATGTGCGCGCCTATGTCAGCGAAGAGGAATTGGGCCGGGTCGCCCCCGGCGCCCGCGTCGAGGTGCGCACGGATTCCTCCGACAAGGTCTATCGCGGGCAGGTGGGCTTCATTTCGCCGCGCGCGGAATTCACGCCGCGCTCGGTCGAGACATCGGACCTGCGCACCGATCTTGTCTACCGGTTGCGGGTCGTGGTGGGAGACGCCGATGCCGGCCTGCGCCAGGGCATGCCGGTGACGGTGGACGTGCTCGCCGCCCAGCGGGCCGGCCAGCAGGCCGCGCAACAGGCCGGTCCGTGACCGCCGCCGAACTCGCCCCGGACCCGGTCAAGCCGCCCCCGCCCGCGGGGGATAACGCGGCGGTTCTCCTGGACGGGGTGGTCAAGCGCTTCGGCTCGGTGACCGCGCTGGCCGGGATCAACGCCCGGGTCCAATCGGGCAGGCTCACCGGCCTCGTCGGACCCGACGGAGCGGGAAAGACGACGCTCATGCGCATCATGGCCGGCCTGATGGCGCCCAGCGAGGGCCGCGCGATCGTCGCCGGGCTCGACGTCACCGACAAGACCACCGACATCCACACCCGGATCGGTTACATGCCCCAGCGCTTCGGCCTCTACGAGGACCTGAGCGTCCAGGAGAACATGGCGCTTTACGCCGAATTGCGCAGCATCGAGGCCGGGCGGCAAAAAGAAATCTTCGATCGCCTGCTCGACTTCACCAAGCTCGCGCCGTTCACCACGCGTCTGGCGGGCAAATTGTCCGGGGGCATGAAGCAGAAGCTGGGGCTGGCCTGCGCGCTTATGGGCGAGCCCGACGTGCTGCTTCTGGACGAACCGGGCGTGGGCGTGGACCCGGTCAGCCGCCAGGACCTCTGGCGCATGGTCCATGATCTGATCGCGGACGGCATGGCGGTGCTCTGGTCCACGGCCTATCTCGACGAGGCCGAGCGGTGCGAGAGCGTGCTCCTGCTGAACGAAGGTCAGGTTCTCTATGACGGGCCGCCCGGGGATCTGACCGCCAAGCTCGCCGACCGCAGCTTCAAGATTGGCGGGGCCAAGGAGGATCGCCGGCAGGTGCTGTCCTCGGCGCTGCAGCTCTCCACCGTGTGCGACGGGGTGATCCAGGGCGATGCGGTGCGGGTGGTGCTTCGCAAGGATGCCGATGCCGGCGAGATCAAGGGCCTGGCGCAAAAAGTGGGCGGGGAATTGACGCCGGCGCCGGCGCGCTTCGAAGACGCGTTCGTCGATCTCCTGGGCGGGGGCCCGGGCGGGGTGTCGGCGATCGCCGAGCGTATGGAGGAAACCACCCTCGACGTCGACGTCACGGTCTCGTGCCGGGATCTGACACGCCGCTTCGGCGATTTCGTGGCCACTGACAGCGTCAGCTTCGACGTGGCCAAGGGCGAGATTTTCGGGCTTTTAGGTCCCAACGGGGCGGGCAAGTCCACCACGTTCAAGATGCTGTGCGGGCTCTTGAAGCCCAGCGGCGGAGAGGCGCGCGTGGTGGGCCACGATCTGCGCACCGCGCAAAACGCCATCAAGGCCCAACTCGGCTACATGGCGCAGAAATTTTCCTTGTACGGACTTTTGTCGGTACGCCAGAACCTGACATTCTATTCCGGCGTCTACGGGCTTGAAGGCGCCGAGCGCGCCGAGCGCATCGAGGAGATGATCCAAACGCTTCAATTGGAGAAATATCTCGACGCATCGCCCGGCGATCTGCCGCTGGGCTACCGCCAACGTCTGGCCATGGCGTGCGCGCTGATGCACCGGCCGGCGATCCTGTTCCTCGACGAGCCCACCTCCGGCGTCGACCCGCTGACGCGCCGTGAGTTCTGGACCCACATTAACGGCCTCGCCCGCAAGAAGGTGACGATCATGGTCACCACGCACTTCATGGACGAAGCCGAATATTGCGACCGCGTGGCGCTCATGTACCGGGCCAAGGTGATCGCGCTCGGCACGCCCGACGAGTTGAAGCGCCAAGTCACCCGCGACGAGAAGGACAATCCGACCATGGAGGACGCCTTCATCCGCCTAGTGGAGGGCGCCGACGCCGAGCCCGCGAAGGCGGGAGCCTGACATGAGCGCGCCTCCCCCGCCCTCTGCGTCAAGCCGCCTCAGTCTGCGCCGGCTCACCGCTTTGATGCGCAAGGAAAGCCTGCAGGTCGTGCGCGATCCCTCCGCGATCTTGATCGCGTTCGTGCTGCCGGTCGTGTTGCTGTTTCTGTTCGCGTTCGCGGTGTCTTTGGATTTGCGCCAGGCCCCGTTCGGCGTGGTGTTGGAGACTGAGTCCGCGCAGGCGCAATCGCTCGCGGCGGCGTTTTCGGGCTCGCGCTATTTCGCCGTGCGGCCGGAGCGCGATCGCCGCGCCGCTGGGGACGATCTCGTGGCGGGGCGGGTGCGCGGCTTCGTGGTGATCCCCTCCGATTTCGACGAACGGTTGCAGCGCGGCGGCTCCGAACCCCTGGTCCAGATCGTCACCGACGGCTCCCAGCCCAACACGGCGAGCTTCATCGCCTCGTATGCGGAGGGTGTGGTGTCGCTGTGGCGCGCGGACGGCGAGGAGGCGCGCCCGGCGCGGGTCTCCTTCACGCCGCGCTTCTGGTTCAACCCCGAACTCGACAGCCGGCGCGTCTTCATTCCCGGCGCCATCGCCATCGTCATGACGATCGTGGGCACGCTGCTGACGGCCTTGGTGGTGGCGCGCGAGTGGGAGCGGGGCACGATGGAGGCGCTGATGGCCACGCCCGCCGGGGTCACCGAGATCCTGCTGGGCAAGCTGCTGCCTTATTTCGCCCTGGGGCTTATCGCGTGCATCGGTGCGGGGCTGGTGGCGACTGTGGTGCTTGGGGTGCCGCTGCGGGGCTCCTGGTTTGCGCTGATCCTGACATCGGCGGTGTTCCTGCTGCCGGCCTTGGGCCAGGGTTTGCTGATCTCGGCGCTGGCGCGCAACCAATTCATCGCCGCGCAGGCCGCGCTGTTTTCGGGCCTTTTGCCGGCGTTCCTGCTCTCGGGCTTTCTGTTCGAGATCGCCTCGATGCCCGCGCCGTTGCAGGTGGTCGCCCATGCCGTACCGGCGCGCTATTTTGTGTCCTCGCTGCAGACGATCTTTCTGGCGGGGGATGTCTGGGCGCTGATCCTGCCCAACATGGCCGCGATGGCCGGCATCGGCGCGGTCTTCCTCAGCATCTCGCGCGCCCGCACACCCAAAAGCCTGGATGTCTGAACCCCATGCGCCTGTTCTCCACCCGCCTGATGGCCCAGATCGTCAAGGAATTGCTCAGCGTCCTGCGCGATCCCAAGAGCCGCACCATCCTGATCGTGCCGCCCCTGATCCAGCTTCTGGTGTTCCCGTTCGCGGGCACGCTTGAGGTCCGCAATGTCGATATCGCGGTTTATAATCGCGACGAGGGGCGCTGGTCGCAGGAACTCATCTCGCGCATCGACGGGGCGGGTTTCGTGAAGGACATCGTGATGGTGCGCGACGCGCGCGCCCTGAACGAGATGATCGACAGCGGGGAGGTGATCGCCGTGATCGACATCCCCCAGACGTTCTCCAGCGATATCGCCGCAAACCGCCCCGCCACCGCCCAACTTATTATCGACGGGCGGCGCGCCAACGCCGGCCAGATCACACAGGGCTATCTCAGTTCGATCGCCGCGACCTTGGGCGCCGAACTGTCGGGGACGCCGCGCGAAAGCGACGCCGAAGTGAGGAACTGGTTCAATCCTAATTTGTTGTACCGGTGGTTCATAACGCCAAGCCTTGCGGGCGTGCTTGTCACGTTCGTGGCGCTGACGGTCACCTCCCTTTCGATCGCGCGGGAACGGGAATTGGGGACGTTCGATCAATTGCTCGTCTCGCCCACCTCGCCCAGCGAAATCATCGTCGCCAAGACCTTGCCGGCCTTGCTGATCGGATCGGTGTTGGGCCTGGCCATGATCTCGATCGTGATGTTGGTCTTCGGGACCCCGTTCACCGGGTCTTTCCTCGCCCTGTTTGGCTCGCTGGTTTTGTTCATTCTTTCTGTGGTGGGCATCGGACTGACGATCTCTTCGGTCTGCTCCACCCAGCAGCAGGCGATCCTCGGCGCGTTCGCGGTGACGGTGCCGATGATCCTCATGTCCGGCTTCGCCACGCCGGTCGAGAACATCCCGGAATGGCTGCGTTGGGTTTCCGAGGGCATCCCGCTGAAGCACTTCCTGATCATCCTGCAGGGCAGCTTCTTGAAGGCGCTGCCGCTGCCGGATCTGCTCGCCAATGTCTGGCCGCTGGCAGTGATCGCGGTGGTCACGCTGCTTTCGGCCTCCCTCTTCGTCCGCAGCAAACTGCAATAAGCGAGGCGCCATGTCAGGGAATTCGTCTGCTGAGAAATCCGAAGGCGGCGGCCTGCGCGCGTTCGCCGCCGCATTACCCGCCGCCGCTCTGCTCGCGGGCTGCGCGGTAGGCCCGGACTACAAAGGCCCGCCCGCGCTCGAGATCGGGTCGGGCTGGGCCCGCACCGCGCCCGCGCCCACGGAGGCCGCCCAACTCTCCACCTGGTGGCGCACGCTGGGCGATCCCACACTCAACCGCCTCATTGAGGCCGCGCTCGAGCAAAACCTCGATGTGCGCCAGGCCGAAGCCCGGATCGCGGAGGCCCGCGCCGCGCGGGACGCCGCCAATGGCGGACGCGCCCCGACTTTGGACGCCTCCGGTGGGGTGACGCGGCGTCGCCAGAGCGAAAACGGCGCGCTGCCGATCGGCTCCATCCCCGGCGTCGAGCGGGACCAGACGATCCGCGAGGTGGGCTTTGACGCCTCCTGGGAGCTCGACCTGTTCGGCGGTGTCCGCCGCGACATCCAGGCCGCCCAGGCGCGCGTGCAGGCCGAGCAGGAGGAGGCCCGCGGCGTGCGCATCCGCATCGCCGGCGAAGTCGCGCGCACCTATTTCGAACTGCGCGGCGCCCAACTTGAGTTGAAGGCGCAGAAGGCCTCGGTCGAGACCCTGCGCGCCACCCTCGACATCACCCGCGCCCGCGTCGAACTGGGCGATCTCGCGCCCGCCGAACTCGAAGCCGCCAGCGCCGAATACGCCGACGCCGACGCCGCGCTGCCAAGTCTGGAGGGCCGGGCGCGGGGTTCGGCCCTGGCGCTCGGGGTGTTGCTCGGCCGGTTGCCGGAAAGCGAATTGCCTCTGGCCGCGAGCGAAGGCCCGGAAGCGACGCTGATGGCCTTGCCGATCGGGGAACGCGCCGATGTGTTGCGACGCAGGCCCGACGTCCGCGCCGCCGAACGCCGCCTCGCCGCCCGCACCGCCGAAGTGGGCGGGGCGGTGGCGGAATATTTCCCCAAACTCTCGATCTCCGCGAGCGGCGGCTTCGAGGCGCTGGACAAGTACAACTTGTTTAGCTCCAGCAGCAATGAATGGTCGGTCGCGCCGTTCATCTCGTGGCGCGTGTTTGACGGCGGGCGCATCCGCGCCGAGGTGCGCGGCGCGCGCGCGCGCGAACAACAGGCCGCGCTCGAATACGAAGCCGCCGTGCTCGAAGCGCTGGAGGACGCCGAGCGCGCGCTCAGCGATTATCGCCACGCCGTGGAGACCGCCGCCCGCCGCAAGAACGCCCGCGCCGCCTTCCAGCGCTCTTATGGCTTTGCCTCGCAGCGCTTCGATGCGGGCGACATCGCGCTGGCGGATCTGCTCGATTCCGAGCGCCTGTTGCGCAACGCCGAGGCCCAAAACGCGCGCGCCCAGTCTGACGCCGCGGTCGCGCTGGTGGCGCTGTACAAGGCGCTCGGCGGGGGCTGGTCGGCGCAGGCCGAGGCCGAGGCCGAGGCGGAGGCGGGGGAGAAGTCGGCCGCCTTGACGATGAAGCCGTGAGCCCCGCGCGCACGCCTTTCCTGCTCGGCGCGTTGGCGGTCGGGCTATGCGTTTCCTCCGGCGCTGCGCGCGCGGCGGACCCGGACGGGAAACGCTTTCCCCCGCGCGAGGGCTCCTTCGGCGTGATCCTGGAGAACGACGCGTTCGCCAGCGGGTCGGACCGCAATTATTCCAACGGCATCCAACTCAATCTGCGCGGCGCCTATTCCGACGCCCCGAGCCTCGTGCGGTGGCTCGGCCGCAATCTGCAGGCGCTGAACGGCATGCAGCCGCAAAGTTACGGCGTGGCGCTCGGCCACCTGATCTACACCCCCGAAGACATCGAAGCCCCCATAGCCCCCCCGGACCAGCACCCGTATGCGGGCTTTCTCTATCTGCAAAACAGCTTCGTGATGGAGCGCGACAACGAGATCCGCTCCGTGGACCTCACGGTGGGCCTTGTGGGCCCGAGCGCGGGCGGGGAATGGCTGCAGAGCAATTTTCACGCTTTGATCGGGGCGGGCGATCCCAAGGGCTGGGACAGCCAGCTGAAAGACGAAGTTGCATTCGCCGTCGATCTCGATCGCCGCTGGCGCTACCCTCTGACAAAGTCTTCCGGCGCGATGCAGGCCGATTTCTCGCCCAATGTCGGGGTCTCGCTCGGCACGTTGCGGACCGAGGCCAAAGCGGGAGGATCGCTGCGCCTCGGTTCGGGGCTCTCCAACGATTTCGGCCCCCCCCGCATCCGCCCGTCGCTGTCTGGGGCCGGGCTCGCGCGCGCCGAACCGGGGATCCGCGCCTATGGCTTTGCGGGCTTCTATGCGCGGCTGGTGGCGCGGGATCTGTTTCTTGACGGCAATACGTTCCGCGACAGCGCGCGCGTCGATCACACTTGGGTGGTGGGCGATCTGCAGGCGGGGCTGGTGGTGCAGCGCGGGCCCGCGGCGCTGGCCTACACCTATGTCGTACGCTCGCCCGAATACGAGACCCAGGACGATCCCCAGCAATTCGGCGCATTCACGGTGAATTGGCGATGGTGAACCCCCCTGATCCTGCAGCCGCCCCCAAACCGCGCCATGCCGACACCGTGATCGCGCGCGCCCGGGCCTTGCCCGGCCTGGTTGTGGCGGTGGTCCATCCGGTCTCCGCCAGCGCGCTCGCGGCCGCGGCGGAGGCGGCCCAAGCCGGCTTGATTACGCCCGTTCTGGTTGGGCCCAAGGCGCGCATCGAGAAAGCCGCGAAAGAAGCGGGGATCGACATTTCGGGCTGGCGCCTCGCCGACGCCGAACACAGCCACGCCGCGGCCGAGGCTGCGTGCGCGATGGCCGCGGCTGGAGAGGCCGGGGCGCTGATGAAGGGCTCTCTGCATACGGACGAATTGCTGCGCGCGGTGCTCGAAAACCCGAAGGTGCGCGGCGAACGCAGGCTCTCGCACGCTTATCTGTTCGACGATCCGGACTACCACAAGCCCTTCATGGTCACCGACGGCGCGGTCAACATCGCCCCGACCTTGGCGCATAAGGCCGATATCGTGCGCAACGCCGTCGATCTGGTGGCGGCGCTGCGCGCGCCCGATGCGCCGGCCGCAGGCGCGCCCGCCAAGGTCGCCGCGCTCGCCGCTGTCGAAACCGTCAATCCCGACATGCCGGCCACGATCGACGCCGCTTGTCTCGCGAAAATGGCCGAGCGCGGCCAATTGGGAGATTGCCTCGTGGACGGGCCGCTCGCCTTCGACAACGCGGTCTCGGCCGCCGCCGCGCGGGAGAAAGGCATCGTCTCCACCGTGGCGGGCGATCCCGACATCCTGCTGGTTCCCAACCTCGAAGCCGGAAACATGCTGGCCAAGCAATTGACCTTCATGGGCGATGCGGAAGCCGCCGCCACCGTTCTGGGGGCGCGCCTTCCGATCATCCTGACGAGTCGCGCCGACAGCGCCCGCACCCGGCTGACATCGTGCGCGGTCGCCGTGATCCTCGCCGACGCAAGGACCCGTAACTGACCGGAGCGCACGCGTAACCAGGAAAAGGGGCATACGGATGATTGAGGCGATCCTCACCGTCAACGCCGGGTCCTCGAGCCTTAAATACGGTGTGTTCGAAAGCGCACCCGATCTTGCGTGCAAAGCCCGCGGCGAGATCGCGCCGATCGGGGCCGATAGCGCCCTATCGGTGGAGGGCGAGCCGGATGTGGCCGTTGAAGCCCAAGACCTCGAGGCTGCAATCGGGGTGTTGCAGGATTGGCTCGCGGCGCGCGGCGGGGACTGGAGCGTACGGGCGGTGGCGCATCGCATCGTGCACGGCGGCGCCCGCTTCACCGCCCCTGTCGCGGTCGACGACGCCGTGCTCGGCGAACTTGATGCACTCAGCCCGCTCGCGCCCCTGCACCAGCCCGCCAACCTCGCCGCCGTGCGTGCGCTGCGCGACACCTACCGGCACGCCGCCCATGTCGGGTGCTTCGATACCGCCTTCCACGCGACGATGGGCAGGATGGCGCAAAGCTTCGCCTTGCCGGAGGCCTATTTCGCGCGCGGCGTGCGCCGCTACGGCTTCCACGGCCTCTCCTACGAATGGGTGCGCCATCGCTTGACAGAGGAGCATCCAGACTTGGCCGGGGGCCGCGTGATAGCGGCCCATTTGGGCGGCGGGGCGAGCCTATGCGCGCTGCAGGCGGGCGTCAGCATCGCAACGACCATGAGCATGACCGCGCTCGATGGTGTGCCGATGGGCTCGCGTCCCGGCGCGATCGACCCCGGCGCGGTGCTCTTCCTCGTGCGGGAGTTGGGGATCGAGGGGGCCGAGCAGCTGCTTTACAAAGGTGCGGGGCTGAAGGGCTTGTCCGGCCTGAGCGGGGACGTCCGCGTGCTGCGCGCGTCCGCCGACCCCGCCGCGCGCTTCGCGCTCGACTATTTCGTGGACCGCACGGCCGCGGCCGTGGCGGCGCTGACCGCCTCGCTCGGGGGCCTCGACGCGCTCGTCTTCACCGGAGGCATCGGCGCCAATGACGCGCAGATGCGCGCTGACATTACGGCCCGCCTTGCGCACCTGAAACCATTTCAGACCCTGATCCTGAAGGCCGACGAGGAATGGATCATGGCGCGCCACGCGCTGGCCTTCGCCGCCGCCCGTCCCCTTACTTCCCAAATCCTCCCGCAGCCCGAAGGATAAGCCGATGGCCGTCAAACCGGCGAACCCGTTCAACGCCTATGATTGGGTGGACGCCTGGGCGCGCGCCTGGGCGGGCGCGTCGCAGCCCCTCTCGCTTATGTCGACGGTGCTGGACGACCGGGTGTTTGCGCCGCCCGAGGCGCTGACGTCGCTTGCGCCGCGATTGTTGCAGCTCAGGCGCACCCAATCGGCGATGTTCAAACTCCTAAGCCGCGTCACCGCCGCCCACGAGAAGCCCGCCTTCGGCATTACAAGCGTCAAGACCGCGCGCGGGGAGGAGCCGGTGCGCGAGACCGTGCTCGAAACCGCGCCCTTCTGCCGGCTGTTGAAGTTTGATCTGCCGGAGCGGAAGGAGCCCACGCCCTCGATCCTGCTCGTTGCGCCCATGGCCGGCCATTACGCGACGCTGCTGCGCGAAACGGTGCGGGACCTTCTGCCCCATTACACCGTCCACATCACCGATTGGGCCAATGCGCGCGACGTGCCGCTGAGCGAGGGCGGGTTCGACCTCGACGATTATATTGATCAGCTCACCGCCTATTTCCGCCGTCTGGGGCCGGAGGTCCACGTGCTCGCCATCTGCCAGGCGGGGGTTCCCGCGACCGCGGCGGTGGCGCTCCTGGAGGCGGGCGCGGACCCCGACGCCCCGCCCCCGCGCTCGCTCACCATCATGGGCGCCCCGATCGACACCGGCCGCTCGCCCACCGACGTCAACGAACTCGCCAGCGCGCGCAGCGAGGACTGGTTCAGCGACACCCTGATCAGCATGGTCCCCGGCCGGTATCCCGGGGCCCACCGCCCGGTCTATCCCGGTTTCCTGCAATTGACGGCTTTCCTCGCCATGAACCCGGAGCGGCACCAGAAATCGGCGCGCGACGCGGTGCGCCATTTCGCGGAGGGCGAGTTTGAGTCCGCCGAAAAGATCGACAGCTTCTATGGTGAGTTCCTTAGCGTGATGGACCTGACGGCCGAATTCTACCTGCAGACCGTCGTCAAGGTGTTCCGCAACAACGAGCTCGCGAACGGCCGCTTCTCCGCACGCGGGCGGCGCGTCGATCTCGGCGCCATCGAGGCGACGCCCCTTATGGCGGTGGAGGGCGAGCGCGACGACATCACCGGCCTCGGCCAGACCCGCGCCGCGCTCGACCTCGCCGTGCGTTTGAGCCCCGAGCGCAAGCGCCTGCTCGTGCTCGAGGGCGCGGGCCATTACGGGCTGTTCAGCGGGCGCCGCTTCCGCGAGACCGTGCTGCCGGCGCTGGCCGCCTTCCACGCCGCGCCGCCAACCGCCCGTCGGCGGTCATAGACCGTTTCCCGAAAAGTGTTACGCGGTTTTCGGACGAGAACCGCTCTATACGAGAAGGCCGGGCGTCGGGGTGGGGTCGGTTTCTGCGGGGCTTGAGGGGGCGGGAAAGACCGCGTCCGCGCTCGCCCAGGCCCGGCCGCTTTGGGGGTCGAGCATCCAATGGACGACGCGCAGGAGACCGCCCTCGACAACCGCACGGCCCGCGCGCACCTCGTAGAGATCGCCCGCGCGGGGCCAGAGCCGTATCGCCAGGCGCTGCTCTAAGGCGGCGTCCCGCGCGGGAAGCTCTGCGTGCGCCATGCGGGCGAGCAGCGCGTCGGGGCGCACGCGGGCGAACACGCAGCATTCCTCCGCCGTGAACGCCCCCCGTCCGACCAGGGCGAGCCCCAGCCGGGTCGCGGCCTCGCTATTGACGTCCGGGGCGGGGGTGAAGTCGGGCGCCAGCGCGAAGGCGGGCGAGGCGGGGTCGGGCGTCAGGCGCAGCGCCTCCAGGCGCGCCCGCGCCCGCGCCGGCCAGGCGAAAGGGGCCCCGCCGCCGCGCGCCGGGGCGTGGATCAGCCGCAGGCGCAGGGCCGCCGCCGGGCCGTGGCCCTCCAGATCCAGTTCCGCGCGCACCGTCGCGGCGTGGTCTTCGATGTCGAGCACGCCGGCGTGCACACGCATGCGCCCGCCGGCGTCCAGGGGGCCCTGATGGCGCAGGTGAAGCGTGTCGAGCTGAAGCGTCCCCGTGGCCTGCGCGGAGAAGGCGCGCGGCAGATCGAGGGCGGCGGCGAAAAGGGCGAGGCCCTCGAAGGTCTTGCACAGCGCGAACGCGCTCGTCCCCCCGCGCTTGGGCGCTTCGTCTTCCGCCAGGGCGCCGCGATAGATCTCGATCGGCGCGTTCACGCCGCCCGCCGGCAGGTTGCGCACAAGCCGCTGGCCTCGAGCATCGTGCGGCGCAGCTCGAACCCGGCGCGCTTGGCCGCCTGCGCTACATCCTCCAAAGCATGGCCGGCGTCGGCCTCGCTGGCGGCCCCGCACTGCTCGCACAAGAGGAAGATCGTCGAGCGCGCGCACGCGCCGATATCGCAGGCGACGAACGCGTTCTTGCTCTCGATCCGGTGCGCAAGCCCGAGGCGGACCAGGAATTCGAGCGCGCGATAGATGGTGGGGGGCTTGGCCGCGCCGTGCTCGCCCTTCAGCCCGTCCAGCAGATCATAGGCCTTCGCCGGCCCCTCCTGGTCGAGCAGCAGCGTCAGCACGCGCCGGCGCAGCGGCGTCAGCGTTTCGCCCGCGCGCGCGCACCGCGCCTCGGCGGCGGCGACGTGGGCTGCGCGATCGGACGGCGCGAGAGCTGAAATTTTTTCCATGATCGATGATCGCAAGGTTCGCTGCACAGGAAAAGCGGAAAGCGTTTGCCGCCTATTATGTTATACTATAACACTTGCCCGTCTGAACGGGGATGTTCTCTCATGTGGCGTATGATCGGGTTCGCCGCCATGGCGGCGGCAGGCGCGGGCGCGGCGTATGCGCAAGTCGGCGGCACGAGCGGGGCCAGGCAGGGGGCGGGCGAGGACGAGATCGTGGTGGTCGCCACCCCGTTCGACAGCCGCTCGGGCGAGATCTTGCAGGGCGCCGCCCGGATCGAGCGGGCCGAACTGGTCGAGACCCTGGGCTCGGGCCTCGGCGAGACGCTGGACCGGACCCCCGGCGTCTCCAGCACTTTCTTCGGCGCCGGCGCCAGCCGTCCGGTGATCCGGGGCCTGGGCGAGGACCGCATCCGCATCCTGACCAACGGCCTCGGCCAGATCGACGCGTCCGCCGTCAGCCCCGACCATGGCCTCACCGTGGAGGGCCTGGAGGCGCAAGCCGTGGAGGTGCTGCGCGGACCCGCCGCGCTCGCCTATGGCGGCAATGCGGTGGGGGGCGTGGTGAACGTGCTGGACGGTCGCATCCGCGAGCGCGCGCCGGAAGCCTCCGAGGGGCCGTTTTCGGGGCAGGCGGTGGGCGGGATCGCCTCCGGGCTCGACCGCGCCGAAGCCGCCGCCGCACTTTCCTACGCGGGCGAGAAGGCGGCCCTGCGGATTGACGGTTTCGTGCGCGATGCGGGCGATTACGAGATCCCGGGCTACGCCGCCTCGCCCGCCCGCCGCGCCGCCGATCCCGACGCGGAGGCGGCGCGCGACACCGCGCCCAACAGCTTTTCGCAGGCCGAGGCCGGCGCCGTTTCCGCCTCCGCCTATGGCGATTGGGGCTTTTTTGGCGCTTCCTTGAAACGTTTCGAAGCGCTCTACGGCATTCCCGAAGCGGGGGAGGAGGAAGGAGAGCCCGGAAGCCAGGAGGAGCCCGCCCTCTATGCAGGCCCCCGCATCGATATGGAGGAGACCCGCGTGGAGCTGCATGCCGGGCTGAAGGCAGGCTTCGGGCCCTTCGAGGCGCCGCGCCTGTCGCTCGCGCTCGTCGATTACGCCCATGCGGAGCTCGAACCCAGCGGCGAGATCGGCACGCGTTTCCTGAGCGAGGGCGGCGAACTCCGCCTCGAGATCGCGCAGCGCGAATGGGCTGGCTGGCGGGGCCTCTGGGGCGTGAGCGCGCTCTCCAGGGATCTCTCCGCGATCGGCGAGGAGGCGTTCCTTACCCCGACCGAAACCGAGGAGGTCGCGCTCTTCGGCGTCCAAAAGCGCAGCTTCGGGCGCGTCACGATCGAGGGGGGCGCGCGCTATGATCGCCGGACCTTGGATAACGCCGTATCCGGAGAGCGCACGTTCGATCTCGTCTCCGCCTCGTTAGGCCTCGGCTGGACGCCGCGCCCCGCGCTGTTCGCGGGGCTGACGCTCGCGCGCACCGAACGCGCGCCGACGGATGCGGAATTGTTCTCCGACGGGGCGCACCTGGCCACCGCGAGCTACGAGATCGGCGATCCCGGCCTTGGCAAGGAAACGGCCCTGACCGTGGAGGCGACCTTGCGCTGGCGCGCGGGGCCGTTCGACCTCGAGGTCAACGCCTTCCATGCCGGCTTCGACGATTTCGTCGCGCTGCTGAGCGAGGGCGTCGTCGAGGAGGAAAGCGGGCTGCCGCTCTACGTCTTCACCCCCGCCGACGCCTCCCTCTATGGCGGCGAGGCCACCGCGCACGCCCACCTGCTCGACCGCGACGGCTATGCGCTGACGCTCGACGCGGGCGTCGACCTCGTGCGCGGGGAGCTCGACGAAGGCGGGGCGCTGCCCCGCATCCCGCCGCGCACCTGGACGCTGGGCGCCGAGGGCCGCCTCGACCGGTTCGCAGGCCGCGTGGAATGGGTGCGCACGGAGGAGGCCGACCACCTCGCCGCGTTCGAGACGCCGACCGAGGGCTCCGAAGTGTTCAACGCGCGCGCCAGCTTCCGCCCCGTCAGGGGCTCGGACCGGCTGGTCTTTGTGCTCGACGGGCGCAATCTGAGCGACGAGGAGGTGCGTGTTCACACCTCCTTCGTGAAGGACCTGCTCCCCCGGCCGGGCCGCACGGTGCGCTTTGCGATCTCCAGCGCGTTTTAGCGTATCTCTTAGCCGCTCCATGCGCCGCTTTATCCACAGAACCAGTTGGGCCGGCCCTCTGCAGGAGCGTGGTGAATAGAACTTTACAAGAACACACGCCCGATCTAGAACACAAACAGAACAAGGAGCGCGTGATGGCGGAAGCGATTTTCAGGGGTGCGAGCGGGCGTTTGCATCGGTTCGCCGCGTGCGAGCCTGGGACGGAATTCGCTGCGGCGCCGGGTGTGTATGCGTTCGCGCGGCCGGGGGCGGGGGGGCGGAGCTTTGCGCCGCTCTTCCTGTCGCGCACCGCGAACCTGGCCGAGCGTCTGGCCGGGCATGAACGCTGGGAGGAGGCGCGCCTCCTGGGCGCCACGCACGTGCTGGTCCATCAGCGACAGGAGCGCGACGCCCGCGAGGCGGTCGAGGCCGATCTGCTGGCCGCGCTGCGTCCCATCCTGAACGGCCCCTTCGACGCCGCCCCTGCGCTCGCCGGAAGGCCGGCGCCGGCCCCGGCGCGGGAGCCTGCGCCCGCCGCCTTGCGCGCCAGCGCCTGAGGCGGGCCCCTATCGCGGTCGCGGGCGCGGGGGCAGGTCCGGCGGGCCGGGCGGGGCTTCAGGGTCGGGCAGGGCCTTGGCGGTCTTGGCGGCGCGGGCGAGCTGAACGAATTCGCTGCGCCAGCCGAAGGGGTCTTGCCCCTTGGCGGCCGCGGCGATCGCGATCACCTGGTCGAGGCCGAAATCCTTGTCGAGATAGGGATCGCCGCGCAGCACTTGCCCGTAGCCCGCCACCGCCGCGGCGAAGCGGGTGGCCTCTGGGGCCGCGTCCAGGGTGGGGTAGGCGGCTGCGGGCTGGATCGGCTGCTCGATCAGCAGCGAGTCCTGAGCGCCCGGGCGCTTGTATCGGATGCGGAGGAAGGCGACCTCCTGGCCCTCCGGGCCTGCCGCGGCGGGCGCGCCTTGCGGGCCGTAGCGCAGCGGCTCGAACAGCGTGGCGCCCCCGGGCGGAGTCAGCTCATAGAGCGCGGTGACGCTTGCGCCCGCGCCGATCTCGCCGGCATCGACGCGGTCATTGGCGAAATCCTCGCGCTTCAGGGCGCGCGTTTCGTAACCGATGAGGCGGTATTCCGCGACCCGGGCGGGGTTGAACTCCACCTGGATCTTCACATCGTCCGCGATCGGGAGCAGCGCCGATTGCATCTGGTCGTGCAGAACCTTGCGGCCCTCGTTCAGCGTGTCGATATAGGCGGCCGCGCCATTGCCCGATTGGGCGAGCTTCTGCATCAGGGCGTCCTGGTAATTGCCGCGTCCGAAACCCAGCACGGACAAGTAGATGCCGCTGGCGCGCTTGCGGGCCACGAAATCCTCCAGCCGCGCCGGATCGGAAACGCCTACATTGAAGTCGCCGTCCGT
This sequence comes from Alphaproteobacteria bacterium, assembly GCA_031398975.1. Classification (GTDB taxonomy): domain Bacteria; phylum Pseudomonadota; class Alphaproteobacteria; order Caulobacterales; family Aquidulcibacteraceae; genus JAKFWI01. The sequence continues at coordinate 113,225 of JANNOI010000041.1, read as the reverse complement.
CGCGATGATCACCCGGTTCACGGCGCGCGGGTTGAAGTTTCGCTCCGCCAGCGTGTAGGCCAGCGCCAGCCCCTCGCCCCCGGCGGTGGAGCCGCCCGCCTGCAGCCGGCTAAGCGCAGCCAGGATCACGCCGCGATCGGCCCCGGAAGTGGGCTCCAGCACCGCGCCCGCCGCCCCGGCATAGACCACGATCGCCAGCTTGTCCTTTTCGGTCAGGTCCCCGACCAGCCCCTCGAACACCTTCTTCGCCAGCGGCAGCCGGTCGGGCGGGTTCATCGAGCCGGAGACGTCGATCAGCAGGGTGAGATTGAGCGGCGGGCGCTGGGCGGGCGCCACGTCATAGCCCTGAAGCCCGATATGGAGCAGCGTCTTGCCCTTCCCCCACGGCGAGGGCGCCATCGCCACCTGCGCGCGGAACGGTGTCTTCGCATCCTTCGGGAGGGGGTAGTCGTAGTCGAAATAATTGAGCAGCTCCTCGACGCGGACCGCGTCGCGCGGGGGCAGGGTTCCGTCATTCAGGAAGCGGCGGACGTTGGAATAGGACGCAGTGTCCACATCGATCGAAAAGGTCGAGACCGGCTCCTGCGCCGCCGCCTTGACCGGGTTGGGCGAGGTGTCGGGATAGGTCTCGGTGTCGCGCGGCGAGGCGCGCATCGGGTTGGGCGCGAAGGATCGCCGCGCCATGCCACGCCTGTCGTTAGAGAACGCAGTCACTGCGACGCGGCCCAAAGCGTCGGGCTGGGCGGCCTCCGTGAGCGCGGCGCCCGGAGGCGGCGGCGCCAGAGGCGGGGGTGGCGCGGGGGGAGGGGCTGCGCCGTAAACGGGGGCGGGCGGGGCTTTCGCCAAGTCCTGGGCCGGGAGCGGCGCGTCCGTCGTCTGTACCGGGCTTGCGCACGCGGCCGCGCATGCAAGGGCCAGGGCGATGGCGGCTAGCGGCGTGCGTTTACGACCCATCGTGCATTCTCCCCCTGCCTTACCCTCACCCTCAGCTTGGCCTCCGCTCTGCGCCCCGTTTCAGGCGCCCGCGCGCCGGAAATCGGGCCGAACTCGGGCGCTCAGCTGCCTTCCGGGCGCGCCGCCGGCGCCGGCGGGCGCCCGCTTCGGGCCCATTCTCCGATCAGCCCCTCGAGCACCGCGGGTGGGGGCGCGCCGGCCCCCAGCAGCACGGCGTGGAAGGCCCCGATCGTAAAGCGCGTCCCCAGCCGCGCGCGCGCGGCGTCGCGCAGGCGCATGATCTCGGCGCGGCCGAACTCGCCGCTGCAGGCCCGGCCGGGGGCGGCGGCGATCGCGTCTAGCTCGGCGTCGATGGCGGCGGGCCCGTCCCCGGTCGCGCCGCTGAGGAACGCTCTGGCCTCCTCGCGGGTCCAACGCTTGGCGTGCACGCCGGTATCGGCCACGAGCCGGGCGGCCGCCCGCAAGTGCGCATGCAGCGCCCCGAGCCGGCCCGAGGGATCGCCCTCGTACACGCCCATCTCCTCGCCGAGCGTCAGCGCGTAAAGGGCCCAGCCCTCGGTGAAGGCCGGCGCGGCCAGCAGGCGCAGCACAAGCGGTCCCGCGTGGGTGCGGTTCTTCTCCGCCTGCACATGGCGGCCCGGAAAAGCGAACGCATTGGCCAGCGGCAGGAAATCGTGGCGCGGCAGCCGGCCCAAGCGCTCGGGATCGGCCCAGAGCACGCCGGGGCCCGAGCCGTCCAGCGGGGCGGGCGTGTAGCGCAGCGCCGCCCCGAAGCCCGAGGTCCGGATCGCGAGCTTGCCGCCCGGGCTCTGCAGCCATTTGGGCGAGCGCGCCTCCTGCTGGCGCACCAGGGCGGTGAAGCGCTCCAGCGCCGCGTTCGGGGCGGGGTCTGGGAGGGGTTCTGGAGCGTTTTCTGGAGCGGGTTTTGGCGTGGTTTGCGGCGCAGTGTCCGGCGCGTTTTCCGCGGCGGCTTTTGGGGCGTCCGGCGCGGGCGGGCGGGGCTCGGGGTTGAGCGCGGCCATCCGCTCGCCGACGCCGCCCTGGGTCAGCCCCTGGGCGCGCAGCATCATGTCCATCTCGTCGCTGACCTGGCGGATGCGGCGCAGGCCCGCCTTGTGGAGGCTATCGGCGGTCTCGCCCGGCTGGGTGGCGTAGGCCAGGGCGGCGGCGTAATAGGCTGGGCCGTCCTTCAGCCGCCAGACGCCCGGCTCCGCCCCGGCGCGCGCGCGCATCTCCGCGACCGCAAGAGCGGCGCGGCGATAGGCCGGCAGAATCGAAGCAGCGGCCGCCGCTTCGGCCTCCGCGAAGGCGGCGCGGGCTTGCGCATGGTCGCCGCTGCCGGGCGCGGTGGCGGCGATGCGCGCGCGCAGCGGCTCGAGATAGGGCCAGTCGGCGGGCGGGGTGTCGATGAATTGCGAAAGTCGCGCGGCGGCCGCGTCCAGCACGCTGAGCGGCGCGACGATCCCGGCGGCGGCGTCCGCGCGGGCGCGGGCGGTCTCGGCGTCGAGCGCGGGGGCCACCGCCTGCAGCCGGGCGCCAAAGGCGCGCAGGTCCGCCCCGCCCGGCGCGGGCATGGCCTCGAACAGCGCGGGCAAGGTCACGAAGGCGGCGTCCACCGGATTGAGGACATAAGGTGAAAAGCCCGAGAGCGGCGAGAAGCGGCCGAACGGGAACTCCGCGCCGGCGGCGGCGACGGTGAAATGGTGCATCAGCGCGGCGTGCACGAGGCGGTCGGCGCGCGGCAGCGTCTGCGCCGTGACGCCGCGCGCCTGGGCGAGCCGACGCAGCGCGGCGGTGCGCTCGATCTCGCCGGCGATGCTGGAGCGGTCGTTGAGTCGCCAGGGGCCGGCGGCGCCTATGCCGAGGGCGGCGGCGCGTTCCGGTTCGCCCGCCAGCAGGTCCCGCGCGGCGTCCTCGACCAGGCCGGAAAAGGCGGTTGTGGGCGCGGCGGGCTCGCTGCGCGCGCAGGCGGCGGCGCCTGCGCCCAGAAGGGCTGCGGCCAGGAGCGCGCGAAAGAGCCGGGCGGCGGCCATGGCGCTACCCCGCCTTCCGCTGATCGGCGATCCAGGCCTTCACGATCCGGTCCAGTACAGCCAGCGGCGTCGCCCCATTGGTCAGCACCACGTCATGGAAGGCCTTGATGTCGAACCGCGCGCCGAGGGCCTCGCGCGCCTCCCGGCGCAGCCGGTTCAGCGTCTCCCGCCCCACCATGTAGCTGCAGGCCTGGCCGGGCCAGACCGCATAGCGCTCCACCTCGGTGGTGATCGCCGAGCGCTGATCCCCCGTCGCCTCCACCATGTAATCGATCGCCCGCTCCCGGCTCCAACCCTTGTGGTGTAGCCCCGTATCCACCACCAGGCGGGCGGCGCGGAAGGCCATGGATTGGAGATAGCCCAGCCGGTCGAGCGGGGCGGGTTTGTACATGCCGATCTCGTCGGCGAGCTGCTCGGCATAGAGCCCCCAGCCCTCCTGGTAGCCGGAAAAGCCCAAGAGCGCGCTGCGCAGGAACGGCAGTGCGCCGGATTCCTGGGCCACCGCAATCTGGAAATGATGGCCGGGCTCGCCCTCGTGATAGGTGAGCGTCGGCAGGGAGAAGCGGGGCCATTCGGCGGTGTCGCGCAGATTGATGTAATAGGCGCCCGGGCGCGATCCGTCCAAGGCCGGGGATTGGTAATAGCCCCCCGGCGCGCCGGCCTCGATATAGGCGGGCACGCGCTTGATCTCGAGCTTGGCCTTGGGCAGCACCCCGAAATAGCCCGGCAGCACCGCCCGCACGGCGTCCACTTGGGCGTTCAGGTCCCGCAGCAGCCTCCCCTTGCCGGCGTCGGTATTGGGATAGAGCTGGTCGGGACGTTTGGAGATCGCGGCCATGCGCTGCGCCAGGGGCCCCGGCGGAACGCCTTCGCGCGTGAGCAGCGCCTCCATCTCCCCGTTCAGGCTGCGCACCAGGCGCAGGCCCATCGCGTGGACCTGATCGGGGCTCAGATCGGTGGTGGTCCAGGCCCGCAGCGCCGCGGCGTAATAGGCCTCCCCGTTCGGCAGGCGCCCCACGCCCGCTTCGTGCGACGCGCCCTGGCGGATCGAGGCGAGCGCGGCGACCTGGCGGCGGTAAGCGGGCAGCACGAACTCGCGCATAATCGCTTCGGCCCGGCCTACGAGCGCGGCGGTCCGCTCCGGCCCGATCCCCGGGGATTGCGCGCCGCGCCGCGCCAGCGAGGTCACCATCAGCGCCGCCTCCGGCCGCTGGTCCGCCAGCGCCCGCAATTGCCGCAACGCGCCCTCGATCACGAAATCGGGCGGGGTCACGCTGCTGGAGGCGTCGCGGGTGATCCGGGAGCTTTCCTCATCGAGCACGCGGGCGTAGTCGCGCAGCCGGGCCAGATAGTCTTCGGCGTCCTTGACGGTTTCGAGCCGGTGCTGGCTGTCGAGAAAGTCCGGTATCCAGGTGTAGGCCCCGCTGATCTGGGTGACGACGTAAGGCTCGGGCGGGCCAAAGCCGTATTCGCCATAGCCGAATTTCGCGCCTGCGATCGCGTCGCGCAGCGCGGTCTGGGCGACATCGAGGCTTACCGCTTCCGCACGCGCCAGAGACGATGCGTCGATCGCGTCGAGCGCGGCCAGCGCCTTCTGGGCGATCCCCACCCGCACGCTGAGCCCTTCGGTGGAATAATCGCCGAGGCGCGCCGAAAAAGGACCCCCCGCCATCGCCTCGCTGACGGCGAGGCTCGTGGCGCGCTCCGGGCTTGCGCGCAGGATGGACGTCGACAGCGCATCCAGCGTGGTTTTCAGGTTCTGCGTTTGCTGGACGGGGTCGGGCTTGGATGGAGCGCGCGGCGCGCACGCGCAGAGCCCCAGGGCGAGGACCAGCGTAGCGAGCCGGACAGAAAACGGCACGGTTGCACTCCTCTCGGGGGCGCTGGTTCGGATGCGCGGCGCTAGCCTGCGGCGCTCGCGCCAACGCGAGGTGCTGGCATAGCACGCCGCGCCGGCCCGGCCAGCGCCCGTGTGCCGGCCCCGGTTGCCCCCGGCGCGCAATCATGGTTAAGCGCGCCAGCGAGCGGAGGGTCGAATGAACACCCAGACCATGGGCGAAGAGCTGAAACTGTCAGGACAGGTGCTGTTTTACCGCCAGCCCGAGCCCTTGTCGCTGGAGCGCCACCGGGGTCTGGGCGTCAAGCGCATCGAGCGGCCGTTCGAGTTCCTGTCCACCGCCCACGTCGTGCCGATGACCTTGAACGAGTTCGGGGTCGCGGCCGCCTCCTATCCCATCATCTTCGCCGGCGAGGCCAAAACGCCGCTTGCGGTGATGGGCGCGCGCGCGGGCGAGAACGTCTTTGTCAGCGCGGCGGGGGAGATCGATCCCGAAGCCTATCTCCCGTCCTTCGTGCGCCGCTACCCGTTCGTGTTCGCGGCCGATCCGGGCGGGGAGCGTCTGGTGGTGTGCATCGACCGCGCGGCCCCCATGATCGACGCGCAGCCGGACGTGGCCTTGTTCGAGGGCGACCAGCCCTCCCGCTACACCCAGGACGCGATCGAGTTCTGCAAGGAATTCGAGCGGTTTCGCCGCTTCACCACCGAATTCGTCGATCTCCTCAAGCAGAACGACCTGTTCGAACCGAAAACCGTGACGATCACCACGCGCGGGCCCGACGGCCAGGAGAGCGCGCCCGTCAAGGTGGCCGATTATTTCGCTGTCTCCGAGGAGCGGCTGAACGCCTTGTCCATCGAGCGGCTGCAGGGGCTGCGAGAGAAGGGCCTGCTTGGGCCGATCTACGCCCATCTCGTGTCGCTGCTCTTGTGGCCCAAAGTGTTGCAGCGTGCGATCCGGCTGTCGGAGGCGAAGGCGCAGGCGCAAGTGCGCGCGACCACGCCCCTGGCGTGACGGGGGCGAGACGCGGGACCGGCCTTGGGTGGCGGCGCCGTGCACGCCGCCTTATCTCCACCGCCATGAAGCTCCACCGCGCTTTTTCAACGCTCTGCCTTTGTCTTGTGGCGTTCGCCGGAGCGGGCCGCGCAGAGGCGGCCCCGGTGCGCACCGAGAATGTCGAGACGGAATTGCATTCCAGCCGCGCCCGCGTTGCGCCGGGGGAAAGCTTCGACATCGTGCTGCGCCAGAAAATCCGCGAGGGCTGGCACACCTATTGGCGCAATCCCGGTGATTCCGGCACCGCGACCGAGATCGCCTGGACGCTGCCGCCGGGGGTGAGCGCAGGGCCGATCCGCTGGCCCCCGCCCCAGGCCATCCCGCTGAAGCCGCTGGTGAATTATGGCTATGAGGGCGAGGTCGCGTTCCCGATCCGGCTGACGCTGGCCCCGGACGCGCCGCCCCGCGGAACCCTGCTCTTGAAGGCCAAGGTGGAATGGCTGGTGTGCGAGGAGATCTGCATCCCGGAGGAGGCCGATCTCACCCTGCCGCTGACGCTGGCCGCCACGGGGGCGGACGACCCGCAATGGTCGGGGCGGGTCGCGGCCGCGGCCGCCTCCGTGCCGCGGCGCGGGGGGGTGGAGGCGCAGGTGGCCCCGGCGGGGGAGGCCTTCGTGCTGACGGTGCGAGGGCTGCCGCAAGGCGCGCGCGCGCCCCACTTTTTCCCCTTCGCCCCCGACGCGATCGACCATGCGGGCGACCAGGCGCCCCGGATGCGGGACGGGGCCGCGCTCCTGCGGCTGACGCCGTCCCCGTCGGGAGCGTGGAAGGGGGAGGCGATCGCGGGGGTGGTGACCGCAGAAGTGCGCGAGAACGGCGCGCTCGTGCGCCGCGGCTATGAGATCGAGGCTGTGCCGGCCGCCGCTGTCCAGGGCGGGCCTGGGGCCGGGACGGGCGAAGGGACCATGGGGCTAGGCCTTGCGGCGGCGTTCGCGTTCCTTGGCGGGCTGATCCTCAACGTGATGCCGTGCGTGTTCCCGGTTCTTTCGATCAAGGCCTTGAGCCTGGCGGGCGCGCAGGCTCCGGCGGCGGCGCGGCGCCAGGGGATGTTCTTCCTGGCGGGCGTGATGGCGACGTTTCTGGCGCTGGCGGGGGTGTTGCTGGCGCTGCAGGCGGCGGGCGCGGCCGCGGGCTGGGGCTTCCAATTGCAGGAGCCGCTGGTGGTGTGGGGATTGGCGCTGCTGTTCTTCGCGCTCGGGCTCAACTTGTTGGGGGCTTTCGAGGTCGGGGGAGGCTTGCAAGGCGTTGGCGGGGGGCTCGCGCGCCTGCACGGGGCGGGGGGGTCTTTTTTCACGGGCGCGCTGGCGGTGGTGGCGGCCTCGCCCTGCACCGCGCCGTTCATGGGGGCGGCGCTCGGCTATGCGGCCACCCAATCGGCCCCGGCAGCCCTTGCCGTGTTCGCGAGCCTCGGGCTTGGCTTCGCGGCGCCGTTCACCGCGCTGAGCTTCGCGCCCGGCCTGCACAAGCGCCTGCCCAAGCCCGGCCCCTGGATGGAGCGCTTCAAGCAATTCCTGGCGTTTCCCATGTTCGGCGCGGCGATTTGGCTCGTCTGGGTGCTGGCGCAGCAGGCGGGCGCGGACGGCGCGCTGCTGGCGCTGGTGGGGTGCCTTGGGCTTGCCTATGCGGTCTGGTCTTGGCGGACGCCGGGGCGGTGGGTCGGCTTCGGGCTTTCGGCGCTGGCGCTCCTGGGCGCGGGGCTCGCGCTCGTGCGGGCGGAAGCCTCCCCCGCCGCGCCCGCCGCGCAAGGCGCGGTCAAGCTCGAGGGCCAGGCGTGGAGCCCGGCGCGGCTCGCCGCGCTGCGGGCCGAGGGGCGGCCGGTGTTCGTCGATTTCACCGCCGCCTGGTGCATCACCTGCCAGGTGAACGCCCGGGTGGCGCTGTCCCTGCCGGAGACGAAGGCGGCTTTTGAGCGGGCGAATGCGGCGTTCCTGGTGGCGGACTGGACCTCCCGCGATCCCGTAATCGCGGCTGCCCTCAAGGAGCACGGACGCGCCGGAGTTCCGCTTTATTTAATGTATCCCGGGGGTGCGCCGGACGCGCCGCCCCGTATATTGCCCCAGATCCTGACGCCTGACATCATCCAGCGCGCGCTGGCGGCCGCCGCCGCCCCGCCCGCCCAGACGGAGGCCCCATGACCATCCTCTCCCGACGCAACCTCTCCATCGCCGCGGCCGTCCTGGCCACCGCCGCGCTCACCGCCGGGGCGCTTATCGCCTCCACCGCCGAGGCCTCGGTCGAGACCGGGGCGAAGGCGCCCGCCTTCTCGATCGCCGACACCAAGGGCAAGACGCGCACCCTGTCCGAATTCGCCGGCAAGACGGTGGTGCTCGAATGGACCAACGACCAATGCCCCTACGTGCAAAAGCACTATAGCGGCGGCGCCATGCAGGGGCTGCAGAAAGCCGCCGCCGCCGATGGGGTGGTGTGGCTGTCCGTCATCTCCTCCGCGCCCGGCAAGCAGGGCTATGTGGCCCCCGCCCGGGCCGACGAGCTGACCAGCACCCGCGGCGCGGCGCCCGAGGCGGTGCTGCTCGATCCCAAGGGCGAGGTCGGGCGCGCCTATGGCGCCAAGACCACCCCCCACCTCTACGTGATCGACGCCAAGGGCGTGCTCGTTTACCAGGGCGGCATCGATGACAAGAACTCCACCCGCCCGGCCGATATCGCCGGGGCCAAGAATTACGTGAAGCTCGCTTTGGCGGACGTGAAGGCGGGCCGGCCGGTGGCGGTTCCCTTCTCCCAACCCTATGGGTGCAGCATCAAATACGCCGACTGAGGCGGTCGCGGGCGGGGGCGGCGATTGTCCGCGGCCCCCGCATGCGGTACGAGCCGGGGTTTCCTTAGGCCGTCTCCATGCCCGCGCCGACCGATTCCGTCCCCGCCTCCGACGCGTTCCGCCCCAAGCCGCGCCGGCCCCGGGGGCTGCAGGACCGCCGGGGCGCGGGCCTCGCCGCCGAACGGGCGCTGATCGAGAAAATCTCGCGCATCTACGCCGATTGGGGGTTTGAGCCGCTGGAGACGGCCGCGTTCGAGTACGCCGATTGCCTCGGCAAATTCCTGCCCGACCAGGACCGCCCGAACGAAGGCGTCTTCGCCCTGCAGGACGACGACTCCCAATGGATGGCGCTGCGCTACGACCTGACCGCCCCGCTCGCCCGCTTCGTAGCCGAGCATTTCGACGCCCTGCCCAAGCCCTATCGCCGCTGGGCCGCCGGCCCCGTCTGGCGCAACGAAAAGCCCGGGCCCGGGCGGTTCCGCGAATTCTGCCAGTGCGACGCTGACACGGTGGGCGCCCCCGGCCCCGCCGCCGACGCCGAGATGATCGCGATGGCGTGTGCTGCGCTGGAGGCGGCGGGCGTGCCGCGCGGGCTCTACACGCTCAAGGTCAGCACCCGCCAATTGCTCGACGGGTTGCTGGCGGCGATGGCCCCCGAGGGCGCCCCGCTCGCGCCGCGCGCCCGGCTTACCGTGCTGCGCGCCATCGACAAGCTGGACCGGCTGGGCCTGGAGGGCGTGCGGCTGCTGCTGGGCCCGGGCCGGCGCGACGAATCCGGCGATTTCACCCCGGGCGCGGGCCTCGCGGCGGCCCAGATCGATATCCTGACCGCCTTCCTCGACGCTTCGGGCAAGGGCAGGGCGGGGGCGCTGGCGGCCTATGGGGCGCTGCCGTTCGAGGGCTCCCCCCTCTGGCGCGAGGGGCTCACGGCCCTTAACGCGATCCACGAGACGCTGGCGGCGCTCAAGGTCGGCGAGGATCAGGCGCTGTTCGATCCCGCGATCGTGCGCGGCCTCGAATATTATACCGGCGCGGTCTACGAGGCCGAGCTCGGGCTCGCGATCGAGGACGCCGACGGGCGCAGCGTCCGCTTCGGGGCCGTGGGCGGGGGCGGGCGGTATGACGATCTGGTCGCCCGGTTCCGCGGCGAGCCGATCCCCGCCACCGGCTTTTCGATCGGCGTAAGCCGCCTGGCGGCCGCGCTCGCGGCGGGCGGCGCGGGCGCGCGGGCTTTGGACGGGCCGGTGGTGATCCTTGCGCTCGAGGCCGACCAGATGGGCGCTTATTTCGCGATGGCCCAGGAGCTGCGCGCCGCGGGCGTCCGGGCGGAAGTCTATCTGGGCGGCGCCGGCATGCGCGCGCAGATGAAATACGCCGACAAGCGCGCAGCCCCCCTCGCGGTGATCGTGGGCGGAGACGAGCGCGCGGCCGGGCAGGTGACGATCAAGGACCTGAAACTCGGCGCCGAACTCGCCAAGGGCATCGCCGACAACGAGACCTGGCGCAAAGGCCGCCCCGCCCAGATCACCGCGCCACGCGCCTCACTCGCGCATACGGTGCAGACCATGCTGGCGGGAACATGAGTCCGGTAGCGACGAACGCGCGTGCGGTCCGCGAGGCGCTGGCGCGGCTGGGGGGTGTGTGGGTCGAGCCTGACCTGCTGCAACCGGCCGGGCTCTATCTCGATCTCGCGGGCGAGGAGATCCGCAGGCGCGCATTCCTGGTGGAGGACGGCGCGGGCGAGGAGCTGTGCCTGCGTCCGGACATGACGGCGCCGGCCGTGCGCGCGGCGCTCGCTCTGCCGGGCTGGCGCGCGGGGGAGCCGTTCGCAATCTGCTATGAGGGGCTCGTATTCCGCCGGCGGCGGGAAGCGACCTCGGGCGCGGTGGAATTCGTGCAGGCGGGGGCGGAATTCTTCGCCCCGCTCCCCGCCGCATCCGCCCAGGAGGCCGAGATCATCGCAGCCGGGCTCGAACTCTGCCGCGCCGCGGGTGTCGAGCCGGCCTTGAGCCTCGGGGATGTGGGCCTGTTCCGGGCGCTCGTGGGGGCGGGCGGGCTGCCCCCGCCCTGGGGGGAGCGCCTCATCCGGGCGTTTGCGGCGCCGGGCGGGGTGGCGCGGATCGTGGCGGAAGCGGGCGCGCCCGCGCCTCCGCGCAGCTCGGCCCTGGGAGAGGCGCTGGCGGCGCTGCCGGAGGCGGCCGCGGCCGCGGCCGTGGCGGAGGTGCTTCAGGTGGCGGGCATCGCGCCGGTGGGGGGGCGCAGCGTCGTGGAGGTCGCGGCCCGCCTGCGGGAGAACGCCGCGCGTGCGCGCGCCCCGCGCCCGCCGGCGGACCGCCTCGCCCTCATCTCCGCCGCGCTCGCGATCGAGGGGCCCCCGGACGCGGCGCTGAAGGCGCTGGCCAAGCTTACCCGCCCGCCGCACCTGAACGCCTCCCCCGAACTCGACCACGCCATCGAGCGCGCTCGCGCGCGTTGGGCCGCGCTCAAAACCCTGACGCGCCCGCCCGACGCCACGCGCTTCTCCCTCGGGCTCGGCCGGGGGCTCGCCTATTATGACGGCTTCGTGTTCGAGCTGGAGGCGCCCATCCTGGGCCAGCGCGCGGGCCTGGGCGGGGGCGGGCGCTATGACGGGCTGCTCCAGGCGCTGGCGCGGCGCGAGCAGGCGCAAGGCCTGGAGGCGTGGGCCGCGTCGGGCTTTGCGGTGCGGCTGAAACGGCTTGAGGACGCAGCCCTCGGGCGCGGGCCATGAGCGGGGAGGACTGCGAGGACGGCGTCGCGGGCGCGTTCCGCAAGCTCGAGCGCGCCTTCGGGGCCGAGCCGCCGGACGCATTGTCGCGCGCGCTCGCCCGCGCCGAGGGGCGCGAGGCGCCGTTCGAGGCGGCCCTGCGGGCGGCGGAGGCGCTGCTGTTTGTATCCGGGGAGCCGCTTTCGGCCGGCGAACTCGCCGAGCGGTTGGGGGCGGGCGTCGATGTGGGGGCGGTGCTGTCCCGGCTGAAGCGTGATTATGCCGGGCGCGGCGTGGAGCTCGTCGAGGCGGGCGGCAAATGGCGCTTCCAGAGCGCGGCCGACCTTGCGTTCCTCTTTTCCCAGACCCGGGCCGAGCCTAAGCGGCTCTCCAAGGCCGCGCTCGAATGCCTGGCCATCATCGCCTACCACCAGCCCATCACCCGCCCGGAGATGGAGGAGGTCCGCGGGGTTTCGTTAAGCCGCGGCACGCTGGACCTGTTGCTGGAGATCGGCTGGGTGCGACCGCGCGGGCGCCGGCGCACGCCGGGCCGGCCGCTGACCTACGGCACCAGCGAGGCTTTTCTGCTCCATTTCGGGCTGCCCTCGCTTGACGCCTTGCCCGGCAAGGACGATCTGAAAGCGGCGGGACTGCTCGACGCACGCGCGCCGCCCGGTCTCGAGACGCCGCGACCCAGCGCCGAACTGGCCCCGGACGAGGATCCCCTTGATCCCGGCGATGACGGCGCCGATTTCTTCGTCGACCATCTCGCCGCGCCCGAGGGCTAGGCGAGCGGTTTCGGACAAGGATAGTAAGCGATGCACGCCCCCGGCCTTATCCCGCTTTTGATCGTACTGGCCCTCGCCTTCCTGCTCTTCGGCAGGCCCGGGCGCATCTCCAACCTGATGGAAGACCTCGGCAAAGGCATCAAAGGCTTCCGCAAGGGCCTGGGCGATTCCCAGGACGCGCCGGCCGACCCCGCCGCTCCCCCCGCCGAACCCCCACGCCGCATCGCCGACAAATCGAGCGTGGCCGAGCGCGCCCCCGCCGCCGACAAGACCGGGCTTTGACCCCACGCGCCAGCCTCGCTTAGGCCTGATCCCAGCATAGGCGCGCCATGCTCCCTGGCCTTGGCTTTTCCGAAATCCTAGCACTTGCCGTGATCGCGCTGCTGGTGGTGGGGCCGAAGGACCTGCCGCTCATGCTGCGCAAGCTGGGGCGGTTCAGCGCCAAGCTCCGCGCCATGGCCCAGGAATTCCGCGCCGGCTTCGATGAGCTCGCCCGCCAGGCCGAACTCGACGAGCTGCGCAAGGAAGTCGATGCGCTGCGCCGCAACCGCCCGTTCGACGACATCAACCGCGAGCTTTCCGAGACGGCCGCCGCAGTCTCCGCGCCCTATCACGACCCTGACCCGGAGCGAAAGCCGCCGGAGCCGGAGCCCGCCATGGAGCCGCTGGCCCCGCCCGAGCCCCGTCCGCCCGCGATCGCGGGCCCATGACCGACACCCCCGAGGAAGACGAGTTGGAGGGCTCGCGCGCGCCGCTTCTCGACCATCTCCAGGAGCTGCGCAACCGGTTGTTCGTGTCGGTGATGGCGCTGGCGGTCGCCTCTGCCGGCTGCTTTGCGTTCGCCACCCCGATCTATGATTTCCTGGTCGGGCCGTATGTGGAGGCGATGCAGCGGGCGGCCGCCGCGCGCGGGGGCCCGGCAGAGCCGCTGGAGATGGTGTTCACCGCGCCGCTCGAATTTTTCGTCACCAAGCTGAAACTGGCGGTGTTTGCGGGCATCGCGGTGGCGTTTCCGGTGATCGCCTGGCAGGTCTACGCCTTTATCGCCCCCGGCCTTTACAAGCGCGAGCGGATGGCGGCGGCCCCCTTCCTGCTGGCGGCGCCGCTGATGTTCCTGGCGGGAGGGGCGTTCGCCTATTACGTGGCGCTGCCCTTCGCGATGCAGTTCGCCATCGGCACGGAGGTGCAAAACGCCGCCGTCCGCATCAAGCTTTTGCCGAAGGTGAACGAGTATCTGAGCTTTGTGACCACGCTCGTGCTCGCGTTTGCGGGCTGTTTCCAGCTGCCGGTGGCGCTTTCGCTGATGGGGCGGGCGGGGGTGGTGAGCGCGGGCATGCTGCGCGCGGGGCGGCGCTATGCGGTGGTGGGGATTGCGGCCTTTTCCGCCTGCGTGACGCCGCCGGACATTCTCTCGATGACCTTCATGGCGATCCCGGTCTATCTGCTCTACGAGATCTCGATCTGGCTGGTCTGGCTGATCGAGAAGGCGCGCGCGAAAGAGGAGGCGAGCGCGGCAGGCGTCGTCGCGCCCTAAGCTGGGCGTCCTGAGCTTGGCGCCCGGGGTCCCGCGTGGGAAAAGTCCGCCATGCACGATCTCCGGAAGCTTCGCGAAAACCCCGCCGCCTATGATTCCGCCTGGGCGCGCCGCGGGCTTTCCGCCCAGACGCCTGAAATCCTCTCCCTCGACAGCGCCGAGCGCGCCGCCAAGACCGCCCGCCAGGACGCCGAAGCCGCGCGCAATGCGGCCTCCAAAGAAATCGGCGCCGCCAAGGCCGCCCGCGACGAGGCGCGCGCGGAGGCTCTGATGGCGGCGGTGGCCGAGGCCAAGGAGATCATCGCACGCGAGACCGCGGCCGAGGCGGAAGCAAGCCGCGCCCTGCACGCGCGCCTCGCGGGCCTGCCCAATCCCCCCGCCCCGGAAGTCCCCGACGGCGGCGGCGAGGAGGCCAATATCGAGCTTCGCCGCTGGGGCGCGCCGCCCGCGATCGCCGCGCCGAAGGATCATGTCGCGCTCGGCGAAGCCTGGGGGCTGATGGAGTTCGAGGGCGCGGCCGCGATGTCGGGCGCGCGCTTCGTGGCGCTGAAGGGGGCGCTGGCGCGGCTGGAGCGGGCGCTCGCGGCCTTCATGCTGGACGTCCATACGGGCGAGTTCGGCTACCAGGAGGTGAGCCCGCCGCTGCTCGTAAAGCCCGAGGCGCTGTTCGGCACCGGCCAATTGCCCAAATTCGAGGAAGATCTGTTCCAGACCACGGACGGGCGCTTCCTGATCCCGACCGCCGAGGTCTCCCTCACCAATCTCGTGCGCGGGCGCCTGCTCGATCCCGCTTCGCTGCCGCTGCGCTTCACCGCGGACACGGCCTGCTTCCGCTCCGAGGCCGGCAGCGCGGGGCGCGACACGCGCGGCATGATCCGCATGCACCAGTTCCGCAAGGTCGAGCTCGTCTCCATCACCACGCCCGAGGCCGCCGTCGAAGAGCACGAGCGGATGACCGCCTGCGCGGAGGAGATCCTGCAGCGCCTGGGCCTTGCCTACCGCGTGATGCTGCTCTGCGCCGGGGACATGGGCTTTTCCGCGCGCAAGACCTACGATCTTGAAGTGTGGCTGCCCTCGCAGGGCAAGTATCGCGAGATCAGCTCCTGCTCGGATTGCGGGGATTTCCAGGCCCGCCGCCTCAACGCCCGCTTCAAGCGCGAGGGGGAGAAGGGGCCGGTGTTCGTGCACACGCTGAACGGATCGGGCCTTGCGGTGGGCCGCACGCTGGTGGCCGTGCTCGAGAATTACCAGGAGCCCGACGGGTCGGTGACGATCCCCGCGGCGCTGCGGGCTTATCTCGGCGGGATGGAGCGGATCGCGGCCTCAAGCGGAGCCTGAACCCTGGCGGGGCGGGGCGAAGCGACTTAAGCAGCCCCCGTGCTCGACCTCTTCATCGCGGCCTTCGTCACCTTCTTCGTCGTGATCGACCCCCCGGGCGTCACGCCCATGTTCGCGACCATGACGGAGGGCGGGGACTCACGCTGGCGGCGGCGCATGGCGGTGAAATCGGTCGCGGTGGCGAGCGCCGCGCTCGGGGCCTTCGCCTTTGGCGGCCAATGGCTGCTGGCGCAATTGCATGTGAGCCTCGACGCCTTCCGCATCGCGGGCGGGCTGCTCCTTTTCCTGATCGCGGTGGACATGCTGTTCGAGCGCCAGGCCGAGCGCCAAGAGGCCCGCGCCGAGACCGTGAAGGCCGAGCAGGCCGCCCATCCCGGCCGCCAGGACGACATCTCCGTCTTCCCCCTCGCCATCCCGCTGATCGCCGGCCCCGGCGCGATCGCGAGCATCATGCTGTACCTGACGCAGGAGACCGAAGTCGCCGCGCGCGCCATGGTGCTCGCGGGCGCGGCCGCCAATCTCGCTCTGTGCCTGATCGGGTTTCTGCTGGCGGCGCCCCTCACGCGGCTGATGGGCAAGACGGTGGCGGCGATGCTCACCCGCATTTTTGGCATCATCCTCGCCGCGCTCGCGGCGCAGTTCGTCGCCGACGGTATCAAGGGCCTGTTCGGCTGGCCGTGAACGCGGCCCGGCGCTAGGAACAGGCCAAATCAAGAAGGACGCCTATGAGCGACAATTTCGACCTGATCGTGATCGGCTCGGGCCCGGGCGGTTATGTCGCCGCCATCCGCGCCGCCCAGCTCGGCTTCAAGACGGCGATCGTGGAGCGCGACAAGCTGGGCGGGGTGTGCCTCAATTGGGGCTGCATCCCCACCAAGGCTCTGCTGCGCACCGCGGAAGTCTACAGGACGCTCCAGCACGCCGAGGAATATGGCCTCGCCGCCGACAATGTCCGCTTCGATCCGGCCGCTGTCGTTGAGCGCTCGCGCAAGGTGGCGGGCAAGCTATCCGGGGGCGTCGCCTTCCTCATGAAGAAGCACAAGATCGCCGTGATCGAGGGCGAGGCGCGGCTGGAGAAAGGCGCCCCCGCCCCGAAAGTGATCGTCAAGGCCAAGGACGGCAAGGAGACGGCTTACCAGGCCAAGCACGTGGTGCTCGCCACCGGCGCGCGCGCGCGCTCCATCCCCGAAGCGGGGCTCAGCGCCGACGGCAAGCGCATCTGGTCCTATCGCGAAGCCATGACGCCCCCGGAATGGCCCAAGAGCCTCCTTGTCTTCGGCTCCGGGGCGATCGGGATCGAGTTCGCAAGCTTTTACGCCGCACTCGGGGTCAAGACGGTGGTGGTGGAGCTGCTCGACCGCATCCTACCGGTGGAGGACGAGGAGGTCTCGGCCTTCGCGCGCAAGGCCTTCGAGAAGCAGGGGCTGACCATCCGCACCGGCGCCAAGGCCACCGGCCTGAAGGCCGCCGCCAAGGGCGTCTCCGCCACGATCGAAATCGCCGGCAAGACCGAAACCCTCGAAGCCAGCCACGCCATCGTCGCGGTAGGCATTATCGGCAACACCGAGGGCCTGGGGCTCGAGGCTTTGGGGGTGAAGATCGAAAAGGGGCATGTGAAGGTCGAGGGGTTCGGCGCCACGGGGGTCGCTGGCCTCTATGCGATCGGCGACGTCACGGGAGGGCCTTGGCTCGCGCACAAGGCAAGCCATGAGGGGGTGGCCTGCATCGAGGCGATCGCCGGCCAGCACCCGCACGCCCTCGATCCCGCCCGCATACCGGGCTGCACTTATTCCCACCCCCAGATCGCCTCGATCGGCCTCACGGAGGCCAAAGCCAAGGCCGCCGGCCGCGCGGTCCGGGTCGGCAAATTCCCGTTCCAGGCCAATGGCAAGGCCATCGCGCTGGGGGAGCCGGAGGGCTTCGTCAAAACCGTGTTCGACGCCAAGACGGGCGAGCTTCTGGGCGCGCACATGGTCGGCGCGGAGGTCACCGAGCTGATCCAGGGCTTTGCGGTGGCGATGAGCGCGGAGGCGACCGAGCAAACGCTGATCGACACGATTTTCCCCCACCCAACGCTCTCGGAAATGATGCATGAAGCGGTGCTCGACGCCTATGGTCGGGTGCTGCACACCTGAGCGTGAAGCGATGATGAAGCGTCTTCTTGTGCTGTTCGCCGCGCTCTGGCTGGTCGCGGGCCCGCCCGCCCATGCCCAGGAGCGCTCGGGGGGGCTCGGCGGCAAGGTCGAGGTGCCCGATCGCACAGGGGACGTGACGGTCGCGGCCGGGGCGGTGGCGGTCGTGGGGCGGGTGCAGGGCGATGCGCTGCTTACCGCCGGCGCCGTCTCGCTCAGCGGCGCGGTGGACGACGACGTGCGCGTGTTCGCCGGGGAGTACGCCCAGACCGGCGCGATCGGGGGGGAGCTCGCGGCCGCCGCCGGCAAGATCGAGATCGACGGCGCCGTCGGCCAGGACCTCTACGCCTATGCCGAGGATGTGCGCCTGGGCCCGGAAAGCCGCATTAGCCAGGACGCCCGGATCGGGGGCCAGGACGTGCTGGTCAAGGGCCGCATCGACGGCGATCTCGAGGTGTCCGGCGATCAAGTGGCGCTCTCCGCCCAGGTCGGGGGAAATGTGACGATCCGGGCGCGCCGCATCGTGCTGGGCCCCGACGCAACCATCGAAGGCGCGTTCACCTGGCGCGCCGCCGCAGAGCCCGACATCGCCCCCGACGCGATCATCACCGGCGCGGTCGACGGCCAGATCGTGGAGCGCTGGGAGCGGGACGGCGGCTGGACCTGGGCCGAGCCCTGGCGCGCGGCGCCGGCGGCGGCGGTGTTCGCGGGCGAGTTCGCCTGGCGGCTGATGGTGGGGTTCAGCGCGTTTCTGCTGGGGCTTGTCCTGGTGCTCGCCGCGCCCGGCTTTACGGACCGGGTCGGGGCCTCCGTGCGCACGCGCTGGCCTGCCAGTTTGGCGTGGGGAGCGGCGATTGCGGTGGGCGCGCCGATCCTGTCCTTCGTGGCGATGCTCACCATCATCGGCCTGCCGCTGGGGATTTTGGGTATCCTGGCCTACGCCCCGATCCTGCTCTTGGGCTATGCGGCGGGCGCGGCGGGGCTCGGGACGCTGCTGTTCCGGGAGGGGCCGCCCACGCGGCGCACGCGCGTGCTGGCGCTGGCTGCGGGGCTGGCGGGGCTGACTGTCGTGGCGTTCGCGCCGCTTCTGGGGACGCTGGCGGGGCTCGCGGCGACGCTCCTGGGCCTGGGCGCGCTGGCGCTGGCGGCGCTGCCGGGCAGGCTCGCGGTGAGGAGCTGAGGCGGCGCCCGCGATTGCCCCCGCGCCCGGTCGGGGCCATGTAGGGGCGCATGGCCACGCTGATCGACACCCGCGTCTCCCCCCACCGTCACCCTGAGAAGCGGGAGCGCCCGGACACGCCGGTACTGCGCAAGCCGGACTGGATCCGCGTCAAGGCCCCCGCGGGGGCGACCTACGCGGCCACCCAGGCGATCGTGAAGGCAGAAGGCCTCGTCACCGTGTGCGAGGAGGCGGCCTGCCCCAATATCGGCGCGTGCTGGAGCCAACGCCACGCCACCTTCATGATCCTGGGGGACACCTGCACCCGCGCCTGCAGCTTCTGCAACGTGAAGACGGGCCTCCCGGGCCCCGTGAACGCGGACGAGCCCGCCGAGGTGGCACGGGCGGTCGCCGCCATGGGGCTCGAGCACGTGGTGATCACCTCGGTGGACCGCGACGACCTGCCCGACGGCGGGGCCGCCCATTTCGTCGCCGTGATCGAGGCGATCCGCGCCGCAGCCCCCGGGGTGACGATCGAGATCCTGACGCCTGATTTCCTGCGCAAGCCTGGCGCGGCCGAGCGCGTGATCGACGCCCGCCCCGACGTGTTCAACCACAATCTGGAAACCGTCCCCCGCCTTTACCTGACCATCCGCCCCGGCGCCCGCTACTACCATTCCCTGCGCCTGCTGGAGCGGGTGAAGGAGCGCGATCCAGGGGCGTTCACCAAATCGGGGCTGATGGTGGGCCTCGGCGAAACGCGCGAGGAGATCATGCAGGTGATGGACGACATGCGCAGCGCCGGCGTCGATTTCCTCACCCTCGGCCAATACCTCCAGCCCACCCGCAAGCACGCCGCGATCGACCGTTACGTCCCCCCCGAAGAGTTCGAGGCGCTGAAGACGATCGCGGAGGCCAAGGGCTTCCAGATGGTGGCCGCCAGCCCGCTGACGCGGTCGAGCTTCCATGCCGGGGAGGATTTCGCCCGCCTGCGCGCGGCGCGCGCGGCGCTGCTCGCCCGCTGATGGGGGTGGTGCGGATCGCGGCGGAGCGGGTGCTGCCCTACCGGGCCGAGGACCTGTTCACGCTGGTGGCCGATGTGCGGGCCTATCCGAGCTTCATCCCCTGGGTGCGGCAGCTGGGCCTGCGCGACGAGCGCCTGGACGGGGCGCGCTGGAGTGTTCGCGCCGACGTCACGATCGGCTGGCGCACGCTCACCGAAAGCTTCACCACCGACGTCGTGACCGACCGCGCGGCCCTGACGGTAGAGGCGGCGCTGGTGGAGGGGCCGTTCCGGCATCTGCACAATGTGTGGCGCTTCGCCCCCATGGAGAAGCAAGGCGGCCCGGGCGGGCGGGTGCAGTGCCTGCTAGACTACGAGTTCAAGAACCCGCTCCTGCAGATGCTGGCGAGCGCCAACCGCGACCTGGCCGCCGGGCGCATCATGGCCGCCTTCGAGCGCGAGGCCGACAAGCGCTTCGCCGTGCGGGCTTAAGTCGAGGACACGCGCCTCAGAGCAGGCCCTGCAGCAGCGCCAGCCCCGCCGCCACGCTGCGCTCCCGGATCTCGCCGCGCGAGATCGGCCCGAACAGGGCCCGCTGGTGCACGCGCTCCGCCTCCGGCCGATGCGCGAGCGCCCCGGCCCGCCGGGCCGCCGCCAGATGGACGAGGCCCACCGGCTTCTCCACGCTTCCGCCCCCGGGGCCCGCCACGCCGGTAATCGCGACCGTGAGATCCACCGCGGTCTGGGCCAGCGTGCATTGCGCCATCGCCAGCGCCACCGCCTCGCTCACCGCCCCCTCCGTGGCGATCAACGCCGCCGGAACGCCCAGCATTTGGGTTTTCGCAGCGTTGGAATAGGTCACGAACCCGCGCTCGAACACCGCCGAGGCGCCGGGGATCTCGGTGAGGCACGCCGCCAACAGCCCGCCCGTGCAGCTCTCCGCCGCAGCGATCGTGAGGCCCTGGGCTTCGGCGGCGCGCAGCAGGTTTTGCGCGGCCTGCATGAGCGCCTCAGGAAACATCGCAAACCTGCCCCCCGCGCTCCGGCGCCAGCAGCATCGCGCTCGCCTGCGCGGCCAGTCCCTCGCCGCGACCCAAAAAGCCCAGCCCCTCGGTGGTGGTGGCCTTGACGCTGACCCGCGCCAGCGGGAGCCCCAGCGCTTCGGCGGTGCGCGCGCGCATGGCTTCCCGGTGCGGCTTGATGCGGGGCGCCTCGCACAGCAGCGTTACATCCACGTTCACCAGCCGCGCGCCGGCGGCATGGGCCAGCTTCAGGGCGTGCTTCAGGAAGAGCTCCGAGGGCGCGCCGCGCCATTGCGGGTCGCTCGGGGGGAAATGGTCGCCGATATCGCCCGCGCCCAGTGCGCCGAGGATGGCGTCCGTTAGCGCGTGCCAGGCGGCGTCGGCGTCGGAATGGCCGATCAGGCCATAGGGGTG
Source organism: Alphaproteobacteria bacterium (assembly GCA_031398975.1). Taxonomy (GTDB): domain Bacteria; phylum Pseudomonadota; class Alphaproteobacteria; order Caulobacterales; family Aquidulcibacteraceae; genus JAKFWI01. The sequence goes on along the minus strand of JANNOI010000041.1, from coordinate 92,456 downwards.
GGGGATGCGCACGCCGCACAAGGTCACGTGATCGCCCGGCCCGAAGCGGTGCGCGTCGAAGCCCGAGCCCGAGAGCGGCAACGCCCCCGGGGCGAGCCGCAGGCTCAAGGCCGCAAAATCCTCCGGATAGGTGACCTTGGCCAAGCCTTCCTCCCCCGCGATCAGCACCACGTCGAGCCCGCCCGCCCGCGCGGCCGCGATATCATCGTCAAAGCTCGCCTCCGCGGGCAGGGCCGCGAACGCCGCACGCAAGGGGGCGTAGCGGAACGCCTGGGGCGTCTGCACCCGGTAGAGCCCGGTGCGCGCGAGGTCCCCCTCCACGCGCCCGCCCGCGCCGGCCCGCTTCAGCGCGTCCGCGAGCGGCAAGGCCGGGGCTGCGCCGTCCGCCTCGGCGAGCGCGGCCAGCAGCGCCTCGATCGTCGCCTCCCGCAGGCCCGGGCGGGCGGCGTCATGGATGAGCACTACCTCGGGCGCGTCCCCCGCCAGCGCCTCGAGCCCCGCCTGCACCGACGCCGTGCGTGTGGCCCCGCCGGCGGCGACGCGCACGCGCGGAAATGCGCGCAGCAGCGGCTCCAGAAGCGCGGCGTGCGTGGGATCGGCGACCACCACAATCGGCTCAAGCTTGGCCAGCGCTTCCAGCGACCACGCGAGCATCGGCTTGCCGGCCAGCGGCGCAAATTGCTTGGCCACCGCCCCGCCCGCGCGCACGCCCGCGCCCGCCGCGACCAGGATAGCGGCGGCCCTCATCGCGGAACCGCTGTGGATAAGGGCGAAAAATGCCTGCCGCTTATGCATGTTGCAGGATTGCGACAGTCTTGCGGCTTTGCATAACCCCCCTGGCGCCCACGATTTGGGCGCCCTAACATCGCCACATGGCGAGCATCCCCCCAGCGTTCGCGATCCATCCCAAAGTTCTCCTGGCCCCCATGGCCGGCGTAACCGACGCGCCGTTCCGCCGCCAGGCCATCGCCTTCGGCTGCCGCTACGTGGTGTCGGAGATGGTGGCGAGCGAATTCTTGGCCGCCGCCCAACCCGAAGCGATCCGGCGCACCGCCGCGGCGGACCCGCGCGCCCCGCTGGTGATCCAGTTGGCGGGCCGGGAGGCGCGCTGGATGGCGCGGGGGGCGGCGCTCGCGCGCGACGCCGGCGCCGACGTGATCGACATCAATATGGGCTGCCCCGCCAAGAAGGTGACGAGCGGCTGGTCCGGCGCGGCCCTGATGCGGGAGCCCGATCTCGCGCTCTCCCTGGTGGAGGCGGTGGTCGCGGCCGCGGGCGGGGCGCGGGTGACGCTGAAAATGCGCCTGGGCTGGGACGAGACGCGCCTCAACGCCGCCGATATCGCGCGGCGGGCGGCGGCGGCCGGGATAGGCATGATCGTGGTGCATGGGCGGACGCGGCGGCAATTCTATCAGGGCGAGGCCGATTGGGGCGCGGTGGCGCCGGTGGCGGCGGCGGTCTCCATCCCTGTAATCGTCAATGGCGATATCGCAAGCGCAGCGCAGGCGCGCTCCGCGCTTAAGGCCTCGGGCGCTGCGGGCGTGATGGTGGGGCGCGCGGCGCTCGGCCGGCCCTGGCTGCCCGGGGCGATCGCGGCCGCGCTCGAGCGGGGGGGCGAGGCGGTGGCCCCGCCGATCCCGGACATCGAGGCCGGCCTGCTCGCCCTCTGCGCGGACGCGGCCGCGCTCTATGGCGCAAGCCTCGGCGTGCGGATCGCGCGCAAGCACGTCGCCGCCGCCATCGACGCCCTGCCGGGCCTCGACCCCGCCCGCCGCCGCCGCGCGCGGGCCGACATCTGCCGCCTGGAGACGCCCGCGGCGGTGGCTGGCGCGCTGAGGGCGCTGTTTGCGGAGGCAGGGCAAGCGCCCGCGCCGAGGATGGCGGCATGAGCGACGCGATCCTGAAGCCGAGCGCCCGGCCCGCCCTCTTGCCCGACACCGAACGCTGGCTCGACGCGCTGCCCATTCCGATCCTGGGCGTCGATGCGGGAGAGCGGGTGCGCTTTGTAAACGCCGCCGCGGCGGAAGTTTTTTCTCCCGCCGGGCGGGGGCTTGTGGGGCGCAGGCTCTCTGAAGTGTTCGGCGACGACGCCACGCTCGTGGACCTCGCGCGCCGCGCGCTCGCCCGGGAGGAGACGCTGAACGAGGCGGACGTGGTGGTGGAGGGCCCGGGTTTCTTCGCCGGCCGCGCCGACATCTGGGCCGCGCCCCTGGAGGACGCCCGCTTCGTGGCGGTCGCGATGGCCCCGCGGGCGCGTGCGCGCGCTTCCGCGGAGGCCAGGCCCTCGGCGGCGGTGGCGCGCACGCTGGCGCACGAAGTGCGCAACCCCCTGGCCGGCATCCGCGCCGCGGCCCAGCTCATGACGCGCAGCACGGGCGAGGAGGTGGTGCAGCTGGCGGGCCTCATCTGCGACGAGGTGGACCGCATCCGCCGCCTGACGGACCGGATCGACGCGCTCGAGGGCCTCGCCCCCCCGCGCATGGCGATGGTCAATGTGCATCAGGCGCTCGACCGGGTGCGCCGGATCATCGCCTCGACCTATCCCGAAGTCACGGTGCGCGAGCGCTACGACCCCTCGCTCCCCCACATCAAGGGCGACCTCGACCAGCTTATCCAGGCCTTCCTCAACATCGCCAAGAACGGAGCCGAGGCCGCCCGCGCGCATGGCGATGGCGTGGTTTGCCTCAGCACGGCCTACCGCCCCGGCGTGCGCATCCGCCCCGCGATCGGGGGCGTGGCGCGCGCCCAGCTCGAAGTGGCGTTCGAGGATAATGGCCCGGGCATCCCCGCCGCCGTGCAGAGCCGCCTTTTCGAACCCTTCGTGACCAGCAAGGCCGGAGGCATGGGGCTCGGGCTCGCCGTCTCCGCCGAGATCGTGGCCCGCCATGACGGGCGCATCGAAGCCGAGAGCACGCCGGGGCGCACGATCTTCCGCCTGATGCTGCCCATAGAGCGGCCGGAGACCCCTACTTGACCGCCAAAATCCTGCTGGCCGACGACGATCCCTCCCTCCGGCTCGTGCTTTCCCAGGCGCTGGCCAAGGAGGGGTTTGCGGTGCGCGCCACCTCCAATGTCGCCACTTTGGGCAAATGGATCCGCGACGGCGAGGGCGACCTCGTGGTGAGCGACGTCTATATGGGCGAGGACAGCCTGTTCGACGCGCTGCCTGGCCTGCGCGCGGACCGCCCGGCGCTGCCTGTGATCGTCATGAGCGCGCAGAGCACGGTGCTGACCGCCCTCTCCGCCGCAGGCGCGGGCGCCTACGATTATCTGCCCAAGCCTTTCGACCTCGACGATCTGGTCGGCGCGGTGCGCCGGGCGCTCGCGGGACGCCCCGACGCGAAGGCCCGCGCGTCCGCCCAGCATGCCGAGCGTGAGGAGCGGCTGCCCCTGATCGGGCGCTCGGCCGCGATGCAGGACGTCTACCGGGTAATGGCGCGCGTCACGGGCACCGATCTCACGGTGCTGATCGAGGGCGAGTCCGGCTCCGGCAAGGAGCGCGTGGCGCGCGCGCTGCACGAATATAGCCGCCGCCAGAGCGGGCCGTTCGTGGCGCTGAACCTCGCCGCCATCCCGCGCGAGGCGGTGGAGGCGGAATTGCTGGGCGCGGGCGGGCGTCCGGGGCGGCTCACCCACGCCGCGCAGGGCACGCTGTTCCTGGACGATGTGGACGACATGCCCATCGACGCCCAGACGCGCCTCCTGCGCCTGCTCCAGGACGGCGAGGGCGACGGGCGGAGGCCCGAAGCGCGCGTGGTCGCGGCCAGCAAGCGCAGCCTCGGCGAATTGGTGCGCACCGGCGCCTTCCGCCAGGATCTGTTCTACCGCCTGAACGTAGTGTCCATCCGCATCCCGCCGCTGCGCGAGCGCCTCGACGATGTGGGCGATCTGGCGCGGGCGTTCCTGGTGCGGGCCAAGCGCGAAGGCCTGCCGGACAAGACGATCGACCCCCGCGCCATCGACGTGCTGAAGACCCATGATTGGCCCGGCAATGTGCGCGAACTCGAAAACCTCCTGAAGCGGGCGGCCGCGCTCTGCCCCGAAAATGTCATCGGTCCGCGCGAGGTGGAGCGGGAGCTTGCGGCGGGCCGCGCGGCGCTCGGCGAAGCCGCGCAGGATCAGGAGCCGCTCTCGGTGCTGGTGCGCCGGCGTCTCGCGATCGAGTTCGCCGCCTCGGGCCTGCCGGCGGAAGGCCTCTATGACCGCGTGATCTCGGAGATCGAGGCCCCCCTGATCGGCCTCACGCTCGACGCCACCAAGGGCAACCAGATCAAGGCCGCCGCCATTCTCGGCATTAACCGCAACACCCTGCGTAAGAAAATACAGACGCTTGGCCTTAAAACCGGCCGCGCCGATTGACCCCATCGGCCGGGGGCGGCAGTACTTGTTGCGTCCAGGACACGCTGGTGTGACCTCATGACGACAAGCCTGAGGCGTTGGATCCAGGTGGCGACGCGGTCCAAGCCTCGCGGGCGCAGCGCCGCCCTGTTCGCCGTCGGTTTCGCGTTGGCCGCCGGGCTCACCACGCTCGCCACCTTCTTCGCGGTGTCCGGGGCGGGTCCGATCGGGCCGGCCTCCAACGTGATGCTGGGCTTGGTGCTTATGAGCCTTGCGCTGATCGTGCTGCTGGCGGGGGTGCTGACGCTGAAGATCGTGCGCATCGCGGGCGCGCGGGCGACGCCCGACGCCGGCGCGCGGCTGCACCTTCGGTTCGTGTCGCTGTTCAGCCTGGCGGCGGTCGCGCCCGCGATCCTCGTCGCGCTGTTCCTCGGAACCACGATGAGCCGGGGTGTGGAGCAATGGTTCAGCCACCGGGTGGAATCGGTGGTGGAGAACGGCGCCGATGTCGGGCGTTCGGTAGTGGAGGCGGCCACCGAAAGCATCCGCGGGGAAATCCTCGCCATGGCCACCGATTTGAACCGCGCCGAGGACGGGCTAAAGGCCGACGCCGCCGGCTACCGCGACTATCTGGCCAAGCAGGCGAGCTTTCGCGGCTTTCCCTCCGCTCATGTGATCGACCGCAGCGGCCGGGTGCTGGCGCAGGCCTCCTCCGGGTCGGGGGCGCCGCCCTACGCCGCCCCCTCGGGCCAAGCGTTCGCCGCCGCCGACGCCGGCGACGTCTCCATGCGCACCTACGAGACCACCGACGTCATCCGCGCGCTCTACAAGCTCACCGCCTATCCGGACGCCTATCTCTATGTCGCGCGCACGCTCGACGCCGGCATCCTGGCGCGGCTGCGCGCGTTCGAGCAATCGGTCACCGATTACCGCGAAACCGAGCAGCGCCGCGGCCGGCTGCAGACGCTGTTCGCCCTCTCCTACCTCGCCACCGCGCTGCTGGTGCTGCTGGGGGCGGTCTGGGTGGGGCTAGAGAATGCAAGCCGGGTGGCCGAGCCGATCGGCAAGCTCGCGGAGGCGGCGCGGCGCGTGGCGGCGGGGGACCTCTCGGCCCGGGTGGAGGTGCGGCGCGAGCGCGACGAGGTGGATGCGCTCGCGCGCGCCTTCAACGGCATGACCCGCCAGATCGAGGCCCAGCGGGGCGAATTGGTGCGCGAGCGCCAGGACGCCGAACAGAGCACCCGCTTCATCGAGGCCGTGCTGTCGGGGGTGAGCGCGGGCGTGCTGGGGCTTGACCATGACGGGCGGGTGCGCGCGGCCAACCGCTCGGCGGCGGCGCTGCTGGGGGTGGAGGAGGGGACTTTGGTGGGCCGCCGGCTGCTCGACGTCGCGCCCGAATTCTCAGACCTCTTGGCGCTTGCGCCGTCCGTGTCCGGGGATCAGGGGCAGCGGCGGGTGGATCTGGTGCGCGCGGGCCGCACCGCCAATCTGAGCGTGCGCGTCAGCGTCGACAGCGGCGGCGCGGGGCTCGTGCTCACGTTCGACGACATGACCGACCTGATCGCCGCCCAGCGCCAGGAGGCCTGGAAGGACGTAGCGCGCCGCATCGCCCACGAGATCCGCAACCCGCTGACGCCGATCCAGCTTTCCGCCGAGCGGCTGCGGCGCAAATATACCGCCGAAGTGAAATCCGATCCCGAGACCTTCGCCCGCTGCACCGAGACGATCCTGCGCCAGGTCGCCGATATCGGGCGCATGGTGGAGGAGTTTTCCGCCTTCGCGCGCATGCCCGTGCCGCGGATGGCGCGCGAGAACCTGACCGAGATCGTCCGCGACGCGCTGTTCGCGCAGCGTCTCGCCCACAGCGACACCCGCTTCGAACTCGAGGCCCCGCCCGAGCCGGTGTGCGCCGATTGCGACGGCCGTCTGGTGGCCCAGGCGCTGGCCAACCTCTTGAAGAACGCCGGCGAGGCGATCCAGGCGCGCCGCGCCCGGGACGGCGAGCCGAAGGAGGGGCTGGTGCGCATCGCGCTGTGGGAGACCGAGGCGGCTGTGGGCATGGAGATCGCCGATAACGGGATCGGCCTGCCGGCGCTGGAGCGCGCGCGCCTGACCGAGCCCTACGTGACCACCCGCGCCAAGGGCACGGGCCTGGGGCTTGCGATCGTGCACCGCGTGGCCGAAGACCATGGCGGAAACCTGGAGCTGGACGACGCCCCGGACGGGGGCCCCGGCGCGCTGGTGCGCTTGACCCTCGCCAAAACCGTTGCGACCAAGACCAATTCCGACAAGGCAGGCCCCGCCAAGCTCGCGCGCGCCGGCAAGGCGGAGGGGCGAGCACGGGAACCGGAGACCGGGCGATGAATGCCGACATCCTGGTGATCGACGACGAGGCCGACATCTGCGAACTCGTTTCCGGCATCCTGCAGGACGAAGGCCATTCCGTGCGCATGGCGCGCGACGCCGACGAGGCGCTCGCGGCGGTGCGCCAGCGCCGCCCCACGCTCGCCGTGCTCGACATCTGGCTGCAGGGCAGCCGCATCGACGGTCTCGACCTCCTGCACCTGTTGAAGGAGCTCGACCCCGACCTGCCGGTGGTGGTGATCAGCGGCCATGGCACGATCGAGACCGCGGTCTCGGCGATCCGGCAGGGGGCGTACGATTTCATCGAAAAGCCCTTCACCGCCGACCGCCTGCTCGTAATCGTCGGGCGCGCGCTGGAGACGGCGAGGCTGAAGCGGGAGAATGCGGCGCTGCGCGCGCGCTCCGCCGCCAGCGCCGATCTGGTGGGCTCCTCGCCGGTGATGGCCCAATTGCGCGCCGCCATCGAGCGCATCGCGCCCACCAATTCCCGCGTGCTGGTGACGGGGCCGGCGGGCTCCGGCAAGGAGTTGGTGGCGCGCCTGCTGCATGACCGCTCGCCCCGCGGCTCGGGTCCGTTCGTGGCGATCAACGCCGCCTCGATCGCCCCGGAACGGATGGAAAGCGAGATTTTCGGCGAGGACGGCCCGGACGGGCGCCCGCGCAAGATCGGGGTGTTCGAGCAGGCCCATGCCGGCACGCTGCTGCTGGACGAAGTGGGCGACATGCCGCTCGAGACGCAGAGCAAGATCCTGCGCGTGCTGGTGGAGCAGCGCTTCCAGCGCCTGAACGGGGCTAATGACGTGCAGGTGAACGTCCGCGTCGTGTCCTCGACGTCCAGGGATTTGCGCGCCGACATCGAGATGGGCCGCTTCCGCGAGGACCTCTTCCACCGCCTCAATGTGGTGCCGCTGCGGGTGCCGAGCCTGGCGGAGCGGCGCGAGGACATCCCGGAGCTTGCCGAATATTACGTCGCCCGCCTGGCCGACACGTCGGGCCTTGCGATCCGCCTGATCGCGCCGGACGCGATGGCGGCGCTGCAGGCGGCGGACTGGCCGGGCAATGTGCGCCAGCTGCGCAACATCATCGAACGCATCCTGATCCTCGCCACCGGCGATCCCGGCACCCCGGTGAACATCGAGGCGCTGCCCAAGGAGGCCTGGCCCTCGGCCGGGCTCTCGCCGCAGAACGGCCTGCACGAGGTGATCGGCCTGCCGCTGCGCGACGCGCGCGAGCGGTTCGAGCGCGAATATCTGGCTTTGCAGATCACCCGCTTCGGCGGCAACATCTCGCGCACCGCCGCCTTCATCGGCATGGAGCGATCGGCGCTGCACCGGAAGCTGAAATCGCTGGGCGTGGATGCGCCCGGCCGGACGGGTGAGCTGGATTAGACCCGAGAGATGAGACTTCGTCAGTCAAAATGAGCCGCATTGCTTACGTCGACGGCGCCTATGTGCCCCACGCCCGCGCGCGGGTGCACGTGGAGGATCGGGGCCTGCAGTTCGCGGACGCGATCTATGAGGTCTGGGGCGTGCGGAACGGGGTTCTGCTGGACGCCGAAGGCCATGGCGCGCGGCTCCTGCGCTCCCTCGCGGAGATGAAGATCGCGGCCCCCATCAGTACCGCCGGGCTGCAGGTGGTGCTGAAGGAGATGCTGCGCCGCAACCGCCTGCGCGATGGGCTGCTCTACCTCCAGATCACCCGCGGCGCGGCCCCGCGCGACCACGCGTTCCCCGAGCCCGCCGTGCGCCCGACGCTGATCCTAACCGCCCGCGCCCAGGCGCCGGCCGCGGTCGCGGCGCGCGCGGCGGCCGGCGTCAAGGTGATCACCACGCCGGAGATACGCTGGGGGCGCTGCGACATCAAAACCACCGCGCTCACCCCCAATGTGCTGGCCAAACAGGCCGCACGCGCCGCCGGCGCGTCCGAGGCGTGGTTTGTGGACCGGGACGGGCGGGTCACCGAAGGGGCCTCCACCAATGCCTGGATCGTGACCGGCGACGGCGCGCTCGTGACCCGCGAGGCGACCGCCAACATCCTGCGGGGGGTGACACGTGCGGCCCTCCTAAGCCTCGCCGCGGAGCTGCAATTGCGGGTGGAGGAGCGCGCCTTCACGGTCGCTGAGGCCAAGGCCGCGCGCGAGGCGTTCCTCTCCTCGGCGACCGGGGCGGCCATTTCCGTGATCGCCATCGACGGCGCCCCCGTGGGCGCAGGCGTTCCAGGCCCGGTGGCGCAACGCCTGCGCGCGTTCTATCTGGAGCGCGCCGGGCCCGCCCTGCGCGCGGCCGCAGGCCTCTATTAAAGCCTAAGCCCGAGCCTGGGCCCAGGCTCGGGCCCAGGCTTGGCCAGCCAGGGTTTGTGTCATTAAGATACGCACGGTCGGAGCGCGATGGCGGCTCCATAAAAACAGAAAAGACTGTAAAAATGGACAAAAAGCAAAACTTGCAGGACACGTTCCTGAACGCGGTGCGTAAAGCCAAGACGCCGCTGACGATCTTCCTCGTCAACGGGGTGAAGCTTCAGGGCGTTGTTACCTGGTTTGATAATTTTTGCGTGCTGCTGCGCCGCGATGGGCAGGTGCAATTGGTGTACAAGCACGCCATATCCACCGTAATGCCCGGAGGCCCGGTGCAATTGTTTGATCCGGACAAAGGAGCCGAGGAGGGTGAAGGCTAACGGAGGGACCGCCGCTCTGCCGGCGCGCCAGCGTGCGATCGTCGCCCACCCAGTGGTGAGCGAGGAGCGCCGCGATCGCTCCGATCGGCTGAAGGAGGCGTGCGCGCTGGCGCAGGCGCTGGACCTCGATGTCGCGATGGCGGTGACGGCCCCGGTCCGGCGGATCAACCCGGCGACGTTTTTCGGCGCCGGCAGGGTGGCGGAATTCGCCGCATTGTTCGCCGCGGGCGAGGCCGACCTGCTGATCGTGGACGCCGCGCTCGGCCCCGTGCAGCAGCGCAATCTCGAGCAGCGCCTGAACGCCAAGGTGATCGACCGGACGGGGCTGATCCTCGAAATCTTCGCCCGCCGCGCGCGCTCCAGCGAGGGCCGCCTGCAGGTGGAGCTAGCGCGCATGGCGTACGAGAAGTCGCGCCTGGTCCGGACCTGGACCCATTTGGAGCGCCAGCGCGGGGGCCTCGGCAAGACCGGGGGCCCGGGGGAAACCCAGCTCGAGATCGACCATCGCCTGATCGAAAAACGGATCGACAAGCTGAAGCACGATCTGGACGAGGTGCGCCGCATGCGGGGGCTGCAGCGGCGGGCGCGCGCCCGCGCAGGCCTGCCCACGATCGTGCTGGTGGGCTATACCAACGCCGGCAAATCGAGCCTTTTCAACCGCATGACCGCCGCCGGCGTGTTCGCCAAGGACATGCCTTTCGCCACCCTGGATCCGACCGCGCGCGCGGTGCGCCTGCCCTCGGGACGCTCGGTGATCGTGGCCGACACGGTGGGCTTCATCTCCGACCTGCCGACCGAGCTGATCGCGGCCTTTCGCGCCACCTTGGAGGCGGTGAGCGAGGCCGACCTGCTGATCCATGTGCGCGACATCGCCCACCCCCACAGCGAGGACCAGCGCGAGGACGTGCTCGGCGTCCTGAAAGAGCTGCCCACCGCCCCGGAAAAGGACGGCGCGCGCCCGCCGATCCTCGAGGCCTGGAACAAGGTGGACCTCCTCAGCGCGGACCGGCGCGAGGGCCGCGCCGCGCGCGCGTCCGGGGAGGGGGGTGCTGACGGGGCGATCGCGGTGTCGGCGCGCACCGGGGAGGGGGTGGACGCCCTGCTCGAGGCGATGGACCGGCTGGCCTTCGGGCCGACCCAGGCGCTGGACGTCACCCTCGATCCCGCCGACGGGCGCACCCGCGCCTGGCTCCTGGCCCATGGGCGGCTTTTGGAGGAGGCGCTCGACGAGGACGGCAGCATGCGCCTCAAGGTCGATCTGCCGGCGGCGATGGCCGCGCGCGTGCGCGCCCAGCAGGACGCCCCGCTGGCCGCGGAATAGGGGTGCGACCGCCGCCGGCCTAGGCGCGCTCGGCGCGCTTTACTTCTCTCCAAAGCCCTTCGAGCACATCGAGGTCCTGGGCCCCGGCCAGGCCCCGCTCGGCCAGCAGCGTCTCGACCGCGCGGAAGCGGCGCTCGAACTTCGCATTGGCCCGCCGCAGCGTGTCTTCGGGGTCGAGGTCGAGCTTGCGGGCGAGATTGGCCGCCGCGAACAGCACGTCGCCCATCTCCTCCTGGATCGCCTGCGCATCGCCCGCCGCGCGGGCGGCTGCAAGCTCGCTTAATTCTTCGGCCAGCTTCTCGAGCACCAGGTCCGGTTGCGGCCAGTCGAACCCGATGCGCGCTGCGCGTTTGGTAAGCTTCTCGGCCCGCGCCAGCGCCGGCAGCGCGCGCGCCACCCCGTCCAGCACGCCGGCCTGCGGCCGTTTCGCGGCGCGTTCTTCGGCCTTCAGCGCTTCCCAGGCGAGGCTCTGCTGGCCGGCGGTGCGCGCCTCGGCCTCGGCGAAGACGTGGGGATGGCGCGCGCGCATCTTCGCCACCAGCCCCGCAGCCACATCGGCGAAATCGAACGCGCCTTGCTCCTGCGCCAGCCGCGCGTGGAACGCGACCTGGAACAGGAGATCCCCCAATTCCTCCTTCAGCTCGGGCAGGGCGCCCCGGTCGATCGCGTCGGCGACCTCATAGGCTTCCTCGATCGTATAGGGCGCGATGGTCTCGAAGGTTTGGGCGCGGTCCCAGGGGCAGCCTTCCGCGGGGTCGCGCAGGCGGGCCATCAGCGCGACCAAAGCCTCGGCTGCACGCGCCGTACGGCCGTTAGGGTCTGATTCCGGGAGGTTTTCTACAGGCATCCAAACCTCGCATAAGGATTATTATGGGAAGTGAGCTAGGGATCAGAATCGGGCAGATCGAAGCTCCAGCCGTCATAGCCCGGTTCAACGCCGGCGGGCAGCTCGGCGCGGAGGCGCGCATAATCGAGATCCACATGCATGTTGGTCAGCACCGCGCGCCGGGGCGCGATCGTTGCGATCCATTCCAAGGTGCGCGCCAGATGGGCGTGCGTGGGATGGGGTTTATAGCGCAGGCAGTCGACGATCCACAGATCCAGCCCGCCGAGTTGGCCCAGCACGTCCGCACCCAGCGCCACCACGTCGTTCGAATAGCCCACGGCCCCGAACCGGAACCCGAGCGACACCACGGCCCCGTGGTCCTGCGCCAGCGGCAGCGCCCGGATCGGCCCGCCCGGCCCCTCGACCGTCAGCGCCACGCCCGCCTGCAATTCCCCGGCATCCTCCAGGATCGGGGGGTAATCCTCGTGGCCGTAGAAGCAATAGGCGAAGCGGCGGGTCAGCGTGGCCCGGGTCGGGGCGTCCATGAACACCGCGATCCGCTTGCGCCGGCGCGCCACCAGGGCGCGCAGATCGTCGATCCCGTGGGTCTGGTCGGCATGGTCGTGGGTGTAGAGCACCGCGTCCACGCGCACGACGCGCGCAGCGATGCATTGCTCGCGCAGGTCTGGGCTTGTGTCGATCAGCACGGTGGTGGCGTCCTCGCCGGCCCCCGGCGCGCCCCGCCAGCGCTGCACCAGCAGGCTGCAGCGGCTGCGCTTGTTCTTGGGCTCGCCCGGGTCGCACGCGCCCCAGTCCCCGTCCGCGCGCGGCACGCCCCCGGAGGAGCCGCAGCCCAGGATGGTCACGCGCAAGGTCGCGCTCATGGGGGGCCCGCAAGATCGATCGGCGCGGGCGGGATTGCCTTGAAAAACGTGTGGAAATTGTCCCACAACAGGCGCGCGCCCTGCTCCGGCTCAAGCCCCCGGAGGGTGCAGAAAAACGCCTGCACGTCGGCCAGGAAAGCGGGCTCGTTGCGCCGCCCGCGATGGGGGACCGGGGCCAGGAACGGGCAATCGGTCTCCAGCAGGATCCGGTCGAGCGGCAGCATCGCCGCCACCGCCCGCACCGCGTGCGCGGTCTTGAAGGTGAGGATGCCCGACAGCGAGAAATAAGCCCCCAGTTCCAGCGCCCGGGCCGCCAGAGCCTCGCCGCTGGTATAGCAATGCATCAGAACGCGGAACGGCGCCTTGGCCATCTCCTGCTCCAGGATAGCCCCGGTTTCGGCGTCGGCCTCGCGGGTGTGCACGATCACGGGCAGGTCGAGCGCGCGGGCGGCTTCGATATGGGCGCGGAAGGAGGCCTGCTGCGCGTCCAGCGGGCTCAGATTGTAGTGGCGGTCAAGGCCGGTCTCCCCGATCCCGGCGACCCGTGGGTGGCGCGCGCGCGCGATCAGGGTCTCGGCGGTGAGGTCGGGGTGGTCCTTGGCGTTGTGGGGGTGAACGCCGACGCTCGCCCAGATGTCCGGGTGGGCTTCGGCGAGGGCCAGCACCGCCGCGGCGCTGTCCAGCCGGTCGCAGATCGTGATCATGCGGCGCACGCCGGCCGCGCGCGCCCGCGCCAGCACCGCCTGCAGGTCCCCCGCGAAGGCCTCCCCGTGCAGGTTCACGTGGCTATCGATCAGCACCGGACGCGCTCCAGCACGGCCATGGCGCGCGCCATCGCATGGGCGGGGTCGAGGCCCAGGCCCTCGGCCTGGCCCCGCAGCTCCTCCAGCTGGAACCAGGCCCCCGCCAAGCCCTCTTCGAGGCGCTCCGGAGTGCGCGCAGGCCTCGGGGCGAGCGCCTGCTCCAGCGCCCGCCGTCTCAGCCAGTCTTGGGCCAGTTCGAGCGTCAAGGCCAGCCGCTCCGGCCCCGTCTTGCCGAAGGCGAGCGCCCGCAGCGCGCCGGCGCGCGCGCCCGGTTGCGCCTCCAGCGCTTCGGCCAGGCGCTCGGCTTCCGCCTCGGCGCCGGCGGCGCGCAGCGCGATGGCCCGCCCCGGGCGCCCGGCCGCCAGGCGCAGCAAAGCAGGGCTTGCGCCCGGGACGGCGGCCTGAAGGTCCTCCTCCCCGAGCGGGCGCAGGCGCAGGCGCCGGCACCGCGAGCGCAGGGTCGCCAGAACCGCGCCCGGCGCGTGGCAGACGAGGATCAACACCGCCTTCGCCGGGGGTTCCTCGAGCGTCTTCAGGATCGCATTGGCGGCGTTGCGGTTCATCTCGTCCACCGCGTCCACGATCGCCACCCGCCAGCCGCCCTCGGCCGGCTTGAGCGTGAAAAAGGCCCCCAGCGCGCGCGCATCGTCCACCGCGATCTCGCGCCGGGGCTTGCCCGCCCGCTCGCCGGGCCCACGACGCAGCACGAACAGGTCCGGGTGGGCGCCCGCCTCGATCCTGCGCGCGACGGGATCGTCGGGGGCGACGTCGAACGGGCGCGGCCCGGCGGCGCGGGCGCCCAAAAGGACGCGCGCGAAGCGGTAGGCGAGCGTCGCCTTGCCGACGCCCTTCGGGCCGGTGAGCAGCCAGGCGTGGTGCAGGCGCCCCTCCCGCGCCGCCGCGGCGAGCGCCGCCTCTTCTTCGCGATGGCCGATCAGGGCGTGCGTCGCGCGCGGATGGGGCGCACCTGGCTCCTGGTCGGGCTCGCCCTCCTCGCTCATCGCGGCGCAAGCGCCTCCAGCGCCTCCAACGCGGCGGCCGCCACCTCCTCTGGCGGGAGCGAGGCGTCCAGCACCCGGCAGCGCGCCGGCTCGGCGGCGGCGATGTCGAGGAAGGCCTGGCGCACGCGCGCGTGGAAGGGGTGGCCCATCGCCTCGAACCGCGCCTCCTGGAGCGATGGCCCCCGCGAGCGCGCAATCCCGAGGTTTGGGTCGATATCGAGCACCAGCGTCAGGTCCGGAACGTCGGCCCCGATCAGCGCGGTCAGCGTATCGACGGCGCGCGCGGGCAGCCCGCGCCCGGCGCTCTGATAGGCGCGGAAACTGTCGGTGTAGCGGTCGCAGATCACCACCGAGCCCGCCTCCAGCGCCGGCCGCACGGTGCGCTCCAGATGGTCGCTGCGGGCCGCGCTCAAGAGCAGCGCCTCCGAGAGCACGCTCCACCGCCCGGTCGCCCCGGTCACTAGCAGGGCGCGGATTTCGTCGGCCCCCGGAGACCCTCCGGGCTCGCGGGTGGTAACCACCTCGGTGCCGCGCGCGCGCAAAGTCTCAGCCAGGCCTTTCGCGAGCGTGGATTTGCCCGCCCCCTCGCCGCCCTCCAGCGTCACAAAGCGGCCTCGCGCCCGCAAGGTCATTGCCCGCCAGCGAGCGATCGCGCCCCCACCATCGCCTTGCCGATCACGCCCATGCGCGACACGTTGGCCCCCGCGACGAGCGGCACGGACTGGCGCGCCACGCCCTCGCCCTCGATCACCAGCCGGGCCACCACGTCGCCCTTCTTGATCGGCGCGGGCAGAGGGCCGTCATAGACGATGCGCGTTTTCAGCGCCTCTTTGGCGCTCCTATGAAAGCCGATCCGCACCGGGCCGGCGGTGACGAGCGGAACGGTCTTTTTCCCGCCGAGCCACACCTGCGCCTGCCCCACGGTCTGGCCCGCCTTGTATGCCTCCACCGCGTCGAAGTCGTAGAAGGCCGCCCGCATCAGCCGCTCGGCCTCGGCCGCGCGCGCGGCCATCGTCTCCATGCCGTTGAACACGATGATGCGCCGCTTGCCGTTCAGGGCGGCGGAGCCCACGAGCCCATAGCCGGAGGCGTTGGTGTGGCCGGTCTTGACGCCGTCGGCGCCTGCGAAGCGGGCCAGCAGCGGGTTGCGGTTCTCCTGCGTCTTGCCGTTATAGGTGAAGGTCTTCTGGCCGTAGAGGCTGTAGATCTCGGGATAATCGGCGATGATGTGGCGCGCCAGCACGGCGAGGTCCCCCGCGCTGATGACGTGCTCGGGGTCGGGCAGGCCGGTGACGTTGCGGAAACGCGCCGTCTTGAGGCCGAGCTTGCGGGCGCGCGCGTTCATCAGGTCGACGAAGGCGGCCTCCGAGCCCGCGATCCCCTCCGCCAGCGCCACGCACGCATCATTGGCCGAAACGATGATCACCCCGCTCATCAGGTCGCGCACGCTGACGCGGGAATTCAGGTC
The DNA here is from genome assembly GCA_031398975.1 of Alphaproteobacteria bacterium. Lineage (GTDB taxonomy): Bacteria > Pseudomonadota > Alphaproteobacteria > Caulobacterales > Aquidulcibacteraceae > JAKFWI01. The sequence continues at coordinate 76,778 of JANNOI010000041.1, read as the reverse complement.
CAGGAACATGTGCGACCCGTCGGACTGGGCCCCGTAGCGCCACGCATTCTCGCTGACCGGGAAGGTCGTCTCCATCGTGAGTGAGCCCGCCTTCAGCCGGTCGGCTACGATCATGATCGTCATCAGCTTGCTCATCGAGGCCGGCGGCATCGGCTCGGTGCAGCGTTTGCAATAGAGATTGAGCCCGGTGGCGGCGTCGAGGATCGCGATATGGCTGGCGGTGGAGCCCACGGGGTCGAGCGTCTGCGCGCGCCCCGGGCCCCAAGGCGTCGCGAGCAGGCAGAGAAGGGCCGCGAAGATGGTGAAACGGCGCGCGCGCTGCATGGGGTCCCTCGGGGCGTCGCCCGCCGCGTTCGTGCAGCGGATCGGTCTCATCCCGGCATAGCAGAGGCGCAAACGGGGTTCCAATGAACCCCGTGATAAGGCGGGCGGGCGGCTTCAGTCCCGGGTGACGATGGCGGCGGGAAAGCCCAAGGGGGCGAGCGCGGCGCGCGCGGCCTCGGCCTCCGCCCGCGAGGCCCAGCCCCCCAGCCGCACCCGGAACAAGGGCTCGCCCGCGGGCCCGGCCTCCTCCACCCAAGGCGCGCCCGCCCCGCCCTCGTTCGCCTCAGCGGCGCGCAGGCGCGCCCGCTGTGCGTTGGCGCGATCGGCGTACGCGCCGATCTGGATGCGGTAGGGTCCTGATGCGGGCGTCTTCGGGGCCGGAGGCGCAGGCGCCGCCGCGGGCGGGTCGCGCCAATAGGCGCGCGGCGCAATCGGCGCCACCTCGATGAACGCGCCGCGTAGATCGAGCGTCGGGCCGCGATTGGGCGGGGCGTTGCGCCCATAGCCATAGGTAGCGAGCGCCCGCTCGCTCGCCTGCCCCGTCCCGCCGGCGGCGAGGCGTCCGCCCCGATCGGCCTCGGCCGGCCCCGTGAACGCCAGCATCGCCGCCGCCGCCCCAACGCCCCGCCATACCCGGCCGCCCGGAAACCCCATCTGCGCGCCCCCCCAGAAAACCAACGTCCCGACTTATCCCCTGCTCTACCAGCCAAGCCTTGCGACGGCGTAAGGAGACAGGGTTTACACCGGTTCACGACGCGGGCCCCGCCCGTGCACGGCCCGGAAAACAACGCTATGAAGACGGCCGCGGGCGCGGGTCCGAAAGGCCCAAGCCTCCCGCCGATCCGGATGGGTGGCCGAGCGGCTTAAGGCGCCGGTCTTGAAAACCGGAGCGGGCGCAAGCCCGCCGTGGGTTCGAATCCCACCCCATCCGCCACTTCGGAACAAAGCTGGGCACTGCGGCTGGCAGTGTTCCCGCCCCGCCTGCGGCGGCAAGCGTCCGTAACAGGTCGGACTTCGATCCCATGATGCGGACCTCGCCGTCGTTGACCTCGACGCGCTGGGCGAGCGCGCGGAGATGGTCTCGGCGGTAGCCGCCGCCGTCGAGGCGGATGCGCTGGCGGGCGGTCGGCGCGAACTTGGCGAGCATCGGCGCGGTGATCGCCTTTTGGCCTGCGCTTTCCAGCATGACCGATGCGCGTTCGGCATCGACCCGCGACTGGTCGCGCACGGCCTTGAGGCTGGCGATACGGTCCTTGAGGGCCGGGTCGTCCAAATCGGCGACGCCGCTCTCGATGGCGTCGTAACCGTGTCGGGTCACCTCGGCGGCGAGGTAAGACGCATCTGCGTCGATAAGCTGCGTAACAATAAGTAGCGCCATGGCTTATAGACTTACGCTCAAAGTTTCGGATAGTCTCAGTACGCCTTTCGGACACTCGATCTGAATTCGGAATGTGCCCTTCGGAAGCCACAAACTGACCTCCGCAGTCCCAGGACGGCAGAACACTTGGTCGGACGGGATGGCAAACTCAGGTTCGTCTCTCCGCACCGCTTGGACTATATGGGGTCCCTCATCGCTGAGATGAAGCGGCACAGGAACGCGCTTCCGATCCGGCCTCTTTAGCCAGAAGGGACGGCCGAACATGTCCGGTTTGTTAGGGTGGAAGACGGCGATATCCGTCTCCGCCTGACGCGACCCTAGCCACTGATTGCCTTGTCGTACGCAAATCGGCGACGAGGGATCGAACCGCTGCATAATTGATCTACATAAAGTATGATCTGTCCCGTGTGGCCCCATCGACCCCGTCTTTGCTTGCTCAATAGTCAGAATATCTTCTCCGAGAAGTTCAGACAGGCGCATTGCAAGAGTCCGAAAGGCCCCGGGAAGGCGATGCTCTCGAACATGACCAAATCCAGTATACACTAAAATTTTTTCCCCCCTTGGAATGTTTTTAATCTGTGTGGCGAGGTTGTTGGCTTGCGATCGCTCTCTGAGTTCAATTCGCTCAGTGGTGTCCGCGTCCACTTTGTCTTGCCTTTTTGTCCGCTCATAAGCAATAAAACTATAGCCCTTCTCGCGGGCCGCTCTTAGTGCTTCAGCATAGACTGGGTCCCGCAAGTACCAGCCTGCGAACGGGCTGAGGTAACCCGTTCTCTGAAACTCCTGGAGATATCTATTGGGCTCCGGCCATTCGCTAAGGAATGTCTCCGCCGCGAGCCATCTAAAATGAAGTGGATAGAGTTCAGAAAGTATGTCGTTTAGGAACATTCTATGCCGCGAGCAATAATGAGCCTCGTTGAGAAGTATTACTCGGTAGTCAGTCGCCACTGTTTTTACGGTCTCTAAAGCATCCCTGGCTTCGGCCTGAGCGCCGAGACTCTCTTGGTGTTCCTTGGCCCTCCAACGGAGCGCCATCTCCTCAGAACTCACAAAGCTTGCTGCGCTATAGTACTCATCGCCTTTTTTGGGGCGTGAAAGTAAACTTTGCAGATAAGATGCGTAATGATTTGTCCGGGAGAAGGGGGGCGTCGTTTCTGTCTGATCCGCTAAGGCTCGGCTTGACGGAAAACATAGGGCGCTCGCCCCTAATATGAATTGTCTTCGATCTGTCTTGTGGAAGTATGTGCTGGTCTGGGTCATGCAGGATCGCTGTTCTTAATCTGATCTCGGGGCCGAAACGGGTGAAACGGGTTGGGGCTCGCTGGTTGCGCGCAAGGCTAGTCCAGGCTCAAGGACCCATTGCGCAAAGCTGCGTTTTTCCAGCATGACGTCGGCGGTGAGAGCCATGCCGGCGGTGAGCGGCGCGTTGCGGCCGAAAGCGCGGATAGATTGTGCGTCGAGCCGCACGGCGACGCGGTAAACCGGCTCTTCCAACCGCACTGCGGCCGCAATCTCTGCTGGCGCCAGCACGGTCGCCGCACCGCGTCCGCCACGCCCCAAGCCGGCCCGAACTTCTGGTAGGGGAATGCTTCATAAAGCAGCCGCACCCGCTGTCCGGGCGCGATGAAGCCGATGGCGCGGGAGGATGCGTAGATCTCCGCCCGCAGTCTCGCCGTAGCCGGCGTCAGCGTCATCAAAGGCTTCGACGGATCGGCCGGCTGGCCCAACGTCGCCTGCACGGCGCTCACGCGGCCCGCGGTCGGCGCCCGGAGTTCGTAACCTTTGCGCCCCTCCATTTGCGCCCGCGCCTGCGCCAGCTGCGCGGCCCGGCCCTCGAGCTGCGCACGCGCTGCCGCTGTGTCTTGGGGAAGTTTTTCGATGCGGGCGTTGAGCCCAGCAAGTTGGGCGGAGAGCACTGCGCGATCGCCTTCCGCGCCTGCGAGCGCTTCCTGGGCGGCGATGAGGTCGCCTTTGCGGCGGCGCACTTCGTCGGCGGTAGTATCCCCTGGCGAAGAGGGTCTCGCCGTCGAGAAGGCGAGCTTCTGATCTCCAGGCGGGCAGCCGTGGTTTCAATGGTATGCCGCGCCGCCCCCTGCGTCGCAACATGCCAACGCCCGACCTCATCGCCATCGCGCTTCAACAGCGCTTGCAGCATCCGGCTGCCCGCGAAAGGATAGGCGACGTGCAATTCGTCGATCCGACGCATCTGCGCAAGATCGGTGGCCGGCGTCGGGCGAGGCAGATAATAAACGCCGCCCCGGCTGATCCCGAGCATCTCTGCCTGTCGTGCGATCGGCTTATCATGGCTGCGCTTGATCATCGCTTTGCGCTCCGCGACAGTCCCGCCTTACCGAGCGAGCCGCATAAAAAATCGTTCTCCAGCTTCAGCTCTCCGATTTTGGCGTGCAGCGACTTGACGTCAATCGCTGGCGCTTCCGCATCGGACTTCCTGGCCCCGCCGAACACGTCGCTCGCCCCCTTCAGCAGTTGCTCGCGCCACGTCGAAATCTGGCCCGCGTGGAGATCGAACTGCTCGGCCAGCTCCGCCATAGTCTTCTCGCCGCGTATCTCGGCAAGCGTCACTTTCGCCTTGAAGGCCTGGCTATAGTTCCGGCGTGGTCGGTTGCTCTCGGACATCATGCCGATCTCAGGCCGAAACTCCACTTCGCCCAATGTGCAGATTTGCCGAGACATGGGTGACGGTTTGCCCTTGGCCGCGCGCTTCTCGGCGTCGAGGATTACCACCCTCGTGTTGATCGCCGCCCTTCTTTTTATCTTGGCTTGAGCTTATGAAGATACTTCGACAGTCGCCGCAGGAGGCGGTCATGCAGATTGCTGTTCTTACCTTCGAAGGGTTCAACGAGCTGGATTCGTTCGTCGCGGCGGCGATCCTTAATCGCATGACGGCGCAAGGCTGGGCCGCGCATATCACCGCGCCGACAGACCACGTCACCTCCATGAACGGGGTCACCGTCCAGCGGCAGAAACCCTTGGAATTTGCTGGCGAGGCCGACGCCGTCCTGATTGGCAGCGGGATCAAAACCCGCGAAATCGCCGCCGATGCTGACCTCCTGTCCCGGATCACTCTCGATCCGTCGCGCCAGCTTATCGGTGCGCAATGCTCGGGGACGCTGTTGCTGGCGAAGCTGGGTTTGGTGGGCGATTTGCCTGCATGCACCGATCTCACGACCAAGCCTTGGGTGATCGAGGCAGGCGTAAAGGTGCTCGATGCGCCCTTCGTGGCGCACGGCAATGTTGCGACCGCCGGCGGCTGCCTTGCCTCGCAATATCTCGCCGCTTGGATGATCGCCCGCGGCGCTTCCATGCGCGATGCTGAGGAGGCAATCCACTATGTCGCGCCGGTGGGGGAGAAGGCGTTCTATGTCGATCGGGCCATGACGATCGTTCGGCCCTTCCTCCCGCAAGGCATCCCTTTCGCCGCGTGAATCCCGCCACAAAGGCGGTTCTCGGTTAGGGTATTTTCCACAGCCCGCTCCGACTCTGTCGGATCGGAATAGGCGCGCGCCGCGCGCTTTGCGCAGACGCGCGGGGCGCGCCTTGCCGGGCGCGCAGGCAGCCGCGCACACCGTTGCGGCATCAGCGCCCTATGGATGTTATTTATCCCTAATTATAATAGCCGCGCGTCGTGGCGGCGCTTAGAATCCTGAAGGTTTTCGGCGCAAGCGGCGGCACGGTCGCGTAAGCCGAAGAAAGGGGCGTTTTGTGGCGAAAAGAGGCGCGATCCCGGTTCCTTCCGCCTACGCGTTCCGTCTGGGCGATGTTTTGAGGCTGCGCGTGCTGCGGCATTTCCTGATCGGCCTGCAGTGCTTGTTCATCCTGCTGTTGGCCTCCACGGAGGGCCAGCTCATGAAGCTCTATTTCCGCGCACGCATGCGGGCCGGGCGTTTCGTGGCCTTGGACAAGTTGGGGTTTAAAGTCAAACCCATCCACGCCCTGCCCTTCGATATCACCGGCAAGCCCAAGGCGGATCTCCATCCCAACACCCAATACAAGGCGCGCAAGAGCCGGTTTATGACGATCGAGAAATATCCCGATGCGTCTCAGGGGCGGCTGTTCGGCTACAAAAACCCGCCCGTGTCCGGCAATGTCATCAACGGGCACAACGAGGCGGACGTTCGCAGGCCGACCAAGGTTTTCCATAGCGCGAGCTACGACATCTATCTTGGCGGGCTCGAGCGGTTTTTCCATACGATCGCCCCGTGGCGAACGCTCATCGTGGTGCTGCTCGCGCGCTGGCAGGACCGGCGAAGGATCGGCCCGGTCGCCAAGAGGCAGATCGCGGTCACCGATCCGGCGGCGATGGCCGAGGCGATCAAGGCGGACGCCTTGGCGCTCGGCGCAGTCAAAGTCGGGATCACGCCGATCCCGGATCACGTCAAGTTTCAAGGGGTCGATGTTCCGTTCGAGAACGCCATCGTTGTCGCCTCCCCGATGCCGCTGGACGATATGCGGACGTGCCCCTCGCAGAAGTCAGACTTTGCGGTGCAGAAGGGCTATCGCGACGCCGCCTGGGTCGGGATCAAGATTGCGGAGCGTCTGCGGAAGATGGGCTGGGATGCGCGCGTGGCCACCAATCTCGGCGCGGACACCTCAGAGGTGCAGCACATACCCCTGGCGATCGCGGCGGGCATCGGCGAGCTCGGCAAGCACAATTCCATAATCTGCAAGGAGCACGGCTCCAACATCCGCCTGGCGACCGTGATGACGAACATGCCCCTGGCGTACGATCGGCCGATCGATATCGGCGTCGATGATTTTTGCATGTCGTGCCAAGTCTGCACGACCAATTGCCCGCCCCAGGCTATTTTCGACACCAAGCAACTCGTGCGCGGGGTCAATAGGTGGTTCATCGACGTCGACAAATGCGCGCCCTATTTCGCAGAGCATTATTCCTGCGGGATCTGCATCACTGTCTGTCCGTGGACGCAGCCCGGGCAAGGGCCGCTCCTGTCGGAGAAGGTCTTGCTGCAACGCGAGAGGCGCCAGGTCTCCTCGGTTGCGGGCTGATCGCGGGGTCAGCCGCGGGCATGACCAAAGTCAGAGCGTGCGCCCGCCATCGACGCGGATGACCTCGCCCGTCGTCATCGGCAGGAGCCGGGCGGCGATCAGCGCCGCATCCGCCACCTCCGCCGCGGTCGCCAGCCGCTTCAGGGGCGTGGCCATGCTGGCTCGGGCCAGGAAATCCTCCCCGCGATCGGGAACGAACGCGGTCGCCAGCGCGCTGGGGGAGATGTTCACCACCCGGATCTCGGGCGCAAGCGCTTTCGCAAGGCCGATGCTGATCGCCTCCATCGCCGCTTTTGCGCCGACATAAGCAAGGTTGCTGCCCTGGCCGGTGCGCGCGGCGGCCGAGGATACGTTTATGATCGCCGGCGCCTGCCCCTTGCGCAGGAGCGGCGCAAGATCGCGGATCGCGCGCAGATGGCCGGTCGCGTTAGCGGCCATCATCTGATCGATCAGGGCGTCGTCCAAACATGCGAGATCGCCGGGAGGCACGGTTCTTGTCACGCCCGCGCTCAGGATCAGCACGTCGAGCCCGCCGAGACTTTGCTCAGCCCAGGCCGCGAACGCTGCGATCGATTCAGGCGCTGCTATATCGAGCGCCGCCGAGACGATCTCACCCACGCCTGGCGCAGGCGGAGGCGGCTCGATCGCTTGCCCCCCCCGGGAGGCGGCGACCACGCGCGCCCCCAGCAGGGCGGCCTGCGCAGCCGCCTCCCGACCGATGGCGCCCGCCCCGCCGATGATGACGATCCGCGCGCCCCGGAAACCGGCTTCCAAGTGCTCGATCAGCCGCGCGCGAAGCAAACTCTAACCCCCGCCGATCACAACTCGACCTGGAGCGAAACCAGGCTGCGCTGATGCGTGCCGGTTTTCCAGCTTACATTCTCCTCGCGCAGGCGCATGTTCGGAAAGCGCTGCAGCATGTCGGTGAGCACGATCTGCCCCTGCATCCGCGCCAGCAGATTACCCATGCAGCGATGGATGCCGCCGCCGAACGTGAGGTGCCCGCCCGGATCCTTGCGATCGATGCGGAACACGCCCGCGTCATCGCCCCAGAAACGCGGATCGCGATTGGCCGAGCCCGCGCAGGCGAGCACGACGGCGCCGGACGGGATGGCGATGCCATTCAGATCCATATCGGCGGTGGCGATGCGGCGCCCGCCGAACAACACCGGAGGCTCAAAACGTATGATCTCCTCCACGCCGTTCTTGGCGATCGCGGGGTCTTGCCGCCATTTCCGCGCCTCCTCGGGATGGGTCAGCAGAAGATAGAGGCCGCTGCCCAACATGCTGATCACGCTGTCGAAGCCGCCGATGAACATGAGCGCAACCTGATCGACCAATTCCTCGTCGGAGAGGCATCTCCCGTCTTCCTCCGCGCGGATCAGGCTGCTCAGCAATTTGTCGTCCATGTCGGCGCGTTTGGCGGCGATCAGGTCGCGGAAATAGCCGGTCATCTCCTCATAGGCCGCGCGGCCGATGCGCGTCGTCTCTGGATCGTTTTCGATGTTGACGATCGCTTTTGTGACGTCGAGGCATTTCTCTTTGATCGCCTCGCCATCCGCATTGGTCACGCCCAGCATCTCGCAAACAACGCGATAGGGCAGCGTGAACGCGATCTGATTGACGAAATCGCCGCCGCCCGCTTTCTCGAACGCGGCGAAGCAGGTTTTGTACTGCTCGACGATCATCGGCCGCAATCTCTCGATCGCCGGCCCGGTAAAGGCCTGCATCACCATCTTGCGCAAGCGCGTATGATCGGGCGGGTCCTGGTTAATGATCGCTTTCGCGGCCGGCTGCCACATGCTCTCGAGCGCGCCTTCCGGAACAGGCAGCGCGGACATGCTGACGCTCGTGCCCGGGACCTCCAGGTAGCGCTTAGCCTCCTCATAGCGCAGCAGGATCAGCATGCCGTTGTCGAGGCGATGGTCGGGGGCCTCTTCGCGCAGCGCGTCCAGCAAGGGATAAGGATTTTGGAAAAAGCCCGGGGCGTAGGGATCGTATTTCAGCGGCGCGGCGCTCATGGCGGACTTTCTCAGCTGACGGTTTGCGGCGGTGCGAACGCTTTCGGCTCAGCCGCAGCGGGGGCGGAGACGTCCGGCGCGCGCCCAACGAACCAGCGCTCCAGATAGTCTCTAATCGCCTCCTCGCCTGCGGCCGCGACATGGCCGTCGGGGCGCACCAGTACGTAGGGCGCGCGGCGCGCATGCATGATCTTGTAGAAGCCCGCATTGGCGCGAGAGGGCGACAAGGTGCGTATACGGATGGTGGTGGCGGTCGCGCGCGCCATTTGCGCGGCGGCGCGCGAAACGTCCTCCACCGCGCCCGCGCTCGGCGCGAACGCCAACAAAACATGGTCGAGCCCGGCCAGAAGATCGTGGCTCGTGCGTTCTCCGTTCGGGCCCTCGCAGGCGATGTAGGGCACGCGGTCTCCGGGCGCGGGACCCCGATAGCCGCTCGGCGCGCGACAGATCTGGGGCGCCCTGCGATAGGAAATCCAGATCTGGGAAAACAAGCCCACGAAAATGCGCCGCATCACGCCCGCGCCCGCGACCACGCGCATCATGGTCGGCGCGATATAGGTCCGCACCCATTCAAGCACGCTGTTATTGGTCGCTTCCAGCTCGAAGCCCTTGTCGGCGCCGTCGAGGATTTGCCGCGCCAGCGGCCTGCGCTCCTCGTCATAGGTGGCGATCAGATCGCGACGCGCTTGCCCGCGGCAGAAGGCGGCGAGCTTCCAGCCGAGATTGAACGCATCGCCGATGCCCAGATTCATCCCCTGCCCGCCGGCGGGCGCGTGGATATGTCCCGCGTCGCCGATGATATGGATCGCGCCCTTGTCGAAGCGCGGCGCCATGCGGCGATGGATGCGGTAGATCGCGCTCCAGCCGGCCGTGACGATCGTGTTTTCGAGGAAGAACACCTCGTCGAACCAGGCCTGGATTTCCTCCCGCGTGGCGGCCTGACTGCCCCTGCCGTCAAACATTTTGAGGAAGCGGGGCGAAACCGCGCCGAACAGGCGGAACTGGCGATCGCCGCTCAGCGGTATGATGCCGACGAAGCCGCCCTTGGTCATGTTAAGCGTCATGCGCTCGGGCGCCGGATCGTGCGCAAGCTGCACGTCCGCCAGGAAGCCCACCTGCTCATAGGTCGAGCCCTCGAGTTCGATCCCGACAGATTGGCGCACGGGGCTGCGCCCGCCATCCGCGGCGATGAGGAAACGGCTCTCGACCTCCTCCTCGGCGCCGGTTTTGTCGTTGCGCAGGATGGAGAGCACGCCCGCGGCGGTTTCGGTCTGACGCAGGAACGTGGTGTTCCAATCGACCGCGCCGCCATTGGCCTCCATGTCTTGCAGCAGCACGCGCTGCACTTCGCCCTGTTTGATGCCCAGCGAGTGGTCGAACGCCGCAGGCTTGATCGCTTTTCCGGAGAAGGGGATGTAGGCGATCCGCTTGCCGCGCGCGCGGACCACGGCGCCGCGTATCTTCACGCCGCGCGCGATCATGTCCTGCGCCAGGCCGAACTTATCCAACAGCTCCAGCGTGCGCATATGCACGATATTGGCGCGGGACTCCTCCGTCGGGGCCGCCGTCTGGTCGATTATGCGGAAGGAGACGCCGTGCCGCGCAAGCGTCGCGCCGAGCATAAGGCCGGAGGGTCCGGCGCCGACAATCAAGACATCCGTCTTCACGCCGCTTGGCCTCTCTTGATCGCGCGCCCGCCTCTGGCCGCCCTCCCAGGGGACCTCACAGCGGATCCGTGAAGTTGGAGGGCAGCGTCCGGTTGTCGATGATGACGCGCCGATGCTGGAAGAGCAGCGCGCCGCCGCGCTCAGTCAGGACGTCCTGATAAGAACCCGCCGTATGCAGATCGACAAGGCCGTCCCTGTTCATCCGCGTCATGATGAATTTGGAGCGGACCTGGATCTGATCGCCGTCCCGTCCGACGAGACGGACATTGCCGATCACATGGCTCGTGCTGCCGCGGTTGACCTGCCACATCCCCATCCAATAGGCGGCGCGCTCGCGCAGTCCGGCCCGGCCGCGATCGGTGAAGATCGCGAGTCCGCGATCCTTCAGATTGGCCGCGGTGATCGCGGTATAGACCCCGTCTTCCGCGAAGAGATCGACCCATTCGAGGAAACGGCCCTCCTCCAGCATCTCCGCCGCGCGATAGAAGAGGTCCTGGATCGCCGTAAGGTCGGCCTGTTGTGCTTGCACGGGCTGCGCCATCGCCTCTTCCTTCCGGTTGATCGCCTCGCCGCCCATCACGACCCGACGCCCATATGGTCGCGCCAAGCGGCGTAGAAACCGCGCAGCGCGGTGTCGTCGGTCTTGTGGCCCAGATCCCCCTCTTTGAGGCCCCGATTGAGCGGCGTCCATTGCACGCCGTCCGCATGGACCGCCTCGGTGATGCGGGTCACCGCCTCGCAATCGTCGCCTGTGACTTTGCCGGCGGACGAATGGCTGTCCATCGTCTTGGCGAGGCGGAAGGCGATCCCTTCCGGGCTTTCATCGGCGGGCGCGAAGGCGATCATGTCGACGCGTGTCTGTTTCGGCCCGATGGGGCGGGCGATCTCCATCACGTGCTCGCTGCCCGCCATCAGCCATTGCAGATGCACGTTCGGGAAGATCGCCGCGATGACGTTGCCGCGGGCGAAATCGATCTTGACGGGCGGCATGGGCCGCGTGCCCGGCGAATTGTGCTGCGCGCCGGTTACGCCGAGGATCTTCTCCTGCAATTGGCCGATATTGCGCGGATCCCCCTCGATCGGCCACCAGAGTTTGCTGTGGCCCTTGGCGAAATGCTGGATCGTGCCCGCCGATTCCGCGACATCGCGATAGACGGCGCCGACGAGGGGGTGGGTGTATTCGGCGTGATAGCCGTCGCGGGCGTTGTCGGACCACAATTTCCAATTACCGGGGTAGAAGAAACTCAGCCGCCCCAGCACCTGCACATCGGCTGAAGTCTCAAGCAGCGGCGCTTTCACCCCGCCGAGGAAGGTCTCGAGATCGGGCGCCGCGCTATCGAGACACACGAAGATGAACTTCGCAAAGCTCTCCACGCGCACTTGCGGGATGTTGTACATCGACAGATCGACACCCGGCCCATAGCTCGACCGGCGCGGCAGCCCGGTGAGCCTGCCTTCGAGATCGAACGACCAGCCGTGATACATGCAGCGGAACGCGTTGCCGCAATTGCCCTTGGTCTCTGTCGCCAGCGCCGCCCCGCGATGGGTGCAATTGTTGTAGAAAGCGCGCAAGGCGCCGTCCTTGGCGCGCGTCACGATCAGGCGCTGATCGTAGATATCGACCGTCAAATAATCGCCGATTGCGGCGAGTTCGCTCTCATGGCCGACGAATTGCCAGGTCTTTTTGAAGATCTTTTCGATCTCTTCGGCGAACACGGCGGGCTCGTAATAGATCCCGCGATCGATCAGGCGATCGGACGGCAAATCAAAGAGGCTTCCGCGCGTCGCCGTGTCCATCCGTAACTCCTGCTTTGCCGCTCGTATCGGCGAGTGGAAGGCGCCGTCAGCCGGGCTCGCGCCGGATCGGGGCGAGCCCTTTGCCTTATGCCAATAGGCAATCCGAATTAGCCATAAGCCTTATCGCGTGTCAAGGCGCGCTCCGGTGTTCAGGTCGCGACGGTGACGACGAGGCCGCTCAGATCTTCCTGCACGATGATCTGGCACGATAGGCGGCTGTTCGGCGCCGTCGCATCGAGATAGCCCAGCAATTCGTCCTCGAGCGGCTTGCGGCCCCCGACTTTGTCCAACCATTCCGCGGCGACAAGCACATGGCAGGTGCCGCACGCGCAGGAGCCGCGGCAATCGGCGTCGATCCCCGCGATGGAATGGGCTATCGCGCCCTCCATCAGCGTCCGTCCGCTTTGGATCTCGATGGTCCGCGAGCGCCCGCTCTTATCGACAAATGTGATCTGCGCCATGTCTTCCCTCGATGCGTTGTCCGACGATGTCTCTTGTCCTGACCGCTCAAGCGATCTCTTTTCGTGCGGCGCTGCGGGCCTGGATGACGATGACCACGGACGAAATGGCGCCGGAAAGCAGGCCGGCCGGCGCGCCATGGATCGCCCCCGCGACCCAGTCCCCCGAGCCAACGCCGAACCACACGCTGGACAGGATCGCGGCGCCCGCCGCTGTCGCCAAAGCAAAACCGGGAATTGCGAGCCACGGGGGCGCGGCGCCTCGCGTACGGCCATAGACTGCCCACAAACCGATCACGATCACCGCAGCGATCGCGCTCCAGGGCGCGACGACCGTCCATGCATAGGCGCGCAATTCCGGGCGATGCGCCAGCAGCGACCCCACGCTCATCACCGCCAAGGGCATGGCGGCGTTGAGGAAGGCGTGCGCCGCCGCTTCGCGAACGAACGAAAAGCGGGCCCAAAAGTGCTGCCGGGGCATGCCATATTCCTTTGTCCGAAAGACGCGTCCTGGACCGGACTATAAGGTTATTAGGATATCCGAATATTGTTTTCGGGCAAGCCGCCGGACGCGGCGGCGTCGGCGCCCTCGGCCGGAGCGGTTTTTTAAGGAAACATGGCATTTTTTCTTGATTGCCGAATGACAATCGTAATAGCTAATTATATTAGGAGATCAAGCGCCGGTTTGAACGGCGACGAGGGGTGATCATGGCTCAAGGTCTCATCGCATCGCTTGGGTATGTCGGCGTCGAAGCGACCGACATCGCCGGCTGGGCGCGATTGCTGCGCGATATTTGCGGCGCCGAAGTTTCCGAGCCCGATGCGCAAGGCGTGACGCGGTGCCGGATCGACGATTATGCTTGGCGGATCGCCATCCATCCAGGCGCTGCCGAGGACATGATTTACGCCGGATGGGAGTGCCCGACGCCGGAGGCGTTCAAGGCCGCCGTGGAGGGCGTTTCGAAAGCGGGGGTCGAAATCGTCTCCGCCAGCCCGGAGGAGGCCAAGCAGCGCGGTGTGATGGCGTTGGCGCGCTTCGAGATCGGTTCGCTGCCGATGGAGCTTTATGTAGGGCCGACCATCCTGCGCCATGTCCCAGTCCGCCACGGCCGCCCTCTCTCGGGCTTCAAAACCGGCCCGTTCGGCCTGGGCCATATCGTGGTGCAAACCCCGGAGCCGGAAAAGGTCGTGGCGCTGTTCCGGGACGTTTTTGGCTTCAAGATCACCGATTATGTCTGGGACATAACCTTCATGCGCTGCAATGGCAGGCACCATTCGATTGCGGTGGAGCCCGCCCGCCCCAACGCCAAGCGCCTCGCCCATTTCATGCTGGAAACCTTGTCGGTCAACGATATCGGCCGGGGATGGGACCTCGTGCGCAAAACCCAGACGCCGTTCTTCAAAAATATCGGGCGCCATATCAATGATCGGATGATCTCCTTTTACGTCAAAACGCCGTCCGACTTCGAGGTGGAATATGGCGCCGACGCCATCGAGGTGAACGACGCCACCTGGTCCGTCAGCCGTTACGACGTGCCGTCCGACTGGGGCCATAAGCGGCAGGAACAGATGTAAACGCTCGAGGCCCCGCCACACTCGGAGCGACGCCGATGCAATTGTGTTACGCGCCCTTTTCCCCCTGCTCGCAGAAAGTGCGACTTGTGCTGGAAGAGAAGGGGCTGGCCTACGACCTTCGCTTCATAGACCTTGGCGGCAAGGAAAATCTCCGTCCAGCCTATCTCGCCCTGAACCCGAAGGGCGTGATCCCTACGCTGATCGACGACGATCGCGCCGTGACCGAGTCCAGCGTCATCGCCGAATATCTCGATGATCGATACCCGACGCCGGCCCTGCGCCCGGAAGACGCGCATGAACGCGCCGGCATGCGCCTTTGGATGCGCGCCGTGGACGAGCAATGGCATCCTGCGAACGGGGCGCTCGCCTGGCCGTTTCTGGCGCGCCCGGGCTTTTTGAAAAAGCCCGAGAGCGAGGCGGTCGCGCTGATCGAGAAAACCAAGGACCCCACACGTCGCGCGCGTCAATTGCGTCTGTACAAGGAAGGCTCCGCCGCCGAGGACGTGGGCGCCGCCATTGGGACGATCGTTGAACTCGTAGCCCAGATGAACAAGACCTTGTCAAGCGGGCAGCCCTACGTGGCGGGCGCGCGGCTCAGCCTTGCTGATCTTTGCATAACGCCTTACGTGCAATCGCTCTATCAGTTCGGGCTCTGGCCCTGGGTCCAGCCGCGCTTTTCGCATGTCTCGCGTTGGTTTGAGGCGATGCAGGCGCGCGCCTCCTATAAAAACGCAATCGCCGCGGCGGCGCCGGCGGAAATGTATGCGCGGCTTAAGGCCCTGAGCGATGAGGCGTGGCTGCATATCCATCGCCACCTCGAACGATCCGAACCCCCGTCGAGCTGACAGATCGAGCCCTCATAGCGCGAAAAAAGCCCGCGCATTGCCGCCCAGGATCAGCGCGCGCTCGGCCTCGCTGAGGGCGGCCTTTTCGGTGATCCAGGCGGCGGCGTCGGGCATGCCCATATCGTAGGGATAATCCGTTCCCAGCATGATGCGCTCCGGCCCCAGCCAGTCGAGGAGGACGCCGAGATTGGCGGCGCTGTGGGTGATGGAATCAACATAAAGCCGCTTCAAATAGTCTGACGGCGGCGCGGGCGGCGCGCCTTCGCCCGATGGCCGCACCCGCCAGCCATGATCCCATCGCCCGCGCAGCCACGCCATGGAGCCCCCCCCATGGGCGAGATAAATACGCAAGCCCGGGTGGCGTGCGAGCACGCCTCCCAGCGCCAGCCGCGCCGCGGCAAGGGCGGTGTCGGTGACGAAGCCGACGAGATTGACAAGATCATACCCGCGCAGCCGATCGACGCCCAAGGGGCTGGTCGGATGGATAAAGATCGGGCAATCGAGCCATTCGGCGGCGGCGAAGAAGGGCTCGAACGCCGCCTCGTCCAGGCCCCTGCCCTGCACGTTCGATCCGATCGCCACGCCCTTTAATCCAAGGCTCGCGAACCGTGCGAGCTCCGCGGGCGCGCTCGCGGGCTCGGCCATGGGCGCCACGCCCAATGCGGCGAACCGCGTGGGCCGCTGCGCCGCGTATCGGGCGATAGCGGTGTTGAACGCGGCGGCGATGGCCGGGGGCTGGCTGAAGAAGCCCTGCCACGCCGAGAGCACTTGAATGTCGATCCCGGCCCGATCCATGTCCGCGAGGCGTCTGTCCGGATCGGTCATGGCGCCGATGAAATGGCGGCTCTCCGCGCGCTCCGCGATGAGATCGAGGCAGGCTTCAGGGACGACGTGGGCGTGCACATCGATGACCGGCGCGCGCATCCATTTTCTCCCCTGAAAGAACCAAACGCGGCGTTCTGTCTACGCGCGCGAGAGCGCAAAATCGCTGCTCGAAGTGCCGCCAAAACGCACAGGCCGGCGTCGGCGCCTAATTATTATAGGATCATCTATTGACAGTAAACAAGCGCTCCCCGGCCTGTAGGCGGCGTGGCGCGCATAGTGCGCGGCGCGGGATCAAAGGGGTTTGTCATGGCGCGTGAAGGACATCGTCGCACTGTCATGTTGAAGCGGAGCTTGCGGCCCTTGTTGCTCGCGTGCTGTTCAAGCCTTCCGTTCCTAGGCGGCCCCCTCGCCTTCGCGCAGACGCCTGCCGCCTCCCGCGGCAGCGACGAAATCGTCGTCACGGCCGAGCGGCGGGCCCGCGACGTGGCGGACGTTCCGATCACGATCACCGCGCTCACCGGCGAGGAATTGCAGGAAGCGGGCGTCACGCGCTCTGACGATCTGACCCAGCTGACGCCCGGCCTGCAAGTCAGCCGGACAGGCTCGAACGGCTTCTTCTTTCTGCGCGGCGTCGGCACCTCGATCAATCCGATCGGCGCCGACACCTCGATCGCGCTTTACGTGGACGGAATCTATCAGCCGCGCTCGCGCAATACGCTTGTCACATTCCTCGATATCGATCGCGTGGAGGTGCTTAAAGGGCCGCAGGGCACGCTCTATGGCCGCAACGCCGCCGGCGGCGCGATCAACATCATCTCCAAGGCGCCGGAAGCGGGGTTTTCGGGCGTCCTTGAGGCGGGCGTCGGCGATTACAATGCGCTGACCGCCTCCGCCACGATCAACATTCCGCTGGTGGGCGACACATTGATCGCGCGCGCCAGCATACAGCGCTCCACCCGCGACGGGTATGTCGATAACGTCGCCGCCAACGCCTCCGAGAGCGAGTTGGAAAGCGAAGACATCCTGCAGGGACGGGCCCAACTTCTCTACCGCATCACGCCAAACCTCGATTTCCTAGTGAGCGGCTATTCCTTTCGCGATGACGGGGTGGGCGCTGCGCTGCGCAGCACGCTTGACGGCTTGACCAATTATCCGAGAGACTTTCTGGGCGCCGAACAACCGAGCGATCCGCGCACGGTGTCGAACGATTTCGTGTTCCCGCTGGACTGGCGCACGCGCAGCCTTAACGGCAAACTCACCTGGGATATCGCTGACGACGTCACGCTCACCGTGCTGGGCGGGCAGCAATATAGCCGCCAGACCGAGGCTATCGACCGTGACGATACGGCGGAGGCCTATAGCTCGCTTCTGGCGGCGGACAAATCGGTAAGCCACTCGCTCGAGGCGGTATTAACCTATCCCCTGGGCGATCACCTTGAGTTGACGTCGGGCGTGTCTTACTTCCAGGAGAAAGACCGGATCCGCACGGCCCTGTACTCCAGCGAAATCGCCAACATCAACGGCGCGTTCACCTACTTCACCGAGGGCGTGCGGGCGAACGTCCTGTTCTACAGCGAATCCTATGGCGTGTTCACGCAAGGAACCTATTCATTCCGAGACGATCTGCGCTTCACCGGAGGCGTGCGCTATTCGTTCGACGAAAAGGAGTATGAAAACCAGACGGAGGTGGCCCCGCCCTTCACGCCCTTCTTTCCGGTGGGCGGCTTCGGGGACGAGGACAGCTGGGACAGCGTGACGTTCCTGACCCGCCTCGAGCACGACATCAATCCGAAGGAATTGTTGTTCGTCTCTTATTCCAAGGGCTTCAAGAGCGGCGGCTTCAACACCAACGCCGAACGGGCCGCGCCCGCCTTCGAGCCCGAGACGCTTTATTCGCTGGAAGTCGGCTACAAGGGACGCTTCGACGCCCAGGGGCTGACGTTCAATGCGTCGGCTTTCTATTATGATTATTCCGACATCCAGGTGCAGATCAGCCGCACCGGCTCCCAACTTGTGTCGGTCGAAAACGCGGCCGGGGCGGAAGTCTATGGGGTCGATCTCGACGCCACGTTCGTCCCGACGGAGGCGCTGCTTCTCTCCCTCGGCGCGGAATTCCTCCATTCAGAGTACAAGGACTATTTTTCGGTTGACACGTATAACGACGCGAACGGCCTCGTCGATCTGTCCGGTGAGCCGCTGACGCGCGCGCCGGAAGTGTCGCTGATCGGCAGCGCCGTCTACACCCAGCGGCTGGGCTCTTGGGCGGCGCTGCGGGGCCGTGTCGATTGGAGCTATCGCAGCGATTTCACCTTCCGGCCGTTCGCGCCCTCGTACAACACCGAGCCCGGCTATCACGTCGTCAACGCCGCGCTCACCCTGCTCAGCCCGAGTGGGTCCACCGCGCTGGAAATATCCGTGAAAAACGCATTCGACGAATTGTACCGCGCCAATCTGGGCGATCCGCCGAGCCCCGACGCGCCCGGAAACATCTACGCGCCCCCGCGCACGGTTGGATTGACGCTGAGGCGCACGTTTTGAACCCAGAAACAGGCCAGGCTGGGAAATCCCGCTTGATCGGGGCGGGGGCGGACGATAGGTAGGGAAGCCGAATATTGTTCGGAAACAGGAGGATGCCGGTGGCGAACACCTATGTACTCGTTCACGGCGCGTTCACCGGCGGATGGGTCTGGCGCGACGTCCGCAACGCTTTGCTGGACCGGGGCCACCGCGTCTTTACCCCCACGCTTACCGGTCTGGGCGAGCGGGCCCACCTCGCCCGCCAAGACGTGACGTTTGAAACGCATGTCAAGGATCTTCGCGAAGTTTTCGAACTTGAAGATCTGACCGACGTCATCCTGGTCGGCCATTCCTCCTCTGGCAATTTGATCGCCGTGCTCGCCGATCAAATCCCAGAACGTATACGCCACCTGATTTTCCTTGATTCAGCCGTGCCTGAACCGAACACGATGACGGTCTCTGTGCCCCCGCAGGCGATGGAGAATCTGATCGATGGCTTTCTCGCGCCCCCGCCGCCGATTATGGCGCAGGGTGTGTTTCCCGATCATCCGGCCGCGGAGTGGTTCAGCGCGCGTCGTCGGCCGCTGCCGATTACCGCTTATGACGCCACCGTGCCGCTGACCGGCGCCTGGACCAAACTTAACCGCCTCTTTATCCAATGCACGGTAGGGCCGCTGCCGCATGCGCGCGAAGCGGCCGAGCGCGCGCTCGATCAAGGCATGGCGCTCAAAGGTATCGGCGCGACCCATGCGGCGATGGTCACCGCGCCCGACCTGCTCGTCCAAGCCCTGACGGAACTGGATTGACCGAAGACCCTCGACCCGTCGCAAACGCGATCGAGATCGCGGCGGCGCGGCTGCGCGAAGCCTATCGCAATGGCCCGGCGCCCCCGCTCCGGGACGTGCTGTCTGCGAATGACGCCGCGGGCGCCTATGCGATCCAGGCTGCGAACGCCGAGATCTGGCGCGCCGCGGGCAGGCGCATCGTCGGGCGCAAGATCGGCCTGACGGCGCGCACCGTCCAACAACAATTAGGTGTAGATCAGCCCGATTTCGGCATCCTGTTTGACGATATGCGCATCGAGGACGGCGGCGTTCTCGCCGCCTCGCGCACGCTGCAGGCGAAGGCCGAGGCGGAAGTGGCGATCGTGATGGCGCGCGACCTCGATGCGCCGGACGCGAGCGCCGAGGATGTGCGCGATGCCGCGGGCGCCGCGGTGGCCGCGATCGAGATCGTCGACAGCCGCATCGCCGATTGGAAAATCACTTTCGCCGACACGGTCGCCGATAACGGATCCTCGGCCTTTTTCGTGCTCGGGCAAGCCAAGTCTCTGCACGATCTCGATCTCTATACGTGCGGCATGGTGATGGAGATTGATGGCGAGATCGCGTCCACGGGCGTGGGTGCGGCGTGCCTCGGCCATCCGCTGAACGCCGCCGCATGGCTCGCGCGCACGCTCACGGCGAACGGAGAAAAGCTGCGCGCCGGCGATATCGTTCTGACAGGCGCGCTGGGCCCCATGGTTACGCTAAAGCGCGGCATGCACGTCAAAGCCCGGATCGGCGGGCTCGGCGCCGCGTCTTTCCGCTTCGCGTGACGCCGATGAACGCGAAAGTCAAAGTGGCGATCCTCGGCTCCGGCAATATCGGCACGGACCTGATGATGAAGGTGCTGCGCCTTTCGCAGCATCTGGAGATGGCGGCGCTGATCGGCGTCGATCCCCAATCGGACGGTTTGCAGCGCGCGGAGCGGCTTGGCGTCCCTACCAGCGCAGGGGGCGTCGAAGGATTGGCGGCCATGCCTGACTTTGAACAGGTGGCGATCGTGTTCGACGCGACCTCGGCCGCCGCGCACGCCCGCCACGACGCCTTTTTGCGTGCGCGCGGCAAGCGGATCATCGATCTTACCCCCGCCGCGATCGGCCCCCATGTCATACCGCCGGTCAATGGCGCGGCCTATCGCGATGCGCCCAATCTCAACATGGTGACCTGCGGCGGCCAGGCGACGATCCCGATCGTCCACGCCGTGGCGCGCGTTTCCCCGGTCCGTTACGCGGAGATCGTGGCCTCCATCGCGTCGAAATCGGCGGGCCCCGGCACGCGCGCGAATATCGATGAATTCACTGAAACCACCGCGCGCGCGATCGAGAGCGTCGGCGGCACCACGCGCGGCAAGGCCATCATCGTGCTCAACCCCGCCGAGCCGCCCCTGATCATGCGCGACACGGTCTATTGCCTCTGCGACGACGCCGACAGGCGTGCGATCGCAGACAGCGTCGAGGCGATGGTGGGCGTCGTGCAATCCTACACGCCGGGCTATCGGCTTAAACAGGCCGTGCAATTCGAGACTATCGGGGCGAACCGGCCGCTGCACATCCCCGATCTCAAGCTCGACTTCACCGGCCTCAAAGTCTCGGTTTTCCTCGAAGTGGAGGGCGCCGGGCATTACCTCCCGCCTTACGCCGGCAATCTCGATATCATGACATCGGCCGCCCTGCGCACCGCCGAAACCATCGCCGCACACCGCCAAGGATGACGCGATGACCCAAGCGTCAAAGCCACCCAGGCTTTACATCCAGGACGTCACCCTGCGGGACGGCATGCACGCCATCCGCCATCAATACGGCCTCGAACATGTCGCCGCGATCGCGCGGGCGCTGGATGGGGCGAAGGTGGACGCCATCGAGATCGCCCACGGGGACGGCCTCTCCGGCTCCTCGATCAATTACGGCTTCGGCGCGCACACGGACTGGGACTGGATCGCCGCCGTAGGCGAGCAGGTGCGCCACGCCCGGCTTACGACCTTGCTGCTTCCCGGCATCGGCACGACGCACGATCTCCGACACGCCTTCGAGGCGGGCGTCCGCTCCGTCCGGATCGCTACCCATTGCACCGAAGCCGATGTCTCGAAGCAGCATATCGAGTTCGCCCGCACGCTCGGCATGGATGTCTCTGGCTTCCTGATGATGAGCCATAGGAACTCCCCCGAAGGGCTCGCCGCGCAGGCTTGTCTGATGGAGGCCTATGGGGCCCATTGCGTCTACGTGACCGATAGCGGCGGGCGGCTGACGATGGACGAGATGGCGGCGCGTTTCCAGGCGTATGACCGCGCGCTCCGGCCCGAAACGGAGCGCGGCGTGCATGCGCACCACAATCTCTCGCTCGGCGTGGCCAATTCCATCGTCGCGGTGCAAAACGGGGCCATACGCGTGGACGCAAGTCTGGCCGGCATGGGCGCAGGCGCGGGCAACGCCCCCCTCGAAGCCTTCATCGCCGCAGCGGACCTCTATGGCTGGGACCATGGCTGCGATCTGTTCGCGTTGATGGACGCCGCAGAAGATCTGGTGCGCCCATTGCAGGACCGCCCGGTTCGGGTCGATCGCGAGACGCTGACGCTGGGCTATGCCGGCGTGTATTCGAGTTTCCTGCGCCATGCGGAGAAGGCGTCGGCGGAATATGGAGTCAGCGCGCGCGAAATCCTGGTCGAGCTCGGCCGGCGCAACATGGTCGGCGGCCAGGAAGATATGATCGTCGACGTCGCGCTCGATCTGGCCAACGCCTCAAACAAGGCCGCGGGCTGACGCGCCGGTCACGCGTCCGGCAGGACGGCGATGGCCTGGATTTCGATCATCATGTCAGGGCGCGCGAGCGATTCCACCCCGATCAGGGCGCTCGCGGGAAAATCTCCGGTCGGGAAATATTCCTTGCGGATGTTCACGAAGTCCGTGCCGTAGCGGCTGTCGGTGATGAACACGGTCATGGTGACGATATGGCTCAGATCGCCGCCCAAATCGGCCAGCACGGCTTTCAACTTGGCGAAGCACCCATGGCTTTGTTTGGCGATATCGCCCGCGAGCGAATTGTGATCGGCGTCGAACGGCGCGCCGACGCCCGCGAGGAACGCCATCGTACCGCCCTTGGTCTTGACCGCGCGGGAATAGGCGCGCGAGCTTTCGAAATCGCCCTTCAGGAATTCCCGCTCCGCCATTTTGGTCTGCTCCTTCGTTGGCGCAAAAGGTTCGCTTCGGTTTACACCCAGCAATATTAGGTATACCTAACATAGATCGAAAAACAAGCGCCGGCGCGGCGGCGTCCTGCCCCGGCCCCGTTCACGGAGACGAGCATGTTGGAATTCGAAGCGGCTGAGCGATACGGCCTCAGCGAAGCGTCCACCAGCCGCACCGCGCAGGCCGGCGGCGTGCGCGTGCACTATAACGAGGCGGGCGAAGGCGAGCCGGTGGTGTTCATCCATGGCGGCGGCCCCGGCGCCAGCGGCTGGACCAATTGGTTTCCCAATATCGGCGCGATCGCGCAGAAATATCGCGTCCTGCTGGTCGACATGCCGGGCTGGGGGAAGTCCGATTCCGTCGTCATCGACGAGCCGCGCTTTCAGTACAATGCGCGCGTATTTCGCGATCTTCTCGATACGCTCGGCCTCGAGAAGGCGCATTTCGTCGGCAATTCCATGGGCGGGGGATCGGCGGCCAAAGTCGCCATCGATTATCCCGAGCGCGTCGGCAAGCTCGTTCTGATGGGCTCGGCCGGCGCGGGGACGAGCCTCTTTTTTCCCCAGCCGGCAGAAGGGATCGTCTCGATCTGGAATGTCTGGAAGGACCCCACGATAGAGAACTTTCGGCATATGATGAAGGTGTTCTGCTATGACAGCTCCTTCGCCACGGACGCGCTGCTCGCCCGTCGGGTCGAGAGCGTGAAGGCCACGCCCGCGCATCTGGACGCCCGCGCCAAGACCAATCCCGCCTTCCTGCGGCCCGAAGATCTCTCTGCGCAATTGAACCGGATCAAGTCCGAAACCCTGGTGATCTGGGGCCGCGACGATCGGTTCGAGGCGCTCGATACCGCGCTTAAATTCATCAAGCTGATCCCCGACGCCGATCTCAAAGTCTATTCGAAATGCGGCCATTGGGCGCAATACGAGCAGGCGGAGAAGTTCAATCGCGATCTCCTGGCGTTTTTGGGCGCCTGACATGGAAGCCCCGCCTACAGCCACGCAATCGATCGGGCTGCAAAGCCCGCAGGATGTCACACAGGCGGCGCTTTTGGCGATGGCGCAGACGCCGGATCCGCGCCTGCGCGAGATCATGGCGGCGCTCGTCTCCGCGCTCCATCGCTTTGCGGGCGAGGTAGGGCTGACGATGGAGGAATGGGAGATCGGAATCGATTTCCTCATCCGCCTCGGCCAATCCAGCAATGCCCGGCATAATGAAATGGTGCTCGCGTCCGACGCGTTGGGCCTTTCGACGTTCGTATGTCTGCAGAACGGCGCGGCGCCCGGCGTGACCGACCCGGCCCTGCTGGGCCCCTTCTGGCGCGCCGAAGCCCCAATTTGCCCCGCAGGAACCAATATCACGCGCAGCGCCGATCCGGGCGAGCCGCTCTTTGTGTCGGGCCGGGTGCGCAGCGCCGAGGGCGGCCCGATCGCGGGGGCGGTCGTCGATGTCTGGCAGGCGTCGCCAAAAGGGCTTTATGAAAACCAGGACCCGGACCAGGCGGACATGAATCTGCGCGGGCGCTTTCGCACGGACGAGAGCGGGGCCTATGCGTTCCGCACGGTGCAGCCGGCGGGCTATCCGGTGCCGGTCGATGGCCCGGTGGGGGATCTGCTGCGCGCGCAGCGCCGCCCGCACTATCGGCCGGCCCATCTCCATTTCATGATCTCCGCGCCTGGCTTCCGTACACTGATCACTCAGATCTTTCCGGCGGGAGATCCATATCTCGAACAGGACGTGGTGTTCGGCGTCACGGGCGATCTGATCGGCGTCTATGAGATCGGAGAAGGTCCAGCGCCCGCCGGCGATGTCGAAGGCCCCTGGCGGCGGCTGATGCGCGATTTCATCCTCGCTCCGGGCGAGAGCCGCTTTCCCAAAGCGCCGATCGGCTGAAGGCGCCCGATGCCCGCTGCGCGGAAAACCCTGATCACCTGCGCCGTCACCGGCAACATCGTTCGCCCCGAACAAAGCCCGCACCTGCCGATCACGCCGGAGCAGATCGCCGTCTCCTGTCTGGAGGCAGCCCAAGCGGGCGCGGCGCAGGTGCACATCCATGTGCGCGATCCGGTCACCGGCGCACCCAGCATGGCGCTTGAGCATTATGGCGAGGTGCTGCGCCGCATCCGCGCCGAAAATGGCGAACTGATCGTCAATCTCACCACCGGCCCGGGCGGGCGCTTCGTGCCGGGCGCGGACGATCCGAAGATCGCCGGCGCCGGCACAACTTTGACGGTCCCGGAGCGGCGCGTCGCCCATATCGCCGCGCTCAAACCGGATGTCGCGACCCTGGACATGAACACCATGAATTCGGGTCCCGATGTCGTGATCAACACGCCAAAGACGGTGACGCGCATGGCCGCCATCCTGCGCGCTGCGGGCGCAGTCCCGGAGATCGAAGTCTTCGATAGCGGCGACATCCAGATGGCGAAGGATTTGATGGCCGCCGGCGCGCTGGAAGGGCCTGGCGTGTTCGCCATCGTGATGGGCGTCAAATACGGCTTTCAGCCCTCGCCGGAAACGGTGCTCTATGCGCGCAATTTGTTGCCGCCGGGCGCGGTCTGGACCGCGTTCGGGATCGGGGCCGCCGCCTTCCCGATGGCCGTGCAATCATATTTGGCCGGCGGGCATGTGCGCATCGGTATGGAGGATGGCGTTTATCTCTCCCGTGGCGTCCTCGCCCCCTCCAACGCGGCCTTGGTCGCCAAGGCGCGCCGGTTGATCGAGGATCTCGGCGGGGAGATCGCAACGCCCGCTGAGGCGCGCGACTTGCTCGGCTTGTCTGGTGCGTACACGGAGGTTTGCGCGTGAGCCGCTACCTGGCGCTGCGGCTCTCTGCGCCGGCGGCGGAGATCGAGACGCTGCAGTTCAGCCGTGAGGAAAGGCCGATCGAGGCGATCGCGCCGGGCGAGGCGCTGGTGGCGGTGAAGGCGGCCGCGATCAATCCGAGCGATGCGAAAGCGGCGCTGGGCAAGATGCCCCAAGCCGTCTGGCCGCGCACGCCCGGGCGCGATTATGCGGGGATCGTCCTTGATGGGCCCGCCGCATGGGTGGGCCGCGAAGTCTGGGGCACGAGCGGGCATGGCGGCATCGTCAGCGACGGCTCGCACGCCGCTCTTCTGCGCATTCCGGCCGCCCATCTTCGCGCGAAGCCTAAGCGCTTGAGCTTTGCGGAAGCGGGCGCGGTCGGCGTGCCGTTCGTCACCGCGTTCGAAGGATTTCGCCGCGCGGGAGGCGTCCGGGCGGAAGACGTCGTGTTGGTGCTGGGCGCGAACGGAAAGGTAGGCCAGGCCGCGGTGCAACTCGCGGCCGGCGCAGGCGCGCGTGTCTTCGCGGCGGCGCGCACGACATGGGCGGCCCCCGCGCACGTGACTTTGGTCGACGCCGAGACGCAGGACGCCGCCGCCCTCGTGCGCGACGCCACAGCCGGGCACGGCGCAGACATCGTCTTCAATACGGTCGGCAGCCCCTATTTCGACACCGCGAATACGGCGATGGCGCATGGCGCGCGCCAGATCCTGATCTCCACGATAAAGACCAGCGTCGATTTCGACATCTTCCGGTTCTTCCGTGGACGCCATACTTTTCTGGGCGTCGATTCCCTCGCGCTGGACGGCGCGGCGTGCGGGGAAATCCTTGATGCGTTGTTGGATGGGTTCGAAGACGGACGCTTCACCCCGTTCCCGGTGCGGCCGGAGGATCTTGTGTCTTTCGCGCAGGCGGAAGAGGCGTATCGCCGCGTTTTCCAGGCCGAGCGCGCGCGCCTGGTGCTGACCCCGGAGGCGGGCTGATGCACATCACCCGCTTCGCCGATGCGCCGATCTATGCAGCGCCGGGCCATTACGGGATCCTCGGCAAGCGCTTGCAGGGGCTGGAGGCGGGGCCAAGCCGGCAGCTTTGGCTCGGCGTTTCCATCATCGCGCCCGGGGGCTCCATCACCGCCTCCGCTTCGCGGTATGAAAAGATTTATCTGCTGCTGGAGGGCGAGGTGGAGATCGCCGGCGGCGAGGGCGAGCCCGTGACCTTGCACCCCTGGGACAGCGCCCGCATCGCCCCGGACGAGGTCCGCAGCGTCGAGAACAAGAGCGCGGCCAACGCCGTTTTGGCGCTCTCCATGGCGCTTCACGCGCCCGCAGAAGTCGGATAAGATGCTGGTTATATTGATATATATGTGATTGCGCCGGAGGCTTGACCCGGTCACGATGGCGCATTGTCGATTTGCAGAGAAAGAGTGCATATGAATAGGAGCGCCGAACGCCCCATGCTTTCGGCGTAGTCCGTACCGGCTCCACATCGCGCCCCGTCCGAAGAAAGTCGGCGTCCAGGAACCCTCGCCATGAAGTCGCCCAAGACCAAACCATCCGCCAAAGCGGCCAAGATCGCCAAGAGCACGCCGGCCCTGCCCGCGTCCCGCGCCAGCGCCCAGGAGCCAAGCGAAGCCGCCCCGCGCATCCGTCCGCTTGCGGAACGCCGCGCGCGCGATCGCCAGATCATGGTCGACGCCATCCTCGAATGCGCCCAGGAATTGATGCGCCGCGACGGCTCGGCGAATTTGAGCCTGCAGGAATTGGCGCGCATGGTCGGCATGCAGGCGCCTTCGCTGTACGAATATTTCGACGGCAAATTCGCCATCTATAATGCGCTGTTCGATATCGGCGTGCAGCAATTCCAGGCGAAGATTTTCGCCAAGCTGCAAAATCACAGCGCCTTCGGCGAGCAGGTGCAGGACGTGTTCGACGCGTTTCTCGAGTTTTACCAGGAATCGCCCGAGCTTTACCGCCTGGTGTTCGAACACCCTGTCCCCGGCTTCAAGGCGAGCCCCGAAAGCATCGCCCGCGCCAATACCGGCTTTGCACGCGGCATGGCCCAATTGTCCGACGCGCTGGCCAAGGAGGGCCTCGATCTCGCGATCCCTGCCGAACAGGCGGTGATGCTGGTGGAAGTGGCGATCTTCGGCGTCATCTCAAGGCTGTTGACGAACGGGCCGGACGAGCCGTTGGAAGCGCGCCGGTTCAAACTGCTCATCCCGGCGCTGGTGACCTTGTTGACGGGCGCCCCCGCTGGCGCAGCGCTGCCGGCCAAGGCCAATGCCCGGCGTCGTTCCGTCAAAAGCGCCTAGCGTAGCCGGCGCGGCTCACGAAGGACGCCGCGTCTGGGTTCGCCACGGAAATAAAAATCAGCGCGACGCCGCCTTTTTCCGTCCCCGTTCGTTTGTCCTGCCAGCGTCTTAGCCCGGTACCGGGCGCCCGAGCAGGAGCATGGCGATGTCGATCCCCGAAAATCTGAACGATCTCTATATCGGCGAGCTGCAGGATCTGTGGTCCGCGAACGACCAGATGACCAAGGTGCTGAAGAAGATCGTGGCCAAGGTCAGCGACCCGCCCTTGAAGGCGATGCTCGCCAAGTCCCAGGACGGGATTGCGCAGCACACGGAAGTTCTCAAAGGCCTGCTGGAGGCGGCCGGCGAGAAGGTCAAGAAAGAGCATTGCAAGGGCATGGAGGGCCTGGCGGCCGAAGCGGTTAAGCACGCCCTCGACAAGGCGCCCGACAAGGGCCCGGTGCTGGACGCCATCATCATCGCCCAATACCAGCGCATGACCCATTACGGCATCGCAGGCTTCGGGACCGCCGCCTCCTTCGCCAAAACCTTGGGCCTCACCGACGCCGCCGAAGCGCTCGCCAAGGCCACCAAGGAAATTTATGGCGGCGACGAATACATGACCAAGCTCGCGGAAACGAGCGTCAACATCAAAGCCAAGGAGGGCTGAACGGGCGCGCGCCCGGCGCGCGTCAGCCTGCCTCCGCCAGCGTACGCAGGCGCGCGGCCGGGCGCCACCAGCGCCCGAAGCGCCCGGCCTGGAACCGCTCCACAGCCGCGAGCGCCGTGGGCCATCCCAGCCGCTCGGCATGGTGAATCGGGCCCCCGCGCCAGCGGGGGAAGCCGTACCCGTTGATCCACACCACATCGATATCGCTCGCGCGGGCGGCCACGCCCTCGTCCAGCACGTGGCCCCCTTCGTTCACCAGCGCATAGAGGCAGCGCTCCACGATCTCGGAATCCTCGATGGGACGCGCGGTGACGCCCGCGTCGCGCCGGGCCTGCTCCAGCAGCGCTGGCACGCGCGGGTTGAGCGTGCGGGCCAAGGGTTTGGGGGCGTAGACGTAAAACCCCTGCCCGCTTTTGCGGCCAAGGTCCCCTTCGGCCGCGAGCGCCTCGTGCACCCGCACCGCCCAGGGCTCGTAATCCTCCCCCGCCCGCAAGGCGGCGCGCGTCTTGACCCCGATTTCGAGGCCCGCGAGGTCGGCCACCGCGAACGGGCCCATCGCCATGCCGAAGCGGGTGAGCGCGTCGTCGACCTGGTCGGGGCCCGCCCCCTCCAGGATCAGCAAGCCCGCCTCGCGGAAATAGGCCGAGAGCATGCGGTTGCCGATGAACCCGTAGCCGACGCCCGCGATCACGGCGGTTTTGCCCGTGCGCTTGGCCAGCGCGAGCGCGGCGGCGAGCACGTCGGGGCTCGTCTTGGCGGCGCGCACCACTTCCAGCAGGCGCATCACCTGCGCGGGGCTGAAATAATGCAGGCCCAGCACGTCCTCCGGCCGGCTTGTGGCGGCGGCGAGGGCGTTTACGTCCAGATAGGAGGTGTTGGTGGCGAGGATCGCGCCGGGCTTCGCCGCCTTGTCGAGCGCTGCGAACACCCCCTGCTTGACGCCCATATCCTCGAACGCCGCCTCCACGATCAGGTCACAGCTTCCGAGCGCCTCGTACTCCCCTGCCCCGACGATGCGGGCGGTGCGGGCGGCGGCCTCGGCGGGCTCGATCCGGCCTTTGGCGGCGCTCTCCTGGTAATGCTCGCCGATGCGGGAAAGGCCCCGCGCGAGCGCCGCGGGCGCGCTGTCCAGGAGGGTCACCGGCAGCCCCGCGTCCGCAAGCGAGATGGCGATGCCCGTCCCCATCAGCCCCGCGCCCACGATCCCCACCGAGGAGACCGGGCGCGGCGCGGCCTGGCCCAGATCGTCGGGCGCGCGCGCGGCGGCGCGCTCGGCGAAGAAGGCGTGGCGGAGCGCGGCCGCTTCCGGGCCCGCGCGCAGCGTCTCGAACACTTCCCGCTCGCGGGCGAGGCCCTGCGGATAGGGCGTGCTGAGCGCCACGCGCACCAGCTCGACACCCGCGCCGGGCGCGGCCCCTCCGCGCCTGCCCACCTCCGCTGCGAGCTTGGCGAGCCCCGCCTCGAGGTCGGGCGTCAGGGCGGGGGAACGGCGGGAGACCCGGCGGGCGGCGAGGTCCGCGCCCGTGACGGTCTGCGCCAAAGCGAGCGCGGCGGCGAAGGGGTCTTCCGCCGTCTGGTCGATCAGGCCCAGGCGTGCTGCTGCGGCGGCGGAGAGGGGGCGGCCATAGGCGATCATCTCGGCGGCGGCCAGGGGCTCGATCAGGCGCGGCAGGCGCTGGGTGCCGCCCGCACCCGGCACGATCCCCAAGGTCACCTCCGGCAGGCCGAGCTTCGCGTCCGGCGCGGCGATCCGGTAATGGCAGGCGAGCGCCACTTCGAGGCCCCCCCCCAGCGCCTGGCCCGCGATCGCGGCGATCACCGGGCGCGGGCAGGCTTCGATCGCGTCCATCACCTCCGGCAGGAAGGGCGGGGTCGGGGGCTTGTCGAACTCGCGAATGTTAGCCCCGGCGATGAAGCGCGCATTGGCGCCCACGATCACGACCGCCTTGACGTCCCCGGCCTCCGCCCGCGCGATACCCTCCACGAGGCCAGCCCGCTCGGTCGCCGACAGCGCGTTCACCGGGGGCGCATCGATGGTGAGCACGAGGATTTCGTCCGCGCGCAATTCCTGGCGCACGCTCATGTCCGGCGCTCTCCGATAGGGGCGGCGCCCATCTGGGTGAGCATCTGCAGCAATTCCTCGACGTGCCAGATGTCGGTGATGCGCCCGTCCCGTGCGGCGATCGTGTCGGCCCCGGAAAAGCGCAGCCTCCGCCCCGTCGCCGCAACGCCCATGATCGGCCCGGCATGGGTTCCTTCGAGCGTCCAGACGTCGCTGGCGCGGTCGCCGTCCTCGAGCAGGGCGTGGACGGTGATCTTCAGGTCGGGGATCGCGGCGTGGAAGGCGAGGACGACGTCCTTCAGCCCGCCCACGCCCGGCTTCTGCCCGGGCAGCGGCATGTGGTCCACCACGTCGGGATGGTAGAGCGTGTCCACCAGCTCCACGCGCGCGCGGCCCCACAATTCCTCGATCTGCAGGCGGATCAGTTCACGGGGTCGAAGCATGGCTCAAACCTTCCTTCTCAGGGGCCTTCCTTCTCAGGGGCATGATCAATCCGGGATCACGGCGGTGGCCTCGATCTCCACCAGCGCCCAGGGCTCCATCAGGCTTTTGACCTCCACCACCGACATGGTGGGCCAGTGGGGGCCGATCACGGCGCGATAAATGGCGCCCACCCGCTTCAGATCGCTGAGATAGGCGCTGCGGTCGGTGAGAAACCAGGTCAGGCGCACCAGATGCTCGGGCCCCGCCTCGGCCTCGCCCAGAAGCGTCTTGATGTTGGTGAGCGTCTGCTCGAACTGGCTCGCGAAGTCAGGCCCGGCGGGGCGCTCCTGCGCATCCCAGCCGATCTGCCCGCCCAGGAAAATGAGCCTGCCCCGCGTCGCGATCCCGTTAGAATAGCCTTTGGGCTTGGCCCAGCCCGGGGGCTGCAGGATTGTGGTCACGGGGAGGCCTCCAGATAGCGCGACAGCGCCGGGCGCAGCCCCTCGGGGATGGGGGTGGCGCGGGCGGTGTCCAGATTCATGAAAACAAGCCGCGGCTGGACTGCGAACCGCGCGGCCCCGCCCACGGTCGCCGCGATTTCGAGATCGAGAGAGGCGCCCCCGATCGCGCGCACGCGTAAGGAGAAATCGAGCGTCTCGCCGAGCCGTGCGGGGGCGGTGAATTCCGCGTCAAGCCGCACGGTGGGCACGCCTAGGCGGCGCTGGAGGTGGAGCTCCGCGAAGGTGCAGGCAAGGCCCTGCGCAAACCAATCCTCCACCGCCCCGTTCACAAGCTCGAACGCGCGCGGATAGAAGATCAGCCCCGCCGGGTCGCAATGGGCGAAGCGGACTTCGGCGCGTGTGTGGAACACCTCGCCCATGCCTAGCCCAGCACCTGGCGCGCGATCACCACCTTCTGTACGTCCGAGGCGCCCTCATAGATGCGCAGCGCCCGCACCTCGCGGTACAGAAGCTCCGCCCGGTGGCCCTTCTTGACGCCCAAGCCCCCCCAGAGCTGGACCGCCGCATCCGCGCAGGCCTGGGCGGCTTCGGTGGCGTAGAGTTTGGCCATGGCGGCCTCCCGGGTCACGCGCGGGGCGCCGCGGTCCTTGGCCCAGGCCGCGCGGTAGACGAGGAGTGCGGCCGCATCCACCGACAGCGCCATGTCGGCGATATGGGCCTGGACGAGTTGCAGATCGCCCATCCGGGCGCCAAACAAATGGCGCGTGCGCGCCCGCTCGCTCGCGAGATCAAGTGCGGCGCGCGCAAAGCCGAGCGCGGCCGCGCCCACGGTGGAGCGGAACACGTCCAGCACGCCCATGGCGATCCGGAAGCCCGCGCCCCCCTCCCCGATCCGGTTGGCGACCGGAATCCGACAATCCTCGAAGCGCAGCGTCGCCAGCGGGTGGGGGGCCATCACCTCGATCCGCTCGGCGATCGAAAGCCCCGGCGTATCGGCGGGCACGATGAAGGCCGAGAGGCCGCGCGCCCCGGCGGCTTCCCCGGTGCGGGCGAACACGCAATAGAAATCGGCGATCCCGCCATTGGAGATCCAGGTCTTGGCGCCGTTCAGCACGTAGACATCGCCGTCCCGGACCGCGCTCGTGGCGAGCGCGGCGACATCGGAGCCGGCCTCCGGCTCGGTCAGGGCGAAGGCGGCCACCGCCGCGCCGGCCGCCACGGGGCCGAGCCATTGCGCCTTCTGGCGTTCGTCCCCGAACAGCGAGATCGCCCCCGATCCCAGCCCCTGCATGGCGAACACGAAATCGGCCAGGCCGTCATGGCGGGCGAGGATATCGCGGGCCAGGCACAGCGCGCGCACGTCAAGGCCTTCCTCCCCCCGCCCGCCATAGGCGCCGTCCACCGTCCAGCGCAGAAAACCCCCCTCGCCCAGCGCCCGCACGAGGCTGGCGCAAGCCGCGTCCGTATCGCCATGATCGACCGCGCTCAGATGATCCTCTGCCCACGCCTCCAGCCGCTCGGCGAAAGCGACGTGGGCGGGCGTCAGGAACGGCCAGTCTAGGAAGCTTTTGTCGGCCACGGGCTCAATTCCCCTCGAACACGGGCGTCTGCTTGGCGGCGAAGGCGCGGTAGGCGCGGGCGAAATCCTCGGTCTGCATGCAGATCGCCTGGGCCTGGGCCTCGGCCTCGATGGCGCTGTCTAGGCTCATGTCCCATTCGTGGTTGAGCTGGGTTTTCGTCATGGCGTGCGCGAAGCTGGGGCCGGCGGCCAGGGTCGCGGCGAAGGCCTGGGCCTCCTTGAGCAGCGCCTCTGCCTCCACCAGGCGGTTGAAGAAGCCGATCCGCTCGCCCTCGGCGGCGTCGAAGCTCCGCCCGGAGAAGAGGAGCTCGGACGCTCGCCCCTGCCCGATCAGGCGGGGCAGGATGGCGCAAGCGCCCATGTCGCAGCCTGCAAGCCCGACGCGGGTGAAGAGGAAGGCGGTCTTGGCGCGGGGGGCGGCGAAGCGCAGGTCGCTCGCCATGGCGAGGATAGCGCCCGCGCCGACGCAGATCCCGTCCACCGCCGCGATGATCGGCTGGGGGCAGGCGCGCATCGCCTTGACGAGATCGCCGGTCATGCGGGTGAAGGCCAAAAGCTCGGGCATGGCCATGGCGGTAAGCGGCGCGATAATCTCGTGCACGTCCCCGCCGGAGCAGAAATTCCCGCCCGCCCCGGTCAGCACCACGGCCTTGACGTCGGGCGCATAGCGCAGCGCGCCGAAGAAGTCGCGCAGTTCCGCATAGGACTGAAACGTCAGCGGGTTTTTGCGTTCCGGGCGGTCGAGCGTGACGGTGGCGACGCGATCGGTCACGTCCAGGCGGAAATGCTCAGGCGTCGTAAGCGGGCGCGGAAACATCGTCTTCTCCGGTTTTGGCGGGGGGATCGGCGGCTTCCAGCGCGGCGAGCATGCGGATCAGCCCGCTCATCAATTGCGCGCGGGCGTCTTCGGGCAGGGCGTCGAAAATCTCGGCCGTCCAGTCCCGGTGGGCCTCGGCCATGGCGTCAAAGCGCGCGCGCCCGGCCGGGGTCAGGCTGACGAGGCGGGTGCGGCGGTCCCCCGGCTTCTCGCGCTGCACGACGAGACCCGCCTCCACCAGCGAGGCCACCACCCCGGTCACCGCGCCATTGGACACAAGCAGCCGGCCCGACAGCGCGCCCATCGTGATCGGCCCGCCGGCGGCGGCGAGGGCGGCCATCACGTCAAAGCGCGGGAGCGTGGCGTCGAAATGCTCGCGGAAGCGCCGCTGGCAGAGCTTCTGCACCCGGTCGGCGCAGGCCAGCAGCCTGATCACCGCGCGGACGCCGTCCCGCCCGTCGCGCTTCAGCGCGTTCACCCCGCCGTCTCCCCGCCATCCACCGCGAGCGCGGCGCCATTGATGGCGCCGGCGGAGGGGCGGCACAGATTGACGATAGCGGCGGCCACCTCTGCGGGCGCCACGAGCCGGCCGGCCGGGTTGGTTTGTTCGAACACCGCGCGCGCCTCCTCCGGGGAGCGGCCGGTCTTGGCGCTGATCGCCTCCACGCCGGCGCGGACGATCTCGGTGTCCACATAGCCGGGGCAGACCGCGTTCACCGTCACCCCGCTGCGCGCGACCTCGAGCGCCAGCGCCCGCGTCAGCCCCAACAGGCCATGCTTGGCCGCCACATAGGGCGCCACATAGCGATAGCCGCGCAGCGCCGCCGTCGAGGCGACATTGACGATCCGCCCCCACCCGCGCGCCTGCATGCCCGGCAGCGCCGCGCGCGCGCAGAGGAACGCCCCGGTAAGGTTCGCATCAAGGCTTGTGCGCCAATCGGCCAGGGTGAGCTTGGCGAACGCCTTGCTGGCTGCGGCCCCGGCATTGTTCACGAGGATGTCGAAACCATCCAACAGCGCGGCCTCCACCGCCGCCTCGTCGGTCACGTCGCAGACCTTGAACGCGCAGCCGAGGGCTTGAGCCGCCCGGGCGAGCTTCTCGCCGTCACGCCCCAGGATCACCACTTCCGCCCCGGCCTGCGCCAGCGCGGCAGCACTCGCCGCCCCGATCCCCGATCCCCCGCCGGTGACGGCCGCCCGCCGGCCGCTCAGATCGTCTTGCGGGGGCAAAGCCAAGGTCAAGGGCGCGCGCCCTGCTTGGCCAGGCGCTGGGCCTGCTCCCAGCCCGACAGGTATTGCGGCGGCACGCGGATGTCCTTCCAGCCTTGCGCGGCGGCGGCGCGCAGGGTCCAGCTCGGGTCGAGCAAGTGGGGGCGGGCGAGGCAGACGAGGTCGGCGCGGCCGGAGAGGAGGATCGAATTGGCCTGGTCGAAATCGGTGATGTTGCCCACCGCCATGGTCGCCACCTTGGCCTCGTTGCGCACCCGGTCCGCGAACGGGGTCTGGAACATGCGGCCATACACGGGCCGGCCGTTCGGGGTGGTCTGCCCGGCGGAGACGTCCACCACATCGACGCCCGCGCCGGCGAAGGCCTTGGCGATTTTCACCGCCTCGCCCGGCGTCACCCCCTCCTCGCCCACCCAATCGGTGGCCGAGATCCGCACCGCCATCGGCTTGGACTGGGGCCAGGCCGCGCGCATCGCCGCAAACACCGCCAGCGGGAAGCGCAGCCGGTTTTCCAGCGACCCGCCATATTCGTCGGTCCGGCGGTTGGTGAGGGGGGTGATGAAGGCCGAGAGCAGATAGCCATGGGCGCAATGCAGCTCGATCATGTCGAAGCCGGCGGCTTCCGCGCGGGCCACGGCGGCGACGTGCTGCTCGAGCACCCGGTCGAAATCGGCCCGCTCCATCGCCCGGGGAACCGGGTTGCCGGGCTTCCAGGGGATCGCGCTGGGGGCGAGGATCTCCCATTGCTCGGCCCCCGGCAGCGGCTCGTCATTGCCCTCCCAGCCCAGGCGCGTCGCGCCCTTCGGGCCCGAATGGCCGATCTGCAGGCAGATCTTGGCGTCCGAGTGCGCGTGGACATAGTCCACAATGCGCCGCCAGGCGGCTTCGTGGGCGTCCGTATAGAGCCCGGCGCAGCCAGGCGTGATCCGGCCCTCGGGCGAGACGTCGGTCATCTCGGTGTACACAAGCCCCGCCCCGCCCTGGGCGCGCGCGCCGTAATGGACGAGGTGAAAATCGTCGATGAGCCCATCCTTGGCGGAATACATCGACATCGGGCTCACCACCAGGCGGTTGGCGAGCTCCATGTCGCGCAGCCGGAACGGGGCGAACATGGGCGGGCGCGCGGGTTCGCCCTGGCGCCCGGTGGCGCGCGCCGCGAACCAGCTTTCGGCCCGCGCCAGCCAGGCGGGATCGCGCGCGCGCAGGTTCTCGTGGCTCACGCGCTGAGAGCGGGTGAGCAGGGAATAAGAGAATTGCATCGGCTCGAAATCGAGATAGCGGTCGAGCGTCTCAAACCATTCGGTGGAATTGCGCGCCGCGTTCTGGATCTTCAGGACCTCGACCTTGCGTTCATCCTCATAGGCTTGCAGCGCGGTGTCGCGGTCGGGGAAGCGCTGCAGGGCGTCGGCCAGCGCGATCGCGTCCTCTAGCGCTAGCTTGGTGCCGGAGCCGATGGAGAAATGGGCGGTGTGGGCCGCGTCCCCCATCAGCACCACATTGCCGAGCCGCCACGTATTGCAGATGATCCGCGGAAAGTTGAGCCAGGCCGAGCCGCGCAGGTGGCGCGCGTTGGTCATCAGGGGCGCGCCGTCGAGATAGGCGGCGAAAATCTCCTCGCAGCGGGCGCAGGTCTCCTCCTGGGTCATCCCCTCGAAGCCGAAATTGCGGAACGTCTGCTCGTCGCACTCGACGATGAAGGTGGAGGTTTCGGCGTCGAAACTATAGGCGTGCGCCCAGATCCAGCCCTCCGGGCGCTGCTCGAAGGCGAAGGTGAAGGCGTCGAAGCGCTTGTTGACGCCCAGCCAGATGAAGCGGTTGGCCCGCTGGTCGAGGTCGACGCCGAAATGATCGGCGTGGGCGTTGCGGATCTTGGAATTCACCCCGTCGCTGGCGATGATCAGGTCGCAATCGGCGAACCGGGTGAGATCGGCGCTCATTTCGGCTTCGAAAACGAGGTTCACGCCGAGCGCTGCGGCGCGGTCCTGGAGGATGTTGAGCAGGCGCTTGCGCCCGATGCCGCAGAAGCCGTGGCCGCTGGAGCGCTCCACATGGCCGCGGTGGTAGACCTCGATATCGTCCCAATGGGCGAATTCGTCGAGGATGGTGGTGGCGCTTTCGGGATCGTTCTTGCGCAGCCGGTCCATCGTCTCGTCGGAGAATACGACGCCCCAGCCAAACGTGTCGCCCGCGCGGTTGCGCTCATAGACCGTGACCTCGTGGGAGGGATCGCGGCGCTTCATGGTGAGGGCGAAATAGAGCCCGGCCGGGCCGCCTCCAAGGCACGCGATCTTCATAAGAGCACCCCGATCTTTCATGCCTAAAATAACGAGCGTCGCCCTCGCGCGCAATGACGGCCGGCGTTATCCCCATGACTTTGCATCATCGGCTGCGCATCCACCCTTTCCTATCCGCCCCGCGCGCGCGAGCCTCGAATTGAGACGGAGAGCGGCATGACCCTGTTGATCACTGGCGGAACCGGGAAGGTGGGAAGCGCGCTTGCGCGCCGGGCGGGGGAGACGGGGCTTCCCGCCGCCCTCATGAGCCGCACCGCCCCGCAAGGCGCAGCCCCCGGCGCCCCGCCCTGGCGGGCGGGGGATTATGAGCGCCCCGAAAGCCTCAAGCGGGCGTTCGAGGGGGTGGAGACGCTGTTCCTGGTCGCCCCGGTGGACGAGAACGAGACCGAACTCGCGCTGCGCGCGATCGAGGTCGCCAAGGCGCAAGGGGTGGCCCGCCTGATCCATCTGTCGATCATGAACCTCGAGGCCATGGCGCGGATCCCGCACTTCGCCACCAAGATCCCGATTGAGGCGGCGGTGGAGGCTTCCGGCCTCGACTGGGCGATCCTGCGGGCCAATTTCTTCTTCCAGAACGACCTCATGTTCCTGCCGGCGATCCTGTTCGGCGGGATCTATCCGATGCCGCTGGGCTCGAAGGGGCTCATGGGGGTGGACGTGCGCGACATCGCCGAGGCGGCGCTGCGCCTGGCGCAGAGCGCGCGGCTGGGCGGGCGGCGCATCCCGCTTTCGGGCCGCGACCCCCTCACGGGCCCCGGCAATGCGGCCGCCTGGAGCGCCGCGCTCGGCCGGCCGGTGGCCTATGTGGGCGACGATCTGGACGCCTTCTCCGCCATGATCGAGCAGCAGATGGGCGGGCTGTCGCCCTGGCTGAAGGCCGATCTCCGGATCATGATGGAGGAAAACCAGGCGCAGGGCTGCCCGGCGACGGAAGCGCAGCTGGCGGAGGCCGAGGCGGCGGTCGGGGCGCCGTTGCGCCGCTACGGGGATTTCGTGCGCGAAGCCGCCGCCCCCCACGCCGCCGCATAAAAGAGCCGCATAACCGACGCTCATGTACGCCTGAGCGCTTTCCATTGGCGCAGCGGCGCCCAAGCCCGGACGGTGGCGCGCATTCGCTCCCTGGGAGACCCCATGACCGCGCTCTATACCGCCCACGCCACCGCCGTCGCCGGCCGCAACGGCCGCGCCTATTCCGATGACGGCGTTCTCGACCTCACCCTCTCCATCCCCAAAGCCATGGGCGGCCCGGGCGGGGAAGGCACCAATCCGGAACAGATTTTCGCCGCCGGCTACGCCGCCTGCTTCCACTCGGCCCTGCTCTTCATCGCCGGCCAGCAGAAGAAGAACACGACCGGCTCCAAGGTGGACGCCGCCGTCGGCATCGGCCCGCGCGAGGGCGCGAAAGGCTTCGCCCTGGACGTGGCGCTCGCCGTGACGGTCCCGGGGCTTGCGCAGGCCGAAGCGGAGGCGCTGGTGGCGGAAGCCCACCAGGTGTGCCCCTATTCCAACGCGCTGCGCAACAATGTCGACGTGACGCTGACGGTCCACGGCGCACAATGAAGGGGAAAGCGGCATGAGCGAAGCAGAGACGATCGGCTATACCGGCGTTGCGGCGGCGGAGGGGGCGCAAGCCAACGTCCTGCCGGAAAACCTGGGCTCCGGCCGCAACCACCCTAACGCGCTCATGCTGCGCAAGGCGCACGGGGCGTTCCAGAACGGCGACGTCGAAAGCCTGTTCGCGCTGATGGCCGACGACATCGCCTGGTACCTGCCCGGCAACAACGCGCTCTCGGGCACGTTCCGCGGGCGCGACGGGGTGATGCGCAATTTCGGCCTGCTGCAGCAAAACGTAGAGACCTATTGGGCGCAGGGCCTCGATTATTTCGGCTCCGACGATCACGCCGTCCTGGTCGCGAAGGTGAAGGCCACCCGCGGGGACAAGACGCTCGAGACGCTCGAATGCCTCCTGTTCAAGGTGCAGGACGGGAAGTTCACCCATGTCTGGCACATGGCGCTGGACGATCACGCCTGGGAGGCGTTCTTCACGCGCTGAGAGGCGCTCACGCGGACGGCTGGCGCAGCGCCCAGGGCGTGACAGCCGGCGCGCGGAGCTTCGGGGCGGCGCGCATGCGATCGGGCGTCCAGAGGAATCCCGAATCCATTCGGGTCACCACCCGCGCCACGCCGGGAAGCTCCGCCAGAGCGGCTTGCGCCGCGCTCATGAAATGGGGCGCGAGCGTGCAGCCCGTAAACGTGGCGCAGAAATCGACGCAGAGCACGCCCTCGCGGAGCTCCCAGCCGAGCACGAGGCCCATGGCGTGGAGCCCGGTAGGACGGCCGGCGGCCACCGAACATGGATCGTAGACGCGGTCGAGCGCCGCGACGACGCTGGCGTCGAACGCCGAAAGCGGCGCGCTCATGCAGTCGCCAGCGGATCTGGGGTGAAGCTGCGCTTCCAGACCGAGGCGGGCTCCACCAGCCCGCCGGCCGCCTTCTTCCGCTCCTCGAACCGGTCCCCCGACAGCCCCGCGCGTGCGGCCTTCAGATCGAGGCCGTGCAGGGCGGCGTAATTCTGGCCGAGGATCATCGCCTTCCATTCGTCCGACAGCGGCGGCAGACTGTATTTCTCCAGCACCGCCGCCGGCATCTCGAAATTCCAGAAGAGCTCCACCACCGGGCGGGGATGGATCAGCGCGCAGCCGCTGGCGAACAGGATCTTGGCCGGCCCCCCCCAATGGATCAAAGTCGCCAAGGCCTCCGCGAACAGGCCGGGCGCGCGCCACAGCAGCGAGGTGGTGGTCTCGAGATTGGCGTAGACGTTGGGATGCACCCCGCAGAGCATCGCCGTCTCCTCCACGAAGGCCATGCCCGCATGGACGATCTCGAAATTCAGCTCCGGGAAGGCGTCGGCGGCGATGTCGATATCGTCGGGCTTGTAGGGGGCGAGCGGCACGGTGCCGTTGGGCAGGGCCTTATGGATGGCGATGACCTTGAGCCCGAGGTCGCGCGCCAGCGCGAAGAGCTCGAGCACTTTGGGATCATCCGTGCGCCAGCGGCGGAACGGCTCGATCTGGTGGGGATAGAGCTTCAGGCCCCGGGCGCTCGGCATCGCCTCCATCTGCGCGCGCAGATCGTCCTTGACCGCCTCGATGTCTTGCGTGGGATCGACGCCGCAATAGGGGATAAAGCGCTGCGGCCAGCGGCGGGCGGCCTCGAGCGTCTTGTCCCAGGAGCAGAAGCCGTCCTTGAACCAGCCGTCCAGGCGCAGATAGTGCGTGGAGGCCATGTGCACCGGCGCTTCGGTGAACACCGTGTCGGCCAGGGTCTCGATCGCCATGTCCGACCGGTAGACTTCCGGCGGCGCCACGCATTCGGGCGGGTTCCATCCGGCGTGCATCATATAGGCGCCCTGATAGAGCTGCTCCCCGTACCGGGAGGCGACGTTGGCGCGCGAGAGGTTGAACGCGTGGACCACCGCGTCGATCACGAACACCTCGTCCGGGACGGGCCGGAACGCCGCGCCCTGCCAGCTGAACCCCATGAGCGGTCTCCCACGCTTGGCCCCACCCGCCGGCGAGGACAAAAATTTAAGCCTTGAGCGTAACGTGGCTTCGGCGCGGACGCGCCCCCCGCCGCGCACGAGTTCATGAAGAAAAGTTATTTGGGGCGGGCCCTTGGGCATTGGCCGAAGGCGGTGCGCCGGGCGACCAAGGAAGACCGGCCACGACTTTTGCCTTTTCGAGGCGGAGCTTGATATGAACGCGCCTTTCCCAAGCGCCGCCGTCCCTGAAAACGCAGCCGTCCACGACCTCGAGGAGGATCTGGGCGCTTTGGTGCG
This sequence comes from Alphaproteobacteria bacterium, assembly GCA_031398975.1. Lineage (GTDB taxonomy): Bacteria > Pseudomonadota > Alphaproteobacteria > Caulobacterales > Aquidulcibacteraceae > JAKFWI01. The sequence goes on along the minus strand of JANNOI010000041.1, from coordinate 35,871 downwards.
GGAAGATCACGTCCACCGGCGCGTCTATACCGATCCGGCCATCTTCCGTTTGGAAATGACGCGCCTGTTCGGCCGCGCCTGGATCTATGTGGGCCATGAAAGCCAGGCGAGCGCGCCGGGCGCGTGGTTCACCGCCGAGGTCGGGACCCAGTCCGTCATCATCGTGCGCGACGAGGAGGGCCGCCTGCACGGCCTCTATAATCGCTGCACCCATCGGGGCCCGCGCTTGTGCTCCCAGCCCAGCGGCCAGGGCCCGCGCCTTTCGTGTCCCTATCACGGCTGGTCCTTCAGCCATGCGGGGGAATTGCTCTCCACCCCCCTGCCCGCGGGCTATGCTGAGAGCCTGCGCCGCGGGCAGTACGATCTGGCGCGGGTGGCGCAGCTCCAATCCTATCGCGGCTTCCTGTTCGTCAATCTGAGCCGCGACGCGCCGGACCTGCTCACCTATCTTGGCCACATGCGCACCACGATCGACGATCTGGTCGATCGCGCGCCGGAAGGCGTGGTGGAGGCCTCGCCCGTGGTGCTGAAGCACAGCTACCGCGCGAACTGGAAGCTCACCTTCGAGAACCTGAACGACACGATCCATGCGGGCTTCGCCCACCACGCCTCGATCCTCGCGTCAGGCAAGGTCCGGGAGGCCTATGGCGAGGAAAACCTCTCCCCCAGCCTGCGGATGATGCTGGCCAACGGCAAGAACCTCCGGTTTTTCCAAGAATCCGAGATGGTCACCGAGCCGTTCGGCCATTCCTATATCGGGGGCCATATCGGGGCGAAATATAGCGCCCCCTCGATGTCTTCCTACGTGGCGCAATTGGAGGCGCTGCATGGGCCGGAAAAGGCCGAGGCGGTGCTGCGCGTCGACCGCCATCTGATGCTGCTCTATCCCTCCTCCACCTGGCACGGCCGCTACCAGACGGTGCGGATCGTGCGGCCCGTGGCGGTGGATCGCACCGAGGTGTGGGGGTACGTCTTCAAGCTGAAGGGCGCGCCCCCGGAAGTGTTCCGCAATGCGGTGGAATATTGCAACGGCTCGACGTCCGGCTTCTCGCCCGTCATCGCCGACGATCTCGAGCTCTACGAGCGCATCCAGCAGGGCAACGCCTTCGGCGAGGCCGATTGGATCCCCATGGCGCGCGGCCTGCACGAGCGCTTCCGCGACGATCCCGCAGAGACCCGCCACCCCGCCACCTCCGAGGCCTTCATCCGCAACCAGATGCAGGCCTGGAAATCCTTTATGACGGACCCGGCATGAGCACGCTCGACGCCGTGCGCGATTTTCTGGCGCTTGAGGCGCGCCTGCTCGACAGCGGGCGCTACCGCGCCTGGGCCGATCTTTACACCGAAGATTGCCTCTATTGGGTCCCGATCGATCCCGCCCAGACGGACCCCTACGCGGCCCCCTCCCACGTCCTCGATGACAAGCAGCTGATCCTGGCCCGGGCCGAGCGGCTGGAGGTTCCCCGCCACCTTTCCCCCGAACCCGCCGCGCGCACCATTCATGCGGTCTCGAACGTGGTGTTCGAGGATCTGGGGGATCTCGCCGCCGATTACCGGGTGGGTTCGACGCTCGTGTGCGTGGAATACCGCCGCCGCGATTATGGCGAGGCCGACCAGCGGACCTTCGCCGCCCAGGTCTCCCACGGCCTGCGGCTCGAAGGCGCAAGCTTCCGCATCGCGTTCAAGCGGGTGGACCTCGTGAACGCGGACGCGCCGTTCAACGCGATCGCGGCGCCGTTCTGATGGGCGAGGGCTTCATTCCGTACGGGGCCTATTGGTCGACGCCGTTCGCGCGTTGGCAGACCGCCTTCGCCGATCTCCACGCGCTGGAATTCGCCGCCTGGACGGCCAAGCGCGCGCTGGCCAAGCGGGCGATCCCGGTGGAGGCGTTCGATTCTGTGGTGCTGGGCCAGACGGTGCCGCAGAAGGGCTCCTTCTATGGCGCGCCCTGGTTCGCTGGGCTGATCGGGGCGGGCCAGGCTGGGGGCCCCACCCTGTCGCAGGCCTGCGCCACCGGCGTGCGCGTGGTGCAGACCGCCCTCGGCGAGCTGCGCGAGGGCGGCGCGGAGGTGGTGCTGGCGGCGGCGTGCGACCGCGTCAGCAACAGCCCCCACCTCTATTACCCCGCCCCGCGCGCGCCTGGCGGCGTGGGCGAGACCGAGGATTGGATCCCCTCGAATTTCGAGCGTGACCCGTTCGCCGGCGTGGCGATGATAGAAACTGCCGAGAACGTGGCCCGCGCCTGGTCCGTCACCACCGCCGAGCAGAACGAAATCGTGCTGATGCGCTTCGCCCAGTACGGGGACGCGCTGGCCGACGACCGCGCCTTTCAGCGCGGCTACATGGACCTGCCCTTCGAGGTTCCGGACCGGCGCTTCGCCAAGGTCGCGGCCACGCTAGACGGCGATGTGGGCGTGTACGCCACGACCCGGGAGAAGGTGGAGGCGCTCGCTCCCGCCCGCGAGGGGGGCACGGTGACCTTCGCCGGCCAGACCCACCCCGCCGACGGCAATGCCGGCCTCGTGCTGGCCACCCGCGAGCGGGCCCGAGAGCTCGCCAAGGACGGGGCCGTCCCCATCGAGGTGATCGCCTTCGGCCAGGGCCGCGAGCGCCCGGCCTTCATGCCCGCCGCGCCGCTGAAGGCCGCCAAGCGCGCTCTCGACGCCGCAGGCCTCACGATTGGGGACATCGCGGCCGTGAAGTCCCACAATCCGTTCGCTGTCAACGACGCCGTGTTCGCCCGCGAAACGGGCTTCCCGCTGGAGCGGATGAACAAGTACGGCTGCTCGCTGATCTGGGGCCACCCCCAGGGTCCTACGGGCTTGCGGGGGCTTATCGAGCTGATCGAGGAATTGGTGCGGGCAGGCGGCGGCTACGGGCTGTTCCAGGGCTGTGCGGCAGGAGATACGGCGATGGCTGTGATTGTGCGGGTCGGCTGAGATGGGCGCCACGCTCAGCGGCCTGCCGCGCCTGTTTCCGACCGTGGTCCACATGCTGGCCGATGCGGCCGTCCGCCGCCCGGACGCGCCCGCGCTAAAGGATTGGCGCCAGAGCCTCACCTATGGCGAGTACGCCCGCTGCGTGGCGGGCCTGGCGCGCGAGATCGCCGCCCACGCCGCCCCCGGCGCGGTGGTGCTCACCCTGCTCGACAACGCCGCCGAGACCTGCGTGGCGCTCTATGCGGCGATGGCCTCGGGCGCGCAGGTCTGTTCCGGCAACCCCGCCTACACCGCGCGCGAATTGCGCGAGATCATCGAGGATGCGGCCCCGGCCGTCGCCATCGTCCACGCCGCCCGGCTCGGCGTCTACCGCGCCGCCATCGAGGGGCTGCCCGCGCACGCTTTGATCGTCGTCGAAGACGCCTTTGCGTTCCTCGCGCCCTGGCGGGGCGAGGCCGCGCTCGCGCTCGATCCCTCCAAGGCCCTCCCCGACGCTCTGGCGGTGCTGCAATATACCGGCGGCACGACGGGCCGCGCCAAAGGGGTGCAGCTGACCCACCGGGCGGTGGCCGCCAATGTCGCCCAGCGCGAGGCGCTGCTGCCCACCCGCATGGACCGGGAGCGCATCCTGTGCCTGATGCCGCTGTTCCACTCGTTCGCCTCCGCCATGTGCCTGCACCTGGCCGCGGCCTGCCGCGGAACGCTAGTGATCCTCGAGCGCTATCGCCCCGACCTCGTGACGGAAGCGCTGGCGCAGGAGCGCATCACCCTGTTTCCCGCCGGGCCTACCGTGTTCAACGGCCTCTTGGGCTATGCGCCGTTCGTGGAGCGCGCGTTTCCGGACCTCGCGGCCTGCTATTCGGGCTCCGCCGCGCTGCCTGACACGGTATTGCAGCGCTGGAAGGCGGTCACCGGCTGCGACATCTTCGAAGGCTACGGCCAGACCGAGGCGGGCCCGGTGCTTACCTACCATTCCCCCTTCGCCGCGCCCGCGCCCCGCACCGTCGGGCGGGCGCTTCCGTACACCGAGATCGAGATCGTAGATGCAGGCGATCCCGACCGCACGCTGCCCGTGGGGGAGGTGGGCGAGATCCGCGCCCGCGGGCCGCAGCTCATGGCCGGCTACCGCAACCGCCCGGCCGAGACCGCCGAGGCCCTGCGCAAGGGTTGGCTGCACACCGGCGATATCGGACGCCTCGACGCCGAGGGCCGGCTGTTCATCGAGGACCGCAAGAAGGACATGGTGATCGTGTCCGGCTACAACGTGTATCCGCGCGAGGTGGACGAGGTGCTGCTGGCGCACCCCGATGTCGCGGAGGCCGCGGTGGTGGGCGTGCCCGATGCGTACCGGGGCGAGGCTTTGCGCGCCTATATCGTCCCCCGGCCCGGGCGGCGCCTGGACGCGGCCCAGCTTGAGGTCCATTGCCGGGAAAACCTGGCCCGCTACAAGGCGCCCAGCGTGTTCGTGTTCCTGGACGCGCTGCCGAAGACCGCCGTCGGCAAGATCGACAAGAAGGCGCTGCGCGCGCTGGACCCCCCGCCGTCGGCGCCGCTGCCGTGAGCGTCGAGCAGGTCGAGGCGATCAAGAGCCAGCTTCGCGCCCGCCAGAAGCCGCCCTCGATCGAGGCGTGGCGGGCGGGGTTCGAGGCGGGCGCGGCCCGCTACCCGCCGGTTGCGGGGGTGTTCCATGCGGCTGCAATCCTCACCCATCAGGGCCGCACAGTGGCGGGCGAATGGACGCGGCCCGCCGCTCCCCGGAGCAAGGGCGCGCTGCTCTATCTGCACGGAGGGGCCTTCCAGGTCGGTTCGGCGCGCAGCTACCGCCATGTGGCGGGGCTCCTCGCGGCGCGCGGGGGGTTCGACGTGTTCACCCTGGATTATGCGCTCGCGCCCGAAGCCCCCTTCCCAACCGCGCTGGAGGATTGCCTCGCCGCCGCCCACGCGCTACTGGCGGAGCGGGGCCCGGGGGGCCTCGCGCTCGCGGGGGATTCCTCCGGGGCCAATCTCGCCCTGGCGACGCTCCAGGCCCTGACGCCTGCCCCGATCGCGGCCGGCGCGTTCGTTTCGGGCTATTTCGATCTGACGCATTCCGGGGCCAGCATAAGCGCGCGGGCGGGGCGCGACGCGTTCGTGGACGCCTCCGGCATGCCCGCCACCGCCCGGACCTATGCCGGGACCGCCGATGTCGCCGATCCGCGCGTGTCGCCGCTGTTCGGGCCGATGGCGGGTCTGCCGCCGATGCTGGTGATGGTCGGGACCGAGGAGGTCCTGTTCGACGACAGCGCCCGGCTGGTGGAGCGGGTTGAGGCGGCGGGCGGGGCGGGGACGCTCTCGGTCGGCGACGGGATGGTCCATGCCTGGCCCTTCTTCTGGCCGGTGCTGGAAGAGGGCGCGGACGCGCTGGGCCAAATCGCCGATTTCATCTCGGAGCGATTCTACGCTTAACTCGACCTCGGCCGCATGGGGGACGCGGCCGAGGGTTTTCAGGATGGAGTTGCGTCAGCTCAAGCATTTTCTGGCCGTGGTGCGCTGCGCCAGCTTCGGCGAGGCCGCCAAAAGCCTGAACCTGACCCAGCCGGCCCTCTCTAAAAGCATCAAGAACCTCGAAACCTCGCTGCAGGTCTCGCTGCTGGAGCGCAACCGCACCGGCGTGCAGCCCACCGTGTTCGGCGAAGTGCTGCTCGATTACGCAACCCTCGTCTCCAACGAGCTCGATCGGGCGGTCGATGAGATCAACGCCCTGAGGGGCGCGCGCCGCGGAGCGGTGCGGGTGGGCGCGGGCCCCTCCCTCATTCGCACGCTCGTATCGGAGGCCGCACGCGCCTTTCTCGCCAAAAACCCCGACATGAAGCTCACCGTGCTGGAGGGCTTGCGCCCGGACCTGGAGGCGTCGCTCCGCCGCGGCGAGCTCGATCTCATCGTGGCCAGCATCGGGGAGAATTCCTCCGACCCCGATTTCAACACCGCCATTCTGTTCAGCGATCGCATGACCATCGTCGCCGCCGCGGACCATCCCCTGGCGGGCCGCAGGGGGCTGACGCTGAACGATCTGAACCCATACGCCTGGATCCTGCCCACCCGGAACGAGACCGAAAAGAGCCGCCTGGTGCGGGTGTTTCAGCGCCGGGGCCTCAAAGAGCCCAAGATCGCGGTGGAGACGACCTCCTCCCAGATCATGGCCACGCTGCTGCCGGGCACCGACTATCTGAGCTATCTGCCGGTCAATCTGGTGCGCGGAGACGCGCCTTATGCCGGCCTCGTCGAGGTGGAGTGCGAAACCGTGCTGCCCCCGACCGAAATCGCCATCCGTTCCCGGCGCCGCTCGGTGGTGCTGCCGGGCATGTCGCGCTTTATCGCCGAATTGCGGGTCGCGGCGAAACAGCGCGTCGGCTAAGGGGGAATGCCTTCCGGTTGGCGGGCGCGGCCAAGTTTTCATACGCATGAAGCGTACGCAGGAGTACATGCATGTCCGCAGCAACCGAGATAACGATGCCGCTCGACGCCGTTCTGTCCCCGCCCCCGCCCGCCAAGCCGGCCCAGACCTTCCGCTGGGAGGACCCCCTCGATCTCGACGCGCGCCTCACCGACGACGAGCGCATGATCCGCGACACCGCCCGCGACTATGCGCGCGAGCGGCTCTTGCCGCGGGTGGTGAAGGCCTTCGCCGAGGAGCGCTTCGACCGCGAGATCATGACGGAGATGGGCGCGCTAGGCTTTCTGGGCGCCATGCTGCCCGAGGTCTATGGCGGGGCGGGCGCGAGCCACGTCGCCTATGGCCTCATCGCGCACGAAGTGGAGGCGGTGGATTCGGGCTATCGCTCGGCGCTCAGCGTGCAGTCCTCGCTGGCCATGTACCCGATCTACGCCTTCGGCTCGGAGGAGCAAAAGCAGCGTTTCCTGCCGACGATGGCCGCCGGCGAACTGATCGGCTGTTTCGGGCTCACCGAGGCCGAGGGCGGCTCCGACCCCGCCGCCATGCGCACCCGCGCCGAGCCCGTCCCCGGGGGCTTCCGCCTCAACGGGGGCAAGTATTGGATCACCAATTCCCCGATCAGCGATCTGGCGATCGTCTGGGCCAAGCTCGAGGGAACCATCCGCGGCTTCATCGTCGAGCGCGGCATGGAGGGTTTCTCCACCGGCGTTATAGGGGACAAACTTTCCCTCCGCGCCTCGATCACGGGCGATATCGGGCTGAGCGACGTGTTCGTGCCCGAAGCCAACCTGTTGCCCGGCGTGCAGGGGCTGCGGGGGCCTTTTTCGTGCCTTAACAAGGCGCGCTTCGGCATCGCCTGGGGCGCGATGGGCGCGGCCGGCTTCTGCTTCCACGCCGCGCGCGATTACGTGGCCGGCCGCACGCTCTTCGGGCGCCCGCTTTCGGCCCGCCAGCTCGTGCAGAAAAAGCTCGCCGACATGCAGACCGACATCGCGCTCGGCCTCGAAGGGGCGTTCGCCCTGGGCCGCCTGCTCGATCAGGGCGCGTTCGTGCCGGAAGCCATCTCCATGATGAAGCGCAACAATAGCGGCAAGGCGCTCGCCATCGCCCGCGAGGCGCGCGACATGCATGGCGGCGCCGGCATCACGGGCGAGATGCACGTGCTGCGCCACGCCATCAATCTCGAGACGGTGAACACCTATGAGGGCGCCCACGACGTCCACGCCCTCATCCTCGGCCGCGCCATAACCGGCGAAAACGCCTTCTGAGGGAGGTCCCCCCATGATCATCGACGCCGTCTACGACATCCTGTGCCCCTGGTGCTTCGTCGGGAAGCGCCATCTGGAGCTTGCGATCGCCGAGACGGCCCCCTCCGACGTGACGGTGCGCTGGCGCCCGTTCATGCTCTACCCCCAGTTCGACCGCGGCGGGCACGATTTCCTGGAATTCTTCCGCTCCAAATATGGCGAGAGCCTGCGCGTGCCGATGTGGGAGAGCGTGCGCGCGGTCGCCGAGCCGATCGGGATCCGCTTCGCCTTCGAGCGCGTGACGCGCGGCCCCGCCTCCCTCGATAGCCACCGCCTGGTGCGCTTCGCCGCCCGCCAGCGCCCGGGCGTGGAGGGGGAGCTGATTGAGCGGATCGTGTCGGGCTTCTGGGAAGAGGCGCGCGTGGTGGACGACGCGTTCCTGATCGAGCAGGGCGAGGCGGTGGGGCTCGACGGCGGCGCCGTCGCGACCTATCTGGCCTCCGACCAGGACATCGCGGATTTGTTCGCCGAGACGAAAGCGTGGCGCGCGCGCGGCGTCGTCTCTATGCCGCATTACGAGATCGGCGGGCGCTTTGTGGTGCGCAACACGAGCGTGGAAATCTTCAAGCGCGCCATGGCGGCGGCGGCTGAGGCGCACGCCTTGACATAATCACTCGTTTAAGTAATGGAGAATGATGCCGATTGTCGCAGACAGCCCCGTCCGAGGCGACGGTACGCGCGAGGCCCTGCTCGCGGCGGCCGTGATGGTGTTCGGCCGGGACGGGTTCCACGCCGCCAGCACCCGCGCGATCGCCGAGGAGGCCGGCGCCAATCTGGCGCTGATCGGCTACCATTTCGGCGGCAAGCAGGGGCTCTATCTCGCTGTCTTTGAATGGATCGCCGAGCGGCTGGGCGCCATGATCCAGCCTACCGCGGAGGCGGTCGCGCGCGAGCTTGGCTTTGACGGCGCCGCTTCCGCATCCCCGCCCTCCCCCGAGCGCTGCGTCGAGGGCTTGTTGCGCCTGGTCGACCAATTCATCGAGATCATGACCAGCGAGGAATGCGCAGTCTGGGCGCGCCTTATCATGCTCGAGCAACAAGCCCCCTCCGCCGCGTTCGAGCTGATCTTCACCCAATTCATGGGCCGCGTGCTGGCGATCATGACCTTCCTGGTCCGCCACGCCCTGCCCGACGAGAGCGACGTCGAAGTGCGTCTGCAGGTGGCCACGATCATGGGCCAGGTGCTGGCCTTTCGCGCCGCGCGGGCAGGCATCGAGCGGCACATGGGGTGGAACGGCATCGGGCCGGAACAGCGCGCCGCCATCCAGGCCCGCGTCCGGCGCAATATTCGCGCCCAGCTTAACTTTGCGCCCGTTGGCCCTACCTAAGATCAACCCCGCCGGTCAAAAGGGCGGGGCCGCGGCGGGGGCAAGGCGGGTTGCGCATCATCGTTCGATCGCGGGAGACGCGGCTTGCGCGCCGGCTGGTCGACCGGCTGGGCGAGGCGGGCGTGTCCGCGGGCGCGCTGTCGGGCCCCGCCGCGCTGCAGGCCGCGCCCGACGGCGAGGACGTGACGGTGCTGGACGCAAGCCTGCCGGTCCGCGGCGAGGCGCAGGCGCTGGCGGCGGCGCTGCGCCAGGCCGGCCACGCCCCGCTCGCGCTGGTCGCGGCGGCGCCGGAGGCCGAGCCGCCGGAGGACGCTTCTCTGGGCTTTTGCGACGCCTGGCTGCGCCTCGGCCGGACCGAGGGGCGGGTGTCTGGGGATCTCGAACGCTTCTACCGGGACGGCGTGAGCCGGGCGGAATGGCGCGCGCGGCTGCGCACGCAAGCCCTGGCGGGCGGCGCGGCGCCCCTCCCCCCTGCGCCTGATCGTCCCGAGCCGGCGCGCCCGATGTCGGTGCTGTTCGTGGGCGGGCCCTGCGCGATGTTTCTGCCGCTGGAGCGCGCCATCGCCTCGGCCGGGGGCCGGGTGCGCGGCGCGCTGACCTCCTTCTCCGCCTTCGACCATTTCCACGACGAGGATTATGACGCCCTGATCGTGAATGCGACGACGGACGTCGAGGCGGGCCTATCGCTCTGCGCGGCGCTGCGGCGCAATGCGCGGCTGCACGACCTGCCGCTTCTGACGATCGTGGCGCGAGACGATCCGGGCGCGGGCGCGGCGGCGGCGCAGCGGAGCGCGGCGACCCTCACCCGGCTCGGCGAGGACGCAAAAGCCCCGGCGCTGTGGCTCATGGAGCAGATGCGCGCCGCGCGCGCGCGCGCGGGCGTCGAGGCGGCGCTGCTGGAAAGCCCGCTGCGGCGCGCGCGCGCGGAGGCGTTCGATCCGGACGCGTTCGCCGCACACCTGAACACTCTGGCGCACGCCCATTACGAGGCCGGGCGCGACCTCGCTGTGGGCGCCCTGCGCCTCTACGGCGGGGCCGAGAACGGAGCGTGGCGGGCGGGCTTCGCCGAAATGGTTTCGCTGTCCAGCCGCCTGATCCGCAGTTGCGACAGCGCCGCCCCCAACGGGTCCCACACGATCGTGTTCGCCTTCCCTTGCCTCACCGCCGCCCATGCCCAAACCGCGCTCGACCGGGTGATAGCGGTGTGCGACTGCACCACCTTCGCCGCCGGCCACGCCGGCGCGGGGCCGGTGACGTTCCGCCGCTGGGCGACGGAGCTTGCGCCCGGCGAGAGCGGGAACGCGCTGCTCGCCCGGCTGCTGGACGCCGACGGGCGCTCTACACTTTAAGGTAGACCGTTTCGTTGGGCGAGCGCCAATCGCTCAGGTCCCGGCGCGTTCCGCGAGCGCGCTGAGCTTCTCCAGATGCCCGCGCAGCGCTTTCAGCCGTTCCGCGGGGCTTGGCCATTCTCCGGTGAGGATCAGCTTGCCGTCGGGGCGCATCCTGAACAGCAGCGGCTGGGATTGGACATGGCCCACCAGACCCGCAGGATTGGGGAAGCCCGGCTCCCGGAAGCTCAGCGCCACGCCCTTGGGGCCCGCGTCCAGCTTCGCGATATTGCAGCGCCGGCACAGCGCCTTCAGCCCCGCCACCTGGATCAATTGCTGCGCCTCCGGGGGCATCGGCCCGAAGCGGTCGATCATTTCGGCGGCGAAGGCCTCGCGGTCGGCGTCGGCGTCGAGTTCGGCCAGGCGGCGATAGAGCGACAGGCGCACCGTCAGGTCGGGCGCGTACGCCTCCGGGATAAGCACCGCCGCGCCCACATTGATCTGGGGGGACCAGCCGCGGGTCTCTTCGATCTCGGTCTTGCCGGCTTTCAGCGCCGTGACCGCCTCCTCGAGCATGGCCTGGTAGAGCTCCACGCCCACTTCCTTGATGTGGCCCGATTGCTCCTCGCCGAGCAGGTTGCCGCCCCCGCGCAGATCGAGGTCATGGCTCGCCAGCGTGAAGCCCGCGCCCAGATTGTCGAGGGAGGACAGCACTTTCAGCCGCTTCTCCGCCCCCGGCGTCAGCGCCTTTTCGGCGTGGGTGGTGAGATAGGCGTAGGCGCGCACGCGCGAGCGGCCCACCCGCCCGCGCAATTGATAGAGCTGGGCTAAGCCGAACAGGTCGGCGCGGTGGACGATCAGGGTATTGGCGCACGGGATGTCGAGGCCGGATTCCACGATGCTGGTGGACACCAGCACGTCGCCGCCGCCGTCGTAGAAGCCGCTCATGATTTCGTCGAGCTGGCCCGCCGGCATTTGCCCATGGGCGACGGTGAAGGAGATTTCCGGCACGGTCTCGCGCAGGAATTTCTCGGCGTCGGCCAGATCGGCGATGCGGGGGACGACGTAAAAGCTCTGGCCGCCGCGGTAGCGCTCGCGCAGCAGGGCCTCGCGCACCGTCACCGCGTCGAACGGCGTCACATAGGTGCGCACCGCCATCCGGTCCACCGGCGGGGTGGCGATGATCGACATCTCGCGGATGCCCGACAGCGCGAGCTGCAGGGTGCGCGGGATGGGCGTGGCCGAGAGCGTCAGCACGTGGACGTCCGCCCGCAGCTCCTTGAGGCGCTCCTTGTGCTTGACCCCGAAATGCTGCTCCTCGTCGACGATCACGAGGCCCAGATCGCGAAACTTCACCTGCGCCCCGAGCACGGCGTGGGTGCCCACCACGATATCGCAGCGCCCGTCCTCCAGCGCTTTGCGCGTCTCGCCCGCCTCCTTCGCAGAGACAAGCCGCGAGAGCTGATGGACGTGTGCGGGCAGGCCGCGGAACCGCTCCGAGAAGGTCTTGAAGTGCTGGCGCGCCAGCAGCGTGGTGGGGGCCACCACCGCCACCTGGCGCCCGCTCATCGCCACCAGGAACGCCGCGCGCAGCGCCACTTCGGTCTTGCCGAAGCCCACATCCCCGCAGATCAGCCGGTCCATCGGCTGGCCGGAGCCCAGATCGTCCAGCACGTCGCCGATCGCGGCCAATTGGTCGTCGGTCTCTTCGTACGGGAAGCGGGCGCAGAATTCGTCGTAAAGGCCTTCGGCCGGGCGCAGCGGATCGGCGGTCTTGGCGGCGCGGGCGGCCGCGATCGCGATCAGCTCGGAGGCCATCTCGCGCAGGCGCTGCTTGGCGCGGGCCTTGCGCGTCTGCCAGCCGGCCCCGCCCAGCTTGTCGAGGCTCGCCGCCGCATCCTCCGACCCGTAGCGGGTGACGAGCTCGATATTCTCCACCGGCAAATAGAGCTTGTCCCCGCCCGCATATTCGAGCTCGAGGCAATCGTGGGGGGCTTCGTTGACGTCCAGCGTCTTCAGCCCGTCATAGCGGCCGATGCCGTGATCGGCGTGCACCACAAGGTCCCCCGGGGAGAGCGCGGCCGCTTCTGCAATGAGGCTCGAGGCCTTCCTGCGGGTGCGGGGCCGGGCCAGCCGGTCGCCCAGAATGTCCTGCTCGCAGACGATCGCCGCGAACTCGGTCTCGAAGCCGTGCTCCAGCGGGGCCACGGCGATGGCGGCCTTCTCCCGCGGGCCGGCAAGGAAGCCCGGCCAGTCCGGCGCGGTCCTCAGATCGGGGAGGCCGTGATCGTCCATCACCCCGGCCAGGCGCTCGGCGGAGCCCTCCGTCCAGGCGGCCAGGAGCACCCGCTTGCCCTGGCCCAGCAGCGCGCGCGCATGCAAGGCGGCGGCTTCGAACACGTTGACATCGGCGGTCGCGCGCTCGGGCGCGAAGTCGCGTCCGGGCCGGGCGCCCAGCACCAGCACGTCGCGGGCGGGCTCGGCGTCGAAGGGGGAAAAGCGGATGACGCTGCGCCCCTCCAGCGCCGCTGCGCGCGCGGGGGCGTCGAGATAGAGCGCCTCGGGCGCGGGCGCGCGGAAGGCCAGGCCCCCCCGGGCGAGGGGCGCGCTGCGGCGGGCGTCGTAATGGTCCTTGGCCTGGTCGAAGCGCTGGTCGCAGGCGTCCTCGGCCAGATGCTCTATGCCGATCAGCGCGCCGGGGGCCGCGTAATCGAACACCGTGTCCAGCGTGTCGTAGAAGAGGGGTAGCCATTGCTCCACGCCCTGGCGGCGGATGCGGGCGACGACCGCGTCATACATCGGGTCAGGCAGCGCGCCGAACGCCTGCATGAAGCCCTTGCGGAAGCGCGCGACCGTCTCCTCGTCCAGCTGCACCTCGCTCACCGGGCTCAGCACCGCTTGGCGCAATTGACGGATCGAACGCTGAGTCTCGGCGTCAAACGCACGGATCGATTCCAATTGGTCGCCGAAGAAGTCGAACCGGATCGGCTCAGCGGCGCCAGGAGGGAACACGTCCGTCACCCCCCCGCGCACCGCGTAATCGCCGGGCGCGCGCACGGTGGAGGCGCGGCCGTACCCGTTGACCGTCAGGTAGCGCTCCAAAGCCTCGATATCGACGACCCCGCCGGCCTTGGCGGTGAACGCGCCCGCGATCATGCGCGCCTTCGGGGGCGCGCGTTGGGCCACCGCCGAGGCGGTGGCGATCACCAGGAGCGGGGGATGGAAGGGCTGGCTCGCGCCCAGCCGCGCCAAAGCCGCGCAGCGCTGGGCCGCGACCGAAGCGGTAGGCGAGATGCGGTCGTAAGGCAGATTGTCCCAACTCGGCAGGCGCACGGTTTCGAGGTCGGGCGCGAAAAAGCGTGCGGCGGCCTCCGCGGCGGAAGCGCGCGCCTCGTCGCGGGCGACGAACAATCCTGCGCCTGCGCCGCGCGCCTTGACGGCGGCGGCGAACGCGATCGCGTCCGCGCCGTTCGCTGCGCCGGCGCAGGTGACGGGGCTTTTGGTTTTGGCGAGGGCGGCGATGCGGTCGGGCTGGAAGGGCGAGGCGGGCGCGGTCATCCGGAGGCGGGCGGTCCTGGCTGGGCGGTGCGGGCGAAATAGCGGAAGCTGCGGATCAACGCGAAGAGCGGCGTGTCGTGTTCCCGCGGCGGCGATCCCGCCACGAGCCAGCCATAGACATCGTGGTCATTGGCGTCGAGCAGGCGCTCGAACGCGTCGAGATCGGGTTCTGCGAGGGCTTCGGCGTGCGCGTCCGCGAAGGCGCCCAGGATGAGATCCAGCTCGCGAAAGCCCCGCCGCCAGGCGCGAAAGCGAATACGTTTGCGGCGATCGTCCAAACGCTGCTCCTTAAGCGCTTTACTACGGCCCGGCCCGGCGCGGCGCGGTCCGGCGTCGGCTTGCGGGGGGTGGCGCTATAGCGCAAGTCCTCGCCCCTGTCAGCGCGGCCCATTCGCCGGCGCGGGCCCCGAACCGAAAGGCCAAGCCGCGACCGCCTATGCACCCGCCCGACACGCCCCCCGCCCTTGACCCCGGCCCCTTGCTGCAGCCCGCGCCGCTCCCGCGCGGCATGCGCAAGGAGATCGCGGCGCTGGTGGGGCGCGTCGCGGGCGGCGGCTTGGCGCGCGACGTCGTGTTCCTGATGCCCAGCGGGGCGATCGACCGCGGCGATTGCGTGCCCATCGCCGAGGCCCGCGACGGCGAGATCGCCACCATCGAGGCGGAGGTGGAGGCCCATCTGCGCCCCCACCACCCCCGCGCGCCCTATCGGGTGCGCCTGCGCGACGAGAGCGGATTCCTGACCATCGCCTTCTTCCGCGCCCGCGAGGATATGGCCAAGCGGATGTGGCCGGTGGGCGCGCGCCGTCTGGTCAGCGGCAAGGTGGAGCATTTCGGCGCCGAGCGGCAGATGCTGCATCCCGACCATGTGGTCGATCCCGCCACCGGCCAGGCGCCGCCGCGCGTCGAGCCCGTCTACCCCCTCACCGCCGGCCTGCCGGGGCGCGCCGTGCAGCGCATGATAAAGGAGGCGCTGCCGCTGCTCGGCGAGGCGCCGGAATGGCTCGATCCCGCGGTGCTGGCCGCCCACGCCTGGCCCGGCTTCTCGGCGAGCGTGCGCCGCCAGCATGCGCCGGAGGCGCGCGCGGACGTCGCGCCCGAGGGGGTGTGGCGGACGCGGCTCGCCTATGATGAGCTGTTCCTGCGCCAATGCGTGCTGCAGCTGCGCCGCGCCGAGCGCCGGGCCCGCCGCGGGCGGGCGGTGAGCGCCGCAGGGCGGCTCGAAGCCGCGCTGCTCGCCTCCCTGCCTTACGCCCCCACCCACGCCCAGGCGCGCGCCGCGCGCGAGATCGCTGCGGACATGGGGCAGGCCTCGCCCATGCTGCGCCTCCTGCAGGGCGATGTGGGATCGGGCAAAACGCTGGTGGCGGCGTTGGCGATGGTGCGCGCCGCCGAAGCGGGCCTGCAGAGCGCGCTGATGGCCCCTACCGAAATCCTGGCCCGCCAGCACGGCGAAGGGCTCATCCCGCTGCTGCAGGCCGCCGGCGTCCGTGCGGCTCTGCTGACCGGGCGGGACAAGGGCGCAGCGCGCGCGGAGGTGCTCAAAGGCCTGGCGGCGGGCGAGATCGGCGTGGCCGTCGGCACCCACGCCCTGTTCCAGGACCGGGTGGCGTTCCACGATCTGGGCCTCATCGTGATCGACGAGCAGAACCGCTTCGGCGTGTCCGACCGGATGCGTCTGGTGGCCAAGGGCGGCGATCCCCACGTATTGGCGATGAGCGCGACGCCCATCCCCCGCACCCTCGCCTTGGCCGCCCACGGGGACATGGACATCTCCGCCCTCGACGAGAAGCCCCCGGGGCGCGCGCCGATCCGCACCGTGGCCATGCCTATCGCGAAAGCCGACGAACTCGCCGACGCCATCGCGGATGCCGCCGCGCGGGGGGAGCGCGCCTATTGGGTGTGCCCGGTGATCGAGGGGTCCGAGACCCAAGACCTCGCCGCCGTCGAGGCCCGCCACGAGCAATTGCAGGCGCGCTTCGGCGAGGGCGCGGCGCTGGTGCATGGCCGGATGAGCGCGGCCGCGCGCGACGCCGCCATGGAGCGCTTCCGGACGGGCCAATGCTTCCTGCTGGTGGCGACGACCGTGATCGAGGTGGGCGTGAACGTGCCGGAAGCCACGATCATGGTGATCGAGCACGCCGAGCGGTTCGGGCTCGCCCAATTGCACCAGCTGCGCGGGCGCGTGGGCCGGGGCCAGCGTAAAGGCTTCTGCGTGCTTTTGTGGCGGGCGCCGCTGGGAGAGGCCGCGCGCGCGCGCCTCGATACGCTGCGCCGCACCGAGGACGGCTTCGCCATCGCCGAGGCCGATTACAAGCTGCGCGGCATGGGCGATCTGATGGGGGTGCGCCAGAGCGGGCTGCCGCCGTTCCGCTTCGTGAGCCCCGACCATCATGGCGTCCTGCTCGCCGCCGCTGACCAGGACGCCCGCGTGGCGATCGCCCGCGATCCGGACCTGAAAAGCGCGCGCGGGCGCGCGATCGCCTATGGCCTCAAACTGTTCGGGCTAGATGAAGGCGGGGCGCTCGCGCGCTCGGGGTAGGCAGGAGCCGCTCCCGCCTAGGGGTCGCGTTGGGTCGGATAAAGGAGCGTAAGCCTTTGACGTTGAAGCGCGCCGCTGCTGCGCAACCGCCCGTGATCGTCTGGCTGCGCCAGGATCTGCGGCTTGAGGACAATCCGGCTTTGCAGGCCGGGCTCGCGACCGGCGCGCCTCTGGCGCTGCTTTATATCCTGGACGAGGCGGGCGCCGGCGACTGGCCGATCGGGGGCGCTTCGCGCTGGTGGCTGCACGCCAGCCTTACGGCGCTGGGCGCCGATATCGCCGCGCGCGGGGGCGCCCTCAGCCTGCGCCGGGGCCCGGCCCAAGCCGTGCTGCAGGAGGCGCTCGACGAAACAGGCGCGCGCCAGGTGTTCTGGAACCGCCTCTACGAGCCCGCCGCCACCGCCCGCGACGCCGCGATCAAGCAAAACCTGAAAGCCGCCGGCATCGGCGTGGAGAGCTTCAAGGGGGCGCTGCTCTATGAGCCTTGGGAGGTGCGCTCGGGGTCCGGGGAGCCGTTCAAGGTGTTTTCGCCGTTCTGGCGGGCCTGCCGCGCGCTGCCGCTGAACGCCTTCCGCGCCCCCGCGCCCGAGCGGCTGCCGGCCTCGCCCCCGCTCCCGTCCGAGCGCTTAGAGGATTGGCGCCTCACCCCCCGCAAGCCCGACTGGGCGGCCGGTTTCCCCGCCGTGTGGAAGCCCGGCGAGGCGGGCGCGAAGGCCCTGCTGGCGCGCTTCGTTGCGCAGGCGCTGCCCAGCTACGCGAAGGACCGCGACAAGCCCGGCCAGGAAGGCTCCTCGCGGCTTTCCCCGCATCTGCACTGGGGCGAGATCAGCCCGGGGGCCGCCGCCGCCGCCGCCGAGGCCCGGGTCGCCGCCGATCCAAATCTGCGCCAGGCGGGCGAGAAATTCCTGGCCGAACTGGGCTGGCGGGAATTCTCCACCCATCTGCTACACGCCTTCCCGGAGCTGCCTTCCCGCGACTGGCGGCCCGCCTTCGCGCGGATGCCCTGGCGGGAAGACCCCGCACGCCTCGCGGCCTGGAAGGCCGGGCGCACCGGCTATCCGATGGTGGATGCGGGCCTGCGCGAACTCTGGGCCACCGGCTGGATGCACAACCGGGTGCGCATGATCGTGGCGTCCTTCCTGATCAAGCACCTGCTGATCGACTGGCGCGTCGGCCAGGCCTGGTTTTGGGACACCCTGGTCGACGCCGACCTCGCCAATAACGCCGCCTCCTGGCAATGGGTGGCGGGCTCGGGCGCGGACGCGGCGCCGTATTTCCGCATCTTCAACCCGGTGACCCAGGGCGAAAGCCACGACCCCGAGGGCGTCTATGTGCGCCGCTGGATCCCCGAGATCGCGGGCCTGCCCGACGCCTTCCTCCACCAGCCCTGGGCGGCGGCGCCCGATATGCTCGAGCGCGCGGGCGTGCGCCTGGGCGCGACCTACCCTCACCCGATCGTGGACCACGCCACCGCCCGCCGCGACGCGCTCGCGGCCTATGAACGGGTCAAGGCGGCCGGCTAGAGCGGCTCTCGATTGGATTGAATCAATCCAGTCGAGAAAAACCGCTCTACACTTAAGTTAGATCGTTTCTCGTCCGAAAACCCCGTAACACCTTTCGGGAAACGGTCTAGGCGCCATCCGCCCGCTCCGTCGGCCTTGCGCCGGGCCGAAGCGCGCGCCGGACGGTGTCAAAACCGGGTCCCATGCCTACCTCTGGAGGATGAGCGAGGCTCTGCTCCCCTGCGGCGGCGTGCAAAGCGCGACCCCTGCCCTCATCGCGGGCCTGCCCCACGCGCCAGCGGCGCTGAAGGCGAGCCTGCTCGCCTGCCTGCGCCTCGAAACCGGCACGCTCGATCTCGTCCTGCCGGATCGGCGGGTGCTGCGGTTCGGGAACGGGGCCGCGCCCGCGGCCCGTCTGATCGTGCATAATCCCCGCTTTGCGGCCCGCGTGCTGGCGAGCGGCGATATCGGCTTCGCCGAGGGCTATATGGCGGGGGAGTGGGACAGCCCGGACCTTGCGGCCCTGCTCGAGCTGTTCTCCCGCAATCTGGACACCGTGGTGGCCCTGCTCCTGGGCAGTCCCGCCATGCGGCTGGCGCACTTCCTGCGTCACGCTCTGCGCGACAACACCCGCACCGGCGCCCGGCGCAACATCCTCTCCCACTACGACCTCGGCAATCGCTTCTACGCCGCCTGGCTGGACGCGACGATGACCTATTCCTCGGCCCTGTTCGAACGCGAAGGGCAGGATCTCGCCGCCGCCCAGCGCAACAAATACCGCGCGCTCGCGGCCAAGCTGGAGCTGAAGCCGGGCGACCGCATGCTCGAGATCGGCTGCGGCTGGGGCGGGTTCGCAGAGGTCGCGGCGCGCGACTATGGCGCAAACGTCACCGCGCTCACCATCAGCGCCGCCCAGCACGCCTTCGCGCGCGAGCGCATGGCGCGCGCCGGGCTCGCTGAGCGGGTGGACGTGCGGCTGCAGGATTATCGCGACGTCGAGGGCGCGTTCGAGAAGGTGGCCTCGATCGAGATGTTCGAAGCGGTGGGCGAGCGGCACTGGCCGGCCTATTTCGCCAAGCTGGCCGCGGTGCTCAAGCCCGGCGGGCGCGCCGCCGTGCAGATCATCACCATCCGCGACGAGCTCTTCTCCGCCTATCGCGCGCGCGCCGATTTCATCCAGCGCTACATCTTTCCCGGCGGCATGCTGCCGAGCCTCGGCCGCCTGCGCGAAGAGACCGCACGCGCGGGCCTCGCCTGGGATTGCATGCAGGCCTTCGGACAAAGCTACGCCGAGACGCTCGCCGATTGGCGCAAACGCTTCGCCGCCGCCTGGGGCGAGATCCGCACGCTCGGCTTCGACGAACGCTTCAAACGGCTGTGGACCTTCTACCTGAGCTATTGCGAAGCCGGCTTCCGCACCGCCCGCACCGACGTCGTCCAGGTCGCGCTGGTCCGCCCCTGACACTTGTCACCTTCGTTCCGTCATAGGCCCCATCCCACGACTTAGCGGCCCCATCCCACGACGCAGCCACCCAGCTTGGAGGTGACGCTAAAGGTTTTTCATCAGCAGGCTGAGAAATCCACGCGCTAGGCCCATCGCAGAGAAAACGCCAAGGATTAATATAACAAAGGCAGGAAAATGGACTAATTGTTGGAACAGATTAAAATCGTACGATTGAAGCACCAAGGCGGGAATGGCCATCAGGCCAGCGCACATGACCCAGAACGTGAAGTCCTGATCAAAAAACCGCCGGCTGGACCGCCCACGCTTGACGGCCAGATACTGATAAACCGCGCGGATCATGGGGACCCCCAGCAGGCTCGCGAACGCACCCAAAGCCGCGGTGGCCAAGGCGTCGTTCATGCTCTCCGAGTGAAATACGATGCTAAGAAAGCCTGCCGCGCTAAGGGCGATAATCAGCGCCAGAGAGCCCTTCAGAAAACGGTCCCACGGCAGGCCCCAGACAGCCGCACGTTGAAGGCTAAGACCTTCCGCCGCTGGGCCAAAGAATTGGCTGCCCATGTCGGTTCGGAGGACCGCCCCGCCGCCCTTGCGAATTGCCTCAATCTGTGAACAAAGCTCTTTGATTTCAGGGGCTTTAGCAGAGTCCGGTCGATCGTCCCATTTGGAAAGGTCGGCGATCTGAAAAAGTCCAAATCCCATCGGCGGCTCTACCTCGGGATCGAAGCGGACGGGGATCAGCTTGTTTTTCGCAGCCGCTCGGTCCGCCTCGTCGAGCACGAAGCTCGACTCAACGGAAAGTTTCGACCAGATGACGACAACCGCGCGTGCGTTATCCAGCGCCGCTTTGATCTTCTTACGGAAGTCGTCTCCGGCAGCTAGCGCCTGGTCCCACCAGACGTCGTAATCTTGCTCTTCCAGCGCGCGCGCCAAGCGCTCCGCCAGGTGGCGCTCCTCGGTCTTATAGCTGATGAAGATCTCGGTCACCCAAACCCCGCCTAATTCACATAGGAGCGGTCGACCGACCAGGCGCCGACATACTCGCCGTCCAACCTGCTCAGTGTGAGCTTCAGCGTGTAGGTGTATTCTTTCTTCTTACCCTCACCGATGATCGTCTGCGTCAATTCGGGCGCGATGATCAGATCGAAGCGGGGGCTGCCGGGCGCAAGCATGCGCACGGTGCTCGATTCAACCAGCACCTCTTTGATCTTGTCATAAATGTCGCGCACCAGAATGTTTTCGTCGTAGGTGTTGTTCACGATATCGCCGAGTACGAGGCGCGGCTTCTCCGACGACGACGTGATCTCCAGGAAGCCATTGGACATAAGAACCTTTCGCGTCGCCTCGTCGGCCATTTGAATGAACTGGTTCATGCCGATGCGCCGGCCTTCCACGCCGCTGCTCCGCCCGGCCTCGACTTCGCGCGCAGAGACCGGAGAAATCGGCGTCGACAGAAAGAGCCCCGCCGCCGCAATCAAGACCGCCGTTCGCGCCAAATTCCTGCCCATGATCGGCTCCCTGTTACTTCGCGACGCGGCGGATCGTAACCCGCGCCTTATACGCTGACGTTTTCTGTCCCATGGATTGGATGGTTTGCTGCTGGTCCGCGCCCAGGAACAGCGTCTGCCATGCGCTGATCGTCTGCACCTGGACGCCGTCGCGATCAAACCAATCTACTTTGTACTCGTAGGCGACGCGCTTGCTCTGCTCGTTCACCGCCTGCACCTGGAGCAGCATGAACTGGCCTGTCTGCCGGAAGATCGGGTCGATGATCTTAATGTTGCCTTCGGTTTTGGTGCTCGCAAAGACGACTTCGAGGCGTTCCGCCGGAGTCAATTCCTGCCCCTCGGCCAGGCCTGCCGTCAAGAGCGCGGCGGCGAAGGCCAGATATCTGGACCGCTTCAGGAATTCGTTTCTTCTGTTCGTCATCTCACCCTCAAGAGCCGGATATCCAAAGGCGCGCCGGCAGGCGCCCCACCATGACGTCGTCCACGGCGCGGGCATAAAGTACGTTCTGCGGGATCGACCGATCGATCGCCACCTCGGAAGACGCGAGGCGGCGCCCGTTCCTGTCGTAGGACACGATCTGCACATGCGAGACCGTATTCGGGATCATCATGCGACCAATATGAAAGCGAGCGGGCAGGCTGGACCAGCTGCGCAGATCGGGCTTATCGAAATGCTTCTGCTTATAGTTCAGCGCGATATTTCCCCACGCTCCTGCCTTGGAGGCGACGTCGCGCTCCACCAAGGCGCGACCGACATTCAGAGCGATGCCCATGAAGATCGCGCCGGTGCGGTCCTTCTGCTTGCGCATGACGATTGCTTCCACGTCCGCGGCTGGCTCCAGAATGGTCGGCGCGCCGAGCCCCGTCTCCACCTGGACGCGCGCAACTTTCGAGGGATTGGGCACGTAGATCGGGACCTTGATCGGCACCGCGACGTCGTTGATGGTCGCCGAATAGACAAGCATCTGCCGCGTCGGTGCGAAGCCTTCGCCCACGATCACATGCACTAGTCGACCGGCTTTTGGCTTGGCCGTCCCGGTGTCACGCGCGGCGACCGCAAGGTGTTTTGAATTAGGATAAAGTTGAAGCGCCTTCTGATACGCGACGCGTGCGTTGGACCGCAGCGCCGGATCCTGAACGCTGCTTACCTCAAACACTACCCCGGACAAGAATGGCCCCAAAGGATTGACATAGGCGCTGGCCACCCGCGTAGCCACCGTGTCAAACCGCGCGAGCGTGCCGCTTAGTTGCCCCTCCAACAGACCAACAGCGGGGGCGGAGGTAAGCGTCGAGCGAAGCTTGTTGACCGCCTCCGCCGCCTCCACCAGTTCCGTCGCGAACGCGGCGCGCGAATTGTCCTGCAGGAGCGTCGCCCGGTCGTTCAGATCGTCGATCGCCGCGTTCTGCTCGGCCGCCGCACGGCGGGTCACGTTAAACGCGCTGCGGTCGCCGCGCATGAGATGGCTGAGCGATAGATAGTTCAGTTGCAGGATCTGCTCATAATCGTGCTGGCTGTATGGCCCGAGCTCCTCGTTGCCGCCAACCTTCGCGAGCATGCTCATGGCCTTACCCTTGACCGAGTTCTTGCCATCGGAAGAGGTGGCGCTGGCGCCGGATTGCGCTTCCGCAGCCCTCAGGCTTTGCACCGCCCCCTCGAAGTCGCCTGCGTCGAATTGCATCACGCCAAGCTCGGCATTGCGCAGAAACACGTCCCCCTTTTCAGCCAGCGGCTTGAGTTTGCGTTCTTTCGCGCCGTCCTGGGCGTCGAAGCTCGTTTCGGGCAGCGGGGCCTCGCCCAGGAACGCCTTGCGCGCATCGTCGAACTGACCCGCATGCAGGAGCTCGCGAACGCCGCGGAACCGCAGCGGATACCCCGCCATCGACAATTGCTGAGAGTTCGCGCTCGGTGCGCTGACTCCTGTTGGATCCTTAGCCCCGGCCGGCTGCGCGGGCTCTGCGGGTTGGGCTGTGCTGGCGGGTTTTGTCATTGCGTCAAGGCTGCGCTTCAGCGCGCTGAGCTGGGCCTGCGACGTCGGGATCGCGGCGAGCGTTAAAGCACAGGCGGTAAGCCCGATGAGCGGCAGTCTCGACCCGGCGCGCTTTGGATGAAGACGCTTCATGTCCGTTCCCCCAACCCACACAAAACGCTTAGTTCACCAGGGTACTTCAGCCTCCGCTGCGACCGGCTTCTTCTTGCCGGCCGCCACCTTCGCGCTCGCCTTCGCCGGCGCCGGGCTAGCCAGTTCCGCGGTGTCGCCGACCTTGGCTTTGTAGTCGGAGGTGATTTTCGCCGTGGCGATTGCGCCCTCGACGTCGACGATTGCGAGATCTCCCGCATAGGTGCGCGCACCCGCGGACAAGAGCGCTCCGGTGACGTCGTCCACGATCGGGGCGCCGATGCGATAGGCCCGCAACGTGTCCCCGACCTTCAGCCCCGCATCGCCGCCGCGGTTGAGCCGCACCAAGCCCCCATCCTCCACTTGCACGATCTTCATCGGGAACAGCTGCAGCAGAAGCTTCTTGGCCGCCGCATCCGCGAACGCATCGGCGGCCGCGCGCATGGAACTGGCTTCGGTCAGGGCGTTAGGCCCAGATACTTTCTCGCGAACGGCGACAGACACCGCCTCGATGACCTCTGAACGCAGGCTTTCGATACGCAGCGCGCCCTCAACCGACATCGTATAGGACGCTGAGACTTCGCGGCTGACCGAGCCGACGCTGACACGGTTGGAGGTGCGGTCGAGGCCGATCGTTACGTCGCCCAACACCAAAAAGCCCGCGCCCTCCGGGCCCCCTCCGGCGCCGCTGACGCGCACGCGCCCGCCGCCGCCGATCTGCTCTTCGCGCTCCAATTGCGCGAGGCTTTCGCGGCTCAGAACCTTGATGCGCGGCTCGCGCATCAGCCGGTTCATCAAGGCCTGCTCAAACGCCCGGCTGGGCCAGGAGGCCTTTTTCGCGTCCACATATATCCGGAAATCGCCGACCGCTACGCGCACCACATTGGTTTCGCCGCCCTTCGCTTCAGCTTTGGCGGCGTCGATCCCCTTTTGGCCGAGCACGCCGCCCTGCCCACCGCCTACGCCGCCCCCAGCGACGTTTCCGGCCGTGCCGCCCCCGACGCGCTTGAGCATGTCTCTTTTCTCGAGCGTGACGTCGCCCAGCGGCTGCACGAGCGAGGAATTGGACTGCACCTCCGTGACCCGCACCCGGCCGATCTTCTCCTGGTCGCTCGCGATTCGGATCTCGCCGAGCCCCTCGTCTTCAGACATGTCGAAAATCCCTGAATCCCCCTTGGGGACGCGGTAGACCTCGAACACGTCCCCGACCTCCACACCGTCATTGGCGCCGCGCGTCATCGTGAGGGGAGAGACTTTGGCGATACGGGGCGGGTAGATGGCGTCGGCCACGCCGAGCGCGATCACGCGGCTGACCTGCTCGTTCAGCTGGAACATCAGTTCCCGAAGGCTTTTGATCACCATCGCCTGCGTCATCGGGGAGACGTTCACGGAGAGCGGCCGCTCAAGACGGATAACTTCCGACATCACCTGTGTGCCCTTGGTCACGTCAAACACGCGATAGATTATGACGGGGTCGGTCTCGAACCGGATCGTCGACGCGATATCGAACGTGACGCGGGGCTCCTGCACCCGCACGATCAGGAGATATTTCGCGCCGGCCACTTTCGCCGCTTCCGCGAAGTCAGCGTCGCTCACCGGATCGCCGGTCACGGTCCGCTGCATGGCGACGACGCCCTCTTGCCCGTCCTTGGACTTTGGCGTGACGAACTCCACCCCGTGACGCATGAGCTTTTGGGCCACGGTCTCGCCGCCCTTGCCTTTCGCGTCGCCCTCGGCCTGTTTGCTTTCGCCGGCATCGCAGGCGGTGTTGCGCGCGGCTGCGCTCTGCTCGCCATTCTTGTCGCCGTTTTGCGCGGCCCCGTTCCCGGAACAAAGGAGGCGACGGAAGCTCTGCCTGAACTTGGAGGGCTCGAGAACGGAGAAACGCTTACTATCGCTGAAATAGGAGGACAGGCGGACCTCCAGCTCGTCAAACATCAGCTTGAAAATGGTTTGGGAACCTTCGCTGCTGAAGTCCGACCGCGCCGGCTGCGCGCTAGGCGCGCCCTCGCCGACAGGCGGCTTCGCTTGCGGCGCCACCGACGTCGCCCCGCCATGCGCAACCGAATCGGCCGCCGGCGTTTTAGGCGACTCAGGCTGCGGAAGCCTACTTTGCGCGGCCATGATCTCCTCAACGGGCGCGCCGAGGCCGGCGCTGAGCAGCATGCCTTCGGTGGCGATGGCGAGCAGGGGCGGGGCGGCGTTTTTGACCTCGTTCTTGCCGCCGCTGAAGTTGGAGGCCACGGCGAAACCCGCCACGAGCAGGGCCAGGGCGGCTAGACCGAGAAGAATGAGCTTTCGCACACAATTATCCTTTCCAGGACAAAGTCAGAGACTTAGCCCGAGCGTCACACCTAGCGGCGGACGATCGAGCCCGCTTTGATCTCCCCGACGGACTCGATGACCTGCGCGGTCGTCGACTTCGGCAACACGTCGGTCACACGGACTTTGCCGACCAGCGCCTCCGCCGATCCCAAATCCTCTTTCGTGATCGGGTGGATCAGGCGGGCCCCATCG
Source organism: Alphaproteobacteria bacterium (assembly GCA_031398975.1). Taxonomy (GTDB): domain Bacteria; phylum Pseudomonadota; class Alphaproteobacteria; order Caulobacterales; family Aquidulcibacteraceae; genus JAKFWI01. The sequence continues at coordinate 10,333 of JANNOI010000041.1, read as the reverse complement.
CCGGAATAGACGCGAAGCACCTCGTTCTTCGCGTATCCGGAATCCTGGCCGCGGCTTAGATATACGGTGTCGCCCTGGCGAAGTATGACCTGAACGGGATAGACCTCGTTCAATACCCGCTCGACAATCGCCCGCGCGGTAGCCTTCGCAAGCTCGACAAACCCCATCGAGGTGGCTCCCGAGCCCGCGCTATACTGCTCGGTCGTGCCCAACCGGTCGCTACCCGTGAAGGAGGCCTCGACCGGAAAACGGCTTTTAACCGAGGCATCCGCGACCGACAGAAGTGTGATTTGCGCGTTAATCTCGCCCACGTGGGTTGAGACCGTGCGCCCGCTCATGTGCGGAACGGGACGTGTTTCTTGCCGAAGCGAAAAACCCTGCACTTCGGGCACAACGATGAATTTCGCCTTCACCGACGCCAAAGATCCGCGCCGCGTTTCTATTCTTTCGTCAAGCAGCGCCGCGGCCTGCGCGGTCCCCCGCGACACGACTGTGAAGGTTTGGGTAGAGTCAAATGCGAGTTCTATTTCCCGCGTCAGAGTTGCGGCGGAGAACGCCCCGGTGATGTCGTTTGCGGCCGCGGGATCAATAACGACGCGGGCCACCGCCAGCGAAGTTTTCTGCACCTGTGCGAAAGACGGACTTAACCCGACGACGAGCGCAAAAACGCCCGCGCTCGCGATCGAAGCAAAGAGCTTCTGGGCGAACATCATGCCAAACCCCCACCGACCATGCGCCCAGGGCCAACCAGGCGCCGCCAACCGCCTCTGGTTTGGTACTGAGAGACGGCGCGCGTCAAGCTTATGGTTGCCAAATGTTTTACGACGTTCGGGCAAGGCGAGCGCAGGTACTGGCCTATTTTTGTCCTAAAACTATGTTCCGACTAGATTTTTGCAGTGAGGCAGGGGGATCGGGTACGCGTGCGCGGCCTTTCGCTTGTTTGTGTATCCCGCGGGCGGACTCCGATCAGCGCGAATTGGCCAGACGCGGGGCTGAAGCCGGCGCGATCGTTGAGGCCGGCGCCGGGTGCATGGATCAGCGCGGTGTTGAACCGCGCGGGGGCGGGCTTTACGGTGGGGTCGTGTCGGTTTCAGCTTATCCCAACGTTCTCGCCGCAATCGGCGCCACCCCGTTGATCCGGTTGAAGCGCGCATCGGCGGAGACCGGGTGCGAGATCCTGGGCAAGGCGGAATTCCTCAATCCCGGACAGTCGGTGAAGGATCGCGCGGCGCTATTCATCGTGCGCGACGCCGAGCGGCGCGGGGCCTTGCGGCCCGGAGGCGTGATCGTGGAGGGCACGGCCGGCAACACCGGCATCGGCCTCGCCATGGTGGCCAACGTGCTGGGCTATCGCACCATCATCGTCATCCCGCGCACCCAGAGCGAGGAAAAGAAGGACGCGCTGCGGCTTTTGGGGGCCGAACTCGTGGAGGTGGACGCCGTCCCCGCCGCCGATCCCAACCATTACGTCAAAGTGTCCGCCCGGATCGCGGAAGAGATCAATGCGAAGGATCCCGGCGGGGCGCTGTGGGCCAACCAGTTCGACAATCTGGCCAACCGCGAGGCCCATATCGAGACCACCGGTCCCGAGATCTGGGCGCAAACGGAAGGCAGGGTGGACGGCTTTGCGTGCGCAGTGGGCACGGGGGGCACGCTCGCGGGCGTGGGCCTCGCGCTGAAGGCGAAAAACCCCGCCGTCCAGATCGCCCTGGCGGATCCCGGCGGCGCCGCGCTCTACAATCATTACGCCCATGGCGCGCTGAAGGCGGAGGGGACCTCCATCACCGAGGGCATCGGCCAGAGCCGCATCACCGCCAATCTCGAGGGCGCGCCCATCGATCACGCCTATCGGATCGAGGATCCCGAAATGCTGGGGATCGTCTTCAATCTGGTGCGCGAAGAGGGGCTTTGCCTGGGCGGCTCCTCCGGCATCAATATCGGCGGCGCGATGGCGCTGGCGCGCACCTTGGGGCCGGGCAAAACGATCGTGACCATCCTGTGCGATTACGGGTCCCGCTATCAGAGCAAGCTGTTCAACCCAGCCTTCTTGCGCGCGCGCGGCCTGCCGACGCCGCCCTGGCTGGAAGCGCCGGCATGAGCGTGGATCCGCTCGTATCGCCCGACTGGCTGCAGGCGCGCCTCGACGCTCCGGACCTGCGGATCATCGACGCCACCTGGTTTCTGCCCACCGAGCACCAAGACGCGCGCGAGGCGCACGCCCGCGCCCGCATCCCCCGCGCGCTGTTTTTCGATATCGACGAGATCGCCGACACAGCCTCGCCCCTGCCCCATATGCTCCCTTCCCCCGCGACGTTTGCGGCGCGGATGCGCGCGCTGGGCGTGGGCGACGGGGCCCAGATCGTGGTCTATGACGCGCAGGGGATTTTCTCGGCCGCGCGGGTGTGGTGGACGTTTCGCGCGATGGGCCACACGGACGTGCAGGTGCTGGACGGCGGCCTGCCCGCCTGGATCGCGGCCGGGGGGGAGATCGAGGAGGGCCCCGCCTCCATCCGCCAGGAACGCCATTTCACCGCCCGCCTGAACACCGCCCTGGTGCGCACCCTGCCCGAGATGCGCAAGATCGTCGCCGCCGGAACCGCGCAGGTGCTGGACGCCCGCCCGCCCGCGCGCTTTGCCGGGGCCGAGCCCGAGCCGCGCCCGGGCCTGCGCGGCGGGCGCATGCCGGGGGCGCTGAACGTGCCGGCGGCGGCGCTGCTGGAGGCGGGTAGGATGAAATCCCCGGAAGCTTTGCGCGCGACCTTCGCGGAGGCGGGCGTGGACCTTTCGGCGCCGGTCGTGTGCACGTGCGGTTCGGGGGTGACGGCGGCGGTCGTCGCGCTGGCGCTGGCGCGGCTGGGGCGCTGGGATTGCCCGGTCTATGACGGGGCGTGGGCGGAATGGGGCGCGCTCGCCGACACCCCGGTCGTTATGGGCTAGCCATGGCCAAGCGCGACCCCCGCGACCCCGCCCTTCGCCCGGAGACCGCACTGATCGTGGCCGGGCGGGACGCGAGCGCGTCCGAGGGCGCGGTGAGCCCGCCGGTGCACCACGCCTCAACCCTGGTGATCGACACCGCAGCAGACCTCTACGATCCCGCCGTGCGGACCTATGCGCGCGACGGCATGGCGGTGCACCGGGCCTTACTGGAGGCCTTGTGCACGGTGGAAGGGGGCGACGGGGGATGCCTGACGCCCTCGGGCCTCGGCGCGTGCGCGCTGGCGCTGATGAGCGTGACGCGCGCGGGCGGGCATGTGCTGGTGGTGGATTCCGTCTACGGCCCCACGCGGCGGTTCTGCGACCGCCTGCTCGCGGGGTTCGGCGTCGAGACCACCTATTACGATCCCCGCATCGGGGCCGGGATCGAGGCGCTGTTTCGGCCGCAGACCCAGGCGCTGCTGCTGGAATCCCCCGGCTCGCTGACCTTCGAGATCCAGGACGTCCCGGCCCTTGCCGCCGCGGCGCGTGCGCGGGACGTGACGACGATCATCGACAATACCTGGTCCGCCGGGGTGTTCTTCCAGCCCTTCGCGCACGGCGTCGACCTCTCGATCCAGGCGCTGACGAAATACCAGAGCGGACACGCCGACTTGATGATGGGCGCGGTGCTGGGGCGCACGCCCCAATTCACGGCCCGCATCGCCCGCACGCACAAGGATCTGGGCCTGGCGGTCGCGCCCGACGACGCGTTCCTGGCGCTGCGCGGCATGCGGACGTTGCGGGCGCGCCTGGTGGGCCAAAGCGCGTCCGCGTTGCAGGTGGCGCGCTGGCTGGAGGGGCGCCCGGAAGTGGCGCAGGTGCTGCACCCGGCGCTGCCCGCCCACCCCGATCACGCCCTGTGGCGGCGCGATTTCACCGGCGCCTCGGGGCTGTTCGCCATCGTGCTCGCGCCCGGGACCGAGGCGCGGCTGGCGGCCATGCTGGAGAGCCTGACGCTGTTCGCGATGGGTTTTTCCTGGGGCGGCTTTGAAAGCCTGATCCTGCCGTGCGATCCCCAGATCACCCGCACCGCCGCGCCCTGGCGGGCGCAGGGACCTCTGGTGCGGCTGTCCATCGGGCTCGAGCATCCCGACGATCTGATCGCCGATCTCGAGGCGGGGTTTGCGCGGCTTGCGGGCGACTAGACCGTTTCCCGAAAAGTGTTACGCGGTTTTCGGACGAGAAACGGTCTACTTTAAAGTGTAGAGCGGCTTTTCTCGATTGGATTGATTCAATCCAATCGAACCGCTTTAGCGTCGGGCAGGGCCGTGGGCGGATTGGTCGCTTTGCGGGGCGCGGGCTTGGGCGCTAGTTCGGGCGGGCTTAGGGGAACATTGTGATGCTTCGCACCCTGGCCGTCGCGCTCTCCCTCGCCACCCTGGCCGCCGCGTGCGGGCAGCCAGGGCCTGCCCCGCCCGAGGCTCCGCCCGCGGTTCTGGGCGGCGCCGGCTCGGAGCCGACGCCAGAGGCGATCGCCGCCCGCGTCAAGGCCCTGCCCCCGCCCTATAATGAGGGCGATTACGACAATGGCCGGGTGGCGTTCAACCAGTGCCGCTCCTGCCACGTCGTGGCGGCGGGCGCGAAGGATGGGCTCGGCCCCAATCTTTATGGCGTGTTCGGGCGTACGGCGGGGAAGGTGGAGGGCTTCGCCTATTCCCCCGCCCTGCGCAGCGCCACCCTGGTCTGGGATGGGGAGAGCCTCGAGCAATGGCTCGCCAATCCGCGCACCTTCCTGCCGGGCAACCGGATGAGCTTTGCGGGCCTGCGCAACCCAGAGGCCCGGCGCGATCTCATCACCTATCTGCAGATCGAGAGCGCCCCCGAATAGGCCCTATTCCGCCGGCTGCGGCGCGCCGGGCCCGGCGTTTTCGAACGCCTCGATCTCGCGGCTGGTGGCTTCGGGGCTGCGGGTGAAGCGGGCGAGCAGATTGTAGAACACCGGCACCACGAACAGCGTCAAAAGCGTCGCCACCGAGACGCCGAACACGATCACGACGCCGATCGTCTCGCGGCTCTCCGCGCCGGCCCCGGTCCCCGTCATCAGCGGAACGGCGCCCACGACGGTGGCCACGCTCGTCATCAGGATGGGGCGCAGGCGGAGGTCGGACGCCTCCAGCACCGCATCGCGGATCGAGCGGCCGCTGTCGCGCAGCTGGTTGGCGAATTCCACGATCAGGATGCCGTTCTTGGCCGCGAGCGCGATCAGGATGATGATCCCGATCTGGCTGTAGATGTTGAGCGAGGAGCCGAACAGGTAGAGCCCGAACAGCCCGCCCAGCACCGCGAGCGGCACGGTGAGCATGATCACTAGCGGGTGGATAAAGCTCTCGAACTGCGCCGCCAGCACGAGATATACGACGAGCAGCGCGAAGGCGAAAGCCGCGAAAATCGCGCCGGAACTGTCCTTGTATTGCTTGGAGGCGCCGGAATAATCGATCTGGACGTTCTGGTCGCCGATCTCCTCGCGCGCCAGATCCTCGAGCACGGCGAGCGCATCCCCGATCGTAAGCTCGGGCGCGAGCGAGGCGCTGATCGTCACCGCGGCGTTGCGGTTGAGCCGGCGCCGCTCGGCGGAATCGCCCACATTCTTGAAGCTCACCACGGAGGAGAGCGGGATAAGCTGGCCCGTACGGTCGGAGCGGACGAATTTGTTCGTCAGGTCGGCGATGTCGGAGCGCTCGTCGCGCTCGGCCTGGACGAAGACGTAATATTCCTCGCCGCGGTCGGTGAAGGTGTTCACCCGCCGCTCGCCCATCGTCGCCTCGAGCGTGCGCCCCACCGATTCCACCGAGACGCCGAGCGCGGCCGCGCGCTCGCGGTCGATATCGACAAGCACGCGGGGGGAATTGGGTTCGTAATTGGAGCGCGGCCGGATGAAGCCCGGATTGTCGCGCAGCTTCGCGATTATGCGCTGGGCGATCGCGCCAAGGGGGGCGTAATCGGAGCCGCCGAGCACGAGGGAGACGTCCTCCCCGCCGCCGCCGGTCTGGAAGGGGTCCTGCATCCGCACCCGGAAGATCGCGCCCGGGATCTCGCCGAGGCGGCGGTTCATCTCGGCGACAATCTCGGAGCCCGCGCGCTCGCGCTTGGACCAATCCTCCAGGAACACCCGCGCAAAGCCGCTGGAGAAGCGGTTGGAGGATTGATCCCCGAAGGAGGGGGCGACGATCATGACGCGATAGGCCTCCCCGCTCTCCTTGTAGCTCATCAGGATCCGCTCGGCCTCTTCCATCACGCGACGCGAATACTCAAAGCCCGCGCCCTCGGGGCCCTGCATGGTGACGGAGATGTTGCCGCGGTCCTCCAGGGGAGTGAGTTCGGAGGAGAGCTTCGTGAACAGGAGGCCCGCCCCCGCCACGCAGAGCACGAACACGACGATCACCGGCGCGGACGCCGAAAGCGCGGCCTCGAGCGAAGCCCGGTAGGAGCGGCGCAGGGCGTTCAGCCCCTTATCGACCTGCCGGTTGAGCCACGTGCCCTGCCCCACCGGGCGCAGCATTTTCGAGCACATCATCGGCGTGAGCGTGAGCGCGGCGAAGGCCGAGATCAGCACCACGCCGGCGATCGTGATCGCGAGCTCGATGAACAGCCGTCCCACATAGCCGCCGACGAAGATAAGCGGGGTGAACACCGCCACCAGGACGGCCGAAGTCGCGATCACCGCGAACGCCACTTGGCGCGAGCCCCGGAGCGCGGCCACCGCCGCGGGCTCGCCCTCCTCGTCCACCCGCCGCTGCACGTTCTCCAGCACGACGATGGAATCGTCGACCACGAGCCCGATCGAGAGCACCAGCGCCATCAGCGTCAGCAGATTGATCGAGAAGCCGAACATGGCGAGGATCGCGAACGCCCCCACCAGACAGACCGGGATCACCGCCGCCGGCACCGCCGCCGCCCGCGCCGAGCCGAGGAACAGGAAGATCACGACCACGACCAGCACGATCGCCTCGATCAGCGTGTGATAGACCTTCTCGATCGCCTTATCGATGAAGACGGTGGAATCGGAATTGACCACGATGCGCGAGCCCGGCGGCAGCGACGGGCCGATCCGCTCCATCTCCGCCTTGACCCGCTCGCCGACCTCGAGCGCGTTGGATTTCGACTGGCGCACGATGCCCAGCCCGATCGCGCTATTGCCGTCCGCCCGGAAGATGCGCCGCCGCTCCTCCGGCGCGATCTCCACGCGCGCCACATCGCCCAGACGCACCACCGGCGCGTCGATGCTCGTGCCTATCGGCATGCGGGCGAATTCCTCGGGCGTCTGGAAGCTGCGCTCCACCCGCAGGGAATAATCGCGGCCCTGGCCCTGTACGTACCCGGCCGGCAGCTCGACATTCTGGCTGCGCAGGGCGTTCTCGACGTCGTCGACAGTCAATTGCCGCGCCGCCAGCGCGTTCGGATCGAGCCAGACGCGCATGGCCGGCTTCTGGCTGCCGCCGATGCGCACATTGGCCACCCCGTCGATCACGGCCACGCGGTCAACGATGTTGCGCTCGGCGTAATCGGTGAGTTCGAGCTGGCTCAGCGTGTTGGATTGCAGCGAAAACCAGATGATCGGGTCGGCGTCGGCGTCGGTCTTCTGGATCACCGGCTCGTCGATATCGGCGGGCAGATTCGCGCGTGCGCGGGCCACGGCGTTGCGCACGTCATTGGCGGCGTCTTCGAGGTCGCGCTCGAGCTTGAACTCGACATTGACGCTGGAGCGCCCGTCGCGGCTGGTGGCGGTGATGAGGTCGATCCCCTCGATCCCCGACAATTGGTCTTCGATAATGCGCGTGACCTGCGTCTCGACAACCTGGGCGGAGGCGCCGCGATAGGTGGCGTCGACGCTGACGATCGGGCGGTCCACGTCGGGCAGTTCGCGCAGCGGCAGGCTGAAGAAGGCGATCGCGCCGGCCACGATCACGAGGATGTTCATAACCGTCGCCAGCACGGGGCGGCGGACGGAGAGGTCGGAGATCATCATCGCCGGGTCAGCTCCGCCCGGCGCCGGAGGACGCGGCCGCGCGCGGCGCGGCTTGGCCTTCTGCGCCCGGACCAGCAGCGTCAGGACCGGCGGCGTCAGGACGTCTGGCGCCCTCGGCGGCGGGCGCTCCTGCCTGGCGCACCCGGATCGGCTGGCCCGGGCGCACCCGCTGCAGCCCCTGCACCACCACCCGGTCCCCGACCGCGAGGCCGTCAAGCACCTCGACCAGCCCATCCGTGCGCCGCCCGGTTTGAACCTTCACCCGCTCCACCGTAAGCCCCTGGCCCTTCTCGGCGACGCGGAACACGAACACCCCCTGCCCCTCCTCGAGCAGCGCCATTTCCGGGGCGGCCGGCGCAGGCGTGGCGCGCGCGCGCACGCGCACGGTCATCAGCATGCCGGGCTTCAATTCGGCCTTGGGGTTGGGGATCAGCGCGCGCACCCGCACGGTGCGCGTGGCGGTGTTCACCCGGCTGTCGATCTCCTCGATCCGGCCGGTGAATGCGCTGTCCGGGAAGGCCGCCGTATTGGCCGTGAGCGCGAGGCCGGGCTTCAGCTTGCCCAGTTGCGGCTCGGGCACATCGAAATCGAGCTTGATGGTCGAGACGTCGTCGAGCGTCGCGATCGCCTCGCCGGGCGTGGCCAGCAGGCCCGGGCTCGCCGTGCGCAGCCCGATCACGCCGGCGAACGGGGCGCGGATCGTGCGGTCCGCGATGCGCGCGCGCAGCGCCTGCACCCGCGCTTCGGACCGGGCGTAATTGGCGCGCGCCTCGTCCACCTGCGAGCGCGGGGCGAAACCGCGCTCAAACAGCTCGTCGAAGCGGGTGCGGGAGCGGCGGTCGGCCTCGAGCTGGGCTTGCGCCTCGCTCAGATCGGCCTGCTGCTCGACATTGGCGAGCTCCACCAGCACCTGGCCCTTGGCCACCCGGTCGCCGCTCTCGAATCGTATCTGGCGGATCACGTCGGTGACCTTGGAGGTGATCAGCACGGATTCGCGCGCCTGGGCGGTGCCCAGCGCCTGGATCTCGTCGGCGAACACGTTGGAGGCGACGGTTGCGACCTCGACCGCCGGGGGCGGCCCGCCCGCGCCTGCTCCTGGCCCCGCGCCCCCGGACTGGGCCTTGTCGGCGCCGGTGAACACATCTTTGGCGAGCACGGTCACGGCCATCAGCGCGAGCACGCCCGCCACCGCCGCCGCAAATCCATAGCGCCGGAGAGCCCCTGGCATAGCTGATCCTTTGAAACCCGCCACGCCTCATATGCGGGCTGCTTTTAATAATTCTAGAATGTTACAGCTGAATTGTCAGTTGCGTTGCGCTTGGCGCGTCCGCGCGGACCCCGCCAGGTGGAAATAACGAGCGCGCGCTCGCCCGGCCCGTCGGAATCGGCGCGAAACCGCACCCCGAGCTGAAGCGCTGCGCCGCTGCGCTCGAACTTCACCACCGACATCTGAACCTTCACCGCCGCGCCCTGCTCGAGGTCCTGGTCCAGAAACACCTGCGCGAGCCCGAGCCATAACGGTCTGGGCCGCCAGCCTCCCGTCAGGTCGAAGCGGCCGCGCGCGCAACCGTCCCCTTGCGCGCGCAAAGCGGCCTCTGCGCTCACGAACGCCTCAGGCCTGCTCGCGCCGGCGAGCACGCGCGCTTCGGCCCCGCCCTCCGCGCAGCCGGGCGCGGGGCCGGAGCTCCAGGTCGGGCCGGCCTGGAGCGCGAGCGCCAGCCCGTCCCGCTCCAGCACGGCGCGCTTCAGGCTCACGCCCGCCTCGCCCCGCCACCCGTTCGGCTGGTCCGAGCGGTAGGCGGGCCCGAACTCCACCCGCGGCTGGGCCACGCCCGCCCAGCCGGGTTTGATGCGCTGCTCCAGATAGATCTCGTTTTCGGAGAACGCCTGCCCGCCCCGCACGCCGTCCACGGTGGTCCAGATTTCGCGCCCGCCCGGGGGCGCGCTCCAGGCGCCGGCCGCCGCCGCGCCAGGACACGCGCTCGCCGCCGCGGCCGCTGCAAGCCCCCACCGCCGGGGCGCGCCGCGCCCCCAATCGCTCCGAGCCAAATTCCCCGCCCGCGCCGCCCCCTCTAATCTCGCACAAGCGCGCGAAACAAACACACCAAAATGGGCAGGTGATTTGCCTCCCGATACCCCATTGTTCAACCTATTTGACGGATTAATCGCATTAACTGAAACACGGTCGCGTGATCCATGGATTTCATCTGTCTTTGATTTCTGACGCAGGTACACACTATGAATGAAATTTATAATCACCAGCCTCGACGCGCAGGCCCACAGGTTCAGGTGCGCATTAATGCATTGGGTATTGGCGATAAGATGCAGGATTTGCCGGAACACCTTTGGCATGAGAGTTTCCGTTATTATGTCAAGGAAGATCCGAATAGA
>JANNOI010000029.1:0-2043 GCA_031398975.1 Alphaproteobacteria bacterium | reverse complement strand
GGGCCGCCCCCGCCGGACCCGCGCGCGCCGCCGCCCGTGGCTCCGCCCGGCCCGCTCCGGCGCGCCGGGCCGCCGCCCACGATCACGAGATCCCCCGCCGCGATATCGCCCGATACCTCGACCTTCGAGCCGTCATTGGCCCCCACCCGCACGCGCACGGGCTGCGGGCGGTCTTCCTTCAGCACCCAAACGAAGCGCGCGCCCGCGCTCGCCGCGCCGAGACGCGCGCGGGTCTCGTCGAGCTTGGTTTTTTGGTCGGGCCGCAGCACCTTGGCCAATTCCTCGAAGCTCTGGTCGAGCGCGACGCGCATCGAGGCGCGCATCGCTTCGGCGTCCCCGCCCGCGCCGGCGCGGGCGCCCGGGGCCCGGTCGCGCAGGCCGGCGAAGATCTCCTCGGCCCGCTTCTTCTGCGCGGCGTCAAGCTTCAGATCCTCCGCGAGGCGATCGGGATTGACCATGGCGGGCCGCGCCCCGCCTGGGCCGCCCCCACCGCCGCCGGCGCCGCCGCCGCCAAACGGGCCGAAACTGGGCGCGCGCGGGGCGCTCGCGTCCGCCGGCTGCCAGCGCAGGCCCGCGGCCGGGGCGGCCAGAACCTGGCGGCGCTCCTCGATGATGATGTCGGCGTTGGCGGTCATGCCGGGCAGGAGCTTGCGGTCGGGGTTTTCGGCCGCGGCCATCACCACATAGGTGACGACATTATTGGTCTCTTCCGGCTGCTTGCGCACCTGGGAGACCGAGCCCTCAAACGTTTCGTCCGGGAATGCGTCCACGGTGAAGCGCACGAGCTGGCCCTCCTGGACCTGGCCGATATCGGCCTCGTCCACCAGGATCTTGATCTGCAGGCGCGACAGATCCTTGGCGATCACGAACAATTCCGGCGCCGAAAAGCTCGCCGCCACCGTTTGGCCCGGGTCCACCGATCGGTTCACCACCACGCCGGCGATGGGGGCGCGGATCATCGTGCGGGCGAGATCGGCCTGGTTGGTGGCCAAGGCGGCCTGGCGCTGGCGCAGCACGGCGCGGGTGCGGTCGCGTTCGGCGGCGAGGTCCTCGATGGTCGATTGCGCCACGAGATCGGCTGCGGCCAGGCGTTCCTGGCGGCGATAATCGGATTCCGCCACGCGCGCATCGGCGGCTGCACTCGCGACTTCGGCCTCACTCTGGCGCACCTGGGCGGCGAAGCTTTCGGGATCGATCACGGCCAGCACGTCGCCCGCCTTGACCTGGGCGTTGAAGTCCACCCGCACGCTCATCACCTGGCCCGAAAGCTGGGAGCCGACGGTGACGGTCTCCAGCGCCTCGAGCTTGCCGGAGGCGGAGACCGCGCGCGTCACGTCCGTGCGGCGCACCGCCTCGGTCCGGTACGGGGTCTCTTTGGGGGGATTGAGCAGGCCCGCAAGGACCACCACCGTGGCCACCCCGCCGGCGGCGATCAGCGCGTAGCGGACCCGCTTGCGCCGCGCCCAGGCGGGCAAAGCGAAACGCGGGTTCTTCTTGGGGGCCGGGGGCTCTTGGGCGGTGTCGGTCATCGGCGGGGCGCTCCTGGCGGCCGGGGCAGGGCCGGCGCTTCGGCGAGGGTGAAGAAGCCGTCCTTGTCCGCGTCCAGCCGGTCGAAGCGGCGCATGGCGGCCGCCTCGCTCTCGGCCGGGGTGACGCGGCGGTTGATGTCGGTGTCGGCGCTCATGATCGGCTCGATCTCGCCCAGAAGATTGAAGGCCTGGGCGCCCTGAAGGCGCGGCCCGCGATCGCTTGGGCCGGCGCGCCCCTCCAACACCTGACATGTCGCCGCGGTATCAAGCTTGGCCATGCCTTTCACGAGCGCCTCGGCGTACACGCCTGACGCAGCATCGAAGGTTGGCGTGGGGCTGCCGATCGAGCGGGCGAACGCGGTGATGGTATCGATGTCCTTTTGCCAGATATCGATCTTCATCGTCGCCGGCTCGTAATGGCCCGCCACCATCATCGGACCACGCACCTCGAACATGCGCGAATTGCCGGCGCCGTCCCGGATCACATCGTAGACCTGCTGTAGCGACAGGCCCG
>JANNOI010000027.1:0-22553 GCA_031398975.1 Alphaproteobacteria bacterium | reverse complement strand
GCGACGATCAACTCTCGAATATGCGGCGTGGTTCTGGCATTCCTGTGCGCGTTCACGGGGGTCTCCCAGGAGAATGGTTGGCGTCGCAACCACCAGCGTCCCGGTTTCAGCTCCCGTGAACAACCCGCTCAGAACGCACAGATAGAGCGCATAGGTCAGCGCAAAAGCGGCGAAAATCACGCCGGCCCGTTTCACAATCTTGACCATCGCCGGACTCCGCTGTACCCAAATATGGGAACATTCGGATTGTTCCCTGTCAAGGGAACAATCCGGGAATGTATGTGATCGGCGCCGGGGCGCTTTCTGAATTCGCCAACGCCCATCCCCTGGCCAGGTCGGCGCTCGGGGCCCTGGCCGCCCGGCTTGGCGCTGAATCTTTTGCAAGCGCGGACGCGCTGGCCACCGCGCTGGGCGAACATGCCTCGGCAGACGGGTCGTCTGTGACGATCGAGATGCCCTGGTGCGATACGCGCGTTCGGCTGGCTTGCGACGCTGGCGCGCAACTTGTGATCATCACGAGTGTGCAGGCGACCTCAGGAGCACGGAAGAAATGACCCAGGCGATCCGTCCTATTCGGAGCAAGGCAGACCATGCTGCGGCGCTGAAAGAAGCCGAACTCCTGGTCGGCGCAGTGGCGGGAACAGCGGAGGGGGACCGCTTGGCGGTGCTCGGCATATTGATCGCAGACTATGAACGCCGCACGTTCAACATTGAACCTGTGGCGCCACTTGCCATCGTTGTGCTTGACATGGAAATGCACGGGCGCACGCAGACCGAGCTTGCCCGCGTGCTGGGCTCACGATCACGCGCATCGGAATTGCTTGCCGGGCATAGGACGCTGACGCCAGCTATGGCTGATCGCCTGGCGGACGCTTGGAAGATACCGCGCGATCTATTGGGCCCACGCGGCGCATCCGCTAGGCCGGGACGGCGTCTACGACTTGCTGGCGTCGCAGTTCTTGCCGCCGCCCTGTCTGGATTTGCTGGGGGCCAATATATGTCGGCCACACATGATCTTCCAAGTCTTGCGCCGCTCCTTGCTACCAGCAACATGTCCGGCTTTCTTCCGCTGGATGAAGTGCCACTGCACGTCCGTCAGGCCTTTATAGCGGCGGAAGACAGCAACTTTTACACCCATGACGGAACGGACTTGCGCGGCGTTGCACGTGCGAGCCTCGACAGTATGATCAATATCGCACAGGGTCGACGCCCGAGCGGCGGCGGCTCGATTACGAATCAATTGGTCAAGGGCACATTGCTGGCTGGCGAAACGCGCTCATTGCGTCGACGATTGCGCGAGATGGTGCTTAGTGCGCGGTTGGAGAAGCGTCTTTCCAAGGATCGTGTTTTCGAACTCTATTTGAACTCGCTCTACCTCGGCGCGGACGTGCGCGGACTTAAGGCTGCGTCGATCCGTTATTTTGGCTGCGCGCCCAATGCGCTGACGGTGTCTCAAGCGGCCATGCTGGCTGCGCTGCCTTCGGCGCCGAACGCGCTGCGTATCGACCGGGCTGAAAACCTCGCACGCGCCCACGCTCGGCGCGACTGGGTGCTCTCCCGCATGGGCGAAGAAGGCTATTTGACCGCCGCATCCCTCGATCAAGCGAGCGCTGCGCCGCTGCGCTGACCATGCGCGGCGTAAGGGGCCTGTGACCGACTTCGGCGAACCCGAGATTTGACGGGCAGGGCACGAGTGGCGAGCGTGAAGCCGCGATTGCATGAGGCATTAGGAAGCGGTGGAGGTCGAGTATGACCTGCTCAAACGGAATTTCCGTACGCGCCGCCCCAGTGATGAACGCATTCCACTGCTGGCGCTTGCTTGTATCGTTGGCGAATTCTGCGGTGAGCGCGTCCGGTGGTTCTGTTGGAATCGGCGTGCCGCGCCGGAGAAAAGTGGCGGCTATCGCCTGCGCGAGCCTGTCGTCTGCGAATGGAAACGTCCGACTCAAGATCCAAATGTCGTAGAAATCCTTCATGCAGCTGTTCGCCAGCCTGATCCTCCCTCGTTTCAGTGGACACCATGCTAGCTTTTCGGAGCTGGAGAGGAGTGGCTGATGATTGCTCAACGCCGGGTGTTTCCGGAATCGTTCAAGCGGGAGGCGGTTGATCGGGTCGCCAACAGCGGGCTGACCCCGGGAGCGGTCGCCAGGGAACTTGGGCTGCACGAGACGGTGCTGCGTCGATGGATGACGCAGTTCGGGGTGCAGGCGACGGGGACGTCGCGGCGACCCACACCGCAGGCGTCGTCCCCGTCGCCGTCATATATGGCGGCGGAGTTGGCCCGGTTGCAGCGGGAGAACGGTCAGCTTCGGATGGAGCGAGACATCCTAAAAAAAGCCGCGCTCATCTTCGGAGCGACCTCCCGATGAAGTTCGGGTTCGTTGATGGGCATCGTCAGGTCTGGCCGAGGCCTATCGCTCCGCCCTGGCCCGATCCGGGATCACGCCGTCAATGAGCCGCAAGGGCGACTGCTGGGATACTCCGATGGAGAGCTTCTTCCACACCCTCAAGACCGAACGCGTCCATCACAGCCATTTATTGCCATAACTAGGGCCACGCGTCGGTATCGGCTTCCGCCCGAAAGGCGAGCGTCGCCCGGCGAGCAGTGCGCCTTGCGCCTCCCGCGGCTGCCAGCCCGGACCCTTGCGACGTCACCCGGGGCTACGTATCCTCGACCGGCCTCGGGGATGGGGGCCGGCCCGAAGGTGAGCATGAACACGCACGACGACATTGCCTTCATCGAAGCAATGGAGCGCGCGCTCGTCGCGGGCGATGCAGAGGCGGCGTTGTCCTACCTGCATGCGGACGTGACCTATAGTGTCGGCGCACAAGAGCCCCGGCGCGGCGTCGCGGCGATCATCGATTACGCCCGCGCGCAGGCGCGTCTCGTGCGGTGGACCGGGCACACGCTGCGCGGGTGCTGGCGCAGCGACGATGTGCTGATCGTGGAGGTCACTAGTCACTTCACCCGCGTGGCGGGCGGTAAGAAGATCGATCTGCCCTGCACCGACATCTACCGCTTCCGCGGCGGGCGGATCGCCGACTGGCGCGTCTATGCGGACATGTCCCCGTTCTTCGACGAAGCACGCTGAGGGCGCTGATCGGGAGCAATCGCGCCCGCTGCGCGCCAGCGCGGGCGGTGCGCGTATAGAGTTCGCGCGCGCGCCAAAAAAACCGCCGCGCTCCCGGTGGAAGCGCGGCGGCCGTCGTCCCCCGACGTGTTAGTGGGCGCCTTAGAGGGCGCGCTTGACGGTCAGCACGACGCGGCTGTCGGCGCCGACAGGCTCTGCGATGTCATCTTCGAAGCTCGTGTCGAAATAGCGGGCGTCGAAGGTGAAGCCGGCCAGGGAATAGGCTGCGCCCAGGTTCCAGGTCGTGTAGCCTTCTTCGCCGTAAATGCCTTCTTCGATGTCCTGGTAGCCGATCGCGCCGCCCAGGGCCAAGGCCTCGTTCACCGCAAAGCCCGCATTGCCTTCGATGTAATAGGCCGAGCCGGTTTCGCCGAAGAATTCCGGCGAGTAATAGAAGGCTGCGCCCAGGGTCAGCGGCTCGGTCGGCGAGAAGCTGGCCGCGGCCTTGCCTTCCAGATAATCGTATTCCGCGCCGTCATCGGCCGCGCCCGGATAGGTGTACCAGAGCACGCCGAAATCGAACGTCACCGGGCCAAGCTCGGGCTTTACGCCGCCATAGAGATCGATCTCGATGGTTTCATCGAAGCCGAAATCGACATTGGAGGCCCAAACGCCGGCATAGAACTTATCCACGGCCACATCGAAGCCGCCCTGGATCGCGGGGTTTTCGAGCGTCTGGCTGATGCCGCGGAAGACGTAATCGGTGGTCAGCGCCACATTGCCCGAAAAGGCCACTTCCGCATTCGCCGCCCCGGCCGTGCCCAGGAGCGCGGCGCTTGCGGCCATCGCCGCTCCAATCGTTTTCTTCATGCGTTCAATCCCCAAATGATGCGCGAGCAGGACGCGGATGGGCTTAAGGATCAGGAAAGCTAATTCGCAATCGTTAATGCGGGGTCAACCATGCCGAACCCTGCTCAAGGTTAAGCGCTGGACATTCGCGACCCGCCGGGCGCGGTCAATTTGATCACGCAGTAGGCGCCGCGTTTTTTCCCTTCAGCGGGTTTGGGCGCCACACCTCCTGCTTGCGGCGCCCGGCATGGGCCGATTAAGTGGACGCCCCGTCCGCTCGACGCGGATTTGCACGCGCTAGGATAGCCAGGATAGAGAGAGGCCCGATGCAGGAAGGCTTGACGCAATTGGGCGCGCCTTCCGCCGTCCCGGCTTCCCCCGCGGCGGCGGTGCTGGAGCGGGCGGCGAACCCCCACCCGGACGCGCTCTACCTCGCCCGTTTCGCGGCCCCGGAATTCACCTCGATCTGCCCCGTCACCGGCCAGCCGGATTTCGGGCGGCTGATCCTCGATTACGCGCCGGGGGAATGGATCGTGGAATCCAAGAGCTTCAAGCTGTTCCTGCAGAGCTTCCGCAATCACGGGGCGTTCCACGAGGAGTGCACGCTCACCGTCGCCAAGCGGGTGATCGAGGCGGTCGCGCCGCGCTGGCTGCGCATCGGGGGCTATTGGAACCCACGCGGCGGCATCCCGATCGACGTCTTCTGGCAGACCGGAACCCCGCCCGCGGGATTGTGGCTGCCCGATCAGGGCGTGCCGGCTTATCGCGGGCGCGAATAGGCCCGATTCTCGCCATCTCCGCGCGCCAAGCTTGGCCATGCTGCGACGCGCGATGCTTCAG
Organism: Alphaproteobacteria bacterium; assembly: GCA_031398975.1. GTDB lineage: Bacteria > Pseudomonadota > Alphaproteobacteria > Caulobacterales > Aquidulcibacteraceae > JAKFWI01. The sequence continues at coordinate 17,793 of JANNOI010000027.1, read as the reverse complement.
GCGGGGCTGGCCCTCGCGATGTCGAAAACCGCTTTCGCCGCTCCTTCCCTGCGCGAGGAGGCGCTTGACGCCTTGGCGGCGCGCACGGATCTGCGCCGGGATCGGCTCGCGCTGGTGGATTTCGGCCTGCATTCCAGCGCGCCGCGTCTGCGCCTGGTGAACCTCGCGGCGGGGACCGAGGAAGCCCTCCTCACCACCCACGGCCGGGGCTCCGACCCCGACAATACGGGCTTCGCCTCGGTTTTCTCCAACGTCGCCGGCTCCTACGCGTCCTCGTTGGGGGCGTACCGCACCGGCGCCCGCTATCACGGCGCCTACGGCCTCTCGCTGCGGCTGGACGGGCTGTCGCCGGAGAACTCAAACGCCCGCGCACGCGCGCTGGTGGTGCACGCCGCCGCGTACGCCGCCCCCGCCCATGTCGCCGCCTATGGCAAGGCGGGGCGGTCTCTTGGGTGTTTCGCGGTCGATCCCGCGCGCATCGCGGAGGTGGTGGACTGGCTGGAGGGCGGGGTGCTGCTCTACGCGGCTAGAACACGCTGATGCGGGCCTCGACGTCGGGCCGGACGCGCTCGGCCGGGGCCATCTTGGCGGAGCCGATATAGATGAAGCCCGCGATCCGTTCGTGCGGGGCGAGGTTCAAGGCGGCGCGGGCGGCGGCGTCATAGGTCGGCCATTCGCTCAGCCAGGCGGCGGCGAAGCCCATGAGATGGGCGGCCAGCACCAATTGGAAGCACACCGCGCCCGCGGAAAGCACCTGCTCCCATTCCGGGACCTTGGGGTGGGGGGCGGCCGTGGACACCACCATCACCACGACCGGGGCGCGCCGGAACCGGTCCCGCTCGAACGCGAGCCGTTCGGGACCCGCGCCGGGATTAGCTTCCCCCGCCAGCGCCGCGAGCGCCGCGCCCGCCCGGTCGCGGCCGTCCCCCGCCAGGACCACGAACCGCCAGGGCCCCAGCTTGCCGTGATCGGGCGTGCGCGCGGCGGTGCGGATGAGCGCTGCGGTCTGGGCGGGATCGGGCCCGGGCTCGCCCATGAGCGCAATCGGGGTAGAGCGGCGGCGCGCCAGCAGCGCCAGCGCCTCTAGGCTTTCCTGGGCGGCGGGCAGCGGCTCGCCTTCGCGCGGCGGGGCTGGCAGGCGGGAGGGATCGATCGGCATGGCCGCCTCTATGCCATAAGCGGGACCAGGGTGTAAGTTATGGCGTTCCCCGGGCCGCTTCCTATGTTGGCGGGGAGGGAGAGGCCGATGGGCAACGGAACGAGCGCGCCGGCGCGCGTGGTGGATAATCCCGCCTTCGGGGGCGGGGTGTGGTCTCAGCTGCGCGTGGAGGCTATGCAGGCGGCCGCCGAGGAGCCTTTGCTGGCGAGCTTCCTGCACGCCACCATCCTGCACCACGAACGCATCGAGGACGCGCTCTCCTACCACCTGGCCCAGAAGCTCGGCGGGGGGGACATGAGCCCGCTGCAATTGCGCGAAGTGATCCGGGAGGCGTACGCGAACGACCCCGAGATCGCCCGCCAAGCCCAGCGGGACATGCGCGTGGTGCGCGAGCGCGACCCCGCCTGCCGCACCTATCTGCAGCCCTTCCTCTATTTCAAAGGCTTCGCCGGCCTGCAGGCCTACCGCATCTCGCACTGGCTGTGGCGCCAGGAGCGGGAGATCCTCGCCTTCTATCTCCAGAGCCGCATTTCCGAGCTTTTCTCCGTCGATATCCATCCCGCGGCCACGATCGGGGCAGGCGTGTTCATCGACCACGCGCACGGCATCGTGGTGGGCGAAACCGCCGTGGTCGAGGACGATGTCTCGATGCTGCACTCGGTGACGCTCGGGGGCACCGGTAAGTCCGGCGGCGACCGGCACCCGAAAATCCGCCGCGGCGTGCTGATCGGGGCGGGCGCGAAAGTGCTGGGCAATATCGAGGTAGGAGCGGAGGCCCGGATCGCGGCGGGCTCGGTCGTGCTCGCCAACGTGCCCCCGGGCTGCACCGTGGCCGGCGTGCCGGCCCGCCCGGTCGGGGGCAAGAGCTGCGACGGCGCGCCCGCGGAATACATGAACCAGATGCTGGACGGCCAGGCGTTGGACTTTCAGATTTGAGGGCCAAGCCCAGTTTTCATCGTGGCCGGCAAGGCGTGCGCCCCTTGCGCGCCCCGCCAGGACCGCCCAAACACAGGCCGCTTGCGGCCCCGGGAGGATGCGCATGAATCCGAAAGAACGCACGCGGGTGGAAGGCTACCTCAAATCCCGCTTCAAGACGCCCGACATCGCCGTCCGCACCCGCCCGCGCAAAGAAGATAGCGCCGAAGTCTATATCGGAGACGAATTCGTGGGCGTGTTGTCGCGGGATGAGGAAGACGGCGAGCTCTGCTACCATTTCACCATGACGATCCTGGAGATGGATCTGGAAGAGGAATAGGCTGCCTGGACGCGTGCGAATGCTGATGGGGCGCCGCCGGCGGCGCCCCATGACAGAGGCGTAAGCATTCGTCCATGAATACGTAAGGTGAGCCCGCCCTAATTTGGCCGGGTCGCTGCGCATACTGGCGATAACGCGCCTTCGAGGAAAACCATGTCCGACGCGACACCCAGAATGTTCCACCGCATGCTCCTGGCCGGGGGCGCCGCCACCGCCCTGTTCGCCGGCTTCGCAGCGGCGCCGACCGTGCTTTCGCACTCGGCCGGCGCGCGCGAGATCGTGATCGCCCCCCCGGGCGGGGCGCCCCTGAGCTTCGCCGACCTGATCGAGAAGGTGAGCCCGGCCGTGGTGTCCATCGCTGTCCGCCAGGCCCCGGAATCGGGCGCGCGCGGCGGTTTCAACCCCGAGGATCTCCCCGAAGGCCAGCTGCCGCCCGAGCTCGAGCAATTCCTCCGCCGCTTCGGCGAGCGCAGCGAGCCGCGCGAAACGCTCGGCCTCGGCTCGGGCTTTTTCATCTCCGACAAGGGCGTGATCGTCACCAATAACCACGTCGTCGAGGGCGCCACCGAGATCAAGGTCAAGACCGCGGACGGCAAGGAATACGACGCCGAACTGGTCGGCGCCGACCAGCCGACTGATCTGGCCGTCGTGCGCATCGTCAAGCCCGACCGTGCGTTCGCCTTCGTCCGGTTCGAGACGCGCGCCAATGTGCGGGTTGGCGATTGGGTGGTGGCGGTGGGCAACCCGTTCGGCCTCGAAGGCACGGCCACGGCCGGCATCGTCTCGGCCAAGGGGCGGCGCGAGCAGCTGGGCCCGGGCTCCAATTACGTCGATTTCCTGCAGATCGACGCGCCCATCAATCGCGGCAATTCCGGCGGGCCGACCTTCGACCTGCAAGGGCGCGTCGTGGGCGTGAACTCGGCGATCTACTCGCCCACCGGCGGCAGCGTCGGCATCGGCTTCGCGATCCCCTCCGAGACCGCGGCCGTCATCGTCGACCAGTTGCAGAAGGGCGGCAAGGTCACCCGCGGCTGGCTCGGCGTGAACGTCCAGGCGCTGGACGAGGACATGGCCAAAAGCCTGGGCCTCCCCGCCGCCAAGGGCGCGATGGTGGCCGGCGTGATCGACGAAAGCCCCGCCGCGGTTGCGGGCCTGCGCCAGGGGGACGTGATCTTGAAGGTCGATGGGGCCGATATAGCCGACAGCCGCGACCTGACGCGCCGTGTCGGGGCCTATGCGGTGGGCAAGACGGCCCGGCTCGACGTGCTGCGCGGCGGCGACCGCCGGGTCGTGGAGGTGAAGTTCGCCGAGCGCCCGGGAACGGAAAAGCTGGCGGAATTGCGCACCCGCGGGGGCCCGTCCGGCGTGGCGCCCGGCGCGGCGGCTCAGACCAAGCAGGCCGGCCTGGGCCTTGAGGTGCGCCCGCTCAGCGGGGAAGAACGCCGCCGCCTCGATCTTGGCCCCACGGATGGCGGGCTTTACATCGCCAAGCTGGAGCCCGGCGCGGATCTCGCCCGCAAGGGCGTGCGCCCCGGCAACATCATCCTGCAGGCGGGCGGCCAACCCGTGCGCACCCCGGCGGACCTGGCGGCCGCCGTGGAACTCGCCAAGAAGGCCAAGCGTCCCGTTCTGCTCCAGATCGAGGGCAATGGCGGGCGAACCTACGTGGCGGCGGAAATCAAGGCGAGCTAAGCCGGAGAGGCTTTAGGCCAAGAAGCTTAGGCTGGGGCGGGATCGGGAAGAGGGGCTTCTTCGCATGCGGGTGCTGCTCGTCGAGGATGATTCCGAACTCGCCCACGGCCTCAAGCGCGCGCTGGAGGAGGACGGCCACGCCGTAGACCTTGCGGGCGACGGGGTGTCCGGAGAATTGTACGCCCGCGAAGGGGCCTATGACGTGCTGGTCGTGGACCGCATGCTGCCCAAGCGCAACGGCGTTACGGTGGTGGAGAATTTGCGCGGGGCGGGCGTCTCCACCCCGGTGCTGATCCTTTCGGCTTTGGGCGAGGAGGATCACCGCGTCGAAGGGCTGAACGCGGGCTCCAACGATTACCTGCCCAAGCCCTTCTCCACCCGGGAGCTTTTGGCGCGGGTGCGCGCGCTCTGGCACGGGCGCGACCGGGCGGGCCCTGTCACGCGCCTCAGCGTGGGCGATCTGGAGATGGATCTGCTGGCGCGGACTGTAACGCGCGGGGGCAGGCGCATCGATCTGCAGCCGCGCGAGTTCCGGCTGCTAGAATATCTGATGCGCCATTCCGGTGAGGTGGTGACCCGCACCATGCTGCTGGAGAAGGTCTGGGACTACCATTTCGACCCCCAGACCAATGTCATCGACGTGCACATCTCGCGCCTGCGCGCCAAGATCGACAAGGATTTCGAGACGACCCTGCTGCACACGGTGCGCGGCTCGGGCTATCGTCTGGAGGCATGAAGCTCGGCCTTCCCGATCTTTTGCGTACAACGACGTTCCGGCTCGCGCTCGCGCAGACCGGCGTGTTCCTCTTTCTCACCTTCGCGCTGCTGGGCTTCGTCTATGTGTCCACCGCCGGGCAATTGACGCGCGACGCCGAAGACGCCGCCGACCTCGAATACGCCGCGCTCGCGAAAATCTACGCCCAGGGCGGCCTGAACGCGCTGAACCAGGAGGTTATCGAGCGCGCCGCCGCTGGTGGGGAAAGCCTCTATGTCTTGGCGGACCGGACCGGGCGGATCGTATCCGGCGATCTCGACCGCCTGCCCGCACTGCCGGAAGGGGCGGGCCAGCGCACCGTGTTCGAGTTCGAAGCCCCTGGCCCCGACAATGTGCTGGCGGCGCGGCGCGCCCGCGGGCGGATGGGCCGGTTGCTGGGCGGGCCGATCCTGCTGGTGGCGCGCGATATGGGCGAGATCTCCGCCATCGTGCTGAAGATCACCAACGCCGTCTGGCTCAGCGGGCTGGTTGGGCTTGGGCTTTCCTTGTTTGCGGGCGTGTTCGCCAGCCGCCAGGCGGCGCGGCGGGCCGAGGCGCTTTCGCGCACCGCGCGCGATGTCATGGCCGGGGATCTGAGCCGGCGCGCGCCCGTGCTGGGCGTGCGCGACGAGTTCGATGATCTGGCCAAGGATCTGAACGCCATGCTGGCCCGGCTGGAGCAACTCGTCCATTCCACCCGCACCGCGGGGGACGCGATCGCCCATGATCTGCGCACCCCGCTGTCGCGCTTCCGCCGCCGGCTGGAGGACGCCCTCGACCATCCTCCCGACGCGGAGAAAGACCGCGAGGCCCTGCGCCGCGCCGCCGACGAGGCCGACGCGCTGCTGGCCACGTTCAACGCCATCTTGCGCCTCGCGCGGGTCCAGGCCGCCTCCAATTGGCGCTTCGAGCGGGTGGACGTGAGCGCCATCGCCCGCGAGCTGTGCGATTTCTACGAGCCCGCCGCCGAGGAGGGGGGCGTGTCGCTGGTGGGCGCCATCGAGCCGGGACTGGCCGCCCCCGGCGATCAGGGCCTGATCACCCAAGCGCTCTCCAATCTGATCGAGAACGCCGTGAAATACACCCCCGCGCCTGGGCGCATCGAGCTGCGCGTGCGCCGCGGGGCGGACAAGGGCGTGCTGGTCACCGTCGCCGATACCGGCCCGGGCGTGCCCCCGGAAGACCGTGGCCGTATCCTCGAGCGCTTCTACCGGATGGAGACGGCGCGCACCTCCCCGGGCGCGGGGCTTGGGCTTTCCCTCGTGGCGGCGGTGGCGGATCTGCACAAGGGGGGGCTGGTTCTGGGCGATGGTCTGGGCGGACCCGCGGGGCCGGGCCTGCAAGTGTCGCTGCGCCTTCCCGCCGCGGCGGGGGTGTGAGGCATGGACCGGCTGGGGATCGGCCCCGCTTTCGCGCTGCATCCCGAGGAGGCCGCACGCGCGCTGCCCGCGAGCGTTACGGGACCGTGGCGGCCGGCGCTGGAGGCGGCGGCGGGCTGTGCGCCCTATCTCGGCCGGCTGGCGCAGCGGCGGGGGGCGAGCGCGGCGCTGGCCGCCGCGGCGGGTCCCGAGCCCGTGTTCGAAGGTGCGATGGAGGCGGCCCGGGCGGCGGCGGGCGCGCCGTATGAAGAAGCCATGGCCGTGCTGCGCGCCGCGAAAGCGGACGTGCACCTGGCCTGCGCCCTGGGCGACCTTTCGGGCGATTGGGACCTCGCTCGGGTGACCGGCGCGCTCAGCGGCTTCGCCGAGGAGGCGTGCCGGGCGGCCTTGGGCGCCGCGCTTGCGGAGCTCTACCGCCAGCATGGGCTGCCCGGGCCGCCGGGCGTCCTCGTGGGCTTCATCGTCCTGGCGATGGGCAAGCTGGGGGCCGGCGAGCTCAATTATTCGAGCGACATCGACCTGACGCTTTTCCTCGATCCCGACGCGCTGCCGGAGGCCTTCGTCGCGGGCCCCGGGGGCGGGGATCCCAAGCGCGCCGGCTTGCGCCTCGCCCCGCTGTTCGTGCGCGCGCTCGAGGCGGTGACCCCGGAGGGCTATGTGTTCCGCACCGATCTGCGCCTGCGGCCCGATCCGGCCTCCATGCCCGTGGTGGTGACCCGCGCGGCCGCGGAGACCTATTATCAGAGCGTAGGCCAGAACTGGGAGCGCGCCGCCTTCATCAAGGCCTGCCCGGTGGCGGGGGATCTCGAAGCCGGCGCCGATTTCCTGCGCGGCCTTGAGCCCTTCATCTGGCGCCGCCACCTCGATTACGCCGCCATCGCCGATATCCAGGCGATCAAGCGCCAGATCCTGGCGGTACATAAGGGCGGGGACCTCGAAGAGCGCGCTCCGGACGTCAAGCTAGGCCGCGGCGGCATCCGCGATATCGAGCTGTTCGTGCAGACCCAGCAGCTCATCCTGGGCGGGCGGGACGCAAGCCTGCGCGCCCCCGACACGATCGGCGCGCTAGAGGCGCTGACGCGCGCGGGCCATCTGCCCAGAGCGGCGCGGGACGATCTGGCGCGCGCCTATGCCTTCCTGCGCGGGGTGGAGCACCGCATCCAGATGCTGCAGGACCAACAGACCCACCGCGTCCCCGCCGATCCGGACATGCGCGCCCGGGTGGCGGCCTTGTGCGGCTTGTCGCTCGCAGCCTTCGACGCGGCGCTTGCGGCGGCGCGCGCGCGGGTGGTGGCGATCGACCGCGGCCTCTTCCGCACCGCTCCGAGCCTGGCCGATCCCGCGGGCAGCCTCGTATTCACTGGGGTGGAGGACGATCCGGGCACGCTCGAGACGCTGGCGCGCCTCGGCTTTGAACGGCCCGAAGCGGCGGGCGCCATCGTGCGCGGCTGGCATCACGGGCGGCTGCGGGCTATGCGCTCCGAGCGCGCGCGCGAAATTCTCACCGCGCTGACGCCCGCCCTGCTGCGCGCGATGGCCGAAAGCGGGGAGCCGGACACCGCCCTGATGCGCTTCGACGAATTCCTCGCCGGCCTGCCGGCGGGGGTGCAGGTGCTTTCGCTGTTGCAGGCGCGCCCGGGATTGCTGCGCACGATCGCGGACGCGTTCGGCCTGGGGCCCCGGCTCGCGCGCGCCCTGGCCCGGCGGCCGGCGCTGATGGACGCCGTGCTCGACACCCGCTTCGCCGCCCCGCTGCGAAACGATGCGCCGGGCGCCCGCGCGGCCCTGCTGGAAGAGCGGGCCGCAGGCTTGGGCTTCGAGGCGGCGATGAACGCGGCCCGCCGCTTCCACCGCGAGGAGGCGCTCCGGGTCGGGCTCCAGGTGCTGCAGGGGCGGGCCAGCGCGCAGGAGGCGGGCCTCGCCCATGCCGATCTGGCCGAAGCGTGCGTGGGCGTGCTGACCAGGGCGGCCCTGGCGGAGATGGAACGCCGCCACGGCGGCGCGCCGGGGCCGTTCGCGGTGCTGGCGCTGGGCAGTTTCGGCGCGGCCGAACTCAACGAGGGCTCCGACCTCGACATGGTGTTCGTCTACGACGCCCCGGACGGCCCGCGCGCCGAAGGCAGCCTGCCGCCCGGCGATTATTTCGCGCGCCTCGCGCAACGCCTGATCAGCGCGCTATCGGCGCCGACCGAGGAGGGGCTGCTCTACGCCGTGGACATGCGCCTGCGCCCCTCGGGCGCGAAAGGGCCGGTGGCGGTGCGGCTATCGACCTTCGCCCGCTATTATCACGAGGAAGCCTGGATCTGGGAGATGCAGACGCTGACGCGCCTGCGCCCGGTCGCCGGGGACCGCGCCTTCGGCGCCAAAGTGATGGCGGCCGCCCGGGAGGCGCTCACCGCCGCGAAAGTGGCCGAGGCCGCAAAGCGCGAGGCCGCCGCGATGCGCGCGCGCCTCGACCGGGACCGCCCCAGCGCCGGCCTCTGGGACCTGAAGCGCAACCCCGGCGGACTGGTCGATATCGAGTTCATCGTCCAGGCGCTGACGCTGTCCGCCCCCGGCCGGGCGCGGATCGAGGCCAATACCGGCGCGGCCCTCTCGGCCCTGCGCGAGAGTGGGCTCCTTGCGTCCGAGGAAGAGGCCGCCCTGCGCGCGGCCTGGGTGCTGCAATCGGACCTGATCCAAGTGCTGCGCGCCTGCCAGGAGGAGCCTTTCGCGGCCCCGTCCGCCTCGACCCGACTTAAAATGCTGCTCGCCCGCACCGGCGGGGCCGAGGATTTCGCCGCCCTCGAGCACACCCTCGCGCGCACGCAAACCGGGGTGCGGGCATTGATGGACGCGCTGATCGGGGCGGGGTGAGCGCGCTTGTGCGGCGCCGCCGGCGCCGCTATCAGGCGCCATGACCGACGCGCCCCCGGACCGCCTCTCCGCCAATCCCAAAAGCCCGTTCTACGACGCCGCCCTGCTCGCGCGCGGGGTGGGCGTGCGTTTCCGGGGCGTGGAAAAGACCAATGTGGACGAGTATTGCGTCAGCGAAGGCTGGGTGCGCGTCACCGTGGGCGGCTCGAAGAACCGCCATGGCGAGGACATGACGATCCTGCTCAAAGGCGCGGTGGAGCCTTATTTCCGAGACATCGCCGCAGCGGCGCCTGACCCGTCCTGATACAGAGGCCGTAGGCCTCAGAACAGGCCCGAGGCGATCGCCGCATCCGCGGCCGAAGCGGTGGCGGCGAGCGGCGCGCCGATGCGGAGCGCCGGCGTCTCGGCGAGCACGCGCTCTGGCGCAGGCTTGTCCTGGGCTGGTTTTTCGGGCGCCGGGGGAGCGGCCTTCTCGGCGAGCGGTTTGTTCGTGATGGGGAGGCGCACGGAGGGATCGGCGCTGGGGCCATGTACGACCGCCTGGGCCACGCCCGATGACACATCGACCGCCACCCGCGTGACGGGCAGCGCAGTCGCTGTCGCGACGCCCGGCTTGCCGCTCAGGCTCGCATAGGCGGACTCGATCAGATACGCGACCTGGGCGTCCCGGGCCGCGGCCGTCGTCCCGCCCAGCACGACCGCCACGAGGCGGCGCCCGTCGCGGACTACCGAGGACGCAAGATTATAGCCCGACGCGTTGGTGAAGCCGGTCTTGATGCCGTCCACCCCATCGACCTGGCCGAGCAGGCGGTTGTGGTTGCGCGCATAGCGCTTGCCCCAGCTCATGCCGGGCGTCTGGAAGTAGGAATAATATTGCGGAAAGTCGGCCAGCAATTTCTCGCTCAGCACCGCCATGTCGCGCGCGGTGGTGCGCTGGCGGGGATCGGGCAGGCCGGAGGCGTTGACGAAATGGGTGTTCTTCATGCCCATCGCATGGGCCTTGGCGGTCATTTTGGCCGCAAACCACGCCTCCGTCCCGCCGAGCTTTTCGGCGAGCACGACCGCTACGTCATTGGCCGATTTGGTGACGATCGCGCGGATCGCGTCATCGACGCGGATCGTGGCGCCCGCCTTCAGGCCGAGCTTGGAGGGCGCCTGGCGGGAGGCGAAGCGCGACACCGTCATCCGCTCATTGAGGCTGATCTGCTTCCGCTCGAGCTGATCGAACAGCATGTAGAGCGTCATCATCTTGGTGAGCGAGGCCGGATAGCGCAGCTCGTCGGCCATCTCGGAGTGCAGCACCGTCTCGGTCTGCGTGTCGATGACGATGGCGGCGTACCGTTCGGACGCCTCCGCGCCGGCCGCGACGCTGAGCGTCACGAGGATGACCCCCGCCGGCGCGAAAAAGCGGGAGGAAAAGAGAGCGGCTCGCGTCATGTTCCTACCATCCATGCGAATCGTGACAATCCGCAGGCAAAATCTAAGCCGAACTGGTTTCCCCGCCTTTAATGCTCATAACATCTCGATAAGGCTGAACAACTGCTTAACGCAGAAGCGGCCGGGCGGCCTTCGCGGCCGGGTTGCTGCACTGCACAAGCACGGTGTTGACTTCGCAGGTGCAGCATGAGAGAACGGTGTTCAGTGACCGATTGCGTCGCCAGCGTGGCTTTGGTGCGGGCGGCGCGGATCGGGACCGAGTGCGATCTTCATGACTCTGGAACAGAGTGCAAAGCCCATGGCATCCCTGATCGAGGAGAACGAGAAAATGGTCACCCCCGTGAAAGGCCCCAGCGTCCGTAAAACCGCCGAAACCGCGACCGCCGCGTTCGACCAGGTCTCCGCCGGGTCCAGCGAAGCCATGCGCGACACGATGGATCGCGCGATGGCCGCGACCGCCGAACTCACGTCCTTCAGCAAGGAAAACATGGAAGCCTGGGCCGCCTCCACGGCCGCCGCCTCGAAGGGCATGGAAGCGCTCTCGGCGCGCGCCGTCGCCTATTCCAAGAGCGCGCTCGAGGCCCACACCGCCGCCACCAAGGCGCTGATGACGTCCAAGAGCGTCCAGGAAATGGTTGAAAAGCAAACCGATTATGTGCGCTCCGCGTTTGACGTCTATGTCAGCGAGCTGAACTCGATGTCCGACATCGTCACCGGCCTCGCCAAGGAAGCGATGAAGCCGCTGAACGAGCGGGTGTCGGCGATGAGCCACATCATGCAGAGCAGCGCCCGCGTCGGCCGCTGAGCCGGGCCTGACGCCGCCAGCACCAGACGCATGATCGCCCCGGAGCGCGGCCGCCTTACAGGCGGCCGCGCTTCCGCGCGCCTCCCACTCTGCGCCGCGTAAAATCGGCTGACGCCTGCGCCCGCGCTCTGTTAAGCACAGGCGGGGCGGAGGCGGCGATGGTTGCTATTTTTCTAAGCTATACGCCGGCGGACGCCGCGCGTGCGCGCGCGATCGGCGAGGCGCTGGCGGAGCGGGGCTTGTCGGTGGAGTGGCGTCGCGCGCCGCTCCCCGGCCAGAGGCTCGAGGACATGCTGCAGCAGCGCCTCGAGAGCGCCAAGGCGGTGGTGGTGCTCTGGTCTCCGGCCGCCGGGGCCGATCTCGTCCTGCGGGACGAAGCCAATGACGCGCTGCGGCTGAAAAAGCTGGTGCCGGTGCTGATCGAGGCCGGCGGCCGGGCGCCTTTGGGCCAGAACCAATTCCACATGACCAACCTCTCGGACTGGCCGGGCCCGGCCGGCGACGCCGAGTTCGACACGTTGGTCGCCGCGCTTACCGCCTTGCAGGCGGGCGACGCGACCGCTCCCAAAACCTTCTCCCGCCCGCCGGCGGCGCGCCATTTTCTGGCCTCGCGGGGGTTTTGGGGCTGGTCGGCCGCGCTCGGGGCGGTTTCGGGCTTGAGCCATTTCGCCGGCCCCGCCGCGTTCGAGGCGGGCGCGCCGCTCTGGTCCGGGCGCGGAGCGCTGGCGGTGCTCGAGGCGGCGGCCTGGGCGTTCGCGTTCGTCGCAGGCGCGCGCGCGCTGTTGCACCTGTCGCGGCGCCTCGTCGGCAAGCGGACGGCGCACTATTTCGACCCTGAAATGCGCAAGCACCTCCTGGCCGCCGGCCTGATTGGGGGCGCGGTGGTGTTGCTGCTGCCTGAATTCCGCGAGACGGGCCTCGTCTATGGGGCCAATATCGCCCTTCTGGTTGGTTTGACGGTGGTGGCGCTCGTCGTGTTCGCCTTCCGCGCCGGCCGGCGGGCGCTGGCGGGCGGCGACAGGCTGGCCTGAGCGGCTCTTCGGCGTAAAATAAAGAGGCGCCTGCGGGGCTGGCGCCGGGCTCATGGTTGGCGCGCGCTGTGAGTCAAGGGCTTCCATCCCTCCGCGAAGCCCATAGATTAGTCTCATCGCGGTGCGCACGCCCGCTGTCCCTGGTCGGAGGGCGGGTCCTGCGCGCCCGCGCGAGGCATGGGCGACATGACCGAACGGCCAAAGGATGGGGAAAGGGAATTCGACGGCGCTGGAAGCGTCGCCACGAAAACCCGCACCCAGACCAAAAAACCGTCGCTTTATCGCGTCGTCCTGCTGAACGACGATTACACGCCGATGGAATTCGTCGTGTTCGTGCTGGAGCGGTTCTTCAGCAAGTCGCGTGATGAAGCCACACGCATCATGCTCCACGTCCATCAGACCGGCGTGGGCGTATGCGGCATATTCACCTATGAGGTGGCCGAAACCAAGGTCGCTCAAGTTCTGGATTTGGCGCGGCGGAATGAACACCCGCTGCAATGCACGATGGAAAAGGAATAAGCTTCGATGGCGACCTTCTCCCGCACCCTCGAACAGACCCTGCGCCGCGCCCTGTCGCTCGCCAACGAGCACAGGCACGAATACGTAACGCTTGAGCATTTGCTGTTGTCTCTCATCGACGACGAGGACAGCGCCCAAGTGATGACGGCCTGCAAGGTGGATCTCGAGAAGCTGCGCGGCAATCTTGAGTCCTATCTCGACGACGAACTCGAAAACCTCGTGGTCGACCGCCGCGACGGCGAGGACGCGCGCCCCACAGCCGGCTTCCAGCGTGTGCTGCAGCGCGCCATGCTCCACGTCGACAGCTCGGGCCAGCGGGAAGTGAGCGGCGCGAATGTGCTCGTCGCGCTATTTTCGGAACGCGAAAGCCACGCCGCCTATTTCCTGCAGGAGCAGGATATGACCCGCTATGACGCGGTGAATTACATCTCGCATGGCCTCGCCAAGCGGCCCGGCCATCAGCAGCAGCGCCCCGCGCGCGGCGCGGGTGAGGCCGAGGCCGGAGAGGAGCGCGTCGTGAAGCAGGGCAATGAAGCGCTGGCGGCGTATTGCGTGAACCTCAATAAAAAGGCCAAGGACGGCCGCATCGATCCCCTGATCGGGCGCGAGCCCGAGGTGCTGCGCGCCATCCAGATCCTGTGCCGGCGCCAAAAGAACAATCCGCTCCTGGTGGGCGATCCCGGCGTCGGCAAAACCGCGATCGCGGAGGGCCTGGCGCGCAAGATCATCGAGGACCAGGTCCCCGAAGTGCTGGCGGACGCCACGATCTTCTCGCTGGACATGGGCGCGCTGCTGGCGGGCACCCGCTATCGCGGCGATTTCGAGGAGCGGCTGAAGGCCGTGATGCGGGAGCTCGAAAACCACCCGAAGGCCATCCTCTTCATCGACGAGATCCACACCGTGATCGGCGCGGGCGCGACCTCGGGCGGGGCGATGGACGCCTCGAACCTGCTCAAGCCCGCACTGCAGAGCGGCCATCTGCGCTGCATGGGCTCCACGACCTATAAGGAATACCGCCAGCACTTCGAGAAGGACCGCGCGCTGGCGCGCCGCTTCCAGAAGATCGACGTGAACGAGCCCTCGATCCCGGACGCGATCCGCATCGTGATGGGTCTGCGCCCGTATTTCGAGGATTACCACAAGGTCAAGTACACCGACGACGCGGTGCGCGCGGCGGTGGAGCTTTCGGCCCGCCACATGAACGACCGCAAATTGCCGGACAAGGCGATCGACGTGATCGACGAAAGCGGCGCCTCCATGATGCTCGTCGCGCCCGATCAGCGCAAAACGGTGATCGACGTGACCGACGTGGAGGACGTCGTGGCCCGCATGGCGCGCATCCCCCCGAAGGCGGTGTCCAAGAACGACAGCGAGATGCTGCGCAGCCTGGAGACGGACCTGAAGCGCGTCGTCTTCGGCCAGGACAAGGCGATCGAAAACCTCGCTGCGGCCATCAAGATGGCGCGCGCGGGGCTGCGGGAGCCGCAAAAGCCGATCGGCTGCTACCTGTTCGCCGGGCCCACGGGCGTGGGCAAGACGGAGGTGGCGCGCTCGCTGGCCAAGATCATGGGCGTGGAATTGCTGCGCTTCGACATGAGCGAGTACATGGAGCGCCACACCGTGAGCCGGCTGATCGGGGCGCCCCCGGGCTATGTCGGCTACGACCAGGGCGGCCTGCTCACGGACGGCGTGGACCAGCACCCCCATTCCGTGCTGCTGCTGGACGAGATCGAAAAGGCCCATTCGGACCTGTTCAACATCCTGCTCCAGGTCATGGACCACGGCACGCTGACCGACGCCAACGGCAAGAAGGTGGATTTCCGCAACGTGATCCTGATCATGACCACCAATGCGGGGGCCTCGGACGCGGCCCGTCAGGGCATCGGCTTCGGCGCCGGCAAGAAGGACCACGAGAACGAGGAGGCGATCCGTCGCCTGTTCACGCCCGAATTCCGCAACCGCCTGGATGCGGTGATCCCGTTCGCGGGCCTCCCGCCGGAAATCATCCGCACGGTCGTGCAGAAATTCGTAATCCAGCTCGAGGCCCAGCTGTCGGAGCGCAACGTCCAGATCGAGCTGACGGATGGAGCGGCCGATTGGCTCGCCAAGCGCGGCTATGACGAGGCGTTCGGCGCCCGCCCGCTCGCGCGCGTGATCCAGGAGCACGTGAAGAAGCCGATGGCGGACGAATTGCTCTTCGGGGCCATGCGCCACGGCGGCATCGTCAAGGTGGACGTGGACCCGGCCGATCCCGAGAAGCTGAAGTTCGACTTCTTCCCGGAACAGCCCCCCGCCGCCCCGCCGGCGCCGCGTCAGGCCGAACCTGCGGCCTGAACCTGCGGGCGTGAACCTGCCGGCCTGAACCTGCCGCCCCTGGCCGGTCCTGACAAAACGTCTAAAGCCGGAAAGGCGGAGCCTTCGGGTTCCGCCTTTTCCGTGTCAGGCGCCGCCGTCGCGGTCATAGGCCTCCGGGCTCACGCTTTCGGCGGCCGGGATCAGGGAGCCGCCATCGGCCTTGCGCTTTTTGGCGTCGTCGCGCGCTTTGGCTTCGGCGGCCTTGGCGACGACCGCGTCCAGTTCGATCTGGGTGCACAGGCCCAAGGACACGGGGTCCACCGGCTTGATCTGGCTCGAATTCCAGTGCGCGCGGTGGCGCACCTGATCGATGGTGGATTTGGTCGTGCCGATCAGTTTGACGATCTGGGCGTCAGACACTTCGGCGTGGTTGCGCAGGAACCAGGCGATCGCGTCGGGCCGGTCCTGGCGGCGGGCGATGGGCGTGTAGCGCGCGCCCTTGCGCTTGCGCTCCGGCAGGTCGATCCGCTTCTCCTCGAGCGCTTTCATGCGGTAGGCGGGGTTTTTCTCCGCCTTCTCGATCTCTTCGCGCAGCAGAAAGCCCCCGGCGATGGGATCGACGCCGCGGATGCCCTTGGCCACTTCCTCATTGGCGATACCCTGCACCTCCAGCGGATGCAGCCCGGTGAATTCCGCGATCTGATCGAAGGTGAGCGCGGTTTCTTCGATCATCCACACAGCCGTAGCCTTGGGCATGAGCACGTTGGACATAAGGCCCGGTCTCCGAAAACAAAAACGCCCGGCGTCTTCGCCGAGCGCACCTAAAAAGTGGAGCAGCGAACAGGCGATCACGCAGATCAAGCCCGTCTCGCGCAGCTATAACACCGCGTGAGGAAAAGAAAACACTCGCCTTCTGAATGCGCGCGCTTCAGGCGTTAATGGAGGCTGGCGCGTCCGGAACCGGAGCGCGCCTCAAGCGCTTAGCTTACGGGTATTCATGCCAAAAGCCGCCTCGCCTTCCGCCGCGCCGTCTGGCCGGACCGCCGCCCTACCGGCCTCGATCCCGCACGCCAAGCGCGAGACCCTGGGCGCGCTGCTCGATCGCGTGGCCGACAAGGTCGATGACGAGGCGAGCCCCGGGGTGGCGCTTGGGGAGGTTCTGCACACGGTGGGGCGGCGCGCGTACGGGCCGCTTCTGCTGCTGATCGGGCTGTTCTCCATTTCGCCCGCGACGATCGTGCCCGGGATGACCTGGGCCTCGGCGTCGCTCACCTTGATCGTGGCGGGGCAGATGGCGCTGGGCAGGCGCCGGCCCTGGATGCCCAAAGCGATGCTGGAGCTGCAGGCGCCGCGGGCGCTGGTGCTGAAGGGCGTCGAACGCCTGCGCCCCTGGGCCAAGCGGATCGATGCGGTGCTGAAGCCGCGGCTCACCTTCCTCGCCGCGCCGCCCTTCGTGAACCTGCTGGCGCTCACGGTCATGGCGGCGGCGTTGATCACGATACCGCTCGCGCTGGCGCCCTTCCTGCCGCTGGCGCCGGGACTGGCGATCGTGCTGATTGGCCTCGGGATGACGTCACGGGACGGGCTGGTTCTGGGCCTCGGCCTAAGCGCGGCGGCTGCGGCGGCTTGGCTTCTGTTCCGGGTGGCGCCGCCGTTTTGAGCGTTAGACCGTTGCCCGAAAAGTGCGCGGTTTTCGGGCGAGAAACGGTCTACCTTAAAGTGTAGACTTTCGGCGTTTAGCGGTGGAAGTTAGTGAAACCATGCGGGCGATCGCCAGCGAACTCATGAACGATGAACGCATTATCTGTGAAGCGGAAGCCGATCATCTCTGGTTAGAAGCAGAAGGCTTTCCAGAAGCCTATAGCATGCGGTTCATTCTCAAAGCAGATCGTCAGTGTGAAGGTGAATGGGACGTGGAAGCGACCCAGCAGGTGATGCAAGCTATCTTCCAAATCACGGTTTTTTGAGTTTCTTTAAACCAGGCCGTAGATTTCTTGGATTTCATCTGGTCATGTACCCTCTCGTGTTATTCTAGGCAAGCAAGACTCAAATAGACCGGGGCGTAGCGCAGCTTGGTAGCGCACCACTTTGGGGTAGTGGGGGTCGTGGGTTCAAATCCCGCCGCTCCGATTGAGTTCTGAGACCGGAATCACCTGCTAGTCAGGGGTTCCGGTTTTTAGTATGGGTGTACTTAGGCGCATTTAGGTACACTTTGACAGTAGATAACGGACAGTTAACGGACAGCTAATTTCTACGAGAGCATAAGCCTTTCAGCACTCCTCCCAATGCTCTCCGTGTGAGAAGACTGGTTCGCCATCAGCTGTAAAGACTCTAAGGAGTACTTACACAGATACACAAATGCCGTTAACCTCTTGCCCTACAAGGGTTAGGCGGTTACCCAAAAGGACACACGAGGCGTACACAAGACACAGTTAGTCTGCTGACGAGTGCTTCTCTTCTCCAATGCTGTTCTTGCCAGGGCATAGCCCAGGGAGGAGTCTGTATATCTGTCTAGCGTTCAAAGAGGCCATTTACAATTTGGCTGAGACAGCAAAAAAGTTCACTCGGTCTAGGCTGAAACTACAGCGCCGCGAGAGCGATGAGTAAAATC
>JANNOI010000001.1:0-116601 GCA_031398975.1 Alphaproteobacteria bacterium | reverse complement strand
CCTGGCGGGGACGGGCTCGACCCTCACCACCTTCATCCTGGCGGGGGCCATCCTCAACGTGATCGCCAGCGCCGGCGTCTCGCTTGCGCTGAGCCTTGCGCCGAACCCCTGGGCGGTGAGCGAGATCGTGGACTGGCTGATGGGCTCGCTGGCGGATCGCAGCATGGACGACATCCGCCTGGCGCTGCCCTTTATCGCGGCCGGAGGCGCCCTGGTGCTGGTGACCGCGCGCGCGCTCGACGCGCTGACGCTGGGCGAGACCGGCGCGCAATCACTGGGCGTGTCGCTGGGCGCGACGCGGTGGCGGCTGGCGGCGGGGATCGGGCTGGCGGCGGGGGCGAGCGTGGCCGTCACCGGAATCATCGGCTTTGTGGGCCTCGTCATCCCGCACCTGCTGCGGCCTCTGGTCGGGGCCCGGCCGGGCGCGCTCCTGCTGCCCAGCGCGCTGGGCGGGGCGGCGCTGGTCCTGGCGGGGGACATCGCGGTGCGCCTGACGCCGGGAGCGGGCGAGGTGAAGCTCGGGGTGGCGATGGCCGCGCTCGGGGGCCCGTTCTTCCTCGCGCTCCTGGCCGGTCTGCGGCGGAGGATGGCGTGAGCGCGCTCTCCTGCACAGGGCTCGGGGTCGAGCTGGGCGGGCGGACGATCTTCGCCGGCCTCGATCTGAAGCTGTCGCCGGGACAGGTCACCGCGATCGTCGGCCCCAATGGGGCCGGCAAATCGACGCTGCTGTCCTGCCTCGCGGGCTTGCGCGCGCCCTCGCGCGGGGCGGTGCTGATGGAAGATACCCCGCTCGTCCGCCTAAAGCCGGCCACGCGCGCCCGGCGCCTGGCCTTCCTGCCTCAGATCCCCGAGATCGCCTGGCCGATCGAGGCGGGGACGCTGGTGGCGTTGGGACGCACCCCCTTCCTTGGCGCACGCGGCCCCGCCCGCAGCGACGCCGAGGCGGTGGACCGCGCCATGGCCGCCGCCGGCGTCAGCGCCCTCCAGCACCGCGTGGTGACCACCCTGTCCGGCGGCGAGCGGTCGCGGGTGCTGATCGCGCGGGCTCTGGCGGGAGAGCCCGAATGGCTGCTGGCGGACGAACCGCTGACCGGCCTCGATCCCGCCCACCAAATGGACGCCGCCGCCCTCTTCCGCCGCCTGGCGGCGGGCGGGACCGGCATCGTCCTGACGCTGCACGACCTCACGATGGCGCTGCGCGTGGCGGACCGCGCTCTCGTGCTGGGCGAGGCCCAAATACTCGCCGACGGCGCGCCTGCGGCCGCCCTGACGCCCGACGTGCTTCGCCGCGCCTATGGCGTGGAAGCCGTGCTGAGCGCGGGCCCGGGCGGCCCGCTGATCGATATCGTGGGACGCTGCGCGCCCTGACGGCGCGCCCTGACCATAAATTCCTATTGCATTGGTAGGCGTTCTGCGCTGTGCGTTGCCGCTAAAGGAATGCGCGAAGGAGCGGGCCATGGCGATCGGGATCGCCGCCGAGGGCGGCGTCAGCGGCAAGGGGCGGCTCGGGTCGCTGCGCTGGCGCGGGCAGCGCTGGGTCTCGCCGGTGGCGCTCGTGGCGCTGTGGGAGCTTGGAGCGTTCACCGGATTGATCCCCGAGCGGGTCCTTGCTGCCCCGAGCGCGGTGACGCAGACCTTCTGGGACCTGCTGGTCGGCGGCGAGCTGATCTCGAACGTCCTCGTCTCCCTGGCGCGGGCGGGCGCGGGGCTCGCCTGCGGCCTCGTCGCGGGGGTGACGCTCGCGCTGATCGCAGGCCTTTCGCGCACGGGCGAGGCGATCGTGGATCCGCTGATGCAGATCAAGCGCACCCTCCCGGTCCTGGCGCTGACGCCGCTCTTCATCGTCTGGTTCGGCATTGGGGAGACGCCGAAGATCGCGCTGCTCGCGACGGCGACGGTGTTCCCGATCTATCTCAACCTGTTCGCCGGGGTGCGGGGCGTCGACGCGCGCCTGGTGGAGGCTGCGCGCAGCTTCGGGCTGAGCGGCTTTGCGCTGATCCGCCACGTCATCCTGCCCGGGGCGCTGGCGCCCTTCTTCGTCGGCTTACGCTATGCGAGCGGGGTGGCGATGCTGGTGCTGGTGATCGCCGAGCAGATCAACGCCCAGGCCGGCCTCGGCCACCTGATCAACCAGGCGCGCGACTTCCTGCGCACCGACATCATCGTGGTGTGCCTCGTCGTTTATGCGATGCTGGGGCTGACGGCCGATCTGGCGATCCGCATGTTGGAGCGCGCGACGCTCTCCTGGCGCGGCGGCTTCCGGCCCTAGACCGTTTCCCGAAAAGTGTTACGCGGTTTTCGGACAAGAAACGGTCTAACTTAAGGTGTAGAGCGGTTTTTCTCGATTGGATTGATTCAATCCAGTCGAGAACCGCTCTAACTCAAAGCGCAGCCGCGGCGGCGCGCACAAGTTCCGCCAGCCGCTCGATCGTGGGGTGGGGGGAGCGGCGCACGTGCAGCACGTACGCCACCTCCGGTAGGAGCGGCAGCCGGTCCGAGAACAGCGCCTCGGTGCGCCCGCCCAGCAGCAATTCGGTGCGCACCGTCAGCCCCAGCCCCGCCTCCACCGCCGCGCGCAGCGCCGAGAGGCTCGGCGTCTCCAGCATGATCCGGTACGCAATCCCCGCACGGTCCAGCGCCTCAAGCGCGGCCATCCGGAAACGGCACGGCTTTTCCAGGATCGCGAGCGGCAGCACCTCCTGCTCCAGCAGGTCCGCCGCGCCCAGCCACAGCATCGGCGCCGCGCGCACCCGGGCGGGATCGTCCGGCGCGCCGACGCCCAGCACGAAATCGAGCCGGTCCGCCTCCAGGAGGTCCATCAATTCGTGCGAGCCCGCGACGCGCACCTGCATCTGCGTCTCCGCATGCAAGGACACAAAGCGCGCCAGCACGCCGGCCAGAAGCGTCTCCGCGAAGTCCTGGATCAGCCCGATCCGCACGGGCCCCGCCAGCGCCCCCCCGTTCATGGCCGCGACCGCGCGGTCATTGGCGGCCAGGATCTCGCGGGCGTGGGCGAGCAGATGCTCGCCCGCGGGGGTCAGCGCGAGCCTGCGCCCCTCGCGCTGGAACAGGGGCGTCTGGACGATCTCCTCGAGCCGTTTCATCTGCAGGCTCAACGCGGACTGGGTGACGAACACCCGCTCGGTGGCCTTCAGCATGGAGCCGGAATCGACGATCGCGGCGAGGCTGCGCAACAATTCCGTAGGCAGATTGACCGGCACGGGGGACGCCCAACTTTAGCGATGCTCATGGATAGCGCGAGCAATACTCTATTGCTCTGGTAGGATTTATCGGCTTTTTTCGGCCGCCTGCCAAGGCCGTTCGCAGGGCGGCGGCTGTTCCGAGGCGCTCCATGACCTATTCCCGACGCCGGTCCTTCGGGGCCGCCCTCTTCCGGATCCAGCCGTGACGGCGCTCGCGGTCGCTCTCTCTCCGCCCCGGCCCGCGCCGCCGGCCGCCCCGCCCGCCGCCGTGCGGATCCGCAATTTCACCCGCCGCTTCGGGCAGACTTTGGTGCTCGACGGCCTCGATCTTGACATCGCCCCGGGCGAGTTCGTCGCGCTGTTGGGCCGCAGCGGCTCCGGCAAGACAACGCTGCTGCGCACCCTCGCCGGCCTCGACCCCGCCGACGGCCAGGACGTCACGGCCCCGCCAGGGCGCGCGGCGGTGTTCCAGGAACCGCGGCTGCTGCCCTGGAAGCGGGTATGGCGCAATGCTTCGCTTGGCCTGAAGGGCGCGGACGCGCGCGCGCGTGCGGAAACGGCGCTGCGGGAGGTGGGGCTTGGCGCGCGCCTGGACGCTTGGCCCAGCACGCTCTCGGGCGGGGAGGCCCAGCGCGTGGCGCTGGCGCGCGCGCTGGTGCGCGAGCCTGACTTGCTGCTGCTCGACGAGCCCTTCTCCGCCCTCGACGCGCTGACGCGCATCCGCATGCACGAGCTTGTCTTGTCGCTCTGGCGCACGCACCGGCCGGCCGTGCTGTTCGTCACCCACGATGTCGATGAGGCGCTACTGCTGGCCGACCGCGTGCTCGTTCTCGACGCCGGGCGGATCGCGGCCGAAGAGATCGTCGATCTCCCGCGCCCGCGAGACTTTGACCAAAGTCTGCAGGCCATGCGACGGCGTCTGTTGACCACTTTGGGCGTCGAACAGGCCCCGCCCTCGCCCCGAGGGCCGAGCCACCGCCCGATCGACGCCCAGCAGGGGCGCCTGTGAGCGCCGCCCCGATCCGCTTCGCGCCGCGCGAGGAGGCCGATCTCGACCTCAATCTCGACGCCATCCTCCCTGCCCTGACGGAAACCTTCGCCGCCACGGCAGACCTGCACGACCGGCAGGCCAGCTTTCCGTTCGAAAATTTCGAACTCCTGCGGCGCCACCGGCTTCTGGCGCTGACCGCGCCCGCAGCGCTCGGCGGCGCCCAGGCCGATCTCGCGACGAGCCTGCGGGTCGTGCAGGCGGTCGCGCGCGGGGAGCCCGCGACGGCGCTGTGCCTCGTGATGCAATATATGCAGCATGCGCACCTGCGCGAGCCGCACTCCGGCTGGCCGGAAGCGCTCAAACAGCGCGTGGTGCGGGACGCCATCGAGCGCGGCGCGCTGATCAACGCCCTGCGCGTGGAGCCCGACCTCGGCACTCCGGCGCGCGGGGGCCTGCCCGCGACGGTTGCGCGCCGCACGCCGCAAGGCTGGCGCCTCAGCGGGCGTAAAATCTATTCCACCGGCGCCCCGGGTCTGACTTGGATGGTCGTGTGGGCGCGCTCGGACGATAGCGAGCCGCTGGTCGGAGGCTGGCTGATCCGCGCCGACACGCCCGGCGTGCGCATCGAGCCGACCTGGAGCCATCTGGGCCTGCGCGCCAGCGGCAGCCATGACGTTGTCTTCGAGGACGCGCTGGCCCCGCTCGACCACGCGCTCGGCCCGCGCCCCGCGAGCGAGCCGCCGGCGCACGGGCCGGCCTTCCCCGTCTGGTCCAACGTGCTGACTTCGGGTCTCTATGACGCGGTCGCGCAGGCCGCGCGCGACTGGCTGGTGGACTTCCTGCTCGCCCGCAAACCCTCCAATCTCGGCGCCGCGCTCGCCACCCTGCCCCGCTTTCAGGAATTGGTGGGCGAGATCGACGCGCTGCTCCTGTCCAACCGCGCGCTGCTCGCCTCGGCGCTGGCCGGGGAAACCAACGCAGCCGAGAGCGGGCTCGTCAAACATCTCGTCACCACCAACGCCATCGCCGCGGTGGAGAAGGCGATCGCGGCTACCGGCAATCCCGGGCTCACGCAGCACAATCCCCTGCAGCGCCATTACCGGGACGTGTTGTGCGGGCGTGTGCACACACCGCAATCGGACGTCGCGCTGGCCGGGGCCGGGCGGGCCGCGTTCGCCCAGCGCGGAGCGGCGGCGAGGCCGTCATGAGCGGGGTAGTGGTGGCCAGCCAATTGCCGGACGCCTTCACCGAGGCGCTGGCCATGCGCGCGCCCGAGGCGCATTTCATCCGTGTACCCCCCGGTCCCCCCCAGACTTTGCCCGACGAGGCGCGCATCCTGCTGGCCGCGCCGTTCCGCCGCGCCGGCGGCGAGCTGCCGCTCGCCCCGCCCGGCTGGCCGTTCGGGCTCGAATGGGTGCAATTGGTGTCGGTCGGGATCGATTTCTATCCGCGCTGGCTGTTCGACGGCCCCGTGGTCACGAGCGCGCGCGGGACTTCCGCCGTCGCGGTGGCGGAGTTTGCGCTGGCCGCCATCCTCGCCCAGGCCAAACGCATTCCAGACATCTGGATCAAGGACCCCGGCCGCTGGTCCCCGCAACCGATCGCGCTGACATCGGGCGCGGTGCTGGGCATTGTCGGGTTCGGCGCAATCGGTCGCGCGCTCGCCCCGCGCGCGCAGGCGCTCGGCATGGAGGTGATCGCGGTGCGCCGCTCCGCCGCCCCGATCGAGGCGCCCGGCGTGACGCGCGCCGATAGCGTGGCCGATCTCTTCGCGCGCAGCGACCATGTCGTCCTGGCGGCGCCGGCGACGCCCGAGACGGTGGGCGTGATCCATGCCGGTGTGCTCGCGCGCGCCAAGCCCGGGCTGCATCTCGTCAATGTCGCGCGCGGCGCGCTGATCGAAGACGCCGCCCTGCTGAAAGCGCTCGATGACGGCCGCCTCTCGCGCGCCACCCTCGACGTCACCCATCCCGAGCCGCCCCCGCCTGGGCATCCATTCTACACCCATCCCAAAGTCTTTCTCTCCCCCCATACCGCCGTCCACACCCCCGACACGCGCGCCAATATCGCAGCCTTGTTTGCGGAGAATCTGGCCCGCTTCCGCGCCGGCGCGCCGCTGCGGGACGTGATCGACCCCGCGCGCGGCTATTAGACATAGAGGACCGCCATGCAAGCCGAGCTTCGCCGCCCCACGCCGGCCGGCGCCAAGATCGAAACCCAATTGCCGGACCGCTTCGGCGAGCCCGCCCCCGTCCAGCCGACGATCGCGCTTGAGCGCCTCTACCGCAAGCAGCGCCTGGCGGCCGCCTATCGCCTGTTCGCCCGCAACGGCTATGACATGGGCGGCGCCGGCCACATCACCGCGCGGGACCCCGAATGGAGCGATCATTTCTGGGTCAATCCGTTCGGCGTGCATTTCAGCCGGATCACCGTGTCGGAGCTCATGCTCGTCAACCACCAGGGCGAGATCGTCGAGCCTCCTGCGCGCGCCCGCCCGCGGCTGAACCGCGCCGCCTTCGCCATCCATTCCGCCCTGCACAAGGCGCGCCCCGAACTCACGGCCGCCGCCCACGCGCATTCCTTGTACGGAAAGACTTGGTCCGCGCTCGGGCGTCTCCTCGACCCGCTGACGCAGGATTCGGCGGCCTTCTATGACGACCACGCCCTGTTTCCAGACTTTTCCGGCGTGGTGCTGGACGAGAGCGAGGGCGAGAAGATCGCCGAGGCGCTGGGCCACCGCAAGGCCGTGATCCTTCAGAACCACGGCATCCTGACCGTAGGGCGCACGGTGGAGGCCGCGGTGTGGCGTTACCTTGCGCTGGAGAACGCTTGTCAGGTCCAACTCCTGGCGGAAGCCGCGGGCGACGTGCGCCCCATGCCGCCGGCAGTTGCGCGCCGCACCGCCGCCCAGGTGGGCACGGAAACCGGCGCCATTTATGCGTTCGAGCCCTATTGGGACGTGATCACCCGCGATCAGCCGGACCTGTTCGAATGACGCCCCAACCACCCCTACTCACCCGCCGCGGAACCCTGATCGGCGCAGCCCTCGCCGCCCTTCCCGCCTGCGGCGCGCCCGTCGCCCAGAAGAAAAACGCGCTCTCGGACGTGACATTACGCGCCGCCACCTATCGCGGCACGCCTAGCGAATTCTTCGCCCTAGCTGGTGTGGACGACACGCCCTACAAAGTCGAGCGCTCGAGCTTCGCCTCCGGCAATCTGATCGTGGAGGCGATCAATGCGCGCGCGATCGATGTCGGCTCGATGAGCGAGATACCGCCCGTGTTTGTCGCGGGAAAACGCGACACCAATCTGCGCATCATCGCGGTGCGCCGCGATAATGTGAAAAACCAGGTCGTGCTCGCGCCGCCGGGCTCGCCGCTGCGCAGCCTGAAGGACCTCGGCGGAAAGCGCGTCGGCTATGTGCGGGCCACGACGTCGCACTACATCCTGCTGCAGGTGCTTGAGGAGACGGGGCTTGCCTGGAAAGACATCGTCGCCGTCCCCCTCTCCCCGCAGGACGGGCTCGCCGCTTTCCAGAGCGGATCGATCGATGCGTGGGTGATCTTCGGCGTCGTCGTGCAGCGCGTGATCGCGGCCGGTGCGCGCGAGCTCGCCAATGGCGTGGGCCGGCTCTCCGGCAATTACATCATGACCGCCGCAGCCGATGCGCTCGAAGACCCGGACAGACAAGCCGCGGTGCTCGACTATCTGCTGCGCTATCGCCGCGTGCTCGATTGGATCAATGCCGACGACGCCCGCTGGGCGAAGACGCTTTCCGCCAATACCGGCGTTTCCGCCGAGGAATGGCTGCGCGAGATCAAGGAGCGGAGCTCGTCGATGCAGCTTCTGCCGATCAATGACGAAGCGATCGCCTCGCAGCAAAAGGTGGCGGACGCGTTTGCGGACGCGGGGATGTTGCCGGGGCGCGTGGACATGGCGCCCCTCTGGGACGCGCGTTTCAGCCAGGCGCTCTCGTGAACACGCCTGATCGGCGTATCAGACACGCTCATCTTTAAGTTTGGTCAATGTCGCTTGTAACGCCGCGCCAAGTGCGCGACTTGCGCTGACCGTTTTGCTCCCGAGGGTTTCATGTTTTCCTTCCTGTCCGCCGCGCGCGCCCGCACCGAGCGCGCTCTTTTCTCCGCCGGCGTCTCGACGCTGGCGCTCCTGTTCCACGTCGGCCCCGCCCACGGCGAAGACAGCGCGCCGTCTGCGCTGGAGGAAGTCATCGTCACCGCCGAACGGCGCGAGACCAACCTCCAGGACACCCCCATCGCCATCACCGCGCTGAATGCGTCCGCACTGGAGGAACGCGACGTAGACTCGATCCGCGACCTCGCTGGCCAGATCCCCAATCTGAGCATCTCGCGCGTTACGATCAGCCACACGACCCAGACCTATTCGCTGCGCGGCGTGGGCGAGAGCGACCCAATCCAGGAGCCGGTGCTCGCCGTCTATGTCGATGACGTCTATCTGCCGCGGCAATTGGGCTCGATGATCGAGTTTAACGATCTTGAGCGGCTGGAGGTTCTGCGGGGGCCGCAAGGCACGCTCTATGGCCGCAATTCGAGCGCCGGCGCGCTGCGTATCATCACGCGCGACCCCGACGACGAGTTTCGGCTCAAGGCGGAACTGGGCTATGGCGATTACGACGCGACGGAGGTGCGGGGGCTTGTCAGCGGGCCTCTGCTCGAGGACCGCCTGGCCGGCTCGCTCTCCTACATCCATTATCGGCGCGACGGCGTGACCGAGAACCCGACGCTCGGGCGCGACGTGAACCGCATCTCCCTTGACTCCGTGCGCGGCAAGCTGCGCTGGACCCCGGGCCAGGACCTCGACGTCCAACTGACAATCAACGCCCTGCGCGACCGCAGCGACACGCGCGGCTATGTACCGGTGGACCAGCCGGGCGACGGCTTCGACCCGCGCGTCACTTATTCCGAAGTCGATCCCAAGCAGGATCTCGACCAGATCAGCGGCGCGCTGCGCGTGCGCTATGACGTGACCCCGGCGCTGGAGATCAAGTCCGTCTCGTCCTATGGCGGCTTTAATCTGAACCCGGTCAATTATGACAATGACGGCGAGGCGGCGCTCAAGCAGAAAAACCTGATCCACTATAACGACCAATATTACACCCAGGAGCTCCAGCTCAACGGCGCGTTCGAGCGGCTCACCTTCTCTACGGGCCTGTTCTATCTGCACGAGCGCTTCTACGTGAAGCGCGACGGCTACACCCGCACCAACAATGTCACGCCGTTCACGTACAACTTTCTGCGCGCAAAAAACGTCACCAACACCGATGCGTACGCCCTTTTCGGCGAAGCGACCTTCAAGGTCACGGACGCGCTGAGCCTGACAGCGGGCCTGCGATACACCGTCGAAGAGAAGGAATTCGTCTTCGACAATAAGACTTTGAACATCGACGGGGCCGTGACCGGCCAATCGATCGCGGGAGAGGCGGATGCGGAATGGGACGCCAAGACGCCGAAGCTTTCCCTGCAATACGCCTGGACGCCCGACCTGCTAACGTACCTCACCTATTCCAAGGGCTTCAAGGCGGGCGGTTTCGACAATCGCGCCACGCGTCTTGATCTGGCCACCCTGCCGTTCGACCCCGAGAACGTCGCGAGCTACGAAGCGGGCCTCAAATCCGACTTTTTCGAGCGGCGTCTGCGCGCCAACCTTGCCGTGTTCTACAACGATTACACCGATCTGCAGGTCTCGTTCTATGATCCCGTCTATGCCGGCTCCCGGCGCGGCAATGCGGGCCAGGCGCACACCTATGGCGCGGAGTTGGAGACGAGCGCCCAAGTCAGCGAGGCGCTGGGCGTCCATTTCACTGCCTCCCACCTCTATGCCATCTATGACGAGTATCGCGGCGTCAGCGGCGCGACCTCCGACGCGAGCGGCAACCAGCTCATCAATTCCCCGCGCTACAGCATCGCCGGCGGCTTCACCTATGCGCTCGACGCCCTCCCGTTCGCGCCGGGCGCGCTGCGAATCGGTTCCGACGTAAACTGGACCAGCGGCTATTTCTCCAACGCGCTTAACCGCCCGCAGGATTGGTTCGAGGGCCAGTTCTTCCTCAATGGCCGCTTAACGTGGATCGCGCCGGACCCGAACTGGTCGATCGAGGTGTCCGGGCGTAACCTGCTCGATGTCGACCAGCCCCTCAGCGGGACCTACACGCCGACCCCGTCCAACATCAATTATCTCAACTACCCGGACCCACGCACCTTCCTTATCAGCCTTAAGTTCGAGAACTGACTTCCATGACTACGCCTAGACTGGACCGGCTCCGCGCTTTCATCGGCGATCTGGGCGCGCTCGTGGCGGGCGAGAGCGAGGAGGAGGCGCTGCTGCGCGCGGGCGCCGCATTGCTGGGCGATCTCGTGGCGCAAGACGATTGGCTGCCGGAGGCGTTCGCCCGTCCGCACCCGGAGCGTTACCGCCAGTATCTGCTGCATTGCGACAGCCGCGAGCGTTTCAGCGTGGTGAGCTTCGTCTGGGGTCCGGGACAATCGACACCGATCCACGACCACCGCGTCTGGGGCCTCGTGGGGGTGCTGCGCGGGGCCGAGATTGCGCAATCCTATGGTTGGGTGCGATCGGGGCTCGGCGCGCTCGGGGCCCCGCACCGTCTGGCGCGCGGCGACGTGGAGGCGATCTCTCCCCTGCTTGGGGACGTGCACCAGGTACGTAACGCGTTCGCGGATCAGACTTCGGTCAGTATCCACGTCTATGGCGCCAATATCGGGGCGGTGACGCGGGCGGTCTACGCCCTGGAGGGGACCGAGAAGCCGTTCGTGTCGGGCTATGACAACGAGGTCGTGCCCAATGTCTGGGGAGCACGGCCTTGAAAGCGCAGACTTCCCCGGCTGCGGTGCGCCGCGCCTGGGCCACCCGCCAGGAAATCCTGCTGATCGATCTGCGCGAGGAGCATTGGTTTGCGCAAGGCCATCCGCTGTTTGCCGCGTCCCTGCCGCTGGCGCGCCTGGAGCTTGACGTGCTGGACCGCGCCCCGCGTAAAGACACGCCGATCGTATTGTACGATGACGGAGAGGGCTTCACGTCCATCGCCGCACAGCGGCTGAACGCGCTGGGCTATCGCGACGTGCGGTTGCTCGCGGGGGGCTTGCAGGGCTGGCGGGATGCGGGGTTCGAGCTGTTCGCCGATGTCAATTCACCCAGCAAGGCGTTCGGCGAGTTGGTGGAGCACCGGCGCGGTACGCCGCATTTCACCGCGGAGGAACTCGACGCCCTTATCAGGGCGCGCGCCGATCTCGTCATCCTCGATGCGCGCCGCTTTGAGGAATACGCGACGATGAGTATCCCCGGGGGCGTCAGCATGCCGGGCGGCGAACTGGTGTTGCGCGCGCGCGCGCTCGCTCCGGACCCGCAAACCATCATCGTCGTCAATTGCGCGGGGCGCACGCGCAGCATCATCGGCGCGCAATCGCTGATCAATGCGGGCGTTAAAAATCCGGTGCGCGCGCTGCGAAACGGTACGATCGGGTGGACGCTGGCGGGCCTCTCCCTCGATCACGGCGCGCAGCGGCGCGCGCCCGGCGCAAGTCAGGATGGCGAGGCCGAAGCCGCCAAAGCTGCGCGCGCGGTGCGCTACCGGGCGGGCGTGCGGGGGCTGAGTTGGGAGGACCTTCAGAGTCTGGCTGACGACCAGAGCCGCACGCTCTACCGCTACGATGTGCGCACCCCGGAGGAATATGCCGAGGGACACGCCGCGGGCTTCCGCAGCGCGCCCGGGGGGCAATTGGTCCAGGAGACCGACGTCTTCGCCCCCGTTCGCGGGGCGCGGATCGTCTTGAGCGACGACAAGAGCATACGCGCGGACATGACGGCCTCGTGGCTCGCGCAGATGGGCTGGGAAGTCTATGTGCTCGAAGGGGCCTGGGGCGCGATCGCCTACGGCGCGGAGCGCCCGACTCTGCCGGAGCCCCCGCGCGCCGCGCTCATCGAGCCTTCGGCCTTGCGCGCGGCGCCCACGCTGCTGCTTGACCTCGCAACCACCGCCGAGCATCGGCGCGGCCACATTCCGGGGGCCCGCTTTGCGTCACGGACGGGGCTTGCGGCCGCCCTTGGCGCCTACGCGCCGGACACGCCCCTCACGCTGACTTCGCCGGACGGCCTGGTAGCGCGATTTGCGGCGCGCGAACTGGAGGCGGCGGGCTTCACGCACGTGCGCGCCCTCGCGGGCGGGACGGAAGCCTGGCGGGCGGGGGGCGGCGCGCTCGCCGGTGGGATCGAGGATCCGCTGAGCCCGCCGATTGATGTCTATCGCCGCCCCTATGAGGGCGTGGATAATCCGGCCGCGGCGATGCAGGCTTATCTCGACTGGGAATACGGCCTCGTGGCCCAGCTCGAGCGCGACGCGAGCCACGGCTTTTTCGTGCTCTAAGCGGCGATGCTTGAGCGACACTCAAGGGTCGCTGAACCTCGACGTTAGCACTTTTCATTCAATTCCGGCGTCGGTCGGCGCCATTGATCGTGTTGATCGGTCTGGACAGGAGAACGCCCATGAGCGCCGAATTCATCGGTTATATCGGAGCCCAGCACGCCTCCGAGATCCATCCCCCCTCCGGGCCTCCGCTGGACCTTGCGTACGTGGCCAAGATCGCCCGCGCCCACGAGGAGGGCGGTTTCGACCGCGCGCTGCTCGCGTTCCATTCCCGCTCGCCGGAAAGCATCCTGATCGCGGCGCACGCGGCGGCGCTGACGCAGCGCCTCGCCCTGATGATCGCCCACCGCCCGGGCTTCACGGCGCCGACGCTTGCGGCCCGTCAGTTCGCGACGCTCGACCACATCTCCGGCGGGCGCGTGGGCGTGCACATCATCACCGGCGGCTCGGACGAGGAATTGCGCCAGGACGGGGACTTCACGATCAAAGACACGCGCTATCAGCGTACGGACGAATATCTCGACATCGTCCGTAAACAATGGACGAGCGCGGAGCCGTTCAGCTACGAGGGCGGCTTCTACCGGGTGGAGAACGCCTTCTCCGACCTGAAGCCCCTGCAGAAGGGCGGCATCCCGCTCTA
Organism: Alphaproteobacteria bacterium; assembly: GCA_031398975.1. Taxonomy (GTDB): domain Bacteria; phylum Pseudomonadota; class Alphaproteobacteria; order Caulobacterales; family Aquidulcibacteraceae; genus JAKFWI01. The sequence goes on along the minus strand of JANNOI010000001.1, from coordinate 103,351 downwards.
TTTCGGCGGCGCCTCCGACGCCGCCCTGCCGGTGGCGGGCAAACACGCCGATATCTATGCGCTGTGGGGCGAGACCTATGCGCAGGTGCGCGAGTTGATCGGGCGCGTGCGCGCGGAAGCGGCCAAGCACGGCCGCCGGATCGGGTTCTCGCTGTCGCTGCGCCCGATCCTGGCCGATACGGAAGAAGCCGCCTGGGCCCGCGCCGAGGAGATCCTGGAGCGCACCAAGGCGCTGCGCGCTGCGCGGGGGCTTCCCCTCAGCGGGCACGCGCCGGTCAATGCGGGCTCCCAGCGCCTCCTGCAGGCCGCCGCCCAGGGGGCGCGGCTGGACAAGCGACTGTGGACCGGGGTTGCGGCCATCACCGGCGCCGCCGGCAATTCCACCGCCCTGGTCGGCACGCCGGAGCAGGTCGCCGACGCGCTCGTCGATTATTACGATTTGGGCGTCACCGCCTTCCTGATCCGCGGCTTCGATCCCTATGACGACGCCGTCGCCTATGGCCGCGACCTGCTGCCGCTGGCGCGGGCGCGGATCGCGGGGCGCGCGGCCTCAGGGATCGCGGCGGAGTAAGGCGCAGCCTCAGGCCGGGATCGGCGGGGTAGAGCCGCGCACGATAAGGTCGCCAGGCATCAAGATCGTGCGCGCGCGCTGCTCCTGGGAGGCGATCTTCGCCAGCAGCAATTCGGCGGCGGCGTCGGTCATGGCGACCTGGGGCTGGCGCACGGTCGTCAAGTCGAACACTGGCCACACCGCCTGCGGCAGATCATCGAACCCCACGATCGAGACGTCTCCGGGAACCGACAAGCCGAGCTCGATCCGCGCCGTGCTGATCGCCCCGAACGCCATCATGTCGCTGGCGAGGAAAATCGCGTCCGGCCGGACCTCGCCCGCCCAGAGCGCGTGCATGGCCGCCTGCCCGCTGGCGAAGCTGTAATCGCCCTGGGCGCGCACTGCGAGGCTTAGACCCAGCGTCTTCAGGCGATCGACGAAGCCCTGTTCGCGGTCGCGCGACGTCTCGTCGATCCCGCTGCCCGCCACGAAACCGATGCGGCGGAAGCCCAGCCGCGCGAACAGATCCGCGACCGAAGCCCCCGCGCTCTGGTTGTCCACCCGCACCGCGCTGACCCCGGAATGGCGGGCGTAGCGATTATAAAGCAACACCGGCGCGCCCAGCCGCGCGCAGGCCTGCGCCATCGCCTCGGAGAGGGTGGCCGCCGTCAGCAGCACCCCATCGACGCGATATTTCAGCAATTCGTCGATCGCATAATCGGCGTTGTCGTCGCTTTTCAGCGAAAACAGCAGCACGTGATACCCGCGCGCCTGGAAGTGCAGGCTGAACAGATTGACGATCTTTGAATAGGTCGGGTTCTCGATATCGCCCACCACCAGCGCGATGATGCGGCTTCGCTTGGTGATGATGGAGCTGGCGAGCGCGTTGGGCTTGTACCCGAGCTTCTCCGCCGCGGCCTTTACCTTCGCGCGGGTATGCTCCGATACCGCCGCGCCGGGCGCGAAGGTGCGTGACACCGCCGATTGCGACACCCCCGCCGCCCGGGCGACGTCGAGCGAGGACGCCCGCCGCCCGATGCGTTCGACGGGCTTTTCGGCCGCCTCCGCGCGAGCCCCCGATGGGCTGGTCCCGCCGCCCGAGGGCGCCCGAATCTTGGTCATCGCGCGTTTTTCCGCGATCTCTCCGCATTTCGCCAGCGGATACTTCGCGCAGCAGCGGATTTTACCGTTGCATACATATGCAGTTTAGTCATCATGGGATCGCGACATTTTCGCCGTCGGTTTGTCACACGGGGGACATCGTCATGATCGGAAATGCCCTGCATCCGCCCATTTCGGGGCGCTTCGCACTGCTCTTGTCCGCCGCCTCGGCGGTGTTGATCTCCACGGCCGCCGCTCAGACCCCACAAACCGCCGCGCCCGCCGGCGTGGACGATATCGTCGTCACCGCCCAATACCGCGAACAACGCCTGATCGACGTCCCCACCTCGATCACCGCCGTCTCGCAGGAGCAATTGCGCCTCACCGGCGTCAGCAACTTGAAAGACTTGCAGTATGCGATCCCCAACGTCACGTTCGCGGGGGAATCCTTCGCCGGCAACCCCAAGGTCGTCATCCGCGGTCTCTATATCAACACCCGCACGACGGGGCTCGAACCGAGTTTCGGCGTCTATGTCGACGGCGTGTTCCAGGGCCGCCCGATCGCCTACAATCTGGACCTGCCGGACGCGGAGCGCATCGAGTATCTGCGCGGCCCCCAGGGGACGCTTTATGGCAAGAACACGATGTCAGGCGCGGTCAATGTGATCACCCAGAAGCCGGGGGACACACTCGAGGGCGCGGTCGAGGGCGAGTACGGCAATTATAATCATCATCTGATTTCCGGCACCGTGCGCGGCCCGATCACGGACAAACTCGGCTTTCGACTCACCGCCTACGAGACTAGGCGCGAAGGCTTCTACGAGAACGTGAACGCCAACGCCAACGATCATGGCGCAGAAGATCGCTATGGCGGCTCGGCCCTCCTGCGCTTCACCCCCGACGAAAAACTGGAAGTGCTGTTCGCCATCGACGGCATGAACGAGAACCGCTCGATCTATCTGGGCGAGGCCTCGAGTGTGCTCATCGGCAGCGAGGCGCCCTTCAGCGGCTCAGGCCTTCTGCCCTACGGAAACGGGCTCGCCTCGCTCTACCAGCCCGACGTGGCGCGCGACCCGTACAAGATCAACCACAATTCCCCATCCGGAGAACGGCGCGAAATCTTCGGCACGAGCCTCACCGCCAATTACCGTTTTGACGGCTACACGCTGACATCCATCAGCGCCTATCGCGCGGCGGAGGACGAATGGCGCGGCGATGATGATTACAGCCCCTTCGACCTCTCCTACGTCATCGGGGCAGAGGGCAGCTTTGACCAATTCACCCAGGAAGTCCGCCTGACTTCCCCGGACGAGGAACGCTTCAATTACGTCGTCGGGGCCTTCCTGATGACCAGCGACATCTACCAGAACCGGCGGGAGCGGACCGGCGACGGAACGCAGGTGCTGACGGGCGATGAAGAAGACTTCCTGCGCAGGACCGCGTTCGGCGGGAGTCTGGCCGCCTATGGCGGGCCGGCCACGGGCGCAACCATGCTCGACTATTATAACATCCTGCAGCGCAACGACCGCTACGAACAATACTCCACCGGCAGCAGCGATTCCTACGCCCTCTACGGCCAGGCCAATTTCGAATTGACCGAGAAGATCACTCTGTTTGGCGGGCTGCGCTATAGCATCGAGGAGAAATGGGCCGATTACGTCCAGCGCGTGTTCAATAACAATGTCGCGGGCACGACGACCTTGTTCGGCAATGGCGGGCGGGCGATCCCGTACTTCAAGACCAAAACCTATCGCGACGAAAAGCTGACGCCCTCGCTCGGGGTGCAATATGAGCCGTCCGACACGCTCACCCTGTTCGCCCGCTATGCGGAAGGGTTCAAAGGCACGGGGTTCAATTTCGGCAACGGGATCGGCAACACCACCACCCAGCCGCCGGACGGCGAACGCGGCCGGCCTGGCGCCATTGCGCTGCTTCCGGAGGAAGTCGAGAGCTACGAGGCGGGCGTGAAGGCGCGTCTGTTTGATCGTCGCTTGGCCGCAAGCCTGACGTATTTCTACCAAAAGGGCCATAATCTTCAGATATCGGCTTTCCTGCCGGACTACACGCGCCCGGCCTTCAACACGGACGCCGAATTGCAGGGGTTTGAGTTGGAGCTGGACGGTTTGGTCGCCGATCCGCTGCGGCTTGGGCTTAATGTCGGCTACACGCACACGATCTGCGTCGGCGGCGGCGCGGCGGGCGCGGTGTCCGGGGCCAGCCGCTTCAACGCCACCTGCACCGAAGGCGTGGACCTCGAAAACGTCTCGGAGTGGAACATAAGCAGCAACGCCACCTACACCCGCCCGATACCCGGCGATCACGAACTGGTGGCGCGCCTCGACGCCTTCTACCGCACCGAGTTTCTGGGCGGCTCGTATTATGTGGACGGCTACGCGAAGTTTGACGGCCGGGTCGGCGTCCAATTCGCCAACGGCGTCTCGACCTTCCTCTGGGGCAAAAACCTGACCGACGAGACCACGATCGGCAACGCCTTCGGCAGCAGCAACGGGCGCGGGACCCTGACGACCGGCTCCTACGATTTCATCGAAACCTTTGACGCCCCGCGCACCTATGGCGTCTCGGTGGATTACCGGTTCTGACACGCTGACTTCGTGGATCGAAACAGCGCCGAACTGCTATGGCCGGGCGCCGTTTGACCTGGTATAGGGACGGCGCTCTCCATGCGAGAAGCCCCCGGCCTGGCGGGCCGTGGATGGCGCCCTCCCGTGCTTGGCGCGGTAGCGGCGCGAGAGGTGGGCGCTGTCTGAGAACCCGCACGTTTCGGCGATCTCCGTAAGCGGACGATCCGTTGTGCGCACCAGCCAGTCGGCGTAGCGCAGCCGCATGGCGGCGATGAAGGCCGCCGGGCTGAAGCCGGTCTCTGCGCCAAACAGCCGCTCGAACTGCCGCCGCGACAGACCGGCCTGGCGCGCCAGCGCCGGCACGGAAAGCGCCGCGCCGAGATTCTGCTCGATCGCCAGCGCCGCGCGCCGGATCCGCAAATCCGCGATAGCCTCGGCGAACGCCGGCTGGGGCTGGGGGAAGCTCGCAGGCCTCGCGGCGTCCACCACCAATATATGCAGCGCCTTCTTCGCCGCCGCAGGCCCCAGGCGGCGCTCCACGATCAAGGCGCCCACATCCACCGCCCCGGTCCCGCCCGCGCAGGTGATCACCGGGCCGTCCACCGCGTAAAGCTGGGTGGCGTCTGGGCGCGCGTCTGGGAATTGCGCTTGGAAATCCGCGAGATGAAACCAGCTCACGCAGGCGCGCCGCCCCGCCAGCAGCCCCGCCTGGGCCAGCATGAACACCCCCGTGCACAAGCCCACGATCGTGGCGCCGGCGGCCGCGGCCGCCCGCAGATAAGCCTCGATCTGGAGGTCGCTCCCGTGCGTCCGCCGCAGCAGCCCACCGCACACGATTATATAGTCAAAGCGCGCCGGCGCCCCCAAACCTTCCCAAGGCTGGATCTCCACCCCGCAACTCGACCGCACCGGCGCGCCGTCCACCCCGATCACCGACCACCGGAGCTTCACCGGCCGGCTGCCGTCGCCCTCGTCCGCCGCCAGGCGCAGCATGTCCATCAGGCCCGCGAACGGCGTCAGCGTGAAATTGGGGAGCGGCAGGAACGCGACCGAAGGGCTATGCATCGGCGCAGTGTAGCGTCGCTTTCATCCAAAGGCGATGGCGCAAAGAGACAAGCAGCGCGCCGCGTTCGCCTGCATTCTATAGGCAGGAGAGACATTGCATGCGCGGCTATTCCGCCTTCGCTCTGCTGGCCGGCGCACTCTCGGGCCATCGCCGATGGGCGCGCGCCTGGCGTGACGCGGCCCCGCGCCCGGCCTATGACGTAGTGATCATCGGCGGCGGCGGGCACGGGCTGGCGACCGCCTATTACCTCGCCAAGGCGCACGGGATCGCCAACGTCGCGGTGCTCGAGAAGGGCTGGATCGGGGGCGGCAATACCGGTCGCAACACCACCATCGTGCGCTCCAATTATCTTTGGGATGAAAGTGCGGCGCTCTACGAGCACGCGCTCAAACTCTGGGAAGGGCTTTCCTCGGAACTCAATTATAATGTCATGTTCAGTCAGCGCGGCGTGTTGAACATCGCCCACAACTTGCACGATGTCCGCGAGGGCAAGCGCCGGGTCAATGCGTTGAAGTTGAACGGGGTGGATAGCGAATGGCTCGGCCGGGAGGGCGTCGCTGCATTCTGCCCGATCCTCAACCTCTCCGACCACGCGCGCTATCCGGTAATGGGGGGAACCCTGCAGCGCCGGGCGGGCACGGCGCGCCATGACGCGGTCGCGTGGGGCTATGCGCGCGCGGCCTCCGCTCTGGGCGTCGATATCATCCAGAATTGCGAAGTCAAAGCGATCCGCACGGCGGGCGGGCGCGTGACGGGGGTGGAGACCAGCCGCGGCGCGATCCGGGCGGGCAAAGTCGGGATCGTGGTGGCGGGGCATTCCAGCGTGCTGGCGGACATGGCGGGCTTTCGTTTGCCGGTGGAAAGCCATCCCCTGCAGGCGCTGGTCTCGGAGCCGATCAAGCCGCTGCTTGACACGGTGGTGATGTCCAATGCGGTGCACGTTTATGTCAGCCAGTCCGACAAGGGCGAGCTTGTGATCGGTGCGGGGATCGACGCCTACACCTCCTATGCGCAGCGCGGCAGTTTCCCCGTGATCGAGCACCAGATGGGCGCGCTGCTGGAATTGTTCCCGATCGTGTCGCGGCTGCGGATGCTGCGGACTTGGGGCGGGGTCGTTGATGTCTGCCCGGACGCGAGCCCGATCCTGGGGACGACGCCGGTTGGGAATTTGTTCCTGAATTGCGGCTGGGGAACGGGCGGTTTCAAGGCGACGCCGGGCTCGGGCCATGTGTTCGCCCACACGATCGCGACGGGCGCGCCCCACCCGCTCGCAGCCCCCTTCGCACTCGACCGCTTCACCAGCGGCAAGCTGATCGACGAACATGGCGCGGCCGCGGTCGCCCACTGACAGGAACGATGCGCATGCTGCTGATCCCCTGCCCCCATTGCGGCCCCCGCGACGAGATCGAGTTTGCCTGCGGCGGCGAGGCGGGTCGTGCGCGACCGAGCGACCCGAGCGCGCTGAGCGACACGGACTGGGGGGAGTATCTCTTTATGCGGCGCAACGAGAAAGGCCTCCGCCGCGAACGCTGGCGCCATTCCGCCGGCTGCGGGCGCTGGTTCGTGTTGGAACGCGATACCTGCACCCACGCCCTCAGGGCCGGCCGATGACGCCCCAGCCCTTCCGCACCGCCGCCGGCGGGGCGATCGACCGTACCCGGACTTTGTCCTTCACATTCGACGGCAAACCCTTCCAAGGCCATCCCGGGGACACGTTGGCCTCGGCCCTGCTGGCCAACGGGGTGCGTCTGGTGGGAAGAAGTTTTAAATACCACCGCCCCCGGGGGATCTTCACCGCAGGACCGGAAGAGCCCAATGCGCTGGTGGCCCTGGGCGCCGGCGCCCGGATGGAGCCGAACACCCGCGCGACCGTAACGGAAGTTTTTGATGGTCTTACCGCGCGTAGTCAGAACGCGTGGCCGACGCTTGACTTTGACCTCGCCGCCGCGACCGGCTGGCTCGCTCCGCTCCTGCCGGCGGGGTTCTATTACAAGACGTTCCTCGGCCGTTCGCAAGTCTGGACGCGGCTGTACGAACCCATGATCCGGGCCATGGCGGGACTGGGCCCCGCTCCCGTCGCGCCCGACCCCGACCGGTACGACAAGCGCCACGCCCAGTGCGACGTGCTGGTGATCGGGGCGGGACCGGCCGGGCTTTCGGCGGCGTGCGCGGCGGGCGCAGGCGGGGCGCGGGTGATGCTGCTGGACGAACGCGCGACGCCCGGCGGGGCGCTCCTGGCGTCGCGCGAAACCATCGACGGGCTGCCGGCCCCCGCCTGGGCCGGCGCCGCCGCCACGTTCGCCGCCATGCCGGAAGCCACGCTCCTTGTCAGGACCACCGCCTTCGGCCGCTTCGACGATAACCTCGTCATGGCCATGGAGCGGCGCAGCGATCATCTTGCGCCGGGAGCGCCCGGGCCCCGCCAGCGCCTTTGGCAGATCCGCGCCAAACAGATCTTGCTCGCCGCCGGCGCGCACGAGCAGCCCCTCTTGTTTTCCAACAACGACCTCCCCGGGATCATGCTCGCCCATGCCGGCCAGACCTATGCGCGCCATTTCGGCGTGCTGGCGGGGCGACGCGTTGTCGTGGCGGCCAACACGGCCGGCGGCGGCGAAGCCGCGCGCGCGCTTGCCGAAGCGGGGGCTGAAATCGTGGCGCTGGTGGATGGCCGGCCTGAGCCAGAAGCGGGGGAGTGGCCGGTATTACCCCGCGCCGCCATCGCCCGCGCCTTAGGGACCAAAGCGCTGGAGGGCGTGGAGGTCGCGCGGTCCGGCGGCGAGCGCACCATGCTGGCGTGCGATGCCTTGCTGGTCAGCGGCGGCTGGCAGCCCGCCCTGCATCTGCACAATCACGTCAATGGCCGCACCCGGTTCGACGAGGCCTTGCAATGCTTCGTCCCGGACGGCGTGCTGGCGGGGGTCAAGTCTGTAGGCGCGTGCGCGGGGCGCTTTGCGCTGGCCGAATGCCTGGCCGACGGCCATTCCGCAGGCTCCGACGCGGCGACGGAAGCGGGCTTTCCCGCCCACTTTCGCGCGCCGAACGCCCCGCCCGCAACCTCCGCGGCGCGACAGGCCGCGTGGAGCGGGCCCGTGGGCGCCAAGAGTTTCGTCGATCTGCAAAACGATGTGACAGCGGCTGACATCGATCTCGCCCACCGGGAGGGCTTCACCTCGGTGGAGCACCTGAAGCGCTACACCACCACGGGCATGGCCACCGACCAGGGCAAGCTCTCCAATCTGAACGCGTTGCGCCGCATGAGCGGCCATCTCGGCGTGAGCCCCGGCGCGATGGGCGTGACAGGGTTCCGCCCGCCCTACACGCCGGTAACGTTCGGAGCGCTGGCGGGGCTGGAGCGCGGCGACCTGATGGATCCCATCCGCACCACGCCGATGCACGAATGGCATGTGCGACAAGGCGCGGTGTTTGAAGACGTGGGACAATGGAAGCGGCCCTGGTATTTCCCGCATGCGGGCGAGACGATGGAGGCGGCGGTGCGCCGCGAGTGCCGGGCGGTGCGCACAAGCGTGGGCCTCTTGGACGCCTCCACGCTGGGCAAGATCGACGTCCAGGGCCCCGACGCTGCGCTCTTTCTGAACCGCATCTACACCAATGCGTGGCTCAAATTGGAGATCGGGCGCTGCCGCTACGGGGTGATGTGCACCGAGGACGGCATGGTGCTCGACGACGGGGTGGCCGTGCGCCTGGGGCCGCAGCGCTTCATCGTGTTCACCACCACCGGCAACGCCGCGCGCGTGCTCGACCACCTGGAGGACCTGCTCCAGACCGAATGGCCCGATCTCACCGTGTTCCTGACTTCCGTCACCGACCATTGGGCCGCCTCGGTGGTGACCGGCCCGAACGCACGCGCGGTGTTGGGCCAAGTCTTGGAGGGTGCAGACCTTTCCCCAGAGGCGTTTGCGCATCTGGGGATGATCGAGGCGCGCGTGGCCGGCGTCCCCGCCAGGATCTATCGGATCAGCTTCACCGGCGAACTCTCCTACGAGGTGCATGTCCCGGCCCCGTACGGGCGTGCGGTGTGGGAGGCGTTGTTTGAGGCGGGCGAGCCGTTCGGGATCACCCCGTACGGCACCGAGGCCATGCACGTGCTGCGCGCCGAGAAGGGCTACATCATTATCGGCCAGGAAACGGACGGCACGGTGAGCCCCTTCGACCTTGGTCTGGAGTGGGCCATTGCGAAGTCAAAGCCGGACTTTGTCGGCAAACGCTCACTGGCGCGCCCGGAGGCGCTCCGGAGCGACCGCAAGAACCTCGTGGGCCTTGTCCCGCTGGACGGGAAAACGATCGTCGAAGAAGGCGCGCAACTGACCGCGATCCCCCGCGGCGCGCCGCCCGTGGCGATGCTGGGCCATGTGACCTCCAGTTATTGGAGCGAGGCCGCCGGCGGGCCGATCGCGTTGGCGCTGGTGAAGGGGGGACGCCTTCGGCATGGCGAGACGATCCATGCCCGCTATGGCGCACGCAGCGTTGCGTGCCGCATCGGCCCGCCGATCTTCTACGATCCTGACGGGGGACGCATGCATGTCTGAGCCGCTCCGCCGATTTGCGGTCGAAAAGCCTGCGTTCGAAACGCCAATGGTTCGCCTCATCGAGCTTGCGCCGCCCGCCCTACTCAATGTGCGCTTGAAATCATGCGAGGCGGCGGGCGCGGCTTTGGGGCGCCTCTTTCCTCCGCCCCGCCGCTTCGCGGAGGACGATCAGGGCGCGATCGCCTGGCTTGGCCCGGATGAATGGCTGCTGATTGGACAGAGCGAAGAGGCGCACGTGGCGCAAGCCCTTGGCCCTGGCCCGCATGCGGTCACCGACGTGTCCGGCAATCGCGCGCAGTTTCGCCTGTCCGGGCCTGGGGCGCGTGCGGTGCTGGCGGCGGGGTGCTCGCTCGATCTGCATCCGCGTGCGTTCGCGCCCGGCGCCTGCGCACAGACTTTGCTGGCGCGCGCCCAGATCCTTCTCCTGCAGCGCGACGGGACCCCGACCTACGACATTTTCCCACGACGCTCCTTCGCCTCCTATGTCTGGAACTGGCTGGTCCGGGCCGCGGAGGTCGGGGCATGACGGCGAGCACGTTGGCTCTGGGTCGGGCCTTCGAGTTCCTATGCGATGGGCCGGATGCCGGCGGCGCGGCGCCGGGAGGGCCCCGGCCTGATGCCGGCGCGCGTGCGGACCGGACGCACCGGGTCAGCCTTGACCAGGGGATCGAAACCATGCGCAAAACCGGTCTCGATAGGAACAGCAAATACAGAGAGACCGCGCTGGGCGGGCTGGCGGTCCGTGTCGTGGAATGTTGAGGATGCAGGCGATGGCGCAGGATTGGGTTGAAGACGGCTTCTACAGCAAAACCCTCGCCGAGACGGACGCCGCCGCCGCCGCCGGCATCCAGCACGAGCTTGAACGCCAGCGCACCCAGATCGAGCTGATCGCCTCGGAAAACATCGTGTCCCGGGCGGTACTGGAGGCGCAAGGCTCTGTTTTCACGAATAAATACGCCGAAGGCTATCCCGGCCGGCGCTATTACCAGGGCTGCGGCCCCTCCGACGAAGTCGAGACGCTGGCGATCGAGCGGGCCAAGGCCCTGTTCGGCTGCGGCTTCGCCAATGTCCAGCCGCACTCGGGCGCGCAGGCCAATGGCGCAGTGATGCTGGCCCTGCTCAAGCCGGGCGACACCATCCTCGGGCTCTCGCTCGACGCCGGCGGCCACCTGACGCACGGGGCTAAAGCTTCGATGTCGGGCAAATGGTTCAACGCGGTGCAATACGGCGTACGGGCCGAAGACCATCTGATCGATTTCGACCAGGTTGAGCGGCTCGCCCAGGAGCACCGCCCGAAGCTTTTGATCGCCGGCGGTTCGGCCTATCCCCGCATCCTCGACTTCGCCCGCTTCCGCGCCATCGCCGACGCAGTGGGGGCGCTGCTGCTGGTGGACATGGCCCATTTCGCGGGGATCGTGGCGGGGGGCCTGCACCCGAGCCCGTTCGGCCACGCCCATGTGGTCACCACCACCACCCACAAGACGCTGCGCGGCCCCCGCGGCGGCCTGATCCTGACCGACGACGAGGCGCTGGCGAAGAAGATCAATTCGGCTGTGTTTCCGGGCCTGCAGGGCGGGCCGCTGATGCACGTCATCGCGGCCAAAGCGGTGGCCTTCGGGGAGGCGCTGCGCCCGTCCTACAAGCCCTATATCGCCGCGGTGGTGGACAATGCGCGCACGCTGGCGGCGGCGTTGAAGCGGCGCGGCGCCGATCTGATCGCGGGGGGCACGGACACCCATCTCGCGCTCGTCGATCTGCGCCCGCTGGGGATCACCGGCAAGGACGCCGACGAGGCGCTCGAGCGCGCGGGCATCACCTGCAACAAGAACGGCGTCCCGTTCGATCCCCTGCCCCCCGCCAAAACCAGCGGCATCCGCGTCGGCTCGCCGGCCGGGACGACGCGCGGCTTCGGGCGGGAGGAATTCGAGGAGATCGGGGCGATGATCGCCGACGTGCTCGACGGCCTGGCCCGCAAGGGCGAGGCGGGAGACCCCGAGACCGAGCAGGCGGTGCGCGCGCGCGTGCGCGCGCTGTGCGCCCGCTTCCCGATCTATCCGGGCTTGTAGATTTCCCGCAGCGCCTCGCCTTCGGACGCGGGCAGCGACGCATACGCGTGGCCCTGCAGCAGCAGGGCGAGCTTGGCGGTTTCCTCCAATTCCTCCATCGCCCAGACCGCGCCCTCCAGGCTACGCCCGGCCACGACCGGCCCGTGATTAGCCAAAAGCACCGCGCAATAGCGCCCGGCGAGGCCGCGGATGGCGGCGGCGATGCTCGCATCGCCCGGGCGGTGGTAGGGCAGCAGCGCCGTGCTGCCCACGCGCATTCGGTAATAGGGCGTGATCGCAGGCAATGCGTCGGCGGGATCGAGTCCCGGCAGAGTGGAAAACGCCACCGAATGGCTCGAGTGCAGATGCACCACCGCCTGGGCGCCCGCGCGCGTCTCGTAAAGCGCGGCGTGGAGGGGGATCTCCTTGCTCGGGGGGTCTCCCGAAAGCAGCCTTCCCGCGGGATCGAGGCGGCTCAGGCGGGAAGGCTCCAGAAAGCCGAGCGACGCATTGGTGGGCGTCATCAGGAAGCCGCCGTCTTCCAGCCGCACGCTGATATTGCCGGATGCGCCATGCGTCAGCCCGCGCTCAAACAAGGAGCGGCCGAAGCGCGCGATCGCCTCGCGGGCCTGTGTTTCAACCGAGCCGGTCACGGGCCTTCTCCAGAAAATCGACGCCGCCGAAATTGCCGGACTTGAGCGCGAGCGCCACGGGGCGGCCCTGGGCGGTGCGTCCCGACAGCGCCGGCGCGCCGGGATCGATCTCGGGCCCGACATCGAGGGCGGCCATCCCCAGCGCTTCCACCACCGCGCCCGACGTCTCGCCCCCGGCGACGACGAGCCGGCGCACGCCGCGCTCCACGGCGGCGGACGCCAAAGCGCCAAACAAAGCCTCGGCGGCGGCGGCGGTCGCTTCGCGGCCGAACGCGCCCTGCAGGGCGGCCACTGCCGCGGGCGGGACGCTGGAGGTGATCAGCGGCGCTGCGTCCCGGTGCTGGGCGTGAAACGCAAGCGCCTGCCCCAACACGTCTGCGCCGCCCATGAGGGCTGCGATATCGAGCTGCAGCGTGGGGTGGCGGGTGCGATAGCGTTCGACTTGTGCAAGCGTCGCGGGCGAGCAACTGCCCGCCAGCGCCAGCGCCGGCCCTGTCTGAGGCTTGAAGCAGCCCTCGCGGTCGCCCCGCAGCAGGCCCTGGGCGCGAAAGTTTTCCGGCAGACCCAGCGCGATCCCCGACCCTCCGGTCACCAGCGGCGCGCCCGCAACGGAAAGGCCGATCGCGCGCAAATCCTCCTCTGCCACCGCATCCACTACCGCCAAAGTCGGCCCGCCGGCGAGCGCTTGCCGGATCGCCTCCCCGCCCGCGCGCACCACCTTAAGCGGTACGAAACCGGGCGCCGCGCGGCTTTGGCGGGCGAGCCAGCGGCGGATGTCGGGATCGGTCATCGGCGTCAGCGGATGGCTGGCCATGGCGGTGTCAGACAGGAGTTTGTCGTAGACAAACAAATGGCCCTGATAGAGCGTGCGTCCGTTGGCCGGGAAAGCAGGGCACACCACCACGCCGCCCGCGCCCAGGCGATCCGCCAGCGCCTCCGCCACCGGCCCGATATTGCCGGCGGGCGTTGAGTCGAAGGTGGAGCAATATTTGAACAGGATCTGTCGTGCGCCCTGCGCAAGCAGCCATTCGCACGCGCCCAGCGCCTGGGAGACCGCCTCGGGCGCGGGTATCGAGCGGCTCTTCAGCGCCACCACGCCCGCCTCGCACCCGTGCGCGGGGTCCTCCAGGCGCACAAACAGCCGCGTGGCCATGCCTTCGCGCGCCAGCGTGTTGGCCACATCGCCCGCGCCGGTGAAATCGTCTGCGATGACGCCCAGCAGCATCAGCGGCTCCGCCACGCTTGGAGCCACGAAAGCCCCGCCAGCGTCCCCGCGGCGGGCTTGTACTCGCAGCCCACAAACCCCGGATCGCCCAGCGCGTCGATGGCCGCAAAGATCGCCTCATACCGCAATTCGCCCCGATCGGGTTCGCCGCGATCGGGCGCGCCGGCGATCTGGATGTGCCCGATGATCGGCCAAAGTCGCGCCAGGCCCGCAATCACCTCCCCGTGCAGGCGCTGGCGATGATAGACGTCAAACAAGAGTTTGACTGCGGGGTTCTGTGCGATCAGGCGCCCCGCCAGAGCGTAGTCGCAGAGCAGATAATCGGGCGTATCGAGGGGATTAATCGGCTCGATCACAACCGTGACCCCCGCAGCGGAAGCCTTTTCGCTTGCATATGCGAGGGCGGCGCAATAGCGCGCGAGCGTCGCGGGATCGCCCGCATCGCCCAGCCCGCTCATCAGGTGCACCCGGGTGACGCCCAGGACGTGCGCGTAAGCGAGACCTTGCTCCACAGAGGCCCTGAATTGCGTCTCTGCGCCCTCAAGGCACGCAAGCCCCCGCTGCCCGGCCGCGAAATCGCCCGGCGGCAGGTTGAACAGCGAAACCACGACGCCTGCGCTTTGGGCGGCGCGCGCGAGCCGTTCCGGGGGGTGGTCGTAGGGGAAATGGAATTCCACCGCCGAAAAGCCCGCCGCGGCGGCCGCCGCGAACCGGTCGAGGAACGCCCATTCGCTGAACAGGAAGCTGATATTGGCCGCGAAGCGGGGCATGTCAGGGGGCCTCGCCGTGCGCAACCAGCCACAAGGAAATCGCCGCCGCCACAGGGTCTGGCTGCTCCACCGGCGTGAAATGCCCTGCATCCGGGATCGCCGCGCACACCGCGTCCGGGCGCAGCGCTTTCATCTCGATCTGCATCTCCTCGGGACAAACACGCTCCTCGCCGCCGTAGACGATCAGAAGCGGGAGGTTCGAAGCGGCAAGATCGCCGCGGCTGTCAGGCCGGGACAGGGCGATTTCCGTCTGCGCGGCGAACGCCTGCAGGCTCGTTCCGCACGCCATGTCTACGATCAGCGCCTTCAGATCTGCGCGCGCGTAGGAGGCGGTCCCCAGATAGGTGGGCCAGAAGGTTTCGATCAGCGCCGCCATGCCCTGTGCACGCGCCACCTCGATGTACCCCCGCCGCGCCGCGGCCCGTTCGGGCGCATCGGCGCGCGCATTGGTGTTCATCAGGATCAGCCCGGCCAGGCGGTCGCTGACGCGCCGCATCAACTCCAACGCCACAAAACCGCCCAGCGAAAACCCGAGCGCCACAAAGCGCCCCGGCGCGTGCTCAAGAACCCGCTCCGCCGCCGCCTCCACGGTTGCGTCCGCGATCGAAGGTGACGTCAGGAGCCGGGGCCCCAGGCGCTGCGCGAGCGGGGCGAACAGGCGGCGGTCGCACAGCATGCCGGGGATGGCCACGATGGGCGTAGGTCCGCTCATTGCTTCGCCCTGCGCGCTTCGGCGAGAGCGCCGGCCAGGGCGGCGCGCAGCGCGCCCGCATCGTTGCCGGTGGTCACGAGATCAAAGCCCTCCCGCAGGCGGGCGGCGGCGGCCGCCCCGCCCGAACAGAAGATGCCAGCGATCAACCCGCGGGCGATCGTCCGTTCCCGGATGGTCTCGATGGCGGCGCAAACGTCGCCGTGTTCGCTTTCGGCCTGCGGGGGCCGGCCCAGCGCGAGCGCAAGATCGGTGGGCCCCACATAGATCCCGTCAATCCCCGCCACGCCGAGGATCGCGTCCAGATTGGCGAGGCCTTCCAGCGTCTCGATCATCGCCAGCACCAGGATCTCGCCATTGGCGCCCGCCGGATAGTCGCCGCCCCCGTAAAGCAGCGCGCGCGCGGGCCCGAAGGAGCGCGTCCCCGCGGGAGGATAGCGACAGGCCGCGACTAGCGCTTCCGCATCCGCGCGGGTGGAGATCATCGGGCAGATGATCCCGTAGGCCCCGGCGTCCAGCAGGCGCATGATCTCGGCGGGATCGTTGCGGCTGGGGCGCGCCAGCGGGGCGGCAGGGCTGGTCGAGATCGCCTGCAGCATGGCGATCGCCGTGTCGAAGCCGAACATGCCGTGCTGGCAATCCACGGTGACGGCGTCAAACCCTTGATGGGCCGCGATCTCGGCCGCGTAGGGCGCGCCGATGGAGAGCCAGGCGTTAAGGATCGGCCGGCCCGCCGCCTTCAGCGCACGCAAGGGGTTTGGCCGCATGTTCCGCCTCAGCTCACCATCAATCCCGCATCGGCCGGGTTGAGATAGGGCAACAGAGCACGCGGCGCGATGTATCCGTTCGGGTCGCGCCCGTAGCCCAGCGCGCGCGCGGCGCCGATCACGTCCGGCGCCCATTCTATGATCGCCCGCTCGTCCCCGCCCGTCACCACGATGGCGATCGCGGGCTCCGCGCCGGGATTGTGGAAGGACCGCCAGAGCCCCGCCGGGGTGGCGAACGTATCCCACGGACCCATATCGACCGGCGCGTTGGCCGCGCCCTCGAGATCGATCCGCAGCGCGCCCGATTTGAGGATCAGCACCTGCTTCGGGCTGATCCTGAACGGTCCCACGCTCTGACCCGGCGCGATCTTCAGCCATTCCACCGAAAACCCATGCGGGTTCATCACTTTCGCCGCGCCGTTTCGGTCCTCGCTCATGCCGGGGCCGATCAGCGCCGCCATCGCCGCACGCCCGCCCAAGCCTCCAAGCAGCGCCGCCTCGGACCAGACGCATTCCTGCGCGGTCGTGATCCGCGCGCGCATCTCCGCCTGTGACACCCGGCGCAAGCCCGCGATTGCGTCCTCGCCCAGCGGGGCGACCAAATCCTCCTCGGCCGGGCGCGGGTCGCCGTTTTCGGTGTCCACCAGCACATTGTCGCGGCGCAGGAACAGCCCCTGTTCGGCGGCGGAGCGCACGATCTTGGGGTCCCAGATCACCCCGCCATTCACATCGCGCCCCAGCGCGGTGAAGATCCAGCCATTGTCGCCGCCGATATTGGTGAAACCCCGGAACATCCAGGTCGGCATCGACAAGACATCGCCCTCGGCCCCGACGAACTCCCCGTCCTGTCCGTCCACGCCCCAGCGGAACAGCCACTCGCCCTTGAAGATCAGAAACACTTCGGCGGTGTAGTGGATGTGAAGGTTGTTGGTGACCCCGTGGGGCATGGCGGCCGCGCCGATCGCGAACCCATGCGGCTCGGCGAGGTTTACGACCTGATCGTCCGATTGCGTCACCCCCGCGCCGATGATCGAGTAATTCTCCTTGGCGGCGGAGCCCGGCAGCTTGCAATCAATGAAGGCCAGCGTGCATGCCACGAGATCGGCGCGCCGGATCAGGCGACTTGCAGCGTCAAAAGGGGCTTCTGGCATCGGCTTCAGCTTTCTGGATAGGAGGGGCAGTCTACCGCGTGGATCCGGTAGATCGCCTGCGCGCCGTCGCCTACGGTGAGCGTGAGCGCGCCGGGGCCCGTGCGGATCACAAGCGCGCTCAAGGCGGCCGCCCCATCTGCGGTAAACGTTTCGGCGGTGCATCCGTCCAAAAACACGACCAGCGAGCGGTCAGGACTTGCGTCGAGCGGCGCGTTCCAACGGCCCGCAAATCCGGAGCCGAGCGCAGCTCCGGCAGGGCCATCGCGTTCGAGCCAGACAGAGTCCGCGTCCGCGCCGATCCGCAACACCTCGCTGCCGCCGCACGACAGCTCAAGCACCGCGCTCCCGCCCGAGACATGCAGCTCCAGCAGGGCGGCGAGCGGCACGGCTTCGCACACGACGGTCTGGCCCGCCGGCGCCGCGCCGGTCGCGATCTCAACAGTGTACGGAACGATGACGGGCGCGTGCCGCAGGCGCAGCGCCCCGCTCTCCTCGCGCGAAACGCTCAAGCGGCGCGGCGCGGAATGCGCGCCCCCGCCCCAATCCGCCCCCGGGAGCCGGCGCGCATAGGCCCAGCTATTGAGCCAAGCGCTAACCATCACGCCCTCAACGCCGGCCCAGCGGGCGGCGGCGTAAAAATCGGGGCCGTGGTCCAGCCTTTGCGGCGCGCCGAACGGGGTGAACACCGCCCCGTCGAACGCCCCGATCCATGCGCGGGTGGAGCAGGCCGCGCCCCCGCCGCCCCGGTCGATCACGCCGGCCAAAAGCAGCCAGACCCGGTCCGCCTCGCCCTCGATCGTCATCTCCGCCAGCACCGGCGTTTCGAACATCTCGCATGGCCCGCCTTCCACGCCGAGGCTGCCCACCCGCGTCCAACCCAGCAGGTCGCGCGAGGAATAGAGCGCAAACCGGGAGCGGCCTTGGTCCGGGCTGTTCCACGCCACCGGCTCGGCCAACACCATGCGCCAGCCCTGTTCGTACGCGAACACGAAGGGGTCGCGCTGGTCCGTGCGCTGCTCGTCCACCAGGGGATTGCCGGGATGGCGGGTCCATACGCCGGCCTCGGTAGAGACCGCGAGGTCCTGCCGCTGCAGGCCGGTTTCGGGATCGTGGCGGGTGTAGAAGGCGAGCAGCGGGGCGGCGGCGCCAGGGCCCAAGCCGCTTACATTGGCGCCATCCTCGATCACCGAGCCCGAATAGATCCAGCCCGCCTCCGCGCCGGGCGCGAGCGCCACGCCGCGATCGCGCCAGACCAGCAGGTCGGCGCTCTCGGCCGCGCCCCAGCCCATCGCGCGCTGATCCACATCGTCCGCCCGCTGATAATGGAGCCGCCACAGGCCGTCGCGACGGACGAGGCCCACCGGATCGTTCATCCACGCGCCTTTTGGGGCGTGGTGAAACACCGGGCGCGCGAGCGGGGCGGGCTTCATCGGGCTTTCGGGCGGGCGCCGATCGTCTCGGGCAGGGTGAGCCAGATCGCGGCCGCGCCGGCGAAACTCAGCGCCCCCATCATCATCGCCGCGCTCAGCCCGAACGTCTCGGCGACGGCCGCGGTGACCAGGGGCGCGAAAAAGCTGATAATGCGGCCCCAATTGAAGATCGAGGCGGCGGTGGAGCGCAGGTGCGGGGGATAAAGCTCGGCGATCCAGGGCCCCCAGATGACGCTGGCGGAAAGCGCAAAGCCATAGACGAGCCCCGCCCCGATCAGCAGCGTTTCATTGTTGGGGATGGTCAAGAACACCACGATCAGCAGCGATGCCACCACGAAGCCCAGCGCATTGCCCTTGCGGCCGAACCGGTCCGACAGCCAGCCCCAGAAGAACCCGCCCGTGATCGCGCCGACGAATTGCCATGACACGAGCGCACCCACTACTTCGCTTGGGAGTTTGCGGACGTCGGTGAGGTAGGTCGTCATCCAGCCATTGAAGGCCTGGTAGGCGAAGAAGTTGAGGCCCACCATCAGCGCCAAAAGGAGCGTGCGCCGGCGCAAATCGGGCGCGAAAAGTTCAAGGATCGGCAGTTTCGCCACCGCGCTGCGCCCGCCCCAGCCGCCATACGGCTCGATCTTGCGGTCGTTGGGCGCCAGGACGAACGCCAGCGGCGCCGCCACCAGCGCGGGGATCGCGCCCAACAGCAAAAGCTGGCGCCAATCCTGCCCGCCCAGATGGCTGACCGCCGCGCCCAGCAGCACGACCGAGCCATTGAACGTGCCATTATAGAAGCTGGCCAGCTTGCCGCAGGTGCGCCGCTCGAACAGCCCCGTGTACAGCCCCACCACCACCGGAAAGATGCCGCCCAGGAACAGCCCGATGACGAAGCGGGAAAACAGCGCCGTCTCGAAATTGCTGGAAAAGGACGCAAGCAGCATGCCCAGCGAATAGCCGACCATGATGCCGACGAGCGCGTTGCGCCGCCCCAGCCGGTCGGCGAGTTGGCCGATCACGATCGCCCCGATCAAGGCGCCCGCGCTCTGCGCGGAATAGAGCGCGCCGGCCTGCTGGAGCGTGAGCCCGAGCGAATCGCGCATGTACGGGCGCAGCACATCGACGGTGTTCCAGGCCCAGCCGTAGAAGAAATCCGCGTACAGAAAAAAGGCGAATGCAATGAGCCGGCGCGCCAGCGGGATATCCTCGGCCCGCCGTAACGGGCCGGGAGCCGCAGGCGCCAGAGCCGCGAGGCCGCCGTCTTTCGGTCCGCTTTGGATGCGACGCTCCTCCTCGCCCCAAACCATATCGAACCGACGCCGGGGTTCAAGTGCATAAATATGCATTCCATTTCAGCTTAAACGGAGGAATGCGGCGGGGCTCCAGCGGGTCCCGTGTTGCACGCGCGCTGCATACATATTACGCGTGGATGTCACATTTCTCGCACCAAGGGGCCGACGATGGGCATGCGCGGGTTCGATCCCCAATTCCGTAACCTTCCCGACTATATCGACAAGATCACGCGCGAGATCTGGGAAGACCGCGGCATCGGCTCGAGTCTGGAAAAATATTACGCCAAGGACGTGATCGTACGCGCCTCGAACGCGATCGTGACCGACAACCAGGGCGTGATCGCCGCCACCCTGCAGACGCTGCACGAATTCCCCGACCGGCAGTTGGTGAACGAGGACGTGATCTGGGTCGGCGACGAGGATCAAGGATTTCTATCCTCCCATCGTCTCATCTCGGTGATGCGCAAACAGGGCGCGGGCGCCTATGGGCCCGCCAACGGCGCGCTGGTCCGTTCCAGGATCATCGCCGATTGCGTGGTGCGGGAAAACCAGGTGGTGGAGGAATGGCTGGTGCGTGACCACGCGGCCTTCGCCCGCTGCCTCGGGATGACGCCCGAAGCGCTGGCGCGTGACTTGGTGGCCCAGGATCTCGCGCGCTACGGGGAAGTCAACACCTTCACCCCCGCCAGGGATGTGCCCGGCCCCTATCGCGCGGTGATCGACGAAAGCCCCGAGGCGCAGCGCTACGCGAACGCCTGGCGCGAAATCTGGGGCGCGAAAACGCCCGCCGCCATCCGCGATCATTACGCCATCGGAATCGCGGCGTCCGTGGCGGGTGGGGAAGTATTGAGCGGCCACGGCGATCTGGACCGGTTCGTGATCTCCTATCTCGCCGCCTTCCCCGATGCGGCGCTGACGATCGACCATCTGATCTTGAACCGCGATCCTGGCCAACCCCTGCGCGCGGCGCTGCGTTGGTCGATCAACGCCACCCATACCGGCTGGGGCCGCTTCGGAGCGCCGACAGGGGCGCCGGTCTATATCCTAGGGATGACGCACGCCTATCTGGTGGACGGCAAGATCACGATGGAATGGATCCTGACCGACGAGGTGGCGATCTGGAAGCAGATCCTAGGCTTCAAAGCGGGCGCCAGCGCAGCCCTGCCTGTGACGTGACCCCAGTCTGACTTGCACCCGACTTGGACCTGACTTGCACCCGACTTGGGACTAACTTGGCGCGCGTCATCCCGGCCGCGGCGAAGCCGCGAGCCGGGACCTCCAGCAGGAAAAAGCGCAAACGCCAAAAGACCCCGGCGCTTCCCGCCAGGATCACACGCGGCCGAAGACCGCGTCAGTCCGGGAACACCACGGTCGTGGCGCCGTTCAGCAGCACGCGATCCTCCAGATGGAAGCGTACGGCGCGGGCCAGCACGCGGCGCTCGATGTCGCGGCCCTTGCGGATCAGCGCCTCGGGGGCGTCATTGTGGCTCACGCGCTCGACGTCCTGCTCGATGATGGGGCCCTCGTCGAGATCGCCGGTGACGTAATGGGCGGTGGCGCCGATCAGCTTCACCCCGCGCGCATGCGCCTGGTGGTAGGGGCGCGCGCCCTTGAAGCTCGGCAGGAAGGAATGGTGGATGTTGATGCATCGCCCCGACAGCCGCGCCGCCAGATCGTCCGACAGGATCTGCATGTAGCGGGCGAGGATGATCAGCTCCGCCCCGGTCTCCTCGATCAGCGCCAGGAGCTTCGCCTCGGCCTCGGCCTTCGTCTGCGGCGTCACCGGGATATGGTGGAAGGGCGCGTCGTTCAGCGGCAGATGGGGATAGGCGCGGGCATCGTGGTTCGACACCACCCCCGCGACGTCCATCGCCAATTCGCCCATGCGCCAGCGATAGAGCAGATCGAGCAGGCAATGGTCGAACTTGGAGGCCAGAATCAGGGTGCGCCGCCGCTCCGCCTGCGGGCGGATCGACCAGGTCATGGAAAAGCGCTCCGCCACGACCCGGAAGGAGGCCCTGAGCGCGTCGGCCGCGCCAGAGGGCGCGCGCGCGTTCAGCACCACCCGCATGAAAAACCGCCCGCTGGCCAGATCGTCGAATTGCTGGGCCTCCAGGATGTTGCAGCCGGCCTCGAAGAGGTGGGTGGACACGGCGGCCACGATCCCCGGCCGGTTGGGGCAGACGAGGATCAGGATCGAGCGTTCATCGGCGGCGGTTAGCGTCATGGCGGGGTCCGGGAGGCGGGAAGGCGGGCGGTAGCGGCGGCGAAGGCGTGGCCGGCGCTGGCGGCATAGCTCGAAGGCACGGCGATTTCATAGGTCGGCGCGTCATCGGTTTGCCAGAGGCAGCACGCGATCTGGCCGAGCCGGGTGAGCGCGGCATGGCCCGGGCCGAAGGCCCGCGGGTGGAGGTCGATCGGGCAAAGCCGGGCGAGCGTCTCGCGGGCGTCCGCGCCGGACAGGCGAAACAGCGCGCGCCCATCGGACTGGATCGAGACCGCCGCGCGGGCCCCGAGCACAGCTGTGAGCGCGGCGGCGAGCTCCTGGGCCAGGCCCCCGGGGACCGGCTCGTGGGCGGCCACGATCAGCCATTGGCCCGGCCCCGCCCACACCGCCCTTCTGCCCGACGCGGCGGCCCAGCGCGGCGTGTCCGGCAGCGCCAGCCCGAACGCCGCCTGCATGGCGCGCGCCAGCGCCTCGCCTTGGCCGCGCCGCGCCGCGAGCCACGCGACGGCCGCCCCCGGCAGGCGTTCCAGGTGCGAGCCCGGCTCAGCCACGCAGCCGCTCCCCGCCCGGATCCACGAACACCGGCGCGCACACCTCCGCCACGACCTCGCCCCCGCGCAAGGGATCGACGATCCGCACCCGCTCCCCCAGCCTCTGCGCGCCCCGCGCCAGAAGGGCGAGCGCGATGGAATGGCCGAGCGTGGGGGAATAGGCGGTGGAGGTGACGTGGCCCTCGTCGTGCGCAGCGGAAGCGGGCGCGCCCTCGCGCACCAGATGGCCTCCCGCGCGCAGACGCTGGGACCGGTCGATCGGTTTCAGGCCCACCAGGGTCTGGCGGTCGGGATCGGTAAGCCCCGGGCGCTCGCCCAGCCGCCGGCCGATATAATCCTTGCGCCGGGACAAGAGTTTCGCGAGCCCCAGATCGCCGGGGGTGGTCTGGCCGTTCAGCTCGGGACCCGCCGGGTGGCCTTTCTCGATCCGCATCACCCCCAGCGCCTCCACCCCATAAGGCGTAATCGCGAAGGGCGCGCCCACCGCCATCAGCGCATCGGCCAGCGCTTCCCCCAGCCTGGCGGGCGCTGCGAGCTCATATCCGCGCTCGCCCGAAAAAGAGACGCGGAACACCCGCGCCGGCGCGCCGGCGAGCACGGTGGTCTCGGCCGCGGCCATGTAGGGGAAGGCGGCGTCGGAGAGGTCGAAGCCGGGATCGAGGACGCGGGCGAGCGTCTCGCGCGCCAGCGGGCCCGCGATCGCGATCTGGGCCCATTGGTCGGTCGCTGAAACCATCTGCACGTCGAGTTCTGGCCACAGCACCTGGCGGGCGAATTCCATATGCTGGAACACCCGCGCGGCGTTGGCGGTGGTGGTGGTCATCACATAATGCTCGGGCCCCAGGCGGCTGGTGGTCCCGTCGTCGAGGACGATCCCGTCTTCGCGCAGCATCAGCCCATAGCGGGCGCGGCCCACCGCGAGATTGGCCCAGGCATTGGTGTAGAGGCGCTCCAGGAAGGTTGCGACGTCCGGCCCGAACAGCTCGATCTTGCCCAGCGTCGACACATCGCAAAAGCCCACCCCGTTGCGCACCGCGCGCACCTCCCGGGTGACGCTCTCCTGCCAGTCCCGCTCGCCCGGGTTCGGGAAATATTGCGCCCGCAGCCACAGCCCCGCCTCCACGAACACCGCGCCCCGCCGCTCCGCCCAGGCATGGGTCGGGGTGTGGCGCACGGGCCGGAACGCGCCGTCGCGCTCGGCCCCCGCGAACGCGGCGATGGGCACGGGGGCGTAGGGCGGGCGGTGGGTCGTGGGTCCCTGCTCGCCGATCGCGGCGCCGTTCGCCTGCGCCAGCAGGGCTAGGCCGTTGTGGCTGGAAAGCCTGCCCTGATCGGTGGCCATGCCCAGCGTGGTGTAGCGCTTGACGTGTTCGGGCGCGCGGAAGCCTTCGCGATGGGCGAGGTCGATATCGGAGGCGGTGACGTCGTGCTGCAGATCGAGGTAACTTTTGCCGCGCGCGTTCGCGATGTGGCGGAGCGTAGCCCATCGCGCGGCCTCCGGCCCGGCGCCTGGCGCTTCGATCCGTAGGGCGGGAAAGCCGCAGGCCTCCGCCGCCTCCGCGCCGGCGGCGAAGCCATCGGCCAGCGCCTCGGCGGTGGTGAAGCGGCCCGCCGCCGCCCCCGCCACGCGGAGGCCTTCCGGCGTCGCGCCGGGCGCGAACGCCTGCGCCTGCGCAGACCAGACCGGGCGCGCCCCCAGATGGGCCGTCAAAGCAAGATTAGGGCTCCAGCCGCCGGATACGGCGAGCAGGTCGCACGCGATCACGCGCCGCGCGCCGTCCGCGCCCGCCACCTCCACCCCGCGCAGCGCCGCCCCGCCCAGCGCGCGCGCCACGGCCGCGCCTGTCAGCCGCTCGGCGTCGCCGGCGAGCGCCGTCACGTCCGCGCCGACGTCCGATCGGGGATCGACCACCGCCGCAACCGCCACGCCCGCGCGGGTAAGATCGGCGGCGGTGCGCCAGCCGTCGTCGGAGGTGGTGAACACAACCGCGCGCCGGCCGGGGGCGGCGGCGAAGCGGTTCACATAGGTCCGCGCCGCGCTGGCCAGCATCACGCCGGGGCGGTCATTGTCGGCGAACACGAGCGGGCGTTCGAGCGCGCCCGACGCCAGCACGCAACGCCGCGCCACGATCTTGCGGTAGCGGCAGCGCACCACGCCCCCCGCAGGCCCCTGCTCCAGCGCGCCATAGGTTCCCCCGTCATAAACGCCGAACACGGCCGTGCGCCGCAGCACCCGGGTTTCGGCCAAGGTCTTGAGTTCGCCCGCCACGGACGCGGCCCAGGCGCTTCCGCTTCCGCCCGCGATCTCCGCCCGGTCCCCCAGCAGCCTCCCGCCGAGTTCGAAATCCTCCTCCGCGAGGATCACGCGCGCGCCGCTGCGCCCCGCCGCCAGCGCCGCCGCCAGCCCCGCCGGGCCCGCCCCGATCACCAGCACGTCGCAGAAATCATGGACCTTGTCATAGACGCCTGGGTCCGGCGCGCCCGAGAGCCGCCCGAGCCCCGCGGCCCGCCGGATCAGCGGCTCATAGACCTTCTCCCAAAAGGAGGAGGGCCACATGAATGTCTTGTAGTAGAAACCGGCCGCGAACAGCGGCGCCAAAAGGCCGTTCACCGCCATCAGATCAAAGCGCAGGCTCGGCCAGCAATTCTGGGGGAAGGCCTCAAGGCCTTCGCGGAGTTCGGTCGTGGTGGCGCGGGTGTTGGGCGTACGCTCGGCCCCGCGGCCGAGTTCGACGAGCGCGTTCGGCTCCTCCGGGCCCGCGGTGAACACCCCGCGCGGGCGGTGGTGCTTGAAGGAGCGCCCCACGAGGCGCACCCCGTTGGCCAGCAGCGCCGAGGCCAGCGTGTCCCCCGCAAAGCCCGAATAGTACCGCCCGTCGAAGCGGAAGGCGAGCGGACGCGCGCGGTCGATCCGCCCGCCCGCGGGCAGCCTCATGGCGACCCCGCCCCGGGGCCGGCCCCGCCGAGCGCGGACGTCGCCGCCAGGATCGCGTGGGTCGTGGTGTCGCGGGTGACGGCGAGCCACGCGCCGCAGCCGAAGGCGTGGCGCCACCATTCGCGATGGGCCCCGGCGGGATTGTCGCGCAGATAGGCGTAATCGACCCAGTCCTTGAGCGGCGCGTCCGGGGCGGGGCGCACGGGGTCGGCTGCGCCCAGAAAGGCGAATTCCTCCAGCGCGCGGGCGCCGCAATGGGGGCAAGGGATGCGCATGGCTCAGTGCAGGTTCGGCTGCGGGCCTTGGCCCTTCTCGTCGATCATGCGGCCGGCGGCGAAGCGGTCGAGCCGGTAGGCGGCGGCGGTCTCGTGCGGGGCGTCGGTGGCGAGCAGATGCGCGAACGCATAGCCCGAGGCGGGGGTGGCCTTGAAGCCGCCATAGCACCAGCCGGCGTTCAGATAGAGGCCCTCGATCGGCGTACGGTCGATGATGGGCGAGCCGTCCATCGTCATGTCCATGATCCCGCCCCATTGGCGCAGCACCCGCGCGCGCCCCACCATCGGCATCAGCGCCATCGCCCCCTCGCAGACATCCTCCGCAGTCGGAAGGTTTCCGCGCTGGGCGTAGGAATTGTAGCCGTCGAGATCGCCGCCGAACACAAGCCCCCCCTTGTCGGACTGGCTGATATAGAAATGCCCGGCCCCGAACGTGATGACGTGATGGATTACGGGCTTCACCGCCTCGCTGACAAAGGCCTGCAGCACGTGGCTCTCGATCGGCAGGCGCAGGCCCGCGAGCGCTGCGACCTGGCCCGAGCGTCCCGCCACCGCCACCCCGACCTTGTTGGCGCCGATGGGCCCGCGCGTCGTCTCCACGCCCATGACTTTGCCATTGGAGATGCGAAACCCTGTGACCTCGCAGCGCTGCACGACGTCCACCCCGCGCGCGCTCGCGGCCCGCGCATAGCCCCACACCACCGCATCGTGGCGCACCGTCCCGCCCCGCCGCTGCAGCAGCGCGCCTTTGATCGGAAAGCGGGCGTTCTCGTAGGCGAGATAGGGGACCATGCGGCGCAGGGCCTCGCGGTCCAGCAGCTCCCCGTCCACCCCGTGCAGGGCCATCGCATTGCCGCGCCGCGCATAGGCGTCGCGCTGGGCGTCGGAATGGTAGAGGTTCAACACGCCGCGCTGGCTCACCATTGCGTTGTAATTCAGGTCCCGCTCCAGCCCCTCCCAGAGCCGCATCGAGAACTCGTAGAACGGAATGTTGCCCGGGAGCAGATAGTTGGAGCGCACGATCGTGGTGTTGCGCCCCGCATTGCCCGACCCGATCCAGCTTTTCTCCAGCACCGCCACATTGTGTATGCCGTACACGGACGACAGATAATGCGCGGTGGCGAGGCCGTGCCCGCCGCCCCCGATGATCAACACGTCATACTCGGACCTGGGCTCGGCGTCGCGCCACACGGGGGCCCAGCCGCGATTGCCGTTGAGCGCCTCGCGCAGCAGCCGCCAGGTGGAATAGGCTTGCTGCCCCGAGGGAGGCGAACCGGGCGCGCCCATCAGCAATCCAGCGTCGTTTCCCGCTCCCAGGCGGTGAGCTGGGCGCAATGCTGGTTCCAATCGGCGGTCTTCAACTTGACATAAGCCGCCACGAATTTCTCCCCCAGCGCGGCGCGCAGCACGGGCGAGGCCTCGAGCGCGCGCAGCGCGTCCAGCAGGTTCAGCGGCAGGCGCTTCGCGTCCGCGGCCTTGTGGCTTTCGGTATACATGTTGATGTCGAGCCGCGGCCCCGGATCGCGACCCTCCGCGATCCCATCGAGCCCCGCTGCGAGGATAGCGGCCTGCAACAGATAGGGGTTGGCGGCCCCGTCCGCGAGGCGCAACTCGAACCGGCCGGGCTCTGGGATGCGGATCATGTGGGTGCGGTTGTTGCCGGCATAGGTGATCGTGTTGGGGGACCAGGTGGCGCCCGACAAGGTCGGCGCGCCATTGATGCGCTTGTAGGAATTGACGGTGGGATTGGTGATCGCCGCAAGCCCCTGCGCACAGTGCATCACGCCGGCGATGAAGGCGTAAGCGAGGCCTGAAAGCCCGAGCGCGCCGGCTTCGTCCTCGAACAGATTGGCCCCCTCGCGGGACCAGAGCGAGACATGGGCGTGGCAGCCATTGCCGGTCAAGTTGGCGAACGGCTTGGGCATGAAGGTGGCGCGCAGGCCATGCTTTTCGGCCACAGACTTGACCATGAACTTGAAAAACGCGTGGCGGTCCGCGGTGACCAGCGCCTCGTCATATTCCCAATTCATCTCGAACTGGCCGTTGGCGTCCTCGTGGTCGTTCTGGTAGGGCCGCCAGCCGAGCGCCTCCATGGCGTCACAGATTTCGGTGACCACGTCATAGCGGCGCATCAAGGCTTGTTGATCGTAACAGGGCTTGGCCTGGGCGTCGAACGCGTCGGATACGGCCGCGCCGTCCGGGCTCAAGAGGAAGTACTCGCACTCCACCCCCGTCTTCATCGCATAGCCTCGATCGGCCGCGGCCGACACCATCCGCTTCAGCACATTGCGCGGCGCGGACGCGACGGGGGCCCCGCTCATCCACGGATCGGCCGCGAGCCAGGCCGCCTCCGGGCGCCACGGCAACTGGATGAGACTTGCGGGATCGGGCACGGCGAACATGTCCGGGTCGGCGGGCGTCATGTCGAGCCAGGTGGCGAAGCCGGCGAAGCCCGCCCCGGTCCGCGCCATGCCCTGGATGGCGCTTGCCGGCACCAGTTTGGAACGCTGCGCGCCGAATAGGTCAGTGAAGGAGATCAGGAAATACCGGATCCCGCGTTCTGAAGCGATCTCTGCCAGATCCATGCGCTATTCCCCCGCCTCAAAGCTTGCCTGGTATCCATTGCGTGCCCGCCAGCGGCACCTGCGCCATCGCCGCGGCCTCGATCGTCAGCGCCACCAGATCTTCAGGCTCCAGGTTGGACAGCCGGCTCTTGCCGCACGCGCGCGCCAAAGTCTGGGCCTCCAATGTCAGCACCGCGAGATAATTGGCGAGCCGCTTGCCGGCCTTGACCGGATCGAGCCGCGCCGCGAGCGCGGGGTCCTGGGTCGTAATGCCGGCGGGATCGCGCCCGTCCTGCCAATCGTCATAGGCGCCCGCGGTGGAGCCCAACGCCTGATATTCCGCCTCGAGCGCGGGATCGTTGTCGCCCAGCGCCACGAGCGCGGCGGTGCCGATAGACACCGCATCCGCCCCCAGCGCCAGCGCCTTGGCCACATCCGCCCCGCTCCGGATCCCGCCGGAGACGATCAATTGCACCGTGCGGTGCATACCCAGATCCTGGAGCGCACGCACCGCCGGGCGGATCGCGGCCAAAGTCGGGATGCCGACATGCTCGATGAACACGTCCTGCGTCGCCGCCGTTCCGCCCTGCATCCCGTCGATCACCACCACGTCCGCGCCCGCCTTCACCGCGAGCGCGGTGTCGTAATAAGGCCGCGTGGCGCCGACCTTGACATAGATCGGCTTTTGCCAATCGGTGATCTCGCGCAGTTCCTCGATCTTGATCTCGAGATCGTCCGGACCCGTCCAATCGGGGTGGCGGCAGGGGGAGCGCTGGTCGATCCCCGCCGGCAGGGTGCGCATCGCGGCGACCCGGTCCGAGATTTTCTGGCCAAGCAGCATTCCCCCGCCGCCGGGCTTGGCCCCCTGGCCCACCACCACCTCGATCGCATCGGCCGCGCGCAGATCGTCGGGATTGAGGCCGTAGCGCGAGGGCAGCACCTGGTAGACGAGATGTCTGGATTGGGCGCGCTCCTCGCGCGTCATGCCCCCGTCGCCCGTGGTGGTGGAGGTGCCGGCCGCGGACGCCCCCCGCCCCAGCGCTTCCTTGGCCTGGGCCGATAGCGCGCCGAAGCTCATGCCCGCGATCGTGATCGGGATCGCGAGCCGCAGCGGCTGTTTCGCAAACCGCCCGCCCAGCATGACATCCGTCGCGCAGCGCTCGCGATAGCCCTCAAGCGGATAGCGCGAGATCGAGGCGCCCAGCAGCAGCAGATCGTCGAAATTAGGCACGCGCCGCTTCGCGCCCGCGCCGCGTATGTCATAGATGCCGGTGGCGGCCGCGCGCCGGATTTCGGCGAGCGTGGCGGGATCAAAGGTCGCGGAATAGCGCGGGGGCTTTTTGGGGATGTTGGTCGCGTCCATCGGCGGGTCCTAGTACGCGTCTAAATTATCGACGTGGAACGCGTAGAGCTTGCGCGCGGAGCCGTAGCGGCGGAAGTCGTCTACGCTCACCTCCTCGCTGGGGCCGGCGGCGTCGAGCAATCGCTGCAACTCTTCGCGATGTTCGCTGCGCATCGGCTTTTCGATGCAATCGGCCCCGAGGCTCGCCACCTTCCCGCGCACATAGAGCCGCGCCTCATAGAGGGAATCGCCCAGCGCCTCGCCCGCATCCCCCAGCACCACCAGCGCGCCCGCTTGCGCCATGAAGGCAGACATCGGCCCCACAGACCCCTTCACCACGATCTCCACGCCCTTCATCGCGATGCCGCAGCGGGCCGAGGCGTCCCCCTCGATCACCAGCAACCCTCCGTGCGCCGAGGCCCCGGCGGACTGACTTGCATCCCCGCGCACTTCAACACGGCCAGACATCATGTTTTCCCCGACGCCGACGCCTGCCGAGCCGTGTATGATCACCTGCGCCTGTTTGTTCATGCCCGCGCAATAATAGCCGACATCGCCTTCGATCTCGATCAGCACCGGCGCGTCCACACCGACCGCCAGCGCGTGGGCGCCCTGCGGGTTCAGCACGCGCCAGCGCGTCTCGTTGGTATCGGGCTTGAGCGCGTGCAGGGCCGCATTCAGCTCCCGCCGCGACGCGCGCGCGAGATCCAAGTCAGGCATCGGGCGCGCGCTCCCAGAAATAGGCCCGCCCCGGCACGGGCTCCCACACTTTCGCCTCCGCGATGGCGGGCAGGACGGAGAGCGCGCGGTACTCCGAGCCGAAGGCGACATAGGCGTCCGTCTCGGCCATGATGGCGGGCTTGCACGCGATGCGGTCCCGCAGCACCCCGAAGCCCGAGCGCGAGCCCACCACGAAGGTGAAAAAGCCGTCGAGATCGGCGAGGCTCGCCTCCAGCGCCTCGCCCAGACTTGCGCCCTGGCCCATCCGCCAAGTCAGGTACGCCGCTGCGACTTCGCTGTCATTGTCGGTCTCGAAAGAGAGGCCCTCGCGGGCGAGGATGCGACGCCAATTATTGTGGTTGCTGAGCGAGCCGTTATGGACGAGGCATTGATCGAGCCCGGTCGAGAAGGGGTGCGCGCCCTCGGTGGTGACGGCGGATTCGGTGGCCATGCGCGTGTGCCCGATCGCGTGCGTGCCGGACATGTCAGACAGCCCGAATTGCGCCGCCACCGCCTCGGGCCGGCCCACTTCCTTATAGACTTCCATCGCCGCGCCCTCGCCCACCACCACGACGCCCGGCGCCTCCAGCGCCAGGCGCGCGCGCAGCGCTTCGGCCTCCCCTTGCGCCGCCAATACGAGAAGATGCGAGCCCCGCTCGGCGGTCTCCGCCCCCGGCGCGGCGAGACGGCACAAACGCGCCAGATCCTCAAGCGCCCCGCCCGGCGCCGGGCGCAGGGTGAGCTTGCGCCGCCCCGGCGCTTGCGACCCGTAAATCGCAAACCCCGCACTATCGGGCCCGCGATCGCTCATCTGCGCCAGCATGCCGGCAAGCCGCAGCCCCAATTCAGGCTCGAGACCCGGATCCTTCAAAAACAGCCCGACAATGCCGCACATGTGCGCTTTCTCCACGCAGCGACCCTAGCCCAGGCGGCAAGCGTGTCAATTATCAAGAAAGAAGATTTCTTGTAGGTGAACTAGCGGCGCAGATGAATGATGATCGAGAGGTACGTCGCGGGCGTCACGGGGATGCGCTCGGGCCCGTGCAGGGCGGCGGCGTCGAATAGCAGGCTGTCGCCCGGGCGCAGATGGTAGGTGCGGTCGGCGTGGCGGTAAACGACTTCGCCGGACAGCATATGGATGAATTCCTGGCCCTCGTGCTGGAACAGCGGATAGGGCTGGGCGTCCGGGCTTAGCGTGATGAGGTAGGGTTCCGTCACCACCTCGCCGGCCAAGGCGTGGCCCAGAAGGTCGTAGCGGTGGCCCGCCTTGGTGCCGCGCCGCTCGATCGCCACCCCCTGGCCCGCCGGGACGTAAGAGCAGTCGCGCGGCTCCTCGTAGCGCGCGAAGAAGCGGTTGACGGGCGTGTTGAGCGCGCGCGCCAGCGCCTGCAGCGTGCCGAGCGAGGGCGAAATCGCGCCGTTCTCGATCTTCGACAGCATGCCGGTGGAGAGCCCCGCGGCCCCCGCGAGGTCGGCGGCGGTCATGTCCAGGGCGCGGCGCAGCGTGCGCACTTCAGCCCCGATCGCGGCCTCCAGCGTCAGCCCCTCGGCCTTCGGCGCGGTCGAGCCCGTGTTCAGCACATCCTCGCTCATGCATGCGCCATAACCCGGATGCGCAGCAGGCGCTATCGATCGAACAGGTCGGGGGGCCGCCCCGGCGTTTCGACGCGCGCGACGAACAGGCTGCCCGCGAGCGGCTGGGCGCGGCGTTCCTCCGCGCTCAAGCCCTCCCAGGCGGTGGTGATGACGAGGCGCCTCAGATCCGGCCCGGCGAAGCAGCAGGAGCTCGCCTGCGCGGCCGGCACGGGGATCGTAGCCAGCACCGCCCCGGTCCCCGGGTCCCAGCGGCGCACGCACCCCCCGCCCCAATCGGCGATCCAGAGCTTGCCGTCGCAATCGATCGCCATGCCGTCCGGCAGGCCCATGGGCTCGGGCGTCGCGATCGCCACGCGGCGCGTCGCCAGCGGGGTCTCGTTCGCCTCGAAGGCGGTGATCGTGCGGTGCAGGGAATCGGCGAGATAGAACGCGCGCCCGTCCGCGCTCCAGGCCATGCCATTGGGCAAGGTCGCGCCGTCCAGCATGCGCACGGCCTCGCCGGCGGGGTCGATGCGCAACACGAAGCCCGCCCCCGGCGCAAGGTCCCGGCGCGCGAGGCCCACCCAGAAGCGCCCCTGCGCATCGCATTTGCCGTCATTGAAGAAGAGATTCTGCCCCGCGGGCGGGGGCGGGAGCCAGGTCTCGATCGCCCCGCTCTGGAACTCCATCAGCACGACGCCCTGCTCGCCCGCCGCAAGGACGCGGCCCGAGCGCGTGGGCGCGATGCAGCCTGCGGGCGCGTGGAGCGGGCGGCGCTCGGGCGTGCGCTCGCCCCAGGCCAGCCGGTGCACGATCCCTTGCGCACAATCGAGCCAGTAAAGGCTTTGGCTGACGGGATCCCAGAAGGGCGCCTCGCTGAGCTCGGAATCGCTTTCCACCAGCAGCGTTGCGATCATCGAAGCCCCCTCGGCCCATCGGCTTGTCATGTCCACATGTCGAGCTATTGTATCCACATGTCAAAACACGAACGCTTGTGTTAGCCGCGTCGTCCCGACCCGTCGGCGCGACGAACGCGCGCGTGAGCCGCATCGGCTTCGGCGCCGCGCCGCTGGGCAATCTGTTCGAGGCGGTGTCGGACGCGGACGCGCGCGCCGCGCTCGAGGCGGCCTGGGACGCGGGCCTGCGCTATGTCGACACCGCGCCCTATTACGGTTTCGGTTTGAGCGAACGCCGGGTGGGGGATTTTTTGCGGGAGCAGCCGCGGGGCGCCTACGCGATTTCCACCAAGGTCGGGCGCCTGCTGGAGCCGTTCGCGGGGGACGTAAGCGCGGCGCGCGAGGGCTTCCATAGCCCGATGCCGTTCGAGGCGATCTACGATTATTCCTATGACGGCGTGATGGCCTCGTTCGAGGCGAGCCTGCAGCGTCTGGGCTTGGCGCACATCGACCTGCTGCTGGTGCACGATATCGGCGCCGCCACCCATGGGAGCGATCACGAGCGCCATTGGGGCGATCTCTTTCCCGGCGGCTACCGCGCGCTCGACGCTTTGCGCAGCGCCGGCGCCGTCTCCGCCATCGGGCTCGGGGTGAACGAGTGGCAGGCGTGCGTGGCGGCGATGGAGGAGGGCCGGTTCGACGTTTTCCTGCTGGCGGGGCGCTACACGCTGCTGGAGCAGGGCGCGCTCGAGGTGTTCTTTCCCGCCTGCGCACGCCATGGCGCCTCGGTGGTGCTGGGCGGGGTGTACAATTCCGGCATCCTCGCCACGGGGACCGGCGGGCGCACCCGGTATGAGTACGCCCCCGCGGCCGAACCGGTGGTCGAGCGGGTGCGCCGGATCGAGGCGGTGTGCGGCGCGTTCGCGGTTCCGCTGGCGGCGGCGGCGCTGCAATTCCCCTTGGCCCATCCTCAGGTCGCAGCGGTGATCCCCGGCATCGGCTCGGCCCGCCACGCCCTTGACACTCTGACTTTGGCCGCAACCCCCATCCCGCCCGCCTTCTGGCGCGCGCTCAAGGACGAAGGCCTGCTGCACGCAAGCGCGCCCACGGCCGAGGCGTTCACCCCGCCCTGACTTCGATCCGCCCCAGCAGCGCCGCCTCGACCGCCGCCCTGTCGATATCGAAACCGAGGCCCGGGCCCTCCGGCGCGCGCACCATGCCGTCCGGCCCGGTCCGGATCGCGCCCGTCGCGCCGTATTCGAACACGTCATACTGGGTGGGCTGCTCGAAATAGGACGCGTTGGGCTGGCCCAACATCAGGTGCAGATTGGCGGCCTGGTGCAGCGTATAGCCCCAGCATTGCAATTCCACGTCCACGCCGTGGCAGGCCGCCAGATGCATGATCTTCAGTGCGCCCGTCAGCCCCCCGCTCACCATCACGTCGATGCGCACCTTGCTCCAGCATCCCTGCTCCAGCGCAAAGGCGATGAGGCGATAATCGGTGATGGAATTGCCCGCGGGGATCACGGGCACCGTGAGCGCGCGCGTGAGATGGCGGTAGCCCGAGAGGTCGTAATCATCGAGCGGGGCCTCGAACCAGGCATAGCCCAACTCCCCGATCACGCGGCCCACCCGCAGCGCGCCGTCCCGGTGATAGCGCTGCTCCACGTCGAGCATGAAGGCCAAGTCCGTCCGCCCGAAGGCGGCGTCGACCTTCTCGATCATGGCGAGATCCAAGTCTGGCTCGCACCAGCAATGAAACTTCACCGCCTTGAAGCCCTGGCTGCGCAGATCCGCGACGCAATCGACATAAGCCTCCGCGCTCTCAAGCAAGGGCGTGCTGGCATAAGCCGCGATCTCGCCCCGCGCGCCGCCTAACAGCTGATAAAGCGGCAGGCCCGCCGCCTTGGCGGCGAGATCCCACAGCGCCACGTCGATGAGCGATTGCGCCTGGGGCGCGCGCGGCAGCGTCTTAGAATGGGTTTCGCGCCAGATCGCCTCGCGTTCCAGGGGCGAGCGGCCGATCAGATCGGCCAGCATCGGGCGCAGCGTCTCGGCGACGGAGAAATCATAGGCGCGGTCGGAATAGCTGCAGGCGTTGGCGAGCCCGATAAGCCCGCCGCGCGTGGTCAGCCGCAGCAGGATGGAGGTCATATATTGCCCTTCCATGCCAAGCGCCCAGGACAAGCGCTCCGTAGGCGGGCCGACTGTCAGCACTTCGATGCGGTCAATGGCGAGGTCGCGCATATCGTTCCTCAAGTCTGGCGCAGCGGAAGGATTTCCAGGCGCAAACGAAGCCGCGCCGGGCGCGCCGGCGTGATGCTTAAAGAGGTTGTCCAGCCCGCTCGGGACAAGGGGTTTTCTCCGGCCGAGACCGCGCCCGGAAGATCGAACGCAGAGGCGCACGGCTCGATCCCCAGACCGCGGAAGCGTCCCTCCCAAGGCCTGCCTGAGACGCCGCGATCGGAGATCCAGATCAGACAATGGGGAAGCAAAGTGCGGTCCCAGTCCAGCCGCGCCTCGAAGCCTTCCTCCAAATAGCGCACCGTGACCGGCCCCCGCATGCCGCAGAGCTGCGCCAGATCCTCCCTCGGGGGGCCATGCGGGAGGCGCGAAAAATCCGCCGTTCCCCCGCCGATAGCAGGCGTGCGATCGAGGTTGCGAAAGGTCCCGCCGGGGCGGGCTCGGGAATGCTCGCTTAACGGTCCGGGATAGGAGAAGCCCGCGTCGAACACGCAAGACACGTCGAGCGCGCCGGCGCGGTCGGGCAAGCGAAACACCGGATGGAACCCGCACGGGATCTGCGCCGGCGCCCGCGCGTGGATGCGCGCCTCCACCAGCAGCGCGGCGCGATGGGGCGCGCAGCGCACGATCCGCTCCGCATAGGCGATGGGGCCTTCCGGATACTCGAGACGCAGGCGCGCACGGTCCCCCGCCGCGCGGGTGAACCGCCAGACCGCATTCGCCGCCGGGCCGTGCAGGGCCGCGTCGCCGCCGCCTTCCGGCCAGCCCGCAACCGCCTGCGCCAGAGGCTGGCCGCCGAAGGGCAGGCCCAGGAATTCCCCGCCCAGGCGCTTCAGGTGACCAGGGATCTCATCGTCTTCCAGCATGCCGGGATCGTCCGCCCACGGTGCTTTCGCCAGCGGCGCGACGAAGCGCCCGTCCGGCAGGCGAAAACGCGGATCCCAGACCCGCCCCGCCAAAGTCTCCACCTGCGCCTGCACATGCGGCGAAGCGATCCTGACGAAAGGGGGCGCGGGAGGGGCCAAGTCAGAACGTCGCGGACAGGCCGCCATCGACGGACAAGACCTGCCCTGTAACATACAGCGCATCCGCGCTGCAGAGGAACAAGGCCGGGCCCGCGACATCCTCCGGCAGGCCGGGCCGGCCCAGGGGGATGCGGCCGTATTTGAGATAGATGTCTTTGAACCAGGGCTGATCGAACTCATACGCCCCGTCCGGCAGGATCGACATCGGCGTATCGATGAAGCCGGGCGCCAGCGCGTTCACGACGATGCCGTCCTTGGCGAGATCGCAGGCGAGCGCGCGCGTCAGATTGACCATCCCGCCCTTGGCGGTCGAATAGGACAACGCCCCGACGCTGCCGCGCAGCCCCATTATGGAGGCGACGTTGAGGATGCGCCCGCCCGGGCCGCCGGCGCGCATCAGCGGCGCGGCCGCCATCGTCACGATCAAGGCACCGTCCAGATTGACCTTCAGCACCGCGTGATAATGGTCCAAAGTCAGGGCGTCGAAGCCGGTTACGTCGACGATCCCGGCATTGTTGACAAGGATGTCGAGCCGGCCCCAGGCGGCGGCGATCGCGGCCACGCCCGCCGCCGCCGCGGCGGGGTTCGAGACGTCCAGCTCCAGCGCGAGCGCCTCTCCGCCCGCGGCGCGCAGGCGCTCGGCGGCCGCCTCCGCGCCCGGCCCGTCGCGATCGGACACCGCCACCCGCGCGCCGGCCTGGGCGAGGCGCGCGGCGATCGCGTAGCCGATGCCCTGGCGCGCGCCCGTGACGAGGGCGACCTGACCTGCGAGCGATACGTGTTGCGCCTGCTCCATCTTCGCCCTCACCCGATCTCAAACGCCGCGCACGCCTCGGCGCATAGCGAGAGCCCGTGGCCCGGCCGGTCCGGCAAGCGGAACGCGCCCTCCTCCACCGCCAGCGGCGCGGCGAGAAGCTGCGTCCAGGCCAGGCGCGAATCCTCGACAAGATCGAGCCCCGGAAGCGCTGCGCCCAGATGGGCGCCGATATTCATGATCGTGTTGCCCAGCGTGACGGCACGGCCCTTGGCGGCGCAGGCCCACCCGATGCGCAGACCGTCGCTGATCCCGTCATTGATGTTGACGACGTCTGCGGCGTCGTTCTGCAGCAATTCCAGCCGGCCGGCCGCGTCCAGAACCTCCCCCGCATTGATCGCCACGCCGCACCCCGACGCCGTGAGCGCGCGCAGGCCTTCAATATCGCCGCGCGCGATCGGATCCTCGATCCAGTGCAACTCAAACCCCGCGCGCCGATAGAGCGCGAGCCGGCGCAGCGTCTCTTGCGGGGTCCAGGCCTCGTTGGCGTCCGCCATCAGGCGCGCGCCGGGGCCCACGGCCTCCGCGACCGCCGCGAGCCGGCGCAGGTCCCAATCGGGATCCGGATGGCCAACCTTGAGTTTGAACGCGCGGTACCCGTCTGCGCGCGCGCAGGCGTAAAAGTCCTGCAGCGCCGCCTCGCTCAAGGGGTAGCAGAGGCCGCTGGCGTAAGCCTCCACTGTGTCCACACCCGCCCCGAGCAGGCGATGCAGCGGCAGCCCCGCGCGCTTGGCCGCGAGGTCCCAGAGCGCCTGGTCAATCGCATTATCCAGGTTGAACGGCAGGGCTTTGCGTCCGGCTTCGGGAACGGCCAGAGCGAGGCCTGCCGCAGCGCGCCCGACAAGCTGGGGCCAGACACTGTCCTCGAAGAAAGCCTGGAGCCGGGCGTGCGCGGGAAACGGCGCCTCGAGTGAGGAAAAGAAGCCCAGGCCCTCCTGCCCAGAGGCGTCGATCAGCTGCAGCGCGCCCACCCGCAGACGCTCGATCCGCACCCGCCGATCGCCGATGGGGCGGTCGCTCGGGAC
The DNA here is from genome assembly GCA_031398975.1 of Alphaproteobacteria bacterium. Classification (GTDB taxonomy): domain Bacteria; phylum Pseudomonadota; class Alphaproteobacteria; order Caulobacterales; family Aquidulcibacteraceae; genus JAKFWI01. The sequence goes on along the minus strand of JANNOI010000001.1, from coordinate 65,276 downwards.
GTCATAGAGGGCGATCTGAAACCCCTCGAGCACGCTCTTCTCCCTCAGGGGCCGGCTAGATCGTCATGCCGCCGTCGATGTTGAACACCTGGCCGGTCACGAACCGGCTTTCATCGCTGGCGAGATAGAGGCACATGGCGGCGACCTCCTCGGGCGCGCCCAGCCTGCCCATCGGCTGGCGCTCGATGAAGGCGCGTTCGGCGGCGGCGTCGTCGCCCAATGTCTGGCCCAGATCCTGGACGCGCTGGCGCAGGGACGGGGAGGTGATCGTGCCGGGGCACACCGCGTTGCAGCGCACGCCCTTGGCCACAAAATCGGCCGCCACCGATTTCACCAGCCCGATCATGGCGGCTTTGGTGGCGCCATAGGCTGCGCGGTTGGGCAGGCCCTTCACCGAGGAGGCGACCGAGGCGATGCACGCCACGCTGCCTGCCCCCGCGGCGACCATCGGCGGCAGGACGTGGCGCAGCAGCAGGTAGAAACTGTCCACATTGACGGAGAAGGAGCGGCGCCAATCTTCCGGCCCGCATTCCAGCACAGTGCCGCTATGGACGTAGCCCACGCAGTGCACGACGCTGTCGAACGTCCCTGCGGACCGGAAAAAATCCTGCAGGGCGACCGGATCGGCGCCGTCGATCCGGGCCGTTTCGATCCCCGGCGCTGCGAGGCTTTCCAGCCCGGCGGCGTCGATGTCGGTGGCGCACACCTCCGCCCCCTCGGTGCGGAACAGCGCCGCGCAGGCGCGCCCGATGCCGTGTGCGGCGGCGGTGACCAGAACGCGCTTGCCCGACAGCCGCCCCACCGCACCTCTTGGCCCGTGCATCCCGGTTGCTCCGTCCATCCCAGCCAGCCCGCCGCAGGCAAATTGTCGCAACATTCAGACAAGTGTTTCTTATATCGAGACTGTTTTCAAGTGGCGATCGGCCCGCGCCCTGGCCTAGAATCTGGCCTAGACTGGAAAAAGGCGGCCCTGGATGGACGAACGGCGGATGGAGAGCGAACGGGAAACCTCGCTCGGCAAGGCGTTGCGGCTGCTGTTCGCGGTCGGCGAGAGCGGCGATCCGTCCGGGGTCAGCATCGCGGAATTGCTGCGGATCACGGGCCTTTCGCGTCCCACCGCCTACCGCTTCCTGAGCGAGCTGCAGGAATTCGGGCTGGTCACCGCCGTGCCGAAGCGGCCGATGTGGCAGCTTGGCCCGAAAATCATCGCGCTGGCCGCGATGGCCGGGAATTGGGCGACGCTGCGCCGGCGCGTCAAGGAGGCGATGGACGGCTTCGTCCGCGAGGTGGGCCACACGATCAATCTGGGCATCCGCGACGGCTTCGAGATCGTCTATGTGGACAAGGCCGAAAGCCCGGACCGGATGACGCTGTCCTCCGCCATCGGCCAGCGGCGGCCTTTGAACGTCACCGCGCTCGGCAAATGCCTGGTGGCGTTCGACGCCGATCCCAAGCTGGCGCAGGCGGTCGCCGACGCGGGCCTCCCCGGCCGCACCCCCCATTCCATCACCGACCCCGCGCGGTGGCTGAAGGAGATCGAGACGGTGCGCGAGGCCGGCTACGCGCTCGACCAGGAGGAATGCGAATTGGGGGCGCGCTGCGTCGCCGCCCCGATCCGGGACGCGAGCGGCTATGGCGTGGCCGCCATCTCTATCACCGTCGCCGCGCGCTGCGAGGAGGCGGAATTTGAGGCCCTGATCCAGCGCATCCGCCAGACGGCGGGCCAGATCGGGCTGGCCGAAGACCTGCCGCGCCGGTGAGCCGTGGCGGGCGCAATCCTCGACAGCCACCAGCATTATTGGCGCCTCGACCGGGGCGATTATGACTGGCTGACGCCCGATCTGGAGCCCCTCCGCCGCGACTTCCTGCCCGAACATCTCGCCCCGCTGCTGGCGCAGGCGGGGGTGGGGCGAACCGTGCTGGTGCAGGCGGCCCGCACCGAGGCCGAGACGCGCTTCCTCCTCGACCTCGCGGGCGCGACGCCCAGCGATGCGGGCGTCGTCGGCTGGGCGGACCTTTGGGCGCCGGACGCGCCGGCGCGGATCGCGGCCCTGGCCGGCGCCGCCGGCGGCGCGCTGAAGGGCGTGCGCGTCGCTGGGGAGGAGTGTCGCACGCCGGCGGGCCTGGCCGATCCCGCGCTCGATCCTGCGATGGAGGCGCTGGCGGAGCGCGGCCTCACGCTCGACGCCTTGGTGGAGCACGCCGACCTGCCTGGCGTGCTCGCCCGCGCCGACCGCTCGCCCGGTCTTGCGATCATTCTCGACCACGCCGGCGCGCCGGGGGAGGATGTCTCGTCTGCCAGCGTATGGGCGGGGCTGATGCGCGATCTCGCCGCCTATCCGCATATGGCCTGCAAGTTTTCCGGGCTGGCGCAGCCTATCCCGCCCGAGGCGATGCGCCGGCGCGCGAGCGATGTGGCGCGCATGATCCTGGACGCGTTCGGGGCGCGGCGGGTGCTGTGGGGCAGCGACTGGCCGGTAGTGAACCTCCATAGCGCCTACCCCGCCTGGCTCGCGCTGGCGGAGGCGGCGGCCGCCGATCTGAGCGCGCAGGACCGGGCCTGGCTGTTCGCCGGCGCCGCGCGCGCGGCCTATCGCCTGGACCCGCCCGCATGAGCCGCCGCATGGGGTGGACCGCCCGGCTCCGGCCGGAGAAGAGCGCCGAGTATCGCGCCCTGCACGCCGCCCCCTGGCCCGAAATCCTCGCCCTGCTCCAGGCGGCCCATATCGTCGACTATACGATCTACCTGCACGAGCCCGAAAACCTGCTGTTCGCCTCCTTCACCTATCTGGGCGCGGACTTCGAGGCGGATATGGAGGCGCTTGATCGTGATCCCCGCGCCGAGGCCTGGCGGGTGCTGACCGCGGCGTGCCTGGAGCCCGGCGAGGGCGGCGGCGATCCGTGGCGGCCTCTGGAGCAGGTGTTCCGGCTGGAGGGCGCGATCGTCTCACATAACAATACTGCATTGTCGAATAGCGAGACGTGACATAGGCTTGCCGCCAGCGGGCTGTTCCGCGAGGGAAAACCATGGCCCGGCCGCCCGCTCCCGCATCGCTTTCCACCTATTGGCCCGACCGCGTCACCTGGCTCGTCGGGCTGGGCACCACGCTTGGCCTCGCCAGCCAAAGCGCCACCCCTTGGATCGTCGGCGCGCTGATCGACAGCGCCGGCCTCGACGTGCAGCAGGCCACGCTGATGTCCACCGCGGAGATGGCGGCGATGGGGCTTGTGATGGTGGGGCTTTCCCCGTTCATCCACCGCCTGCCGCATAAGGCGCTGACGCTCTCGGGCGCGGCCCTGGCGCTGGCGGCGCAGGCGCTTTCGGCGGCCGCTGAGGGGGTCTGGGCGCTGGCGTTCTGGCGCGTTCTGTCTGGCGTCGGCTTCGGGGTGATCTATTCCACCGCGTCCGCGGCCGGGGCGGCCGCCGCCTCGCCCGCGCGCGCCTATGCGGCGGCGGGCGTGATCTCCTTGCTGCTGGGGACGCTCCTCAATCCGGCTCTGGGCTTTGGCTCGGAGCGGTTCGGGCATGGGGGGGTGTTTGCGGGCCTTTCCGCCTACGCCTTGGCGCTGAGCCTGCCGCTGCTGGCCATGCCCTTCAGGACCGAGCGCGCGAAGGCCTCGCCGCCTACCGACGCTCCAGGCGCGCACGGCCCGGTGCGGGCGCTGTCGATCCTGGCGGTGATGGGCGTGATGGGGCTGTTCGCGATCGCCACCAACGGTGTGTTCGTGTTCGTGGAGCGGGTCGGGGCGGGGGTGGGCCTGCGCGGGGCCGAGCTCGGCTCGGGCATGTCGGTGGTGTCTCTGATCGGGGCCGTAGGCGGGGTGGCGGCGGCGCGGATCGGGACGGGCCGCGGGGTCGCGGCGCCTTTGGCCTTCGGGCTTATCGCGATCGGGGCGGTTTCGTTCGCGTTCCTGGTCTCGGGCTCGCCATGGGCGTTCTGGATCTCGTTCTCGCTCTGGGTGGCGCTCTATTGGTTTGTCTATCCTTATATTTTCGATCTCGCGGTGCGGGTGGACCCGCGCGGGCGGGTAGCCTCGGCGACGGGCAGCGCGCTCATCCTGTTCGGCGCCGCCGGCAGCGCGCTCGCCGGCGCGGTCTCCCAGCGCTACGGCATGCAGAGCTTCGCCATCCTCGCCTTCGCCGGGTGCAGCGCCGCCGCCCTCGCCGGGATCGCGGTGGCGCGGCTGTTGCGGCCTGTTCCGCCTGTCGCTAAAGTCTCATATAGTACAAATATTGTCTCATAATACGGACATATGGGTGCGATGGGCCTGACTCGTTTCCTTCTCGCGCTGGTCGCGGCCGCCTGCCTGTGGGGGCCTGCCGAGGCGAAAGACTTTTACGTCAGCCCGCAGGGCCGGGCCGACGCCGCCTGCGCCAGCGCCTCTCCCTGCACGATCGAGGCCGCCCAGCAGCGCGCCCGTCGCGCCGCCCGCAACCAGCGCGAAGACATCCGCATCCTCTTCCTCGACGGAACCTACGCCCGGACCCGCCCGATCGAGCTGGTCGAAAGCGCGCGCGTCAGCGACAGCGGCCGCAACGGGCACAAGATCATCTGGCAAGCCGCGCCTGGCGCGCGACCGGTGATCAGCGGGGGCGTCGCGGTGACAGGCTGGCGCCTGCACGACCCCGCCCGCAACATCTGGGCCGCCCCCGCCCCCAGCGCCGCCGCCTACCGCACGCTGTACGTCAACGGCGCCCGCGCGGAACGGGCCCGCTCGCGGGACAGGCTGGAAGGCCTCAAGATCACCAAAACCGGCTACCGCTTCGCCGAGCAGGGCGACATCTCGGGCTTCCGCAACCTGACGGACATCGAGCTCGTGCGGATGTGGCAATGGCAGATTTCGCGGTGCCCCGTGGAAAGCGCGACGCGCGAGGAAATCCGGGTGGCGCGCGGATGTTTCGAGAACAGCCAACGCGTCGATGTGGGCATCTATATCGAGAACGCCTACGAATTGCTCGCCCGTCCGGGGCAATGGGTGCTGGACCGCACCGGCGCGGTGGCGGGCGGGGGGCCTACGGTGTTCTACATCCCCCGCGCCGGGGAGAAGCCCGAGACCCTTAGCGCCGTGTTGGGCTCGACCGAGCGCCTGCTCACCCTGCGCGGGGACGGCGAGCGGGCCCTGCTGCGCAATGTGACGATCAAGGGGCTGGCCTTCGAGCATGCGGGCTGGTTTCTGGATCAAAGTCTGGCGGCGAAAGTCGGCGGCTACGCCTCTCTCCAGGCGGGCCTCTTTCTGTTGACCCGCCATGACCTCGACAACACCTCGATCGTCGCCCCCGATCCCGGAATCGGCTTCTACAATCCGGAGAATTTTACCTGGCTCGACTATGTGCCCGCCGCGGTGTCGGTGGAGTTCGCGCGCGCGGTGGCGCTCGAGGGAAACCGGTTTGCGCATCTGGGGGCGACGGGTCTGGCGCTCATCCGCGGCGTGCAGGGCGCGCGCGTGGAGGGCAATCTGTTTACAGACATTTCGGGCTCCGGCGTGCAGGTGGGCGGGGTGGCGGTGGAGGATCACCACCCGTGCGGGGATGTGGCGGCATGCGCGAGCCCGCGCATCACCCGCGACGTGCGCGTCGCCAACAATGTGATCGACGGCGCGGCGGCGGAATTCTTCGACACGCTGGGCGTTTTCGTGGGGCACGTGCGCGAGACGGTGGTGGAGCATAATGTGCTCCGGAACCTGAGCTATTCGGCCATCTCGGTCGGTTATGGCTGGGGCTGGATCGACGCCGGGGGCCATTCCGGGTTCAAGCACCCGACGATCAACGCCGCCAACCATATCCGCTACAATGACATCTCCAGACACCAGACGCGTATGGCCGATGGCGGCGCCGTCTACACGCTCGGCGCGCAGCCGGGATCGACCATCATCGGCAATTATGTGCACGACGTGCGCCGCGTCTATGTGGGCGGGATCTATCTCGACGAGGGCACGAGCGGATACACGGTGACAGGCAACGTGGTCGCGGACGCGACCTTTTTCGGCCAGACCAATTGCGGCGCGCTATCCAACAATTACGACAACCGCTTTAGCGGCAATTACAGCCATAACGGCGCCTTCTACAACACCTGCCAGCCCGGCAAGAACGGCTTCGGGGCCAAGACCGGGCTGAACACGATCGAAAACCCGATCCTTTACTTCCCTGGCAAACCGCCGGCGGCGGTCCAGGCCATCATCGACAAAGCGGGCCTTGAGCCCGCCTATCGGGGCCTGCTGGGGGCCGCGGGCGCGCCCTGATAAGACTTAGAACACCAAAGAGTGCGTGGGGGCGCGCGCGTCGCGCAGGATGTAAGTCTGGTCTGGGCGGGCGCCCTCTTCGTCGAAGATAACCAGCGTGTTGCGCGCGGCGAACCAGGGCTCGGGCATGTAAAGCGCGTGCTGTGGCCCGATCTCCCAATAGCGGCCAAGCGCGCGCCCGTTCAGATAAGCGTGGCCCTTGCGAAGACCCTTCGTGGCCAGAAAGAGCGGGCCGGGCGCGCTCGGGCGGTCGAACGTACAGGTCCACCAGGTGGGCTGGCCCGCGCGCGCGGGGCCGGTTTGGAGCGGATCGCGCCATTCCCGAAACCGCCAGTCCCCCAGCGCCCCGGCCTTGGGATAGCTGATCAGCCCGACGTGCCGGCTTAGATCGCCGACGGGCCCTCCGGCATAGGCGAGCTCGATCCGGACCGGGCGTCCTTTGAGGTAAGGGTCCAAGACATGGCTGCTGAAGGCCGTGCCGTCCGCGAGCGCGAGATCGCCCGGATGCTCGGCGATCACCTGCCCGTCCACGCTGATCCAGGCATAATGGGGAAACCAGCGCAGCGACAGCATCAGCCCCTCGCCCGGCCTCGGCGTGACGGTATAGGTCGCGCGCTGCAGAGGCGCATCGGGGTAATAGTGTCTGTAGGTCTGCCAGCGCCACGATTGTGTGACCGGCGCGGCCGGACCAGACAAGACCGGGACCGGAACCGGGCGGGGCGCACCGTCGATATAGGCCGGCCCGACAATGCCCTTGCGGTCCTGCTCGGCGCCCTCGGACCGGCGGCCCATATTGTCGCACAGGAACACAAGCGCGTTCTCGCCCGCTTCAAGATCGATGGGCAGGGCGTCGCGCTCGCCGCCCTCGCCCCGCCCCCACACGCCCATGCGCGCGCCATTGACAAACACGGTCAGCCGGTCGGAGGCGGCGGTGAACACAAGTCCGGTGCGCCGCGCCGTCTCGGAGCGTATGCGCGCGCCGTACCACGTGTAGCCCGCATAAGCCTTGAACGTCTCCACCGGGGCGGGCGCGGCGAGCGCGCGCCACCCCTCCCCGCCGCCGGCGATCTCGGGCAGGGGCGAGGAAATCCAGTCCGTAAGCGGAACATGCGCGCTCGCTGCCGCCTGGCGGGGCGTCTCTCGGCGTGTCACCGTCCCGCGCCTGGATACCGCTGTGATCACGCCGCCCGACCCGTCGAGAAAGCAGACATGGCGGTCCCCTTGCGCCTCCCCGACATAAGTAGGCCCGATCAACACGCGTCCCTCCGCGAACCACGTCCGGTCCGCCAGCGTGGTGGACACCGCCAGCACCAGCGCTCCCGCCACGGGGATTTGGACCGGCTCCTCGCCGAACACGAACTCCGCCTCCTGGCCGTTGATCGCGATCACCCCCCGCCGGCCCGCCCCGCCGCGCAACACGATCACCCGCCGCGCGCGGTCGCCGGCGAGGCCCAACAAGGTCGCGTTGGCGTAATCGATGCGCAGGCCCGGATCGACCTCCAAACGCCACGGAAGCACGACCGGGGTCGAGGAGGGCTCCGCCAACTCCACATCCCGGCCGGAACCGAGACGCAACACCCCCGCCGCGGACGCGATCTCCGGCATCGGCCAGTCTTCGCCAAGTTGGATCAGCGGGCCGCCGCTATTGTCGGTATGGTACACCATGGCGACCGCCTCGGGCTGCTCCGGCAAGACAAACACGAGCGCCCCGCGGGGGCCAAGGATCGCGCGCGCCTGCACCGGCCCCGCGACCGCGACGGGCGCGGGCCCCGGCGCGCCTTCCGCCAGGAACGCGCCGAGATTGGAGGCCAACAGGCTTACGGACTTCGCGGCGTAATAGGTCGGATTGAACGCGCCGCCCTCCGCGATCGGCCCGCGGCTGTAATAGCGGGTGGTCACGAAAGATTGATCCGACTTCCAACTCGTGCTGGCCCAATAGCCGAAATTGGTGCCGCCATGGAACATGAACCAGGCGATCATCCCGCCCTCGGCCAAGGTGTCCATCGCCTGATGCAACACATGGCCCGTGGTGGGGTAGGAATTCACCGGCCAGCCCCACATGGTGATGTAATCGGTGTAAAGCTCGCTGATGACGGCAGGCTTGTCGGGTTGCAATTTGCGCAGGGTACGGATGTTTTCGGAGCCCCCGCCATTGAGCGTCGCCATCGATCCGGGGATCCGCGTCTCGGCGCGTGCGCCATTGCAATCGCTGATGGGAACCTCGATGCCGAACTCGCGCAGGAACAGCACCAGGCTCGCCTGGTAGTCGCGCACCCGCTCGCGGCCGACGAAGAAATACTCGTTCTCCTGCTGCACCATCACGATCGGGCCCCCGCGCGTGACCTGCCGCGGCGCAAGCACGCCCATGAGCGCGCCGAACCAGCGGCGCACATAAAAGAGGGTGGCTTCGTTCTGCGTGCGCAGTTCGATCCCCGGCTTCGTGGTCAGCCAGGCCGGATGCCCCCCTCCCTCCCATTCCGCGCAGATGAACGGCCCCACGCGGGGGAAAGCGTAAAGGCCGAGCGCCTGACAGGTGTCAATGAAGGCGCCGAGATCGGCGTCACCCTCGAAGGTGAACACGCCGTCCTCGCGCTCGTGGAAATTCCAGGCGACGTAGAAGGCGATGGCGTTGACGCCCGCGCGCTTGGCCCGCAGCAGCCGGTCGCGCCACAATTCGCGCGGGCAGCGGAAATAATCCACCGAGCCGAAGGTCAGGAAAACCGGCTTGCCGTCGATCACGAACGCGCTCGGCCGCAGCGAAAGCGTTTGAGAGCCCCCCGCCTTGGCCCAGGCCAGGGGCGTGACGCCCGCGCCGCCAAGGCCCGCCACGCCCGCCACGCCCGCGGCGCCCGCAATCAAGGCGCGTCTCGAAGTCCGGATCGCCATTTTTCCCTCGCGCTTCTCGTTGGCTGCAGGCTACCGCCTGGGCGATCGCATGTTAAGACGTATGTCTCAATTTTGATTGTCGAACCTTCCGTCATCTGTCAGCGTACGGGCAAGTTCAGGGAGGGCGCGCATGCGAGGGGCGATTTTTGCGGCGGCGGCGGCCATAATCGCGTGCGCAGGGACGGCGGCGGCTGCGGGCGCGCCGGTGCAGGTGGTGCTGGACGCCTCGGGGCCGGGGGGGCGCTTTGACGGCGTGGGCGCCACGTCCGGGGGCGGGGCGACCTCGCGCCTGCTGGTGGATTATCCCGAGCCCCAGCGCGCGCAAATCCTCGATTACCTGTTCAAGCCCCAATACGGCGCCTCCCTACACGCCCTGAAAGTCGAGATCGGCAGCGAAGGCAACGCCACCGAAGGCGCCGAGCCCACCCACATGCGCACCCCCGACGAGGAGGATTACACGCGCGGCTATCAATGGTGGCTGATGAAGGAGGCCAAGCGGCGCAATCCTGACATCACGCTGCACGCGCTCGCCTGGAACTTTCCGGGCTGGGTGGGCAAAGCAAATTCCGAGGCGACGGCGCGCTACCTCGTGAACTTCGTGGCCGGCGCCAAGCGTGTGCACGGGCTCAAGATCGACACGTTGGGGATCTGGAACGAGACCCGCATGGACCCCGCCTTCATCGTCACCCTGCGCCGCGCGCTGGACGCCGCCGGCCTCGACACCAAGATCGCCGCCGACGATCTCGTCAATGAATGGACGATCGTGGACACGATGGAGCGCGACCCCGCCGTGCGCGAGGCGGTCGACATCATCGCCAGCCATTATCCTCGCTTTCAAAGCACCGCCAAGGCGAGGGAGAAGTCAGCCCTTTGGGGCAAGCCGATATGGTCCAGCGAGGACGGGCCCTGGAGCGATTCCTGGGGCGCGCGCGGGGAGCAATCGCCGCCCTTGGCCGAACTGCTGAACCGCAATTACATCCAGGGACGCCTGACATCGACCAATATCTGGAACCTCGTCACCGCCTATTATGACACGTTGGAACTCCCCAACGCCGGCCTCATGCGCGCGAACCGGCCCTGGTCGGGCCATTATAAGGTGATGTCCCCGCTCTGGGTGGTGGCGCACACGACCCAATTCACCAAGCCCGGCTGGCGATACCTCGACCGCGCGAGCGGCGTCCTGGCCGATGTCGGGAGCTATGTCACGCTACGCGGGGGGCGCAATTATAGCGTCGTGATCGAAACGCTGGCCGCGCAAGGGCCGCAGGATTTCGAGTTCGTGGTGGGCGAGGGGCTCTCGCGCGGGCCCGTTCAGGTCTGGCGCAGCGACGCGCAATCCCACTTCGTCCGTATAGCGACGATAAGGCCGAAGGCCGGGCGCTATCGCCTGCGCGCAGCGGCCAACAGCCTCTACACCCTCTCCACCACCAAAGGCCAGGGCAAGGGCGCAGCAATCGCGCCCGCCGACGCGCCCTTCCCCGCGCCGTTCGCCGAAAGCTTCGAGCGCCAAACCTCCGGGGCGCCGCGCTATTTCTACGACGTGAACGGCGCCTTCGAGATCGCCCCTTGCGGGGCCGGTCGCGCGGGCGGCTGCCTGCACCAGCGCACGCTCCAGGCGCCGATCCCTTGGACCTATTGGGTGACCATGGCCGAACTCGGCGCGGCAAGCCTCGTCGGCGCGCCGGACTGGCGCGATTACACCGTCTCGGCGGCGGGCGAGCCGGAGGGGGAAAACTATGTCAGCGTGCTGGCGCGGGTTTCCAAAGTCAGCTCGGACGGGCAGATGCAGGGCTACCAGTTCCGGGTGCGGGCAAACGGGGCCTGGGACCTGCTCGCCGCGGTGAAAGCCCCCCCGCTCGCCAGCGGGAACGCCGGCCCCGGGCGCGGCGACGCCTGGCGTGCGATCGCGCTTAAAGTGCAGGGGGACGAGATCACCGGCCTGATCGATGGGCGCCAAGTGCTGTCCATCCGCGACAGCCGCCACGGCGCGGGTCAGGCCGGCGTCGGATCGGGCTGGGGCGCTGCGCGCTTTGACGATTTCGCCGTGCAGGCGGTGTCTGAAGGCGCGCCCATCGTCACCGCCCTGCCTGCGCCCGCCGCGAAGGCTCCGCCCACGCAGGCGCCGCGCGTGTTCGTGCCGGCGGCGAACGACAAGGCGGTGCGCCTCTCTTGGAGCGCGGTTCCCGACGCCACGCGCTATCTGGTGCGGATCGGGACCAAGCCCGGGATCTGGGACGCCACCGTCACGGTCGAGGGCGCGCTCGAGCACAATTTCCGTACGCTGACGAACGGACAGACCTACCAGTTCGAAGTGCTCGGCGCGAATGCGCACGGGACTGGGCCCGGCGCCACGCAATACGCCACTCCGAACCCCCAGACGCCGCCGCCATAGACGCCTCAGAGCGCGCGCACGCCCGGCCAGGCCTCTTGCGCCACCGCCACCGGATTGCGCACCGCGAACCGGAACGGCGCGCCCGACACCTCGAACACATCCCCCGCCTGCGCCCGCACCCCGTCGGAAAAGGACAAGGTGGCCGTCCCGAAGAAATGCACATGCACATCGCCGGGGCGGCGGAACAGGGGATATTTGAAATGATGCCGCTCCAGATTGTCGATGCTGTGCGACATCGCCTCCTCGCCGGTGGCGAACGATTTTTCCCACAACACCGCGCCCGCGCGGTAAATGCGGCTCATCCCCTCGATGCGGGGCGGGGGCGGGCCCGTGCGCAGTTCGGGGCCGAGCGCGGCAGGGCGAAGTTTGGAATGGGCGAGCCAGAGATAATTGCCGCGCTCCGTGACATGATCGGAGAATTCGTTGGCCAGCGCGAAGCCCAGGCGCAACGGCGTTCCGTCCGGCCCGATCAGATAGATGCCGGCCAATTCCGGCTCCTCGCCAAAATCCAGCGCGAATGCGGGCGAAACCAGCGCCTGCCCCGGGCCTGCAAGCGCGGCCCCGGAGCCTTTGTAAAACCATTCCGGCTGCACGCCGATCTCGCCCGGAGGCGGCTTGCCGCCTTGGAGGCCCATCTGGAACATCTTCATGCTGTCGGTGCGTTGGCCCGCGGCGGCGGCGCGGTGCATCCGGTCGCGGCCTTCCGCAGAACCCAGATGCGTGAGCCCGGTGCCGGACAAAAGCAGATGCGCGGGATCGGGATGATCGATCGGCGCCAGCATGCGCCCCTGCGCCTCCGCGAGCGTCAGATCGACCGCACCGCCGAAGCCGAACGCCTCCGCCTGGGCCGCAAGACTGCGCCCCGCTTCCGCCGCGGCCCGGGCGAGCGCATAGGTCGATTCCACGCCCACGATCTCGCGCGCGTCTCCCGCCGCGTCCATCGCCGCGACCCCGCGGCGATCCGAAGAATCACGATACTGCACCAGGGAAAACGCCATCGGTATTGCTCAGACAAAAGTCAGGCAGCTATACGGCGTCCACACGGACAAGCGCAAGGGCGGAGGCGATCAGACATGACAGGCAAGGCGCGGTGAAGGCGGCCTCAATCCTCGATTACCGGGAGCTGGCGCGCCGGCGCCTGCCGCGCTTTTTGTTCGAGTACATCGATGGCGGCTCGTTTGGGGAGCTGACGCTCCGGCGCAACGTCGCGGACCTCGAGCGCATCGCCTTGCGCCAGCGCGTGTTGGTGGATGTTTCCCACATTGACCTTTCGACCCACCTCCTCAGTCAGACTTTGGCGATGCCGGTGATCTTGGGCCCCGTCGGCCTTGCGGGCATGAATGCACGGCGCGGGGAGGTGCAGGCTGCGCGCGCGGCGGAGAAGGCGGGCGCCCCGTTCTGCCTTTCCACCGTCTCTGCGTGTTCGATCGGCGAGGTGGCGGCGGGCGTCACCGCCCCGTTCTGGTTCCAACTCTACATGATCCGCGACCGCGCCTTCATGGCCGATCTGCTGGCGCAGGCCGAAGCCGCGCGCTGCCCGGCATTGATCTTCACCGTCGATATGCCCGCGCCGGGGGCCCGCTACCGCGATTACCGCTCCGGCCTTGCGGGCGCGGCCGGCGCGCTCGGGGATCTGCGCCGGCTGTGGCAGGCGCTGCAGCGCCCGGGCTGGGCGTGGGACGTGGGCGTGATGGGCCGCCCGCATGCGCTGGGCAACATCGCCCCGCGGCTGGGGCGGAAAACCGCGATGGGCGATTTCTTCGCCTGGATGCGGGACAATTTCGACGCCTCGTGCACCTGGGCCGATCTCGAAGCCGTGCGCGCGGCCTGGCCCGGAAAGCTGATCCTCAAAGGCGTGCTCGACCCCGAGGATGCGCGCGCCGCCGCAGCCTTGGGCGCGGACGCGATCATCGTGTCCAACCATGGCGGCCGGCAATTGGACGGGGCGCTCTCCACCGCGGCCGCACTGCCGGGGATCGTGGAGGCGGTGGGGGAGCGGGTGTGCGTGCTGGCGGACGGGGGCGTGCGCTCGGGGCTCGACGTCGTGCGGATGCTGGCGCTGGGCGCGCGCGGCGTGCTGCTGGGGCGGGCCTGGGCCTATGGGCTTGCGGCGGCGGGCGAGGCGGGGGTGGCGCACGTGCTGGCGCTGATCGAGGCGGAGATGCGGGTGGCCATGGCGCTGACGGGACGCACCCGGATCGCCGATCTGGGCCCTGACATGCTCGCCTAAAAGCCTACGCCTGCGCGCCGTGCGCAGGGCCCGGGCGCGCGCCCCAGAGCGCATAGAACAGCACGTAGAGCTGACACGCCGCCTGCAGCAGGAACGAGGCCTGCAGCCCGTACCGGTCCGCGAGCCAGCCCTGCGCGGTGGCGAGCGCCCCGCCGGCGATGGCCATGATCAGAAGCCCCGAGCCCTCCTCCGTCAAAGGCCCGAGCCCGCGTATGCCGAGCGTGAAGATGGTGGGAAACATCACCGAGTGGAACAGGCCCACCAAAGTCAGCGCCCAGAGCGCCACGGCCCCGCTCGCCAGCACCGCAATCATGATCAGCACGAACGCCCCGATCGCGGCCCCCGCCAGCACCGCCTCGGCGGAGAAGCGACGCAGGAGCGCGCTGCCGACAAAGCGCCCCACCATCATCCCCCCCCAGAGCAAAGTCAGATAGCCTCCGGCTTCCGCCGCGCTCAAGCCCCCGATCTCGGGACGCATGAGGAAGCTGATGAACAGGCTGCCCACGCCGATCTCGGCGATCAAATAGATGAAGATGGCGGGCACGCCGAACACGAGGTTGCGGTGGCGCCAGAGGCTCAGTTTCCGGCGCTGCTCGGGAGCGAGGCGGCGCGCGGCCACGCCCAGCGCCGGCAGGCGATACCGCGCGATCACCACCGCCAGCACCAGCAGGACGCCGGCGATGAACAGATACGGCGCTTGCACGGATTGGGCGTCCGCCAGCCGCTCCGCCGGGGTCAGCGGGCCCTGCTCGACCCTTGTCTCTTGGAGGATCAGCAGCCCGCCAAACAGCGGCGCCGCCATCGTCCCCGCGGAATTGAACGCCTGCACCAGATTGAGCCGGGACGAGGCGGTCTCGGGCGAGCCGACCACCGCCACGTACGGGTTCGCCGCCACCTGCAGCAGCGTGATGCCGGCGGCCAGCACGAACAACGCGCCGAGGAAAAAGGCGAACGACACAAAGTGCGCGGCCGGCAAGAAGCAGAGCGCCCCCGCCGCCATGACGCACAGCCCCAACACCATCGAGCGCTTGTAGCCCAGCCGCTCCAGCGCCAGCGCCGACGGCCACGACGCCACGAAATAGGCGATGAACCAGACGAACTGGATCAGCATGGATTGGGTGTAGTTGAGGTCGAACACCGCTTTCAGGTGCGGAACGAGCACGTCGTTCAGCACCGTGATAAAGCCCCAGATGAAGAAGAGGCTGGCCAGCAGCGTGAGCGCCGCGCGACTGCCTGATGCGGGGGAGGAATGACCGGCAGCGAGGGGTGTGGAAGCGAGGTCAAGGCGCGCCAAAGCTTTCATCCTCCCGCATGGAACGCAGCGAGACCTTCTGCGGGTCCCTGATTGCAATTGTCTGCGTAAATGCTATCGCGGGGGCCGTCAATCCCGAAGCCCGCATCGGAAAAGCCGCGATGACCGCCTCCAAACTCCGCTCCCGCGCCTGGTTCGACAATCCCGCCAATGTCGACATGACGGCGCTGTATCTGGAGCGCTACCTCAATTACGGGCTGACGCTGGAGGAGCTGCAATCGGGCAAGCCGGTGATCGGGATCGCGCAGACCGGCTCGGACCTGAGCCCCTGCAACCGCCACCACCTCGTTCTGGCCGAGCGCCTCCGCGAGGGCGTGCGCACCGCCGGCGGGATCGCGCTCGAATTCCCGGTCCATCCCATTCAAGAAACCGGCAAGCGCCCCACCGCGGGGCTCGACCGCAACCTCGCTTATCTCGGCCTCGTCGAGGTGCTGCACGGCTACCCGCTCGACGGCGTGGTGCTGACGATCGGCTGCGATAAGACGACCCCCGCCTGCCTGATGGCCGCCGCCACCGTCAACATTCCCGCCATCGCGCTGTCGGTGGGGCCGATGCTGAACGGATGGCTGAAGGGCGAGCGGGTGGGATCAGGGACGGTCGTGTGGAAAGCGCGCCGCATGCTCGCCGCGGGCGAGATCGACGCGCGCCAGTTCCTGACAATGGTCGCCTCCTCCGCGCCTTCAGTCGGCTATTGCAACACGATGGGCACGGCCACGACGATGAACACTTTGGCCGAGGCGCTCGGCATGCAGCTTCCCGGCGCCGCCGCCATCCCCGCTCCGTACCGGGACCGCCAGGAGGCCGCCTACCGCACCGGGCTGCGCATCGTCGAGATGGTGCGCGAGGACCTGCGCCCCAGCGCCATCCTCACGCGCGAGGCCTTCCTCAACGCCATCGTCGTCAATTCCGCCATCGGCGGCTCCACCAACGCGCCGATCCACCTGATCGCCATCGCGCGCCATATGGGCGTTGAGCTGACTCTCTCTGACTTTGAAACCTATGGGCGCGACGTGCCGCTGCTCGTGAACCTGCAGCCGGCGGGGGAATATCTGGGCGAGGATTATTACCGCGCGGGCGGCGCGCCTGCGGTGATGGGCGAGCTCCTGCGCCACGGGCTTCTGCGCGGGAACGCGCTCACCGTCACCGGCCGCACGATCGGGCAGACCTGCGCGGCGGCTGCGATCGAGGACGATCTCGTGATCCGCCCGTTCGAAAAGCCGCTTCTCGCGCAGGCAGGCTTCCTCGTCCTCTCCGGCAACCTGTTCGAAGCCGCGATCCTCAAGACGAGCGTGATCTCGGAAACCTTTCGCGCCCGCTATCTAAGCGACCCGCAAGATCTAGAGGCGTTCGAGGGCGAGGCCATCGTGTTCGACGGACCCGAGGATTACCACGCCCGCATCGACGACCCCGGCCTCGCCGCCACCGCGCGCTCGATCCTCGTGATGCGCGGGGCGGGGCCGATCGGCTATCCGGGCGCGGCGGAGGTGGTGAACATGCGCCCGCCCGCGGCGCTGATCCAGCGCGGGATCCTCGAACTGCCCTGTATCGGGGACGGGCGCCAGTCGGGCACCTCGGGCTCGCCATCGATACTGAACGCCGCGCCGGAGGCGGCTGTCGGGGGCAATCTGGCTTTGCTGCGCACGGGGGACCGCATCCGGATCGATCTACGCCGCCGGCGCGTGGACGTGCTGGTGGACGAAGCCGCCCTCGCCGACCGGCGCGCTGCGCTCGAGGCCGCGGGGGGCTATGCCTACCCGCCCTCGCAGACCCCCTGGCAGGAAATCCAGCGCGCGCGCGTGGGCCAGCTTGACCAGGGCGGCGTGCTCGAGGGCGCGGAGGCCTATCAGCGCATCGCCCAGACCTTCCACCCCCCGCGCGACAACCACTAAGGCCGCTCCCAAAGAGTGTTGAGCGGTTCTTCAACAAGAAAGGCTTTAAACTTAGCCTCCGCCGAAGCCCGCGCGGGGCGCCTCCCTTTCCAGGGACAATTCGGTATCGGCCAGCGCGAGCGCCACGAGGCGCGCCATGGCCGCGTGTGCGCCGGGCGCGTCGCCCGCCGCGATCGCGCGCCAGACGTCTTCGTGCTCGGGCAGCGGGTCGCGCGGCAGGGGGCTGCGGCGCTGCTTGTAGATCGTGGTCCAGCCCACGGCGGCGGCGATGGCGCTGGAGAGGGTGACGAGCACCTCATTGCCGGCGCCGGCGAGGATGGCGCGGTGAAAGTCCTGGTCCGCGGCGCGCCCCTCTTGGGCGGCGAGGCCATGGCGGCGCATGCGCTCCAGCGCGTCCTGCATCCTCGCGAGATCGGCCGGGCTTGCCCGGCCTGCGGCGAGCGCGGCGGCGGCGGGCTCGAGGATCGCGCGCACCTCGAACAGGGCCTGGATGAAGGAAAGCCCGGGATCGACCTCGAACGTCCAGGAGAGCACGTCGGGATCGAGCAGGTTCCAGCGCGCGCGCGGGCTTACTTTCGTGCCCGTCTTGGGGCGGCTATCGACCAAACCCTTGGCGGCCAGCATACGCACGGCCTCGCGATAGACGCTGCGTGACACGGCAAATCGTTCGCTGGCCTCCACCTCGCCCGCCAGCACCGATCCCGGCGCATAGCGTCCCGAGACGATGGCCACGCCCAGTTCCCGCAGGATTGAGCCGGGCGGGCGGCGCTTGCGCACGCTCTGACCTTTCGCTGCGGCCGGGCGGCGCACGGACGCCATGGCGCTTCCTTCGCGGCTTCACCCCCGACCATGACCATGGCCGCGCGCCGCTGTCGAGCCCGCCCTCAAAAACTCGCGCGCAGCGCCAGGGAATAGGTGGTCGGGCGTTCGTAGAAGCCGCGGAAGAATTCGCCGGTATTGGTATAGTTTTTTACGTCCTCGCCGGTGAGGTTGCTGCCGGTGAGGATGATCTCGAAGTTCTCCCTTATGTCCTTGCTGAGGCTTGCGTCCACGGTGGTCTGGTCGCGGGTGTAGCCGTCGCCCGAGCCTGTCTCGTAGAGGTAGGAGCTGCGGTAGTTCAGGGCCACGCGCGCGGAGAAGCCATATTTTTCATAGTAGGCGGACGCGTTCACATTGTGCTTCGAAGAGCCGGGGAATTCCTCCGCCGTGCTGCCGGCCACGGGATCGCGGCTGCTGTCGACATAGGTGTAATTGGCGGTGAGGCCGAACCCGTCCCAGGGCGCGGGCAGGAAGGTGAAGGGCTGATTGGTGCCCAACTCAAAGCCGTACGTATAGCCCTGGTCGGAGTTCACCGGCGCGCTGACGGTGAAGGTCTCGCCCGCATAGCCGGGGACGGAGGCATTGTACTGGGTGGTGTTGATGATCAGATCCTGCACGTCCTTGTAGAACAGGCTGACGATATAGGAGCCGCCATAATCAGTGTAATATTCCGTGGTGAAATCGTAATTCCAGGCCATCGTCGGGTCGAGACGGGTGTTGCCGCCATTATATTGCGAGGGCTCATCGGCGCCATTGACGGGCTCGAAGAACAGCACCGTCCCGCGCGGCGCCAGGTCCTTGTATTGCGCCAGCGACATGGTGCGCGCGATCCCGAAGCGCAGATTGACCTTCTCCGTCGGTTTCAGAGTGAGGTTCACCGCCGGCAGATATTGCCAATATTCATTGGTGTCTTCGACCAGCACGGTCTCGTCCTGGCGGTTCGGGTCATCGCCCGTGCCGAAGGCGAGCCGGTATTCCACCCCCTGGAAGGCGCGGCCCAATTCCTCGATCTTCACCGCCCGCAAGCCCGCATTGCCGGCGTAATCGAGGCCGAACACCTGCCCCTTCGCATCGGCCTGTACGTAAAAGGCGAGGTTCTTCTCCTGCACATAGTAAGACTCGCCCGGAACGAAGTCATAGACGTCGTCCGGACTGCCCTCGGCGGTGCTCGGCAGCTCGCCGTTGAAGGAACCGCGGTCCCGGTTGGAGACGGTACAATAAGCGCGGTTGGCCGCGCAAAACCCGGACTCGCTCACCACCGGCGTGGTCGTCGGGTAAAAGGGCAGCGTCTCGCTTTCGCCGCTGAAAAAGCCGGTCGAGTCGATCGGGCCGAGATTGGGGCCGTAGGCGAGCACGAACGTGGTCTCGGTCTCGGCGTATCGCGCGCCGAACTTCAGACTTAGAGCGTCGCTCCATTTGTGCTCGAGATCGAGTTTGAAAGCGGTGCGTTCGTTGAACGCCACGGACTGGAAATAGAAGAAGCCGTAGCCGGAATAGGAATTGGGATCGGAGATGTTTGAGGCGGGGGCGCTGTTGAACGTGATCACAGGCTCCTCGCCGGAGCCGTCGAACGTCCCTTGCGTGCCCCCGGCGGAGCCGTTGTCGGCGTAGGCCGAGCGCCAGTCCTGGAAGTACTCGGACTCCCCGCGCGACAGATCGGCCTTCAGCGTCCAACCGTCGCTGAAATCCCACGCGACATTGAGCCCCACATTGTAGAATTCATTGTCGTTTATGACGTGTGTGTAGCCGGCGTAGTTGAAGGGCGTCGCGCCATCGGTGATGCCGTTCGAGTCATAATACACAAGCCCCCCGTCGCGCAGCTCGTAAGAGCCCTCGGTGAAAAACGGCCCGCCGGTGGTGGAGGAGAAGAAGGAATAGCCGCTATAATAATCATTGCCGCTGTTGAAGAGGTCGGTCTCGAACCGGTTATAGAGCGCCTCCGCATTGATATCGAGGCTCGCGCTCGGGCGCCATTGCACGCCGGCCGCGATCGCTTCCTTTGTATACTCGCGCGTGCTGTTGGCAGGGGAATAGCCGTCGATCGTGTTTACGTCTTCGTTGACCGTGACATTGCCCGCGCCGTCCACGGTCTGCACGTCGTGGGTCCCCGGATACATATAGAGCGTCTGCTGCTCAGTTTTTTGCAATGAGTGCAGGCCTGACACGTAAAGACCAAGCGTGTCGTTCAAGAAGCGGCCGCCGATGATGCCGCTATAGCGCGGGCCGATCTCTTCGGAATTGGTTTCGTATTCGCCCGCTGCGGTGGCGCTGCCGAACCAGGTCTTGTCACCCTTGGTGCGGAAATCGAGCGGGCGCAGCGTCTTCATGTCAACTTGGCCGGCCAGGCCAGGCTCGACCAACTCCGCCGAGGACGTCTTATATACAAGCACGCCGCCCAGGACTTCCGGCGGCACGGCGCCATAATCGAAATTGCGCCCCCCGCCGCCGAAAAAGCCCGGTATGCCCAGCAATTCCCGCCCGTTCAGCGTGCTGCTGAGATAACTCGGCCCCAGGCCGCGTATGGTGACGCCGTCTCCGTTCTCCAGCCCGCGCGTGTTGCGCTCGATGTTGAGGCCGGGCACGCGCTGGAGGGCGTCTGAGATGCTGGGATCGGTGAATTTGCCCAGATCCTCGAACGTCACCGCCTCCACAACGCTGGGCGCGTCGCGCTTGATCGCCTGGGCGCGCTGGACGCTGGCGCGCACGCCGGTGACCACGATGTCCTCGCTCGCCTCCTCGGCGAGGGTTCCGGCGGGCGCCTGCGCAAGGCCCGCGGACGCCGAAAACAGGACCGAAAAACTGACGGTAGCCAGAATCCAAGAACGCCTGTTCGTCACCGCACCCTCCCCAATTCTCAATAATTGAGACTGCTGTCTTAATATTTGCACATATTGGGAGCTTGTCAAATCGCCGCATGCATCGCCGCCGGCGATCCGCTAGCGGCTGTGCGAACCCTGGACGGGCGCGCGCGTCGATTGGGCGCCGGCAGTGAAGCGCGCTTGCGCTTGCGCAGCGACCTATTTCTCATACAAATGCGCAAAAGCCGGGAATAAACGCGTGAAGGCCTGTCCCATCGGCATCGTCGGCTTCGGCAAGATCGCCCGTGACCAGCACGCGCCGACGCTCCGCGCCCATCCCGGCTTCCGCCTCGCCGGCGTCGCGGACCCCCACGCGCAGCGCGCCGAAGGCCCCGTCCATCGCGATCTAGCGGCCCTGCTGGCCGCGCAGCCCGAGATCGGGGCGCTGGCGATCTGCACCCCGCCCCAGGCGCGGTTCGAGGCCGCCTTTGCCGCGCTTGAGGCCGGACGTCATGTGCTGCTGGAGAAGCCCCCAGCCGCCACCGTCAGCGAGGCGATGACGCTGCGCGACCTTGCCGCCGCCCGGGGGCTCACCCTGTTCGCGGCGTGGCATTCGCGGTTTGCGGCGGGCGCAAGCCCAGCGCGGCGCTGGCTTGAGGGCCGGGAGGTAGTGCGTGTACGGATCGATTGGAAGGAGGATGTCGCCCTCTGGCACCCGGGCCAGGACTGGATCTGGGCGCCCGGAGGCCTCGGCGTGTTCGACCCCGGCGTCAACGCGCTCTCCCTCCTCACCGAAATCCTGCCGCGCCCGATCAGCGTCGCGCACGCGATCCTGCACCGCCGGACGCCCGCCGAGGCGCCGGTCGCGGCCGACCTCCTGCTCCGCCTCGAGGGACGCCCCTGCATCGAGGCCGCGTTCGACTGGCGCAGCCCAAAAGAGCAATGGTCCGTGTACGTCGAGACCGAAGACGGCGCGCTGAGCCTCACCGCGGGCGGCGCCCATATGGCGATCGACGGCCAGCCCCTCGCGCTGGACCCGGTCCTGGAATATCGCGCGCTCTATGACCGCTTCGCCGCCCTCATCGCGCGCGGCGAGCGGGAGGTGGATCTCGCGCCGCTGATCCTCACCTCCGACGCGTTCCTGCGCGGACAAGCGGGGCCGGCGGGATGAGCGGGGATGCGGTTTGCGTGTGGCCGGCGAAGGCGCTGCTGGGGGAGGGCCCGGTCTGGTCGCCGTCGGAGAACGCGGTCTATTTCACCGACATCAAGGGCCTTGCAATCCACCGCTACGGACTTGGCGGCGATGTGCGCTCCTGGGCGAGCCCGCAGCGCATCAGCTGGCTGATCCCGCGCGAGAACGGGACGGGCTTCATCGCGGGCGCGGCCTCGGGCTTTGCGGCGCTGACGCTCGAGCCTTTCGCGCTCGCCCCCTTCGCCCATCCCGAGCCGGACCGGCCAGGCAACCGCTTCAATGACGCCAAGGCAGACCCGTACGGGCGGCTCTGGGCGGGCACGATGGACGATCGCGAGGAGGCCGACAGCGGCGCCCTGTACCGCCTGGACCCCGACCATCGCTGGACCCCGATCGAGGCCGGCTACCGCGTCCCCAATGGTCCCGCCTTCAGCCCCGACGGGCAATTCCTCTACCACGCCGACAGCGCGCGCCGGCGCGTCTACCGCTACCGCCTGGAGGCCGGCGGGGCGGCCGTGGAGCGCACGCTCTTCATCGCCTTCGAGCCCGATTGGGGCCACCCTGACGGGATGGCGTGCGATTGCGAGGGCGGCTTGTGGATCGCGTGCTGGGGCGGGGGCGCGGTGCGGCGCTTTTGCCCGGAGGGCCGGCTCCTTGCGGTGCGGCGCACGCCCGCCAGCCAAACCACGAGCTGCGTGTTCGCCGGGCCCGATCTCGACCGCCTGTTCCTCACCTCCGCCGCCCTCGGCGCCCCCCGCGCGGAGCCGCTGGCCGGGGGGCTGTTCGCGCTCGATCCCGGCGTGCGCGGCGCGCCGGTGCGGGGCTTTGCGGGATGAGCGCGCGATGGCCCCTGATCGGGGTGGATTGGGGCACGAGCAGCCTCCGCGCGTTCCGCTTCGGCCCGGACGGGGCGGCGGCGGAAACGCGGCGCGCGCCATCCGCCCTGCTCGACATTCCCGCAGGCGGGTTTGCGGCCCGGCTGGCGCAGGTGCTGGAGGGCTGGCCGTCGGCGCCCGTCGTGGTCAGCGGCATGGCCGGTAGCCGCCAGGGCTGGGTGGAGACGCCCTACCTGCCCTGCCCCGCGGACGCTTCCGCCGCCGCAGCCGCCCTGACCCGGGTGCGCGGGCTCGCGGACGCTCCGGTGTGGATCGCCCCGGGCGTGCGGGCGGAGACCCCGGACGGCGGCCTTGATGTGATGCGGGGCGAGGAGACCCAGGTGTTCGGCGCCCGCCTCGCGGGCGGTGACGGCCTCGTGATCGCGCCGGGCACGCACAGCAAATGGATCGCGGTGGAAGGCGGGCGCATAGCGCGCTTCCGAACCTTCCTGACAGGGGAGCTCTACGCGCTGCTGAAGCAGGGCTCCACCCTCGCCGCCGGCTTCGAGGGCGAGGCGCCCGATCCGGACGCGTTCGCCGCGGGGGTGGATCGGTCGGAGGGGGCGCTGGCGGCGGCGCTGTTCGGGGTGCGCACGGCGGGCTTGTCTGGGCGGGTGGGCGCGCGGGGGCTCGCGGCCCATCTCTCGGGGGTGCTGATCGGGTCGGAGGCGCGCGCGGGGCTCGCGCTGTTCGGGAGGGGGCCGCTTACCCTCATCGGCGAACCGGGTCTTGCCAGCCTCTACGCCGGTGCGCTCGCGCGCCTGGGCGCGGGGGCGGTGCAGATGGAGGATGGCGAGCGCGCCGCCGCCCGGGGCTTGTGGCTTCTGGGCCAGGCGGTGCTGGCGGGAGAACGCACATGAAATGGGAGGAGGCGTTCGCGGCGCTGCCGCTCATCGCCATCCTGCGCGGGCTTGCGCCGGAGAACGCGGTGGCGGTGGCGGGGGCGCTTGAGGCGGCGGGCTTTACCTGTCTCGAAGTGCCGCTCAATTCGCCGGAGCCGCTGGTCAGCATCGCGCGCATCCGCGCGGCTTTTGGGGGCCGGCTGTGCGTCGGCGCGGGCACCGTGTTAAGCGTGGCGGCCGTGGGAGAGGTAGCGGCCGCGGGCGGGCGCATGGCGATCTCGCCCGACACCCAGCCTGAGGTGATCGCCGCCGCCAAGGCCGCGGGCCTCGTCTCCATTCCGGGCTTCTACACCGCGAGCGAAGCGTTCCGCGCGCTGGCGGCGGGCGCGGACGCGCTGAAGCTGTTCCCCGCCGAGATCGGCGGGCCGGCCTTGCTGAAAGCGCTGAAGGCGGTGCTGCCGGGAGAAGCGGCGGTGCTGCCCGTGGGCGGGGTGAGCCCCGCTTCCATGGCGGAGTTCCGCCGCGCCGGCGCGGCGGGCTTCGGGATCGGTTCGGCGCTATTCACCCCCGGTCGCGCGCCCGAGGAGGTCGGTGCGCGGGCGCGGGACTTCGTGTCGGCCTGGCGCGCGGGCGCCTGAGGCGGCGCTTATCCCCGCGGACATGGGAACAGGCTTTTTATGCCGGCCGCGCCAGCGGCGGCGGGCGCGGCGTCGGCGTATGGCTGTAGCGCGAACGGGACGGCCGCGGCGGCGCCCGAGAGACGGAGCATGCCCATGATCGTGGTCACAGGGCCGAACGGCAATGTCGGCACGGAATTCGTGAAGATGCTGGTGGCGCAGGACGCGCTCGCCTACCGGATCGCGGCCCATTCGCCCGACAAGATCCGCAAACTCTATGGGCCGGACGTCCCGGTCTCCAAATTCGATTATGCCGACCGCAGCACCTGGGACGCCACGCTCGAGGGGGTGACGACGCTCTTCCTGCTGTTCCCCCTGCCCCACCCGAAGACCGCCAAGACCTGGATGGTCCCCTTCGTGGAGGCCGCCGCCGCGAAGGGCTGCAAGCAGATCCTCTACACTTCGGTTCCCGGCGCCGACCGGCTGAAATACGTGCCCCATTACCACGTCGAGAAGGCGATCCGCGCCTCGGGCGTCGATTACACGATCCTGCGCGCGGCCTATTTCTCGCAGAACCTGATCCGCGACATCACCACCCACGCGGTAGACATCGCCAAGTACGACGAGATCTTCATCCCCGCCAAGAAAGGCCGCACGACCTTCATCGACTCGCGCGACGTCGCGGCCCTGGCAATCGAAGTGGTGCGCAACCCCGACGCCCACCGCAATCAGGAATACCTGCTGACGGGGCCAGACTCGCTCGATTTCCACGAGGTTGCGGCCCTCATGTCAGACGTGCTGGGCCGCCCCATCCGCTATGTGGATCCGGGCCTTCTGCGGTTCTGGTATCGGATGGCGCGCCGCGGCGTGACGTTCGACGCCATCGTCTTCATGACCATCGTCTACAATCTGACCCGCGCGGGCATGAACAACCCGATCACCGACACCCTGCCCCGCCTGCTCGGACGCCCCGCCACGCCCATCCGCGCCTTCATCGAGGATTATCGCCGCTTCTTCGAGCCAATGGCCAAAAACGCGCCCACCCCCTACGCCGTCGCCACCCCCGGCCTGTTCGGCGGCAAAGTCCGCAAGGCGGGGTAGCTCAGGCCTCGACCATGTTCTTGCGGGGGTCGATGGCGAGCAGGACGCCGTCGATGCCGGGCTGGTTGAAGCCTTTGAAGCCGTCATTGCGCTCGAGATTCTCAAGGTGCGCCGCGATCGCGCCGTTCAGGCGGAAATCCTCCGCCTCGCCCGCGCTGACTTGGCCCGCGCGCTCCAGCGCATCGATGCGGGCGGGATCGACCGGCCACCACTGGCCCTCGGTAAGCTCCTGGTAGAGGTGGGGGAAGTTCGAGAACGGCGCCATCATCGCGACCCCGCGCGCCGACATCTGGGCGCGGAACGCGGCGTGATCGTACATCCCCGCCACGTGGTTCAGGCCCGCCTCCAGCATGGATTCCCCATGCATCGCGCACCACAAGCCCGCCCGGCGCACCTGCGCCAGCGGCGCAAGCGGCAGGTGGGCGAAGTCGATGTCCAATTCCTCCGGGGCGAGATCGATGTCGGCGAAGATGGTGGAGCGCAGCACCGGCTGCTCCAGAATCTGCGAGCCCCATCCCGCCTGGTGGCCGGCGTAGAAAAGCTCGCGGCACTCATAGCCCAGCTTCTCGAGCACACGGATGGTGCGGCCGAACAGGGGGCGGGTGGAATCATAGGTGTGGTGATCGATATTGGCCCAGCCGATCCCGGCCGCGTCCTGGCGGGCCTTCTGGAGGCGCCCGGCGTCGCACCGGCTCATCCAGTATTCGCGCTCGGCGCGGAAAAAGAGATCGCACGCCCAATGGGGGCCGAGGTCGGCGACGGCGGAATCGACCAGCGCGTCGGTATGGTCGAACCCCGCCTCGGGGGTGTCGAAGACGCGCCGGCGGGTGCGGAAAATCTGCTGGTGCAGCCGCGCCTGGCGCAGCAGCGCCCGATCCGTTTTTGGCGCGTCGTAGCCCACATGCCCGTTCCGCTCGATCGCCACGAAGGTCACGTCGCGGCCGGAAAACGCCGCCACCCGCCGCAGCGCGGCGTGCGGCTCACCCTCGATCGGGGTGGAGACGCCCACGGCGCGGACGAAGGCCTCGGCCGATTCCACGCGGAAGGCGATCACGTCGGTTTCGGAACTTTCCAGAAAGTCCGGGAAATAGCCGTCGAAATGGCGCCAGAGGCCGGGCGCGATGGCGCGCCAGTTCTGCGCTTCGAGCCGCGCCGGCAGGGCGGGGTCGGCCACGCTCACATGGTCCAAGATGTCGCGCAGACGCACGCCGCACGCCTCGAGCAGCCGGTTCGCGAACGCCTGCGCCGCAGGGCTGCGGGCGAGCGCATCCTCCAGCACCTCCCGCATCAGGGCCTCGGCCCCTGGCTGGACTTGCCATTGCGCGGCGGCGTTGGGACGGGTCATGGGCGCTCTCCGATTTCCCCAAGTTTAGCCCGCCGGCTCCCTTCCGGTCTTGACGCGCTGGCGCGGGCGTGGCGCCGATTTCGGCACAATGAAAGAAGCCCTTTCCGACCCGCCGCCGCCGATCGCGTTCCTCGCCGCAGCCCTGGTCCAGGACCTATTCGACCACCTGCCCGACGCGCCGTTTTTCCTGAAGGACCGCGCCCTGCGCTATGCGGCGGCCAACCAGGCGATGCTCGATCTGTGCGGGATCCCCCGGCTGGAGGACCTGATCGGCAAGACCGCGGCGGACGTTTTCCCCGGCCCGTTCGGGCGCCGCTACGAGGCGCTGGACCGCCAGGTGCTGGCCACGGGCGCTTCTGTGCGCAACCAGCTTGACCTGTCCACCGACCGGGCGGGGCGCCCGATCTGGCTTCTGTTCGCCCGCCTGCCGGTGCGCAGCCCGGACGGGGAGATCGTCGGCGTCGCCGCCGCCTCGCGCCGCCTCCAGGCCCCCGATCGCCGCCACCCGATCTATAGCCGCCTGGCGGCTGCGGTGGAGCGGCTGCAGACGCATCTGGCAGAGCCTCTGGACCTCGGCGCGCTGGCCCAGGCGTGCGGGGTATCTTCCTCCCAGCTGGAACGGGATTTCCGCGCCCTGTTCGGGGTGTCCCCCGGGCGGTATCTCGCGATCCTGCGCATCGACGCCGCGCTGGCGCTGCTCGCGGGCGAGGCCCCCATCGCCGAGATCGCGCTGACCTGCGGGTACACGGACCAAAGCGCCTTCAGCCGCCGGTTCAAGGCGATCGTCGGGCTGAGCCCTGGCGCCTATCGCCGCAAGGCGGGCAAGAAGCCGTAAGACGCGTCCGCCCTCGTCCGCGCGCCCTTCTCCAGTTCCGCGTTCCCCTCGAACCAGGCGGGGTCGGTGGGAAGGCGGGCGCCGTAATCGAGCACTTCGCTGTGCCGGGTGATCGCCCAGCGGCCGTCCCGGAATGCGAAGGCGTTCAGGTACCGGGCCCGCACGATCAGCTCGGCCTCGCCGTCGGGCCCCGCGAGCCGGTGCCAGGCCGTGACATAGCTCTCCGCCGACGCATGGTCCGCCTCAATCTCCAACACGATGTTGGCCACCTCGTGGCGCGTCGCGGCCATCGCGCCCATGAATTCCATGGCCAGGCGCACGAACCCGTCGGGCCCGCCGCGATAGAGCGCGCCCATGTCGATCGCGCACTCGTCATGGAACACCGCGCGCAACAAGGGCTCGTCCAGCCGGTCAAGCGCGCGGCAATAGCGGTACACCACCTGTTCGATCGCCGCCCGCGCCTCCAGCGCCGCCAGCCGAAGCTCCATGTTTTGCATGGCTAGACCAGCGCCAGGGCGGGAGCGGGGTCCGCGGACCGTGCGGGCTCGAGAGGCGTCAGCGCAGCCTGGCTCTCGCCCACCGCGCGCAGGTGGGCCATCAGCATGCGGGCCGCCGGGGACAGCACCGCCCGCTCCCGGTACGTCATTACGACATCGGTCTCGACCGCGAGTTCGGGCACGTTCAGCGGCTTGACCAGCCCCATCTGTTCCTGGCGCAGGAGGCTCTGACGCGGCAGGAAGGTAAGGAAGCGGTTGTGCGCGAGCAGCGCCTTCAAATAGTTCGAGGAATTGCTCTCCACCGCGGCCGCGACCGGGGGCAGCCCGCGCGACAGGAACGCCTCGTCCAGGCGCCGGCGCCATAATTGGGTGGGCGGCGGCAAGGCCCAGGGATAATCGGCCAGGCCCCCCAGGCTGCATTCCACCCCGACGAGGGGGTGTCCGGCCCCGGCGAACACCATCAGATCGTCACGGAAGATCACCTCCAGCGCCAGATCCTGCTCGCGCATCAAGGGCCAGGCCCCGAGCGCGAGGTCGATCTCGCCCCGCCGCAGCGCCCCGATCAGATCGTCGGCCATGCCTTCGCGCACGGTGAGCTTGATGCCGGGCCGCTCCGCCAGCAGCCGCAGCGACGCGAGCGGCATCAGATTGGTGGCCATGCTGGGCCCGATGCCGACCACGACATGGCCGCGCACGGCCCCGCGCATATACTCGATCTGCGTCAGCGCGCTGCGCAGCTCGGCCTGGATCGCCTTGGCGTGCAGGGCCAACGCGTCGCCGAACACGGTGGGGACCACGCCCAGGGGCGTACGCTCGAACAGCAGCACCCCGAGATCCTGCTCCAGCGAGCGCAGGCTCTTGCTGAGCGCGGGCTGGGTGACGTTCAGCTCGCCGGCCGCCTGGCCGATGCTGCGCCGCTCATAGGCGAACAGGAATTGACGGACGCGGCGCCAATCCAGCACGTAGAGGCTCTTCAGGGTCTTGGCGTCGAACAGCGGCTCCTCGTCTTCACTCTCCCCGTCTTCGCACGGCATGGCGTAGCTCCTGAATTTCGAACCCAGTCGAACGTTGCATCCATGAGCCCAGGTTATGAGTGACATTGTCAAGCCGACGCCCGGCCCGCTCGTGCATCTGGCTGTGGCGCTCGCCGAGGCCCGCCGCAATTTTGGGCGCCTCGCCCGCGACGCCGCACTCCCCCGGCCTGGGGATCTTGAGGAGGCCTACGCCGTCGCCGACGCGGTGACCGCGGCGCTGGGCGGGGACGTGGCGGGCTTCAAGGTCGGGGCGAGCGGGGAGCGCGGCCAGCGCGCGCTGGGCCTCGCCGCCCCGTTCTGGGGGGCGATCCTGCGCGAGGGCGTGCTTTCCTCCCCCGCCGCGCTCGCCGGGCGCGGGGAGGACGTCGAGATCGAGGCCGAGATCGTGTTGCGCCTGGGGCGGGACCTCGAGGCGGGGGAGCGATTCGACGCCCAAGGCTTCGCCGCCGTGCTGGACGGCGCGTTCTTGGGGATCGAGGTCAACCGCCCGAGCTGGAGCGAGCCGTTCGCCGAGGGCGGGCTCGCGCTGATCGCGGACAAGGGCGTGAACCGGGCGCTGGTGCTGGGCGCGGCGATCCCGGACTGGCGCGCGCGCGCGCTGGGCGCCCTGCCGCTTCGCCTGGAGGTTCCTGACGGCGCGCAGCGCCCGATCAGCGCCAACGAGGCCGGGTTCGATCCGCTGGCGATCGGGGCGTGGCTGGCGGGCGCGCTCGGCGCGCGGGGCCGGCCCTTGCGGGCGGGGCGGCTGATCGCCACCGGGGCGGTGGGCCAGGCCGCGAAGCTGCGCTCGGGGCAAACCGCGCGGGTGTTCCTGGACGGCGAGGCGGGCGCCGCGCTGACGATCGACTGAACGGGTCCAAGCCCCATGTTCGCCGGTTATGCCGGGTGATGCAAATTGACTTTGGAGGCCCGGATCGCGCGTGTGCACGATCGGGCGCGCAAGAGCGCAAAGCGCGCGCGGGCCTGTGAAAGGCCGCGACGGGAGGCGGCGATGCTGCAGGAACGGATCGAAGCGAAGTGGATCGAGGCGTTCGCCCACACCTTCGCCTTGTGCAAAGTGCAGCCGGGGGATGCGGTGGCCATCCTCTCGGAAACCCAATCGCGGGCGGTGAACGTCGCGCTGGCGGAGCTTGCGCTGCTGCGCCTTGAGGCGAAGCCCTTCCACATCGTGCTGCCCACCCCGCCCCAGGAAGTCGCCGTCCCGATCCGCTCGACGGGCACGACCAACGCGATCCAGGGCCTCGCGCCCGTCGTGGCCGCGCTGGCGGCGTGCCCGCTGGTGGTGGACCTGACGGTGGAAGGCGTGATGCACGCCCCCGAAACCCCCGCCATCCGCCGCGGCGGCGCGCGCGTGCTCTATATCAGCAACGAGCATCCCGAGGCGCTGGAGCGGCTGCGCAACGATCCCGCCATGAAGGCCCGCATCCTGAAGGGCCGCCAGATGCTGCTCGACGCGACGCAGATGCGCGTCGTGTCCGACGCCGGCACCGATTTGACGATCGACCTCACGGACGCGCTCGTCGGGGGCAATGTGGGCTATGTGGACGAGCCCGGTCAGATGGCGAGCTGGCCCGGGGGCATCAATAGCTGCTTCCCCCGCCGCGGCGCCGTGAACGGCGTGCTGGTGTTGAACCAGGGCGACATCAATCTGACCTTCAAGCGCTATATCGAAAGCCCGGTAACGCTCGTGATCGAGAACGATTTCGCCAAAAAGGTGGAGGGGACCGGGCTCGACGCCGAGCTGATGCGCAGCTATTTCGCCGCCTGGAGCGACGACAACGCCTATGGCGCCTCGCATGTGGGCTGGGGCATGAACCACGCCGCCCGCTGGGATGCGCTCGCCATGTACGACAAGCGCGATACGAACGGCACCGAGCAGCGCGCCTTCGCCGGCAATTTCCTCTATTCCACCGGGGCCAACCCCTCCGCCAACCGCCAGACGCTCGGCCATTTCGACCTGCCCATGCGCCATTGCACCATCACGCTCGATGGCAGGACGGTGGTGGAGAAAGGCAAGCTCCTGGGTGAGCTCGCCTGATGCGGACGATCCGGGTGGGGCAGAAGCCCGCGCTCGCGCTCGACGTCGCGGGCGAGCAGGCGCGCGAGGGCGAGGACGGCCTGGTGGTGCTGCTGCATGGCATCGGCAGCGACCGCTCCATCTGGCGGGACCAGGTGGAGGCGTTCGGGCGCCATTTCCGCACCGCCGCCTGGGACGCGCGCGGCTATGGCGACAGCGACGATTATGAGGGGCCCCTCGACTTCGCCGATTTCTCCCGCGACCTGCTGGGCGTACTCGACCATTTCGAGGTCGAGCGGGCCGATCTTGTGGGCCTCTCCATGGGCGGGCGGATCGCGCTCGATTTCTACGGCCGCCACCCCCGGCGCGTGCGCTCGCTGACGCTCGCCGATACGAGCGCCAACCACCCCGACGCCACCGATCCCGCCAAGATCGAAGAGGTGCTGCGCCAGCGCAAACAGCCCCTGCTCGAGGGCAAGACCCCCGCCGACCTCGCCCCCGACATGGCCCGCGCCGTCGCCGGCCCCCATATCAGCGCGGCGGCCATGGCGCGCCTGATCGACAGCCTCTCCCGACTGCACGCGCCCTCCTACATCAAGACGCTGGACGCGGTGACCCGCTATCGCGGCTTCGTTTCCTACGCCGACATCGCCGCCCCCACCCTGGTGATCAACGGAACCGAGGACCGCATCGCCAAGATCGAGATCGCGCGCGACATGGCGCGCCTCATCCCCGACCACCGCTTCGTGGCGCTGGAACAGACCGGCCATATCAGCAACCTCGAGAACCCCGAGGGCTTCAACGCCGCCGTGCTCGATTTCCTGATGACGCTGACGCGCCGGCGCACGCCCGAGGCCTCCCCGGCATGAGCGGGGGCGGGCGGGCCTTTCTGCTGACGCGCTACGCCGAGGGGCCGCCCGCGCCGGACCTGTTCCGCCTGGCCGAACTCCCCGCTGCGGCGCTGGGCGAGGGCGAGGTCGAGGTGGCGGTCCAGTATCTGTCGATGGACCCTTTCCCGCGGCTGCGCATCAGCGGGGACGCCGCGCGTGCGCCCCAACTGCCGCTCGGCTCGGTGATGATCGGGCGGGGCGTCGGGGTGGTCACGCGGTCGCGCTATCCAGGTCTCGAGGAGGGGACGCTGGTGGCGGGCGAGCTTGGCTGGCGGGAGGTCGCGGTCGTGGCGGGCGAGGGCTTGCGCCGGATCGACCCCACGCTCGGCCCCGCGCCGCTGAGCCTGGGCGTGCTGGGCCCCTCGGGCTTGGCGGCGTATCTCGCGCTGCTCGATCTTGCTGCGGCGAAGGCGGGGGACGTGGTCGCCATCTCGGCGGCGGCGGGGGCGGTCGGCTCCACCGCGGCCCAGATCGCCAAGCTCAAGGGCTGCACCGTGGTGGGCGTGGCCGGGGGCCCCGCCCAGATCGCCTTCCTGCGGGACCAGGTGGGGGTGGACCACGCGATCGACTACGAAACCGCCCCCGACCTTGGCGCCGCCGTCGCCGCCGCCGCGCCGAAGGGGGTGGACGTGTTCCTCGATCTGGTCGGGGGGCCGATCTATGACGCGGTGCTCGCCCACCTCGCCGTGCACGCCCGGGTGGCCCTCGTCGGCACGATCGCCGATTACAACGCCGCCCCCGGCGCGCAGGACCTCGCCCCGCGCCCGAATTATCATCTGATCCTCAAGCGGGCGCGCCTGATGGGCTTCCTCGTGGCCGATTACGCCGCGCGCTTTCCCGAAGTCTCAAACATTATGGCCGCCTGGGTGCGCGAGGGCGCGCTGGCGCCCTTCCAGTCCATCACCGAGGGGTTCGAGCGAACGCCTCATGCCTTCGCCGCCCTGTTCAGCAGCGGCCCGGTCGGCAAGCAGGTGGTCAAGGTTTAGGATTGTCGGGTTCACGATCGAAAGGGCGGTTTCATGAAGGCGGTGCAGATCCAGAATTATGGCGGCCTCGACGCGCTCGAAGTGCGCGACGTCCCGACCCCGACACCCGGCCCAGGCCAGGCCCTGATCCGCATCCGCGCCGCGGGGGTGAACCCGTTCGACGTCAAGATCCGCTCCGGCTGGCTGGCGGCGTTCTACCCCCTCACGCTGCCCCACACGCTGGGCTGCGATTATGCCGGGGAGGTGGTGGAGGTCGGCGAGGGCGTAACGACACTTGCGCCGGGGCAGAAGGTGTTCGGCCTCGTAACCCCAATGCAGGGCGGGACGTATGCGGAATATCTGGCGGTGGACGCGGGCCTCGTGCGCCCGATGCCTGCCGTTCTGAGCTTCGAGGACGCGGCCGCCCTGCCGATGGTGGGCCAGACGGCGCTGTTTGCGCTGACTACGCTCGGCGGGCTTCAGCCAGGCCAGACGGTGTTCGTGCATGCAGGCTCGGGCGGGGTCGGCGGGGCCGCGATCCAGATCGCCAAGGCCTTGGGCGCGCGCGTGGCCGCCACCACCAGCACCGCCAATGTCGAGGCCGTCAAAGCCTTGGGCGCCGATCAGGTGATCGACTACAAGACCACCGATTTCCGCACCGTTCTGAAGGACGTCGATCTCGCGATCGATACGGTGGGCGGGGAGGCCAACCTCGCGACCTATGAGGTGATGAAGCCGGGCGGCGCCATCCTCGTCGTGCTGCGGGGGGACAAGACGGAGATGGAGAACCGCGAGGCGATGTCGGCCCGCTATGGCTGCCAGGTGAAGGTCGTGATGTTCGACAACGAGCCCCAGCTGCTCGACACCCTGCGCGACATGGCCGAGCGCGGGGCGCTTTCCGCCAATGTCCGCACCGTGCTGCCGCTGGAGGAGGTTAAGGCCGCGCACACGCTGAGCGCCTCGGGCCGGGCGGTGGGCAAGATCGTGCTGAAGGTGGCTTGAGGCCCCGAAGACCCGGGGGCGCGTGACGTGAAACTCTGCGCATTCGCGGCGGGGGACGGCCTGAGGCTCGGCGCAGTGCTTGAGGACGGGCTCGCCGATCTCAACGCCGCCGATCCGGCCATGCCGCGCGACATGATCGCGCTGCTGGAGGGCGGGGAAAGCGCGCTGGAGGCGGCCCGGCGCGCCGCCGAGCGTGCGCCCCGAACGTCCCTGGCCGCCGCGCGCCTCGCAGCGCCCATCCCCCGCCCCAACGCCTTCTACGCCGTGGGTCTCAATTACGCCGCCCATGCCCGCGAGGTGGGCGCCGCACGGGGGGCGCTGCCGGCCTGCTTCATGAAGCCCCCCGGCTGCGTGATCGGACCCGACGCCGCGATCGTCCGCCCGCGCGGCTATGCGAGCCTCGATTATGAGGGCGAGCTCGGAATCGTGATCGGCCGGCGCTGCCGCAACGTGCGCGCAGGCGAAGCGCGCGCCGTGATCGGGGGCTATGTGATCGTCAACGACGTCACCGTACGGGAGATGATCGCGCCGGACCGGCTGATCCTCGCCAAGGGCTGCGACACGTTCGGCCCGATCGGCCCCTGGCTCACCACGGCGGATGAGATCGACGATCCCGGCCGCCTGCGCATCCGCACCCTGGTAGACGGCGCGCTCCGCCAGGACGGCTCCACCGCGGACCTGATTCATCCGATCGGGCGCCTGATCGAGATCTTCTCGCGCGCGACCACCCTCTATCCGGGAGACATCCTCTCCACCGGCTCGCCCCCCGGCTCGGGCGCAAGCTTCGATCCGCCGCTCTGGCTGCAGCCGGGCCAGGAGGTGGCGGTGGAGATCGAGGGGCTGGGGCGGCTGCGCAATGTGGTGGTGGACGAGGTGGTAGAGAAAGAGGCCTGAGCCCGCGCCCATCGACTGCCCCGGTTATGGCGTGGGCCGACAAAAGCGCTTTGCGTGCGCGCCCGGCGGGCGAACATTAGCCCATGATCGATTTTTCGCTGACCACGGAACAGAAGCTCCTGCAAACCACCGCGCGCGACTTCGCCGAGCGGGTCGTGCGCCCCGGCGTGGCGCGGATGGAAAAGAGCAGGTTCGACAAGGCCATCGTGCATCAGGCGGGGCGCGAAATCCTGGCCGCGGGCGCGGAGGCGGGGTTCCTCGGACTGCTCATCCCGGAGGCCTATGGCGGGCTCGGCAGGCCCTGCATTGATCTGGCGATCCTGTTGGAGGAGATCGCGGCGGTGGACATCGCGGTGGCGGCAGACCTGTTCAGCCTCACCGCCACGATGACGCAGCTCGTCACCGCCGGCGGCACGCCGGAGCAGAAGGAGCGCTGGCTGCGCCCGCTCGCTTCCGAACCCGTCCTGCTGAGCGGGGCGCTGAGCGAGCCCGACGTCGCGGGCTCCGACCTCTTCAACCCCGACCCGAACCCCGCGCTCGGCGTGCGCACGCTGGCCCGCCGGGAGGGGGATCATTACGTGCTTAACGGCGCGAAATCGGCCTTCGTCACCAATGGCGGGGCGGCGGACCTTTATTTCGTGATGGCGCGCACGAGCCTTGACCGCCCGCTGGCCGAGACGCTGACGATCTTCGTCGTGCCCGCCGGCGCGCCGGGCCTGAGCTTTGCGGAGCCCACCGCGCTGCTGGGCTGGCATACCTCCCACCACGCGCAGATCTTTTTCGACAATGTGATCGTGCCGGTGGAGGACCGCCTCGGCGAGGAGGGCGCGGCGATGGCCCTATTCGGCGGCTGCGCCTATATGCCGATCGGGCTCGCGGCGTGCTTTGTGGGGTTGGCGCGGGCGGCGAAGGAGTATGCCGTCGAGTACGCGAAGCTGCGCAAGAGCTGGGGCAAGCCGATCATCGCCCACCAGGCGGTGGGCCTGAAGCTCGCGGACATGGCTGTCGACGTGCACGCCGCGCGGCTCGTCGTGTGGGAGGCGGCCTATATGGCCGACAGCGACCCGATGACCGCCTGCACGATTCGCGCGCCGGCGGCGAAATCCATGGCGGTGGACGCCGCCATCAAGACCGCGGAGAAAACCGTGGAGGTGCTGGGCGGCTATGGCGTGACCCGAGAATACAAGGCCGGCAAGTTCTTGAACGACGCCTGGGTCGGCTACGCGTGCGACTTCACGCGCGACATGCTCCGCCTGGGCCTGGTGCCGTTCCTCTGAGGCCAAAACATAAGAAGCCGCCCCTAGGGGCGGCTTCTGATAGTTAATACCGCCGATCTTTGCCGGCGTTGTCGCGGTCTTAGTTGGCTTTCGCGCTCTCGGTGGCGAGGCGGGTACCAACCGCACTGAACGTGCCGCTGATGTTCGTACCCAGCGTGGTCGCCGCACCGATGATGCCCACCGCGATCAGAGCGGCGATCAGGCCGTATTCGATGGCGGTCGCGCCGGACTTGTTCTTGAAGAACTTCTTCATTGTCGTCTCCCTTGTGTCGAGTGTGTTACTCGCGCCCAGCCGGTCGCCACACCCGACAACCTTCACCAGACAAGGGGACCCTATAGGATTGCAATTAATGAAGCGTATTCACCGCGCCTTTTTTTGAACATATTAGAAGTTAGCAGGATTTAACCATGGTGATAACTTCAGAGACCCCCGCTATCGTCTTTTAATGTCTTGGAAACCATGGGTTCGAGTCGGGTGACGTGCCCCATCTTCCGCCCCGGCCGGGCCTCCCCCTTGCCATAGAGCCACACGCGCGCCTGCCCCTCGCCCGCCAGCGCCGGCCAGCGTTCGGCGTCGGCCCCGATCAGGTTCTCCATCTCCGCCGCGTAGCGCGCGCGCGGATCGCCCAGCGGCCAGCCGGCCACGGCGCGCACGTGCTGCTCGAACTGGCCTGCGTCGCAGGCGTCGGCGGTCCAGTGGCCGCTATTGTGCACCCGGGGGGCGAATTCGTTGGTGATCAGCGCGCCTTCTTTGGTGACGAAAAACTCCACCGCCAGCACGCCCACATAGTCGAGCGCCTCCGCCACCGCGCGCGCAGCCTGCGTGGCCTTTTCCGCGAGCGCCGCGGGGATGGCGGCCGGGGCGCGGGTGCGGCGGAGCATTCCGCCCTCATGCCAGTTCTCGCAAGGCCCGTACGGCGCGAACGCGCCATCGGCGCCCCGCGCGGCGACGATCGAGATCTCCCGCTCGAAATCCACGAACGCCTCCAGGATCGCAGGCCCCCCGCCGATCGCGGCGAAGGCGGTGGCGGCGTGGCCCGGTTCGGCGATGCGCGCCTGGCCCTTGCCGTCATAGCCCAGGCGTTGGGCCTTCAGGATCGCCGGCAGGCCGATTTCGGCCAGGGCGGGGGGCAGATCGGCCTCGGACTCGACCGGCCGGTGGGGGGCGGTGGGCAGGCCCAGCTCCAGGAGGAAGCGCTTCTCCGCCAACCGGTCCTGGGCGACCGCCAGGGCGCGCGCCCCTGGGCGCACCGGCGCCCCGGCCTCCAAAAGTGCGGCCACGCTCGCGGCGGGCACATTCTCGAACTCGAACGTCACCACATCGCATGCGCGGGCGAAGGCGCGCAGCGCCGGCAGGTCGGTATAAGCCGCGACGCTGGCCCGGGCCGCGACCCGGGCGGCGGGGCTTTCCGGCTCGGGCGCGAAAATGTGGGCGTCGAAGCCGAGCCGCGCGGCCGCGAGCGCCAGCATCCGCCCCAATTGGCCCCCGCCCAGCACGCCGATCACCGCCCCCGGAGCCAGGATCATGGCGCACGCATCATGGCGCGGGCGGCTCGAGCGGGACCTCGTCGGCCTGGGCGGCGCGCCAGGCGTCGAGCCGCGCGGCGAGGTCTGGATCGCTCAGCGCCAGGATGGCGGCGGCCAGGAGCGCGGCGTTGGCCGCGCCCGCCTCCCCGATCGCCAGCGTCCCCACCGGCACGCCCTTGGGCATCTGGACGATGGAGAGCAGGCTGTCCAACCCGTTTAGCGCGGCGCTGCGCACCGGCACGCCCAGCACCGGCAGCGGCGTGAGGCTCGCGGCCATGCCCGGCAGGTGCGCGGCTCCGCCCGCCCCCGCGATCAGCACTTTCAGCCCCCGCGCCCGGGCCGTGCGGGCATAATCATAGAGCCGCTCCGGCGTGCGGTGGGCGGAGACGATGCGCGCCTCGTACCCGATCGCCAGCGCCTCGAGCCGCTCCGCGGCGCCCGCCATCGTCGCCCAATCGGACGCCGAGCCCATGATCAAGCCGACGACGACGGGCGGTGACGGAGAGCGATCGCCTGAAATGGCCATGCCTTGCGGACGTGATCGCGCACTATGGGCAGGCGCCCACGACGAGGCAAGCCGCCCCCTCCCGCGACCCCCGCGCGCTTTATGCTTAGCGCGGCCTTAACCCTTGTGAACGAGGCTTGCGCGCGGCGAGGAGGCGCGTGCATTGGCCGGCAGCGAAGATCTGGACGATCCCCTGGCGACGGCGGCGGCGCGCTACGGGCTGGCGCTGAAGCGCCTTTCCGCGCGGGAACGCTACGCCTTCGCCGCGCTCGCCCGCCAAGCCGCCGAGGCGCAGGCCCGCTGCGCGGCCCTTTCCGAGAGCCTGGCCGCAGCCCAGGCGGCGGCCGCCGCCGACGTGCTGGCCCCCGTGCTCAACCGCCGCGCCTTTCTGAGCGCGGTGGAGCGCCACGCCGCCTTCGTGGAGCGCTATGGCGGGGAGGCGGCGGTGGTTTATCTCGATCTCGATCGGTTCAAGGCGCTCAATGACGGCTTCGGCCACGCGGTGGGCGATGCGGCGCTGATCCATGTCGCGCGGCTGCTGCGGGACAATGTGCGCGATTCCGACGCCGTGGGCCGTCTGGGGGGCGATGAATTCGGCGTACTCCTCGCCCAGAGCGGGGCCGAGGAGGCGCGTCGCAAGGCCTTGAGCCTCGCAGAGCTGATCGCCGCAACCCCGCTCCTGCACGAGGGCCTAGTCCATCCCTTGAGCGCCTCGATCGGCGTGCACCCGCTGGCCCGCTCCGAGAGCGCCGAAAGCGCGCTCGCGCGGGCGGACGAGGCGATGTACGCGCACAAGCGGGTAACCCGGCGCGCCTGACGGGCCCGCCCCGCGCCTCGGAGCTTGCGGCGGCCCGCGATCTCGCCCAAATGCGCTGGGCTTCGCCCGATAGGAGCGCCCGCGTCCAACGGCGGGCCGGGGAGAGCGCAGGCGCGATGGCGGACACGAACCCAAAAACAGCCCCGATCGAGGATCCCCGCCAGCTGGCCGCCCATCTCGAAAGCGGCTGCAAGCCGAAATCGGCCTGGCGCATAGGCACCGAGCACGAAAAATTCGGCTTCCGCAGCGCCACCCTCGCGCCTGTTCGTTACGAGGGACCCGACGGGATCGGCGCGTTGCTGGAGGGGCTCGCGGCGCGCTACGGCTGGACCCCCTATCGCGAAGGGGAGCACATCATCGCGCTGCGCCAGGACGGCGCCTCGATCACGCTGGAGCCGGGCGGGCAGTTCGAGCTTTCGGGCGCGCCGCTCGAACACCTGCACCAGACCTGCGCGGAGGTGGGCCAGCACCTGGCGCAGGTGCGCGACGTGGCCGGGGGCCTCGGGATCGCGTTCCTGGGCCTTGGGTTCTCCCCGCAATGGAGCCTCGCCGAAACGCCGCTCATGCCCAAGGGCCGCTATGAAATCATGAAGAATTACATGCCGAAAGTGGGCCGGCTGGGGCATCAGATGATGTTCCGCTCCTGCACGGTGCAGACCAATCTCGATTTCGGCTCCGAAGCGGACATGGTGAAGAAGTTCCGCGTGTCGCTGGCGCTGCAGCCGATCGCGACCGCCCTGTTCGCCAATTCCCCCTTCGCGGAAGGGCGCCCGAACGGCTTCCTCTCCTACCGCGCCCACGTCTGGTCCGACACCGACCCCGACCGCACCGGCATGCTGCCCTTCGTGTTCGAGGACGGGTTCGGCTTTGAGGCCTACGCCGAGTACGCGCTGGATGTGCCGATGTATTTCGTCGCCCGCGACGGGGGCTATCTGAACGTGGCCGGCCGCTCCTTCCGGGACTTTTTGAAGGGCGCGCTGCCCGAACTGCCGGGCGAAGTCCCTACCCTTGCGGACTGGGAGGACCACCTCACGACCATTTTCCCCGAGGTGCGGCTGAAGACGTTCCTCGAGATGCGCGGCGCCGACGCGGGCCCCTGGAGCCAATTGTGCGCCCTGCCCGCCTTCTGGGTAGGCATTTTCGACGATGCGGCCGCCCTCGACGCCGCCTGGGACCTCGTGCGGGACTGGACGGGGGAGGATCGCGAGGCGCTGCGCCGGGCCGTGCCGACGCTGGGACTGCGCGCGCCGATCCGCGGGGCCCGCGCGCTCGACATCGCCCGCGCCGCGCTCGCAATCTCCCGCCAGGGGCTCAAAGGCCGCGCCCGCCTGAACGGCCACGGCGACGATGAGACGATCTTCCTCACCGAACTCGACGAGACCGCAGCCTCGGGCGTGACCCCGGCGGAGCGTCTGCTGGCGCGCTGGCGCGGGGAGTGGGGCGGGGACATGGCGCGCCTGTTCGAGGCCTGCGCCTATTGAGGCCGCTGCTCGCACCCCTCTACACCGAGCGCCTGCGGCTGGAGCCGGTGACGCCGGCGCTGGCGGATGCGGCCGCGCGCGGGGACGCAGCGCTTGCGGCGCGCGTGCAGGCCGATCTCGGCGCCTGGGCCCCGGCGCGCGTGGCCGCGCTTGCGGGCCCGCGCGCCGCCTGGGGCCCCCCGCCCGCCCCCACCCATGCGCTGATCGTGTCCCTCGAGGCCGCCCGCGTGATCGGGGACGTGCGTTTCGAGCCCACGCCCCGTTTCGCGCAGACCGTCGAGCTCGGCTACGGGGTCGCGGCCGAATTCCGCCAGCGCGGCTATGCGACGGAAGCCGCCGGGGCGGTGCTCGACTGGCTCTTTACCGAAGGCGGCGCAGCGCGCGTGATCGCCGGCTGCCACCGGGCCAACGCCGCCTCTGTGCGCGTGCTGCGGCGCCTGGGCTTCGAGCTCGATGGATCGGCCGGGACCGCCTTCTGGTGGGCCATCACGCCCGCCCAGCGCGAGGCCGCTTGCTGAGCGGGGAAAACCTGTGCTTGGCTCCGCGGCGGGGACGCGGCCGCGTCCCGGTGATCGTGAAAGCGGGGAATGCGGGTGAGCGCTGCGGACAGTCCCACCGGTCTTGCTGAGACCGGCAGCCAGTCGAAAGAGTTTCTGGGCCATCCCCGCGGCCTCATGGTTTGCTTCCTGACCGAGATGTGGGAGCGCTTTTCCTTTTACGGCATGCGCTCGCTGCTGGTCCTGTACCTGACGCAGCATTTTCTGTTCGGGGACGCGAAGGCCCAGGGGCTTTATGCGGCCTACGCTTCGCTTGTTTATCTGATGCCGGTGCTTGGGGGCTATCTGGCGGATCGGTATCTCGGCTCGCGCAAGGCGGTGACGATCGGGGCGATCCTGCTGGTGCTCGGCCATTTCGGCATGGCCTTCGAGGGTGAGGGATCGCGCCAGACGGTGATCGCCGGGGCCCAGCAATTCGCCATCGTCGCCGAAGGCCGCGGCGACGCCCGCACGCTCTATGCCGAGATCGGCGGGGACCGGCACAAGGCCGCCTTCAGCGCAGAGGGCATAGCGTTCGAGCCGGGCCTGAACGGCGCGCCCGCGCCCGCCCCAATCCCGGCCGGGAGCTACCGCGTGGACACCGTCCAGCAGGCGCCCTTCGTGCAGATCCTGTTCCTGTCGCTGTCGCTGATCATCGTCGGCGTGGGGCTGTTGAAGCCCAACATCTCCACCATCGTCGGCGCCCTCTATGACCAGAACGACCCCCGCCGGGACGGCGGCTTTACGCTCTTTTATATGGGCATCAATCTAGGCGCGCTGACGGCCACGTTCTTCTGCGGCTGGCTGGGCATTTCCTATGGCTGGAAGTACGGGTTCGGGCTCGCAGGCATCGGCATGCTCTTGGGCCTCCTCGTGTTCTGGATCGGCCAGCCCTGGCTCGAGGGCCGCGCCGATCCCCCGGCGCCGGAAAAGCTGAAGCGTCCGCTGTTGGGGCCTGTGAACCTTGAGTTCGCGATCTATCTGGGCGCGCTGCTGCTCTTGTTCCCGATCTGGCAATTGGTCCAGCGGGACGAGATCGTCGTCACCGCCCTGACCTGGGGCGCGCCGGCGATCCTGGCCGCCATGTTCGCCTATTCCGCGCTGACG
The DNA here is from genome assembly GCA_031398975.1 of Alphaproteobacteria bacterium. Classification (GTDB taxonomy): domain Bacteria; phylum Pseudomonadota; class Alphaproteobacteria; order Caulobacterales; family Aquidulcibacteraceae; genus JAKFWI01. The sequence continues at coordinate 23,354 of JANNOI010000001.1, read as the reverse complement.
CTGCGCGGCGCCGAGCGCTCCCGCATGATCGTGGCGCTGACGCTGATCGTGTTCTCGGTGCTGTTCTGGACGCTGTTCGAGCAGGCGGGCTCTTCGCTCACCCTGTTCGCGGAACGCAACACCGATCGGACGATCGCGGGGGACCTTTCGCTGAACGCAGCCCAGGTGCAGCTCTTCAACCCGCTGCTGATCGTTCTCTTGGGGCCCGTCTTCGCCTGGGCCTGGACCTGGCTCTCGGCCCGCAACCTGGAGCCCAATACGGCGGTGAAGTTCGCCCTGGCGCTGATGCAGGTGGGGGCGGGGTTCCTGGTGCTGGTGTTCGGGGCGCGCTATTTCGCGGACGGGCAAGCCCAGCTCGGGCTGATCTGGCTGTTCCTCGCCTATCTCCTGCACACGATGGGGGAGATCTGCCTCTCGCCCGTTGGGCTCTCCATGGTCACCAAGCTCAGCGTGGCGCGGGTGGTCGGGCTGATGATGGGCGTTTGGTTCCTGGCGAGCGCGCTGGCGCACACGCTCGCGGGCCTCATCGCGCAACGCACCGCCACCGAGACGGTGGGCGGGGTGGTGGTGGACGCCCAGCGCCAGCTTGACGTGTACGCCCGCACCTTCTTCGAGATCGGGGTGGCCGGGGTGGCGCTGGGGCTGGTGCTGCTGGTCGTTTCGCCCCTGCTGAAGCGCGCCATGGCGGGCGTAAAATAGGCAAGTCCCGCGCGGGGGCGCGCGGCTGCGAGGGCCCCCTGGCGCCCGCCGCCCGGCCGCCGCATTCTCCGCCTAGCATTCAACGTGCGCGCCCCGCCGGGCGTCGTGACGGAGACGCCGCCTATGCCGCGCAAGAAACGCACGACCGCCAAGCCCGCTTCGCCGGGGGACGGCCCAAGCCCGCAGGGCCTCGAATTGCTGCTGGGATGGCGGGGCGAGAACGCGCGCGCGCCGATCGGCTTTTCCTCTCCCGAGGCGGGGCAGCCGGCGCCGTTTTCCGCCGAGGAGCCGCTGCTTTACGGCGAGGACCGCCACCTCCTGACCATCGCCCCCACCGGCGCCGGCAAGGGGCGCGGCGTCATCATCCCCAATCTGCTGCGCTTCGAAGGCTCGGTGATCGTGATCGATCCCAAGGGCGAGACCTGGCACGTCACCCACCGCCGGCGGCGCGAGATGGGCCAGGACGTGCTGCTGCTCGACCCGTTCGGCGCGGTGGGCCGGCGCACCGACAGCTTAAACCCGTTCGACCTGTTCGACCGCCCGGGCGCGCTGCTCGACGCCGACAGCGAGATGCTCGCGAGCCTGCTGGCCGGCGACGTCGGCTTCCACAAAGAGCCCTTCTGGGACAATTGGGGCCGTTCGCTCATGTCCGGCGTGATCGCGGCGGTGGCCGAAACGGGCGGCCCGGCCGAGCGGCATTTCGGCAAGGTGCGCGAAATACTGATGAGCGACGACGCGGTCTACAATCTGGCCGGCCTCATCGAAAACCATGACGGGCTGAACCGCCTCTCCAAGCAGAACATTTCGAGCTTCCTGCCGATCACCGAACAGACCCGCTCGGGCATCCTCTCCACCACCCAATCCTATCTGAAGGTGGTGAATTCCGATTCGGCGCTGCGCTCGATCACCCGCTCCACCATCGATCTCGACGCCCTGCGCGACGGCGCGCCCATTACGATCTATATCGTCATCCCACCCGACAAGCTCGAGAGCCATGGCGCGCTGCTGCGGCTCTGGGTGGGGGCCCTGATGCTGACCGTGATGGGCCGCAAGCGCCGGCCCAAGCGCTCGACCCTCTTCCTGCTGGACGAGTGCGCGCAATTGGGGGAGTTCGGCCCCCTGCGCCAGGCGATGACGCTGCTGCGCGGCTACGGCCTGCAGGTGTGGCCCTTCTTCCAGGACCTCTCGCAATTGCAGCGGCTCTACCCGAAGGATTGGCGCACGATCTTCAACAATGCCGGGGTGTTCCAGCTGTTTGGGGTGGCCAACCATCTGATGGCGCGCGAGAGCGCGGACCTGATCGGCGACATCGACCCCGACACCCTGCGCGCCATGCCTCAAGACCGCCAGATCGTAGCGATCTCGGCGAAAAAGGCGGTGTCCTGCCGCCTGCCCGACTATCTGCAGGACGCGGCGTTCAAGGGCCTGTGGGACGCCAATCCGATGTTCGAGCCCGAGCCGGAGGCTCCCGCCCCCCGCCCGGCCCCGAAAGGCCCAAGCCGATAAAGCTTGGCCGATAAAGCTTGGCCAATAGGAACGGCCGGTAGAACCGGCCGGTAAAGCTTTGAAGGCAACTCTATTTTAAGCCCTCGTCCTTAAGGTGGCGCTTGCATTGGCTTGCATAACAACACCTAACCTTAAGGACCCAAACAATGCGCTCCGCCTTCATCGCCTTGTCTCTGGCGCTCGCCGCGCCCGTCCTGGCCTCTCCCGTCGTGGTCTCTGCGGCCTTCGCAGACGAGACGATCTCGCTGAAGGGCGTCAATCTGGGCGACGTCTCGACAGTGGCGAAGCTGCACCAGGCCGTGCTCAAGACCGCCGAGGCGGTGTGCAAGAAAGAGGGCGTGACCGGGCGCGACCTGCGCGTGTGTGTGCGCGACACCACCGACAACGCGATCAAGGGCAATCCCTCGCAAGAGCTGAAAGCCTATCACGCGTCCTTGAGCGCCGAAGCGCGCTACGTCCTCGCCTCCAATTGAGGCTTAGGCGTCCGGCGTCCGCCAATCGCCCCAGGCGGCCTGGACGAGGGTGAGGCCCGCCAGCGCCGCCGTCTCGGCCCGCAGGATACGCGGGCCGAGCGAAATCGGGCGTACAAAACCGACCCCCCGCAGCCAGCGGCGCTCCTCCGGATCAAAGCCCCCCTCGGGCCCGACCAGCAACGCAACGGCGCCGGCGCGTTCGGCCTGCATCGCCTTGAGCGCCGGCGCGCTGTTCGCCGCCTCCTCCTCATCGGCGTAAAAAAGCGCCCGCCCCGGCGGCCATTCCTCCAGCGCCTTGGCCAGCGGCAGCGGCGCACGGACGTCCGGCAGGTCGAGGCGCTCGGTCTGCTCGGCGGCTTCGCGGACGATGGCGGTGAGACGCTCCAGGCGCACGGTTTCGGCGTTGGTGCGTCGCGTCAGCACCGGCTGGAGGGTGCGCGCGCCCAGCTCCGTGGCCTTCTCCACCAGCCAATCGGTGGTCTGGCGCTTCAGAGGCGCAAACAGCAGCGTAAGATCGGGCGCGGGCGCGAACGGGCGCAAAAGCGGCCCGATCCGCAAGGCGGCCCCGCGCCGGCCCTCGGTTTCGAGCGTGGCGGCGCATTCCCCGTCCCGGCCGTTAAAAACCCGCACGCCCGCGCCCGCCTCCAGGCGGAGCACGGTGCGGAGATAGCGGGACGGCCCCTCCTCCAGCAGCGCGCGCCCGCCGGGCGCGAGATCGATCTCGAGGAACAGACGCGGGTCCGGCATCGCTCTTGATCCCTCCTGCCCGCCCTTGACGCAAGCCCGCCCGCCGGGGCCTCTTCCGCGCCGGACTTCCGTGGGGGCGGCCGCTTATGCGTCTGGCGAAACTGGAATGCGTCACCGGCGAGGCGGTGAAGGTGCACCTGACCTCCGAAACCCCCGTGGAGGCGGCGCGCGCGGGGCGCGCGGAGGGGCTGCTCGCCTCGCGCCAGGTGGTCAACCGCATGCGCGTTTTCGTGCGGCCCCCGGAGGGCAAGGAGCGCGATTTCGAGTTCGTGAACAGCAGCGTGGGCGTCCGCGAGGGCCATTCGGTCACGGTCGTGCGCGCCAAGCCGCCGGGGCCGGCGCGCTTGGGCGCGATCGCGCTGATCAACCATTCCACCGGGGAGCGGGAGGAGATCGCGGGCGCCTTTGCGCGGGCGTGTGCGCAGGCCTGGATCCCCGCGCGCTGGCGGGCGATCGGCTTCGCGGGCCTCGTGGGGCTTCTCTATTGGGCCGCGGCCGCGCTGGGGGACCTGCCGCTGCGCGGGCCGGGCTGGGCGTTCGTGATCGCGGTGTTTGCGTGGCCGCTGCTCTGGGCGCTCGGCGCGATCCTCGACGCGCTTGTCCTGCCAGCGCGCCAGCGCGCGGCCGAAACCCACCTGCGCGCCGAGATCGAGGGCAAGCTCAAGGCGCCCGAGGGCCCCGCCTCCGCTTAGAGCGGTTCTCGTCCGAAAACCGCGTAACACTTTTCGGGAAACGGTCTAAGCCGCCGGCAGCAGCGTGCCGTTCGAAAGCGCCTCCAGGCGCGCATAAAGCCCCCCGCGCGCCACCAGGTCGCGGTGCACGCCCTGCTCCACGATACGGCCGCGCTCGAACACGAGGATGACGTCGGCCTCGCGGATGGTGGAGAGGCGGTGGGCGATGACCAGCGTGGTGCGGCCCTGTTTCAGCGCGCGCATCGCGGCCTGCACCTCCCGCTCGGTCTCAGCGTCGAGGGAGGAGGTGGCCTCGTCGAGGATCAGGATCGGGGCGTCGGCGAGGAAGGCGCGGGCGAGCGCCACGCGCTGGCGCTCACCCCCCGAAAGCTTCACCCCGCGCTCGCCCACAAGCGTCGCATAGCCCTGCGGCAGGCGGGCGATGAAATCGTGGGCGCGGGCGCGTTTGGCGGCGGCCTCGATCGCTTCGGGCGGGGCGTCGGGGCGCGCATAGGCGATATTCTCCGCGAGCGAGCGGTGGAACAGCGCCGGGTCCTGGGGCACCAGCGCCATCGCCCGCCGCAGGCTCGCCTGGGTCACCGCGCGCACGTCCTGGCCGTCGATGCGCACCGCCCCGCCGCTCACGTCGTAGAGCCGCTGCACCAGCCTCACAAAGGTCGATTTGCCCGAGCCCGTCGGCCCCACCAGCGCCACCGTCCGCCCGGGCGCAATCTCCAGGGAGAAATCCCGGTAGAGCGGCTCGGCGGCGCCGCGATAGGCGAACGTCACGCGATCGAACTGGATGCGGCCCGGCCCGGGAACGAAGTCGGGGGCGCCGGGCGCGTCGGTGATCTCGGCGGGCTGGGCGGCGTAGGCCACCACGTCCTCGATCTCGGCGAAGCCTTTCTGCAGGTTCTGGAAGTTCTCCCCGAGTGTGCGCAGATAGCCCGACACGAGGAAAAAGGCGGTGATCGCGAAGGCCGCGTCGCCGGGGCTCGCGCGCCCCCGCGTCCATTCGAGCACGACGAGCCCGACAAGTCCCGCCTGCAGCGCAAACAGGATCAGGTTCTGCACCACCCAGGCATTGGTGTAGCGCCGCCAAGTGTCGTTGGACTTGACCTGCCAATCCTGCGCCACCGCGTCGAAGCGGGCCTGCTCGCGCGCCTCGCCCCCGAAGCTCTTGACGGTGGCGTTCGCGCCGATCGCATCGGCGAGCGCGGCGCCGATAGCGGTGTCTGCGGCGTTGGAGGCGCGCGTGGCCCGGGCGAGGTAGAAGCGCGCCATCGCCCAGGTCGCCAGGCAAAAGGCCACGATCACCGCCCCGGTGAACGCGCCGATCAGGGGCCATTGCACGAACGTCATCACCGTGACCCCGACCAGCACCGCCGCCGCGGGAAGGACGAACCAGACCAGCGTGTCCGAGATCGCGTCATAGGCCCACATCGCGCGCCCAACGCGGCGCACGGTGGCGCCGGCGAAATTATCGGCGTGCCATTCGGCGGAGAAACGCTGAACGTCCGCGAAGCCCCCGGCCGCGACCGCGCGCATATTGGCCCCCGCAAATGGGATCCAGAACCGGACCCCGACATTGCGCGCCGCGTAGAACACGAAGGCGATCAGGGTGAACAGGCCATAGGCCGCCCAGGCGGGCTCCGCCCCCGCGACCGGGCCCATCGTGAGCGCCTCCACCAGCTTGCCCGACGCGAACGGCAAGGCGAGGTCGCACGCCACCGAGAGCGCGAAAAACACCCCGAAACCCGCAAGCTCCCGCGGGCGGGAGCGCCAGCGCCGCCACAAATAGCCGAAGATCATCCCGACGCTCGCCTTGGAGGGCGCGTCCGGATTGTCCTCGTCGAGATCGATATCACCATAGGACATGCACAGCGTTCCTGAACGCGCGCGCGGGTCTTGCCGCTGAAAATGGGCGTGCGGCGCTCTACCGGCGCGGGGGCCGGAAGTCCACCCCGGCTTGCGTGCGGGGGCCGCCGCACCGATGGTGGCGCCGATGCGCGAACTTGAAACGCCCGCCCGCGGCCGGACCGATCTGGGCGCCTTTACGGGCCCCGTCTGGGCCGGCCCCTTCGTGCGCCTGGCGCGGCTCGACCGCCCGGTGGGCTGGCGGCTGCTGCTGGTTCCGTGCGTGATGGGGCTGGCGCTGGCGCGCACGCGGGAAGGCTTCTGGCCGGAGGATGCGCTCTATTTCGCCGTCTTTGCGCTCGGCGCGATCGCGGCGCGCGGGGCGGGGTGCACCTATAACGACATCCTCGACCGCAAGATCGACGCGCAGGTGGAGCGGACCCGCGCGCGCCCGCTGCCGGCGGGGGAGGTGAGCGTGCGCGCGGCCTGGGCGTGGCTATTGGCGCAGGCGGGCCTGTGCCTCACCTTGCTCGCGCTGCTGCCGGGACCGGCGCGGCTCACATGCCTGGCCGCCATCCCGCTGGTGGCGCTTTACCCGCTCATGAAGCGCATCACCTGGTGGCCCCAGGCGTGGCTGGGCTTGTGCTTTTCGTGGGGCGCGCTGGTGGCGGGGGCCGCGCTCGACTTCACGCTCACCGCCGAGATCGTCTTGCTCTATGCCGGCTGCGTGGCCTGGGTGATCGCCTATGACACGCTCTACGCCCTTCAAGACGTGGAGGACGACGCGCTGATCGGGGTGCGCTCCACCGCGCGGCTGTTCGGGCGGGAGTGGCGGGCCTGGACGGGGGGCTTCTATGGCGCGGCGCTGGCGCTGTGGGGCATTGCGGCCTTGGCTGCGGGCGCGGGCTGGCCTGCGGTGCTGGCGCTGGCCGCGCTCGGGTTTTTCGCCATCGTCCCCCTCCTGGAGCGGCTTGACCCCGCCGACCCGCGTGCGGCGCTGGCGGCGTTCAAGGCCAATGTGGGGATCGGGCTTGGCGCGGCGGGGGCCTTTGCGCTGCATCCGCTTTGGCTGTCGCTCGGGCCATGGCTGCCCTGGTGAGGCGCGCAGCCGCGCTCGCCCCGCCGGAGGCGCACCTGGCGCAGGCGTGCCCGGGCATGGCCGCGGCGGTGCTCCGCCACAAGCCGTTCCCGGCCCGCTTTCCCCATTCCAAGGACCCCTATCGCGCGCTGATCCGGGCGGTGGCGCACCAGCAGCTGTCCGGCAAGGCCGCCGCCACCATTCTCGCGCGCGTGCTCGCCCTATTCCCCGACGCGCCCGATCCCCCGCCCGCGGCGCTGCTGGCCATGCCGGAGGAGCGGCTGCGCGCGGCGGGCCTCTCGCGCCAGAAGATCGCCGCCCTGCGCGACATCGCCGCCAAGCGCATCGAGGGCGTGATCCCCGCCCCGCGCGCCATCTCCCACCTGCCCGACGAGGAGATCATCGCCCGGCTCACCAGCGTGCGCGGGGTGGGGCGCTGGACGGTGGAGATGTATTTGATCTTCTCGCTGCGGCGGCCGGACGTGCTGCCGGTGGACGATCTTGGCGTGCGCAAGGGGGCCGAGCGGATCGTGGGCCAGCCCATGCCGCCCAAGGTCTTGGCCGCGTACGGGAAGCGCTGGGCGCCGTGGCGCTCGGCGGCGGCCTGGCATTGCTGGCGCGCCACCGAAACGCCCCCGCCATGATCGCCGACCCCCGCGCCTTCATCGTCGCCAACACCCGCCTCTCGCCCACCCCGCTCTGCCCCGAAATCAAGCTCCACCTGGCCGACGACGCGATGGAATTGTGGACGCTTACGGAGGCGGAGCTGGGCGCGATCGGCCTTGCGCCGCCCTTCTGGGCCTTCGCCTGGGCGGGCGGCCAGGCGCTGGCGCGCTATCTCCTGGACCATCCCGAGACGGTGCGCGGCAAGCAGGTGCTGGACGTGGCGTGCGGCTCGGGCCTCGTAGCGATCGCGGCGCTGCGCGCGGGCGCCCTGAGCGCGACGGCCGCCGATATCGACCCTTTGGCCGCCGCCGCCTGCGCCCTCAACGCAGCGGCCAATTCCGTGCCTTTGACGGCGCTGACGCAGGACCCGATAGGGACGGCGCCGGACGCTGAGCTGATCCTGGTGGGGGACCTGTTCTACGACCGCGACCTCGCGGGCCCCCTCCTTGCTTGGCTGAAGCATTGCGCGGAGGGCGGAGCCGCGGTGCTGGTGGGCGATCCGCGCCGGTCCTATTTCCCCGCCCACGCCTTCACGCCGCTGGCGGAATATGAGGCGCCGGTGAGCCGCGCGCTGGAGGATTGCGAGATCAAAACCGCCTGGGTGTGGGCGCTCGCCCCCGCCGGCCGCGATGACGCCCGCGCAAGCGGCTAACAGCGCTTTTAGAAATCATCGATTGACGCGCGCTCGCGCGGGAAGCGATTTTGGACCCGCGGGTTCGCGGAGCGGGGGAGCACACGTGCTGCAGCGATCAAACTCGGGTGCGCGCGCCGGGGCGGGCGCGGCCGCGCCCAAGCGGCGCTCGCTGTTTCTGCGCACCCCGATCGTGATCGACCCCGAAAACCCCGCCGACGCCATCTTCACCGACGCCGCCCACGACCTGGACCTCGCCGCCGCGCGCGAGGCCTTCACTCGCTTGGTCGCGCTCGAAGCCGCCTACGACCCCGCTTTAGCCGAATGCTACGCCGATGACGGGGTGGTGATCGAAAACACCGAGGAAAAAGGCGCCCGCAAGCGCACCCGCGAAATGCCGATCCGCCGCTACAAGGCGCAGCTCAAGGAGGCGCTCGCCGCCTCGCGCCAGGCCCGGATCGCCTCTAGCCATTCAGAGATCCGCATCGAGCGGCTGGGCCCGGGCTGGGCGGTGGTGCGCTCGCTGCGCGCATGCACCCAGAGCCGCGCCCCCGCCCCCCACGAAGTGACCTTCCGCCGCGACGGCGACGGCGTCTGGCGCGTGGTGAAAGAGGTGGCCACGCTGGTGCGCTAGCGGGTGGAAATGGTAGGGCTGATCGGGCCCTGCCGTGCGCGCAGGGGCGGATTCACGGTTCGGACACAGGCGCCTGGGCCGCCGCCGCGCCGGCCGCCGGAGAATTTGATGCCCTACCGCTCCCTGCGGGACTTCCTGGCCAAGCTGGAGACGGAAGGCCAATTGGCGCGCGTCGCCGCGCCCGTCTCCACCGCCCTGGAAATGACCGAGATCCAGACCCGCCTGCTGGCCGCGCAGGGCCCCGCCGTGCTGTTCGAGCGGCCGGTCCACGCCGACGGGCGGGCCTCCGAGATGCCCGCGCTGGCCAATCTGTTCGGCACGGTGGAACGGGTGGCGATGGCGGTGACGATGGACGGCAAGGAGCGCCGCACCGCCCGCGACCTGCGCGAGGTGGGCGCGCTTTTGGCTTTCCTGCGCCAGCCCGAGCCCCCGCGGGGCCTGCGCGACGCGCTGGAGCTTTTGCCGCTGGCGAAAAACGTCATGGCGATGCGGCCCAACACGGTGGGCAAGGCGCCGGTCCAGGACGTGGTGCTCACGGGCGAGGCGATCGATCTGGACCGCCTGCCGATCCAGACCTGCTGGCCGGGCGAGCCCGCCCCGCTCATCACCTGGCCGCTGATCGTCACCAAGGGCCCGACCGAGGCGCGCGAGGACGCCTACAATCTGGGCATCTACCGCATGCAGAAGCTGGGGCGGGACCGCACCCTGATGCGCTGGCTCGCCCACCGCGGGGGCGCCCAGCATTACCGGCGCTGGAAGGAGAAAAAGCCCGAGCCCCTGCCCGCGGCCGCGGTGATCGGGGCCGATCCCGGCACGATCCTGGCCGCCGTCACCCCCGTGCCCGATACGCTGAGCGAGTACCAGTTCGCGGGGCTGCTGCGCGGGCGGCGGGTCGATCTCGTCCCCTGCAAGACCGTGCCGCTGAAGGTCCCCGCCGAGGCTGAGATCGTGATCGAAGGCCATGTGCTCCTGGACGAATATTCCGACGAGGGCCCCTACGGCGACCACACAGGCTATTACAATTCCGTGGAGCGCTTCCCGGTGTTTCAGATCAGCGCCATCACGATGCGGCGGGACCCGATCTATCTCACCACCTTCACCGGGCGCCCGCCGGACGAGCCCTCGGTGCTCGGCGAGGCGCTGAACGAGGTGTTCATCCCGCTGCTGCAGCAGCAATTCCCGGAAATCCTCGATTTCTGGCTGCCGCCGGAGGGCTGCTCCTACCGCGTCGCGGTGATCTCCATGCGCAAAGCCTATCCCGGCCACGCCAAGCGGGTGATGATGGGCGCCTGGAGCTTCCTGCGGCAATTCCTCTACACGAAATGGATCATCGTCGTGGACGGGGACGTGAACCCGCGCGACTGGAAGGACGTGGTCTGGGCGATCTCTACGCGCATGGATCCCGCCCGCGACATCACCCTCATCGAGGGGACCCCGATCGATTATCTGGACTTCGCCAGCCCCGAAAGCGGCCTCGGCTCCAAGATCGGGCTGGACGCCACCACCAAGCTTCCCCCCGAAACAAAGCGCGAATGGGGTCGCCTGATCCGCATGGACCAGGAAGTGGTGGACGCGGTAACGGAAAAGTGGTCACGCCTCGGCCTGCCGGGGGAGGGCCGCCCGATCTGGAAATGACGCGAAAAAGCCGGCCCCACCACAAGGCCGGCTTTTCCAGACCACCATACCCAACGTCTTCTACGCCGCGATCTTTGGAAGGAAAGATCAAACAGGGGCTTCCCGAGCCCCGACGAGGACCGTAAGACGCAAGCCTGAACGGCGGTTTAAAGACGCGAGGATTGCTGGGTTTTTTGGCCTCGCCCGCCGGTTTCTGACGTCTTAACGGGGGGCCCTTTATGCTCACGAAGCTCGAGGCGGCGGCGATCTATGCCGGCGTCAACATCCTTATCCTGGTGGTCTTGGCGTTCCGCGTGAGCATGGCGCGCGGGGTGAACAAGGTAGCGATCGGCGATGGCGGCGTGGCGGCCATGCAGCGCGCGGTGCGCGCCCACGGCAACGCCGCCGAATACATCCCCGCGGGGCTGGCCGGGCTTCTGTTCCTTGCCCTCCTGGACGCCGCGCCCTACTGGCTCCTGCATGCGAGCGGGGTCGCGCTGACCTTGGGGCGGCTGATGCACGGCGTGGGCATCTCGATGTCGCTGGACGCGGGCCTCGGCCGCGTGGGCGGGACCTTGATCACCTGGATCGCCTTCCTGGGCATGGCGGGCGGCTTGATCGTGGCGGGGCTCGCGCCGCTGCTTTAGGGCCGGCCGGGGGCGGGGGCGAGTTGCCGGCGGGCGTCGCGCACGCCATGTTGGCGCTCAACCTCCCACCCAAGCCCTCCCGGAGCCGCAATGGCGAACGACGACGCCGTCCACGACGTTCTGCACGATTTGTTGGCCGCCGCCCGCCGCTTCGGGGCGACCGAGGCCGAGGCGTCGCTCGCGGAGCGGGAGAGCCTCTCCGTGGAGGTGCGCCTGGGCGCGCTGGAGGGGGTGGACCGGGAGGAAAGCCGTTCCGTCGCATTACGGGCCTTGATCGGCAAGCGCCAGGCCGGGGCCTCCACCAGCGACGTCTCCCGCGCCGGCCTTGAGGCGCTGGCCGAGCGCGTCGTCGCCATGGCCAAGGCCGCGCCCGAGGACCCCTATTGCGGGCTCGCCGATCCCGCGCGGCTGGCCGCCTCCTCCGAAGCGCTCGAAACCGCCGATAGCGCCCGCCCGGATGCGCATGCGCTCGAGGCCATGGCGCGCGCCTGCGAGGACGCCGCCCGCGCGGTCCCGGGGATCACCAATTCCACTGGCGCGGGCGCGAACGCCGATGTGAGCCTCTTTGCGCTGGCCGCGACGAACGGCTTTTTCGGGCGGACGCGCGCCACCTCCTTCGGGCTCGGCGTATCGCCGCTGGCGGAACGGGACGGGCGGAAGGAGCGCGACTGGGAAAGCCGCAGCGCCCGCTTCCTCACTGACCTGCCCGCCCCCGAAGCGATCGGGCGCACCGCCGGGGAGCGCGCGGCCGCGCGCCTGGGCGCGCGCAAGATCGCCAGCCGCAAGGCCCCGGTGATCTTTGAAAACCGCACCGCAGGGCGTATCATCGGTCCCTTGCTGGGCGCCATTTCCGGGGCGGCGGTGGCGCGGGGGGTTTCGTTCCTGAAAGACAAGCTGCATCAGCGCCTGTTTCCGGCCGGCTTCACGATCGAGGACGATCCCCTTCGCCCGCGCGGGCCCGCCTCGCGCCCGTTCGACGGCGAAGGCGTGGGCGTGCAGGCAAGGAACCTGATCGAGGACGGCGTGCTGACCACGTGGCTGCTGAATTCCGCCGCCGCCCGCCAGCTCAACCTCACCTCCACCGGCCACGCGACCGCGGGCCATGGCGGGCCTCCAGGCGTCGGGGCGAGCAACGTCACCGTCGCGCCGGGCGGGCCGGGCGATCTGGCGGCGCTGATGGCGGAAGCGGGCGAGGGCCTGCTGGTGACCGAAATGTTCTCCCCCTCCTTCAACCCCAATACCGGAGACTATTCCGTCGGCGTGGCGGGGCATTGGTTCTCCGGCGGGGAGCGCGCCTTCCCGGTGAGCGAAATCACCGTCGCGGGGGACCTGACCGCGATCTACGCCCGCCTGCGCCCGGGCGGGGATCTCGATCGTCGCGGCGCGCTGGATACGCCGAGCCTGCTGGTTGATGATCTCGCCATCGCCGGACTCTGAGCACGCCGACCGCGCGGACGCGGCGCTCGTGGCGGCGGCCGTGCGCGCGTGCGGGCCGCTGGTGCGCGAAGCCTTCGGGCGCCCGGTGCAAACCTGGTCCAAGGGCGCGGCGGGGCCGGTGAGCGAGATCGACCTTGCGTGCAACGCCCTGCTGGAGGAGCGCCTGCGCACAGCGCGGCCCGCCTATGGCTGGCTGTCCGAGGAGAGCCCGGACCGGAGCGAGCGGCTGGAGCGCGCGCGCGTGTTCATCGTCGATCCGATCGACGGCACGCGCGCCTTCCTCGCGGGCGAAACCGATTTCTGCATCGCCGTGGCGGTGGTGGAGAACGGCGCGCCGGTGGCGGCGGCGGTGTACAATCCGGTGCTGGAGGAGATGTTCGAGGCGTTCCGCGGCGGCGGCGCCCGGCTGAACGGCGCGCCCATCCGGGCCTCGCAGCACAAGACGCTGGAAGCGGCCCACCTCGCCGGCAAGCCGGATTTCTACGCCGACAAGCGCTGGGCGACGCCCTGGCCCGCCCTGCAGCTCACCCATGTCAGCGCGCTGGCCTACCGCATCGCGCTGGCCGCGGCCGGGCGCCTGGATGCGGTGGTGGCGCTGGGGGCCAAGCACGATTGGGACGTCGCGGCGGCGGCGCTGCTCGTTGAGGAGGCGGGCGGGCGCATCACCGACCCCACGGGCGCCGCCCTTGTTTACAACACCCCCGCGGCGCGGCTGCCGGGACTTGTGGCCGCTGGTCCCGCATTGCATCCTCTGCTACTCGAGCAGGTGCGTTCGACCGCGGATCCGCGCGCGTGGCCCGCCTGAGCGACAGCGCGCAACAGCCTTTTCGTCCACGCACAGATTTGGCCCGAGAAACGCCCATGGCCGACAGGCAATTGCTGCACCTCGTGATCGGCGGCGAACTCAAGAGCCTCGATACGGCCGAATTCGTGGATCTCTCCAAGATCGATTTCGTCGGCGCGTTCGGGGAGTACCGCACCGCCTATGACGCCTGGAAAGGCGCCGCCCAGCGGACGGTGGACAACGCCCGGATGCGCTATTTCATCCTCCACGCCCACCGCCTGCTCGATCCCGCCACCGGGAAAACCCACGAGCAGTGAGCGCCTAGGACCCCGTGGTGAAAGCCCCGCCCATCCCCGCGCTTGGCGATTACCGGCGGCGCACGCTCGCGGGGCGCCTATGGCGCGACTACGTCAAGAAATACTGGCGCGTGCTCCTGTCTATGGTGCCGGTCGTGCTGGTGGTGGCGGCCACGTCCGGCGGCTACGTCTTCATCACAAAACAGGCGGGGGACTTGCTCCAGCGCGGCGAGGACCGCGTGATCTACCAGATCCCGGCCTGGATCATCGTCGTGGCGCTGCTGCGCGCGGGCGCGATGTACATGCAGGCGGTGCTCACCTCCGGGCTCGCCCATCGCGTGCTGCGGGACCTGCAGGACGCCATGTTCAAAAGCCTGCTTGGGTCTGACTTCGCCCGCATCGCCGGCGAGGCCACCGGCGCGCTGGTGTCTCGCTTCACCAATGACATCAATTCCATCGCCGACGGCCTGGTGCGCTCCACCAGCCAATTGCTGCGCGACGTGCTCACCGTGATCGCCACCATGGTCGCGATGCTGTGGATCGACTGGACGTTGGCGGGGATGGTGATCCTTCTGTTCCTCACCGCCGTCTCCCCGCTTTCGCGCATCGCCAATCGCGCCCGCCGCGACACCCGCGAAGCGCAGACGCATATGGGCGACCTCGCCTCCCTGCTCACCGAGAGCTTCGCCAACGCCCGCGTGGTGCGCACCTTCGGCCTGGAAGGCTACGAAAGCGCGCGCGCCTCGGCCGCGTTCGAGCGGCGAAGGCGGCTGCAGATGCGCATGGTGCGCAACCGCGCGCGCTCCGATCCGCTGCTGGAGCTGATTGGGGGCTTGGCGGCGGCGGCGGTGTTCGCGCTGATCGGCTGGCGGGTGGCGCATGGACAGGCGACGGTCGGCGACATGCTGGCCTTCATCACCACGATCGCCACCGCCTCGGCCTCGGCCCGCAGCCTTGGCACCTACAACACCGTGCTCAATGAGGGGCTGGCGGCGGTTGAGCGCGTGTTCGCGCTGATGGACGAGGCCCCCCGGATACAGGACAAGCCCGACGCCAAGCCGCTGGTGGTCACTGAGGGGCGCCTTTCCTTCGAGAAGGTGAGCTTCGCCTATGGCCGCGAGGGGTCTGCGCTGCGTGACATCTCCTTCACGGCGTCGAAGGGCGAGACGGTGGCGCTGGTGGGCCGGTCCGGGGCCGGCAAGACCAGCGTGTTCAGCCTGATCCCGCGCCTGTTCGACGTCAGCGGCGGCCGGGTCACGATCGACGGCCAGGACGTGCGGGACGTGACGCTGGCGAGCCTGCGGGGGTCGATGGCGCTGGTCTCCCAGGACGTGGCGCTCTTCAACGATACGGTGCGCGCCAATATCGCGCTCGGCAAAGCCGGGGCGAGCGAGGCCGAGATCGTGGAGGCCGCCAAGGCCGCCGCCGCGCACGCCTTCATCCTGGCCCTGCCGCGCGGCTATGACACGGTGGTGGGCGAGCGCGGCGGGCTGCTGTCGGGGGGCGAACGCCAGCGGATCGCGCTCGCGCGCGCCTTCCTGCGCGATGCGCCCCTGCTATTGCTGGACGAGGCGACCTCCGCGCTCGACGCGGAATCCGAGCGGGACGTGCAATCGGCGCTGACGCGCCTGGAGGCCGGGCGCACGACGCTGCTGATCGCCCATCGGCTCTCCACCGTCCGTCAGGCCGATCGTATTCTCGTATTCGACGACGGCGAGATCCGCGAGAGCGGCTCCCACGACGAGCTCCTGGCGCGCGGCGGCCTCTATGCCCGCCTCTGCCGCCTGCAATTTGACTTGGAGCCTGCCTAGAGGACGCTCCAGCTTGTTTTGGCTGACGATGTGTATATATCCGGTCCGTCATACACATTGAGGCTCTGCTATGCGGACCAATATCGAAATCGACGACGCACTCCTCGACGAGGCGATGGCCGCTACGGGTTTAGCAACCAAGCGGGCTACGGTTGAGGAGGCGTTGCGCCAGGTGGTCAGTCAGACGCGGCGCCGGGAGGCCATTCGGGCGACCGCCGGGATCGGGTGGGACGGTGACCTGGCATCCATGCGGCGCGATGGCGACGCGCGCGCGTGATCGTTGTCGACAGCTCGGTCTGGATCGCGCATTTCCGCAATGAAGCGAGTGCGGCGGTCACGAAATTGCGGACCATCGCCGATCCGAACGACATCATCGTCGGCGATCTCATCTTGCTTGAGTGTTTGCAGGGCGCGCGCAGTGAAGCGCATGCGGCGCAAATTGAGGCGGCGCTGCGGACCTTCCAAATGGAAGACATGCTTGGCGATCAGGCGGCCGTCGAAGCGGCGCGGCTTTATCGCGCCTTGCGCGCGCTGGGCCAGACGCCCCGCAAGACCATCGATGTCATCATCGGCGCGTTCTGCATTCGACGTGGCCATGAGCTGCTGCACCACGATAGTGACTTCGAACCAATGAGCGCGCATCTCGGGCTTCGCGCATATTGATCCCGCGGTAGATGCAAGGCGTCATCGAGCTCGCCAGCATCATGCTCTGGCTGAAGAGATAGCCACTGTGGCCTACGCTCACGCCTAGAGCGGTTCTCGATTGGATTGAATCAATCCAATCGAGAAAAACCGCTCTGCACTTTAAGGTAGACCGTTTCTCGTCCGAAAACCGCGTAACACTTTTCGGGAAACGGTCTAGGCGGAGAACGGCTCTGATCAGCCGAACATCTTGTCGATATCGGCCTGGTTGGCGAACATCGCGTCGATGTCGCGCTGGCTGGTTTCCGGGCCGTTCAGGGCCGGGCCGTTGAGCAGGTTCGCGGCGCGGCGGCTGTCCTCGGGGCTGGCCTCGCCGTCCTGGGCGTCCTTGACGCCCATCACGTGGGCGAAGCGCGTCACCCGCTCCTCGATATGGCGCAGCGTATCGACGACCTTGCGCACCCGCTGGCCGGTTATGTCCTGGAAGGAGCAGGCCTCGAACACCTCCACCATCTTGGCGTTCACGAAGCGGCGATAGGCGCCGTCATCGGCGATGTCGGCGGACATGATCTGCTCGGCGGCGGCCATGATGGTATTGGTGGCGTCCTCGGTGTTCTTGACGATCGCCTCGAGCTCGGCCCCGGCGGTGGGCAGGCGGGCGTTCTTGATGTCGTTGGGGCGGAACGCGGCGATTTCATCGCGGGTCTGGGAGATATAGGTGGCGATGTAGCGGAACTCGTCGTGGATCGACCGGTCGATCGAGCCGAAAAAGCCTTGCATCGCCTCCACGAGCTGCTCGGTCAGGCTAAGTTTTATAAAACATTTTAACTTATGCAACAAATAATACTAACGTCCAAGATTATTAACTCGCTTGCTAAATGATTTAATGAAAATTATTTATTTAAAATACGTAAAGTTTAATAGCAATTTTAGGTTGGTTGACTACTAAGGAAGGATTTGAATCAACTGATACTCTTTTACTGTACCGAGAATGCGGTAAGTCCGAGATAATTTGGGGGATTGATCTGTATAAATCCAAGCATAGCTGAAAGTGGGTACTTGGGAAATAGAGACTACCTGTTGGGCGTGAATAGAAAGATAAAAATCAAGCAGTACTTGGGTTTTCTGGTCTATCTGCACATAGTAGATAGGATGAGATTGGACAAAAGGAGCGATCGCACTTTGTTGTAGAAAAACTCTCAAAACAGGGTTATAGTCACTTAATAGACCTATGCTACCCATAACCGCCAAACCTAGCCAACAGGGAATTAACCAACTTGCAATCCAGTAACGAGTTGTAAGAAATTTTTTGCCAAAGTGGTAACGACCAATCCATACTACAGGCAAAATTAACCAACCCAACCCTATAGCCAAGCCAATAATTGCATACTTGCGGATGTCAGAATCACCCCAACTAAGAACGATAATACTCACTATTACAAGTAAAACACCTAACCCACCAAAGCTATAGCTGAGGTTTCGGGGAAGGTTCTTCTTGGCAAATAAATTTAATATATTTCTTTTACCTTTTGGAATAGAAAATTGTGAAGTAATTCCTATTTGGTAAATATTACATAGCCAGTTTAAACCCACAGAAGCAAACAAAGCTATGAACGGATAAAGACAAAGACTATAGTGAGGGAAACGAGTAGTGAAAAGACTAAGTTCAAAAAATAGGACGAGTGGAAAACCAACTAATATTAATTGGTAGCGAGGAAGGGGGCGACGTAAAGTTATAAACAAACCTAAAACCCCGAATAAAGCCCAAGGAAACGATTTTAAAGGAATATTCCATACATAAAAAAACGCTCCATTTTGATAATGATCCTTAGAACTTAGATCCACAACGAACTTCAACAACTCCTCAAAACTCTGATTTCCGTAGTGCAGCCAGCTAAACCACAGCCAAATGAAGGTAGGCATTAAGCCTACGAAAAAGCCTAAATACAAAATTGGGTTAGTAAGATGACGATGACGGCGATGCTCCCAAATTAAATAAGGCAATAAAGCAATGATTGGCAAAAAAATCATAAAGCTTCTGACTAAGAAACCTAAACCTAAACTTAAACCAGAAATAAAACTCCAAAAGTAGTAATATTTAGGATGTAATTCAGTTTTTATTAAACCCAAAATAGCTAAAAGTACCAAGAAAACCATAGGCACATCAGGTGTACTTAAGCGACAATATTGCAACCAGAGAAATTCTACACTTAAAATTGCAGCAGCAAGCCTTGCTAATTTTTTACCTAGCAGAATTTTGCCGATTTCATACACAAGCAATAGGCTCAAAATGCCAGCAATCATGCTAGGAAGACGCGCACTAGTATCATTGATCCCAAAAAGTTTGTAGAAACTGGCAATTAACCAATATGGGCCAGGAGTCTTATGATGTGCCCTTTCCCAAGGAGTTATCCAGTTACCCGAATCAAACATCAGGCGTGCCCGCGAAGCATAAAGTGCTTCATCATGTGCCATTAGGCTATTGTGTCCAGAAGTAAATAGTAGTAAGGGTAGTATCCAAACTAACAAACTAAAATATGGTAATGATGCTACTAGGAGGATTTGACGCCAAATATGCTGTAAGAAGTGTAATTTATAGAACATTAATATTAATAAGACTTGAATGCTGCTATGTTGACTCGTTTATGTGTCTTGGTGTTATTAAAATATGTTATGTAGTGCTTGTTTAAAAATACCTAAAATTGCCGCAATATTCCAAAAAAGTTCTCCCAAACGAGATTTATGCAGCTAAAACCGAATCAACGCCTGAAATTAGATGACACAGACGATAAGCTGTTCTATGCTTATCCTCGCTTTGTCACCCATGTCGATGAAGGATTTATTCAACAGCTAAAGAATTTATATGGCGATCGCCTCAAACCCGACACGCGCATCCTTGATATGATGAGTAGCTGGGTGTCTCATCTACCTGAAGAGATGCAGTTTTCCCATGTAGAGGGACACGGACTCAATGCTGAGGAACTTGCACGTAATCCCCACTTAAATCATTACTTCGTGCAAAATCTCAATGAAAATCCCCAGCTACCCTTGCCAGATGAAGATTTTGATGCTGTTCTTAACTGCGTATCTGTGCAGTATGTGCAATATCCAGAGGCAGTATTTTCCGAAATTCACCGCATTCTTAAACCTGGTGGTGTGGCAATCATCAGCTTTTCTAACCGGATGTTTTTTGAAAAGGCGATTCAGGCTTGGCGGGAGGGTTCAGAAGCAGATCGAGTGGAATTAGTCAAAAGCTACTTCAACTCAGTACCAGGATTTACCACTCCAGAAGTCATAGCTAATAAGTCAACGTTACCGAATTTCTTGCAGTGGTTGGGTGCAGCTGGAGGAGATCCGTTCTATGCTGTTATAGCTTACCGCAGTTAATTAAGCTACTCATTAGTCAGTAGTTTAAAGCTACTGACCATCGATAAATTCAGACAAATATCTCAGAAAATAGGAAAATAAGTATCAAAAAGTAAATTTCCAGGTTAAAACCGATAACAGTGCACATAATTGCCTCAAAGCTCAAGTATAAGGAGAAGCCAAGAATGATTTTACATCGTGAGCGTAGAGTTTTAGCTGCTTTGTTGCTGTCAGTATTACTACTAACAACAGCCTGTACTCCGCAAGCACCCGGACGTTTTGACCAGGCGCAAAAAGAAAGCACTCAACAAAAAAGCGGTCAAGCGGTTGTCAAGAAAGCAACTCAAGGTAGCGAATTTAACAAATTCTTCCCAGGTGCTAGTGATGGCTATCAGCGTGTTTATACCCAAGAGAAAAAAGGTTTTGCTGAAGCGAAGTTAAAAAAAGATGGTAAAGATGTAGCCATGCTATCCATTTCGGATACCACCAGTACACCTGATGCAGCAGCAAAGTTTTCCAAGAGTACCAAAAAAATTGGCGGTTATCCGGCGGTGGAACAAGGTAAGACGCAAAGTGCAATTTTGGTAGGTAAGTACCAAGTAAAAGTACTTTCCCGCATTTCTACATTTACAGCTAGCGATCGCGCAGATTGGTTAAAGAAATTTAATCTTAATGCTCTGGCCAAACTAAAATAAGCCGCATTTTGGAAATAAAGATAAGAAACTCTGAATCAGGAGATTTTTGTGAGCAAATCGATTTTTGAGTTGGTTGATCAATTACCAACTAGCGGCTTGACTATTTCTTTGTTAAACTCCCTTGATTTTGTCGCTCCTGGACAGTGGCAAAATACCGTTGGCTTTGTCAACACCATTAAGACCGTCACTGGTGAAACCGACGAAGATTTAATTCAACAAATTGGCGAACGAGCGATTTATCTATTCAACGACAAATCCCAAGGATACCAAACAGCTTTGTGGCTGTATCAAACCGTTGATGGTACAGATAAGGCTCTTGGTGCAGCCGCTTTAGCTAACAAAGTTGGCGAGAAAATTCCTCTGTTGGGTTTTTTAAACTCCGTCACTCCCAAACCTGACAAAGCCCAAACCATCGATCTAACATTAAAATTAGTCGCTGAGTTGGTAGCCTTCTGCCAAATTAACGGCATTCCTGGAGACAGTATTGGTGATTTTGTCGCCTCTTTAGGTGAATATAGTGGTGAATCGCTGATCCGCATGGTGGCATTAGTTTGTGTTGATGGTTTAATACCCTTAGGCCCAGACTTTATCAGCAAAGCAATATCCGGGCTTAATCAAACAAATCCACAGGAGTTAGAAAAAAACTCGACTTTCCAAAACATCAAAGATGTGATTCCAGGAAACAATTCTGCTGGTAAACTTAACTTTATCGGCGAAAGCTTTGACTCAGTTAAAGGTTGGATGAGTGGGCTAGTGGATGCTAATAATTTAACGCCACAAAAAGTTGCCCACAACTTGCAAGGTTTTGTTGAAATTGCAGATGACAAGTTAGACTACCTGGCGGCATTCCTGGATGTAGCGACCAATTATTATGAACACACGGGTACGCAAACTTTGGCACGTCGCTTGATTGAACGGGCGGTGGCTGAGATTTAAATTGATGGGTAATTAGAAATAGCTTTTATCTGATTACTGATTACAAAGATGCTAGCCTGAAATACCCAAAGTCAGCCCTCAAAACCAAAAGAGTTTTGAGGGCTGAACATCTTTTAAGCCGGAGGACGGCAACTGTTAACAGTGTAACAATCAATACTATCTTGTTATAAGTGGAAAATTGCTTGCAGAATAAGTTTTACAGAAACTTTATCATCACACATATTAAGTAGAAACAGATATTGGGAAGCATAATATATAACCTGATCAGGCTTGGGTTCCACAGGAGCTGATTCTACTGGATTGTAAATCAAAAATACTCTTTTGCCAGGATAACTCGGAACTAACTTGTCAACTATCAAACAGAATTTATGAAGCTCAATCACAAACTCTACCTATACTCGTTCCTAGCTCATTTCGGATGGCTAAAGAAAAGTTATACCGCTAAAATAATGTTGGTAGCATTTTTGGGCACTCATGTACCACTTCTGACCTTACTCTTCAGTTTCATCATCTCAAACTCCTATTCCTTGGAGATGGCGGCGCGAGTTATGAGCGTTGCTCTGTTGGCTACGTTAGCGGGTACGGCTGCCACCCTCTACGCGCTACATCATCTCCTCAAACCGGTTATTTTGACATCTACTGCATTGCAAAATTATCTGAATACCAAAACCCTACCGGAACTGCCCACAGAATTTGCTGATGAAGCGGGTACATTGATGACGGATACTTCACAGACTCTTCACAAGTTAGATGAGTTAATTCACTACATTACCAATTATGACGATCTAACTGGATTACCCAATCGTGATTTATTCCGCGATCGCCTCCATCAGACTCTATCGCAACCTGAAAACAACCATCGCCTTGTAGCTATCTTTTTGCTTGGTATTGATGATTTCATTGTTATGAGTCATGGATTGGAGCATCAGATAAAAAATTTGTTGTTAAGAGCAGTTGCTCAGAGGTTATCAACGTGCATGACACAAACAGATATTCTTGCCCATTTGAGTGGAGATGAATTTGTCTTTGCCCGCATGGACATTCTTTCTTTTGAAAGTTTGATTCACCTGTCTCAGTTACTATCGAGTACGCTAAGAAAACCCTTTTCTTTAGAAGGCAACTCGATTCATATCACCGTCAGCATTGGCATCACAATTAATGGACTAAATGATTGTAATAGCGTAGATCAACTTTTGCAACAGGCTCACATGACACTGTACCAGGCCAAGCAAAGAGGGCGTAGCCAATACCAATTCTATTCGCCGGAAATTAATGCTCAGTTGCAAGAGCGATTGACTTTAGAAAATGAATTACATGGAGCGCTTGAGCGTAGCGAAATGTTGGTTTATTATCAACCTCTGATTGATTTACACAGCGGACAAATTACAGCGATGGAAGCGTTGGTTCGCTGGCAGCATCCTACCTTAGGTTTGATTTCTCCAGCAAAGTTTATTCCTATTGCAGAAGCCAATGGTTTGATCGTGCCAATTGGTGAATGGGTCTTGCGAACTGCCTGTACCCAAAACCGTGTTTGGCAGCTTGCTGAATTTACCCCAATTCGGATATCTGTGAATCTGTCAGCTCGACAGTTTGAACAATCGAATCTAGTTGAGGTCGTCAGCCAAATTCTTGAGGAGACTGGACTCAAAGCATCTTACCTGGAACTAGAAGTAACAGAAAGCTTCTTGATGGGTGACATTGAGCGATCAGTTAAAACCTTAAAACAATTACGAGAACTGGGTATATGCTTGGCTCTAGACGACTTCGGTACTGGTTATTCCTCCCTGAATTACTTGAAGCGCTTTCCTGTGAATATGCTTAAGATTGATCGGTCATTTATCCAAGATGTCACGTCCAATCCTGATAGCGCCGCCATCACCGATGCGATCATTGCTCTGGCAAAAAGCTTGCGGTTGAACATTACGGCAGAGGGTGTGGAAACTCAAGAACAGCTTGACTACTTGCGAATGCGTGGATGTGATGAAGGTCAGGGTTTCTACTTCAGTCGTCCTGTCCCTGCCGATATAATTGCCCCGATGTTGCAAAAAATTTCTCAGCAGATGGAGATAATTGCAGCATAGATGAATGCCTAAGTCAGCATGACATGAAACGCATTCCCGTTAGAAACTGGCAACAAAGTAATCTCTCAAAGCTTTTATCTTAA
>JANNOI010000058.1:0-35899 GCA_031398975.1 Alphaproteobacteria bacterium | reverse complement strand
GGTGCTGCGCGCGACGCCGCCGGCCCCGAAGCGCACCTTCTTTCCGCCCTTGCGCCCACCCGCTCGCCCCCCCGGGACAGGAGCATCGCGAAGGCGGTGGCGATGGTCAGCGCGCGGCGGCGCTTGTCGGGCCAGGCCTCGTGCGAGGCCCAGGCGAAGCCCGGGCCCCCGTCCAGCCAGAAGAGCGCCGATTGCGCGGCCTCGCGCTCACGCTCGCGCACATAGAGGCGGTCCCCGCGCGCGGAGCGGCGCCAGTCCACCAGGCGTGCGCCGTCCTCGGGCCGGTGGTCCCGGAACTGCCAGAAGGCCTCGCCCTGGCCCGCGCGCCGGCGCCCGTGCACGCCCGCCGCGCTCGCCGCGAGCCGGCGCGCCTCGAGGAGAACCCCCGGCAGGTCGCCCGCCAGCGCCGCCGCTTCCGCGCGCGCGGCGAGGAGGGAAGTGCTCATGTTACGCGGCCCGCGCGGCGAGATCGTCCACCAGGCTGTCCACGTCCAGGCCCTCCGCGCGCGCGCCGAACGAAAGCGCCATGCGGTGCACCAGAGCCGGGCGCGCCAGCGCCATCACATCGTCCAGCGACGGCGCGAGGCGCCCGCGCAGCAGCGCCCGCGCCCGCACCGCCAGCATCAGCGATTGCCCCGCCCGCGGCCCCGGCCCCCAGGCGACATGGGCGTTCACCCGCGCGTCCGCGCTCGCGCCGGGCCGGGCCGAACGCACAAGGTCGAGGATCGCGGCCAGCACCTTTTCGCCCACCGGCATTCGCCGCACCAGACGCTGGATCGCCATCAGCCGCTCGGGGTCTAGCGCTGCTTGCGGGCTCGCTTCGCCGAGGCCGGTGGTTTCGACCAGGATGCGCCGTTCGGTCTCGCGGTCGGGGTAGGGCACATCCACCTGGAGGAGGAAACGGTCGAGCTGGGCTTCCGGCAGGGGATAGGCGCCCTCGTGCTCGATCGGGTTCTGTGTAGCCAGCACGTGAAACGGCTCCGGCAGGGCGTAGGCTTGGCCCGCCACGGTCACCTGATGCTCCTGCATCGCCTGGAGCAGCGCCGATTGCGTGCGCGGGGAGGCGCGGTTGATCTCATCGGCCATAAGGAGGCTCGTGAAGATCGGGCCGTTGACGAAGCGGAAATGCCGCCGCCCCGTCTCGTCCGCTTCCAGGACCTCGGAGCCCAGGATGTCGGCAGGCATGAGGTCCGGGGTAAACTGCACCCGCCCCCAGGGCAGGCCCAGCACCTGCGCGAGCGCCGCCACGAGGCGCGTCTTGGCGAGGCCCGGCGCGCCCACCAGCAGCACGTGCCCGCCGGAAAGCACGGCCGCGAGCGCGAGCTCCACCACCCGCTCCTGCCCGAACACGGCCTTGGCCACCTCCGCGCGCGCCAGCGACAGCCGCTCGGCGGCAGCTTCGGCCTCCGCGACCAGATAATCGGTGGAATAGTCCTGCGGGGGTTTGTCCATGGGGCTCAACTTCCTATCCTCAAGCAGGCGGATTTTGGGCTGCGTTTCAAGTCTAGCGCGCTGTGGAGGCGAAATCGATGCAGGGGGGGCCGCCGCAAAGCCTTGAGGACACCCTCGCCGCCCTCGCCCGCGAGGCCGCGCCGGGGGAGCGGCCTTCGCTTCCGCCCCTCCACCTCTGGAACCCGCAAACCTGCACCACGCAAGGCGATTTCCGCATCCGCGCGGACGGGGTGTGGATGCACGAAGGCGCGCCCATCACCCGGCCGGGCCTGGTTCGGCTGTTCTCCACCATCCTGCGGCGGGAGGAGGACGGCTCGTTCTGGCTCGTCACCCCGGGCGAAAAGGTCGCGGTGGCGGTGGAGGAGGCGCCGTTCGTGGCGGTGCGGGCGATGCGCACGGCGCCGGCGCCGGGCGAGCGAGAAGCCGTGGTGTTTGTCACCAATGTCGGGGACGTGGTGGCCGCGGGGGCGGCCCACCCGATCCGCGTGGTGGAAGACGAAGAGGGGCGGCCGCGGCCTTACGTCCATGTGCGCGCGGGGCTCGAGGCGCGCATTTTGCGGCCGCAATTTTACGATCTGGTGGAGTGGGCGGTTGTGGACGCGGGGCGGCTCGTGGTGCGCAGCCAAGGCGTCGATTTCGATCTGGGGGGCGCGTGACCTTCACCGATAGCGCGGATCTGGAGCAGCGCCTTGCCGCGCGCCTCGATCCGCTCAAAGCCGTGGGCGAAACGGAGGACGCCGATTCTTCCCTTATCCCGGCGGCGGTGCTGGTTCCGATCGTGGCGCGCCCCGGCGGCTGGACGCTGCTGCTCACCCAGCGCGCGGCGGCCATGCCCACCCATGCCGGCCAGATCGCCTTTCCCGGCGGGCGGATCCAGCGCGAGGACGCAAGCCCCATGGCGGCGGCGCTGCGCGAGACGTTCGAGGAGGTTGGGCTGTCGGGCGCCCATATCCGCCTGGTCGGGACGTTGCCGGCCCTCGACACCATCACCGGCTATTCCATCGTTCCTGTGGTGGGGCTGGTGGCGCCAGATTTCAGCCTCGTCCTCGACGCCCGCGAGGTGGAGTGCGCCTTCGAAGCGCCGCTCGATTTCCTGCTCGATCCCGCCAATCACCAGCGCCACCAGACCGTGTGGCGCGGCGCCCCGCGCTTCTATTACGCCATGCCGTGGGGCGATCGCTACATCTGGGGCGCGACGGCGGGGATCATCCGCGCCCTCTATGAGCGCCTGTATTGGTGAGCCGCCTGGAGGCCCCCTGGCTCGGCGCGCCCGGCACGCGCGCAGTGATGGCCGCGCTCGACGCTGCGCGCCCGCACGCGTCGCGCTTCGTCGGGGGGTGCGTGCGCAACACGCTGCTCGGCCAGCCGATCGACGATATCGACATCGCGACCGCGCTCACCCCGCAGGACGTGCTGGCCGCCGCCGCCCAGGCCGGCCTGACCGCGATCGCCACTGGGATAGAGCACGGCACCGTGACCCTGATCGCCGCCCATGCCCCCTTCGAAGTCACCACCCTGCGCCGCGACGTCAGCACCGACGGGCGCCGCGCCACCGTGGCCTTCACTGACGATTGGCGCGAGGACGCCGCGCGCCGCGATTTCACGATCAACGCCCTCTATGGCGAGGTGGACGGGGCGCTGCACGATCCCACCGGCGCGGGGCTTGCGGATCTGGCCGCGGGGCGCGTGCGCTTCATCGGCGAGGCCCGGACCCGCATCCGCGAGGATTATCTGCGCATCCTGCGCTTCTTCCGCTTTTCGGCCTGGTACGCGCGCGTGGGGCTTGACGGGGAGGGGCTGGCGGCTTGCGCTGCGCTGCACGGGGGGCTTGCCGCGCTGTCGGCGGAGCGGGTGTGGAAGGAGCTGAAAAAGCTGCTGCAGGCGCCCGATCCCGGGCCCGCGCTCGCTGCGATGGCGGAGACGGGCGTGCTTGGCGCGTTGGCGCCGGAGATGAGGGATCTTGCCCGCCTCACGGCGCTGGCGGCGATCGAGCGGGCGCTCGCGGAGCCGCCGGACGCCCTGCTGCGCGCCGCCGCTCTGCTGCCCGACGATCCTGAAACCGCCCACGCTCTGGCGCGGCGGCTGAAGCTCTCCAACGCCGAGCGGGACCGGCTGGGCGCCGCGCTCGCGCCCAAGGAGCCGATCGTGGCGCATCTCTCCCCGCCCGCGGTGCGCCGGGCGGTGTATGCCGGGGGCCGCCAGAGCTTTGAGGATCGCGCCCGACTGGCCTGGGCGGGCGATCCCGATCCGCGTTCGGCGCCGGACTGGCGGGCGCTGCTCGCGCAGGGCCGGGCGTGGACCCCGCCGGTTCTCCCGCTCGGCGGCGAGGCGGTGATGGCTGCGGGCGTGCCGGCGGGGCCGGCGGTAGGCGCGGTGCTGCGCGCGCTGGAGGAATGGTGGGTCGCGGCCGATTTCCCGAACGACAAGAACACGCTGCTGGCGCGTCTCGACGCCGCGGCGCAGGCCTTCCGGTAGCGCCCCGGCATGGACGAATCGGGGGGCGGCCTGATAGGTGGACTGGGTGGTTTCGCCCCGGGGAACGCCGCCGCATGATCCGCTCCCGCCGCATCCGCATCGTCGCCACGATCGGACCCGCCAGCCGCGCGCCAGAGATGGTGGAGAAGCTTATCGAGGCGGGGGTGGACGTGTTCCGGCTAAATTTCAGCCATGGCGAGGCGCACGAGCACGCCGCCGCCTGTGCGGCCATCCGCGCCGCCGAAGCCAAGAGCGACCGCCCGGTCGGGGTGCTGGCGGATCTGCAGGGCCCGAAATTGCGGATAGGGCGGTTCAAGGAGGGCGCGATCGCGCTGGCGCGGGGCCAGGCGCTGCGCCTCGATCTCGATCCCGCGCCGGGGGACGCGACGCGCGCGCCGGCGCCCCATCCGGAGATTTTCGCCGCGCTGCGGCCGGGGGCGCTGCTCCTGGCCGATGACGGCAAGGTGCGGCTCAGGGTGGGGGCGTGCGGGCCGGACTTCGCCGAAACCGTGGTGGAGGAGGGGGTGAAGCTCTCCAACGGCAAGGGCTTGGCGCTGCCCGGCGCCGCCATCCCGCTTTCGGCGCTGACGCCGAAGGACCGCGCGGATCTGGAGATCGCGCTCGGGTTCGGGGTGGATTGGGTCGCGCTTTCGTTCGTGCAGCGAGCCGCGGATATGGCCGAGCTCCGCCAGCTCGTGGCCGGACGCGCCGCGGTGCTCGCCAAGATCGAAAAGCCCGCCGCGCTCGATCAGCTCGAGCCGATCCTCGATCTGTGCGACGGGGTGATGGTCGCGCGCGGGGATTTGGGCGTGGAGGCGCCGCCGGAAGAGGTGCCGATCATCCAGAAAACCATCATCCGCGCCGCCCGCCGGCGCGGCGTGCCGGTGATCGTGGCCACCCAGATGCTCGAGAGCATGACCGCCGCCCCCACGCCTACCCGCGCGGAGGCCTCCGATGTCGCCAACGCCGTCTATGAGGGCGCGGACGCGGTGATGCTCTCGGCGGAGAGCGCGGTAGGGCAGTTCCCGGTGGAGGCGGTGTCGATGATGGGCCGCATCGCCGAGCGGGTGCAGGCCGATCCGAGCTGGGGCGAACTGATGGAGGCCGAACGCGCGGGCCTCGAGGAAGAGGACGTGGACGCGCTGGTGGCCGCCGCGCGCCGCGCCTGCGACAGCGCCAGCACCGCGTGTCTGGTCGTGTTCACGACCTTGGGCGGCACGGCGCGCCGGATGGCGCGCACGCGGCCGATGCAGCCGATCCTCGCGCTGACGCCGAACGCCGCCACCGCCCGGCGGCTGACTTTGGTCTGGGGCCTAGAAACCCGCCTCGAGCCGCAGCCCGAGACGCTGGAAGAAGTCACCGAGCGGGCGGTGAGCGCCGCCGTGCGGCTGGGGATCGCAGCGCCCACCAAGCGCATCCTGGTGCTGGCCGGCACCCCGTTCGGCGCGCCGGGCGCGGCTAATTTGTTGCGCCTCGCGCACGCGCCCGCATTCGTACGCTGAATTTAGAGCCTATTTCGATCCGATAAAATCGGATCGGGGCTCTAGGTGTTTGTTTGGTCGCATTTTCTGACGATTAATCGGCGTCCACTGCATCGGAAAATGCTTCAGCTCAATCCGGCGCGTGCGCAGGCAGCGCAAAGCCCCTTGCGGCCAACGTGTGCTCGATCCCCGGCCGCGCGCGGGCCCAGTCTTCGGCGTGGAGGCCCAGCCCGATCACGTCTGCGGGCGCGCCGTTCTTGACTACATGCCCGCGCAGCAGGGCTTCGCGGGTGAAGCCGAAGCGCTCGTGCAGGGCGGCCACCGCGCCATTGTCCGCGAGGACCTCGCAGGTGAGCTTGCGCAGTTTCAGCCGCTCGAACCCGTGGCGCAGCAGGAGATATTCCGTATACGTTCCAATGCCGCGCCCGAGCGCCTCGGGTTCTCCGAGATAGAAGGCCCAGGCTGCGCGCCCATGGCGGGGCGCGATGTCGGTGAAGGCCGCACAGCCCGCGGGCGCCCCGTCCGCTTCGATCACGAAGGCGCGCCGGCTTGCATCGCACAGGGTGCGGCGGAACCAGGCGGCGTGTTCGTCCGGGGTGATCAGATGATCGGTGTACATCGCCTTCGCCACGTGCGGGCGATTGCGCCAGGAGAGCACGAGGGCGCCGTCATCGGCGCGCAACCGGCGCAGCGCGACGCTGGCGGGCTTGTCTGGTTTCAGCCGCGCACGCGAGACGCTCGCTGGGGCCGCGAAGGCTTTCAGCGCATCGGCGTGGGGCAGGCGCCATTCCGCGCCCGCCGCCTCCGGCCCGCCGGCCGGGGCGGAGGCCACATGATTGCCCTTCACCCGCGCCCGGCCGCGCGCGTCGAGATCGGCGCGGGTGGCTTTCAGCGCAAGGGGGCCGCGCAGGCCCGCGTTCACGCGCTCGATCGCGCCCGCGCCGCTTTCGCCGCGCGTAAAGACATAGCGCAGGGACAAGCGCTCCTCCTCGCCGCGCGGAGGGGCGGTCGCGTGCAGGGTGCAGGCGTGCCAAAGCGCCGCGTACCCGGCCCCGCCAGTGAGGATGGTCTCTTGCACGTCTGCGGCGTTGCCCCGCCCGTCCTCATAGGTCCAAACGCCGGGGCTTTTACGGTTCAGAAGGTGGGGAAACACGGTGGCCGCGAAGCGGTGGGAGCCGGCCAAGACGTGCAGCGGCGCATCGGCGGCTGTGACCGGATGGAGATAGACATAGAGCGTCACGAAGTCTCCCGCGCGGCCGGGATGGTCGATCACGTCCTGGTGGAAATCGATGCCGTGGAAATAGGTGATGTCGCGGTACGCGGGCTTGATATAGGCGCCCAGATTGTTGACCGCGCCCCCGCCAAGCCGCTCCAGCAGCCAGGGCGCAAGCCAGCGGCGCGGCGCCCCGCACACGAACTTCCGGTCCAGCAGGCGATAGTCCGGCCCCAGCAGAAGCGCGAGCGCCGAAGTCAGAACCGGGGCCCGCTCCACAAAGCCCAAAAGCGGCTCGAACCGCTCGGTGAGGTTGCGGCCGGGCTCGGGGTTCACGCCCTTGAAGCGCGGATCAGCCTCGAACGCCTCTTGGGAAAGAAACAAGTCCGGCCCGAAGGTTCGCGCCGCGCGCACCGCCTTCAGGAGCGCGTCCGCCGCGCGGGCGTCCAGCGCCTCGCCGAAGGCGTGATAGCCGTCCCGCAAGAGGGAAGCCACGACCGCATCGGCCGGCCCCGTCTGGATCGCCGCAAGCGCTGTCATGCCATGCCCCCGTGCACACAGCGTTTACGTTTGGGGCCTTATGTTTAAGGCTGGATTAAAGGGCTTGTCATGTCTGACGGCGCGTGCGTGCGCATTGCGGGCCGCCCCATCGGCCGAGGGTTTCCGCCTTATGTGGTGGGGGAGCTTTCGGGCAATCATGGGGGCACGCTGCAAGGCGCGCTCGCCCTGCTCGAGGCCGCCGCCGCCGCCGGCGCGGACGCGGTCAAGCTGCAGACCTACACGCCCGACACCCTCACCATCGCCCATGACGGCCCGGGCTTCACGATCACGCAAGGCTTATGGGCCGGGCGCACGCTGCACGATCTCTATGCAGAGGCCCATACCCCCTTCGCGTGGCATCGGCCCTTGTTTGACCGCGCGCGCGAACTGGGGGTCGCAATCTTTTCCAGCCCGTTTGACGAAACCGCCATCGATCTGCTCGAGGGGCTCGATGCGCCGGCCTACAAAATCGCCTCGTTCGAGATCGTCGATCTGCCGCTCATCGCGCGCGCGGCCGCCACGGGAAAGCCGCTCATTCTCTCCACCGGCATGGCCAGTCTGGGCGAGATCGGCGAGGCGGTCCGGACCGCGCGGGAGCATGGCGCGGGCGGGGTGATCGCGTTGCATTGCGTCTCGGCCTACCCCGCCGCCTATGAAGACGCAAACCTCGCCGTCATCGCCCATCTCGGCGCCGCTTTCGATGTGGTGGCCGGATTGTCCGACCATACGCCCGGCACGGCGGCGGCGGTGGCGGCGGTGGCGCTGGGGGCGGCGTTTGTGGAAAAGCATGTGTGCCTGCGGCGCGCCGATGGCGGCGTGGACGCGGAGTTTTCCTTAGAGCCTGCGGAATTGGAGCGGCTGGTGCGCGATTGCCGCGCCGCGCATGCGGCTGTCGGGCGGGTGGATTATGCGCGGGGGGAAACGGAGCGGGGGTCCAAAGTCTATCGCCGTTCGCTCTATGCAGTGGCCCCCATCGCGGCGGGGGAAACGTTGAGCGCGGCGAATGTCCGTTCGATCCGGCCGGGATATGGGCTCGCGCCCAGACATCTGCCCGCCGTGTTGGGCCGGCGCGCGCGCCGCGCGATCGCCTATGGCGAGCCCCTCGCCTGGGACATGCTGGCCTAGCGCAGAACCCGCCCCAGCGCATCGCAGACGCGGGAGACGTCGTCCTCCGTCATGTCCGGGAAAAGCGGCAGGGACAAACAGCGCGCGTAGAAACGCTCCGCCCCCGGAAGGTCTAGCGGGCCGTAGAGGGCGCGGTAATAGGGCTGTCTGTGCAGCGGGATGTAATGCACCTGCGTGCCGATCCCTTCGGCCTTGAGCGCGGCCATCACCTGCGCGCGGGTGATATCTGCTGCTTGGAAATCGATCAGCGCCACGCACAGGTGCGGGCCCGCGCCCTCGGGCATCGGCGCAAGCGCAACCCCGCGCGGCAGCGCGCGCGCATAGGCCTGCCGCAGCGCCCGGCGCGCCGCGACGAAGCGCTCGAGTTTGCCGAGTTGGGACAGGCCGAGCGCGGCGTGGATGTCGCTGAGCCGGTAATTGTAGCCGAGCATCTGCAGCTCATAGGCCCAGGGCGCGGCCTCTCCATCGACGTCGCGGCTCAAGGCGGCGTCTTCGAACGCGCCCGGCTCGCGCACGATCCCGTGGCTGCGGAAGAGGGCGAGGCGCCGGGCCAAGTCGGGGTCCGTCGTGGTCACCATGCCGCCCTCGCCGGTCGCGATGGTCTTGACGGGATGGAAGGAAAAAACCGCCGCGGCGGAATGGCGGCAATCGCCGACGACCCCCCCGGCGTGGCGCGCGCCCAGGGCGTGGCAGGCATCCTCCACCAGATGTGCGCCGACCCCGCGCGCGATCGCGGCCAGCTCCGCCACCGGCGCGCACGCCCCGCCATAATGCACCGCCATCACCGCCCGCACCGGCCGCTTTCCCGCCCGCGCGAGCGCGGCGCGCAGCGTGTCGGGGCGCATCAGCGCGGTGTCGGGATCGACATCGGCGAACACCACGTCCGCGCCCACGAAGCGGGCGGCGTTGGCGGTGGCCGCGAATGTGATCGCGGGCGCGATCACTGCGTCCCCGGCCCGCACGCCCAGCGCCAGCAGGACGAGGTGGAGCGCAGCGGTGCCGTTGGCGCAGGCGATCGCGTGGGGGGCTTGGACGGCGCGGGCCAAGGCCTGCTCGAAGGCGGGAATTGCGGGGCCGGTGGTCAGGTGGTCGCTGCGCAGCACGGCGGCGACGGCGGCGATATCGGCCTCGTCGATGCTTTGGCGGCCATACGGCAGGAACGGCGCAGGCGCGAGCGCGTGCAGGGACGGGCCGCCCTGCTGCCGGGCCGTCTGGCTTCTCATGCCGCCAATTCCTGCGGCGGGGTGCGGATATCGGCCACGGGCGCGGCGGCGGGGGCGAGGCGCGTCCGGTCCACGCGCGCGGCGTTCAGGGCCGGAAGGTCGGGCCGGCGCAGGCAGAGGCCGGCAAGCTCCGCCGCGCCCACCGTGGCCGCCCTCTCCCCGAGCGCTGCGAACACGCCCCGGGCGAACGCGAGATCCTCCGGGTAATCCACCGTCCAGCGCAGCGCGGCCAGCGCCCCGCCCGGGCCGGTGAGGGAGGCTTTCACGAGGCCCGAATGGGTGCGCAGCCAGGGCGTAACATGCTCGCGTTCCGCGGGCGTCTGCGCCAACGCGTCCGCCCAATGCAGCAGGCGCGCGGGAAACGCTTCGCAATCGAGCCCGTGCGGCCAGGACGCGGGCATGCCGTTGCAGGCGTAATCGGCGCCGCTTTCGTGCAGCAGGGTAAGCACGCGCCCGCAAATGACCGGGTCCACGAAGGGGCAGTCGGAGGTGACGCGCAGCACGGTTTCCGCGCCGACCACGCTTGCGGCCTTGGCGTAGCGGGCCAGCACGTCGTGCTCGGGCCCGCGAATCACGATCGCCCCGCACGCGGCCGCCTCCTCCCCCACAGGCTCGCACGCGCGCCCGTCGGGGACGGCGCACACGACCTGGGCCACGCCCGGGATCGCGGCGCACCGGGCCAGCACCCGCGCCAGCACGCTAGCCCCGCCCAGCGGCGCCAAGGCTTTGCCCGCCAGGCGGGTGGAGGCCCAGCGGGCTTGTACGATCACGGCGGCGCTCATGGGCGCAAGCGTGGGCCTAGGCGCGTCAATATCCCGTTAAGCCGGCGCGCCGAACAAGAGGCGTGCAGGAGCCGCCCCATGCCGCCCGTCCCCGAAACCGCGCCCGCAGAAGCCCCCGTCTCGCCCGGCTTGAGCGCAGCCCATAAGCAGGCCCTCAAGGCCGCCCTCAAACGCACACGCCGCGATCGCGCGCGGCCCCCCGGCCAAGCTGACGCGCTGGCGGCCGCGGCCGTCAACGCTGTCAATGCGGAGCGCTATGAGGAGGGCTTGCGGCTGGCGCTGAAGGCCCTGGTCGGGGACACGCAAAG
This sequence comes from Alphaproteobacteria bacterium, assembly GCA_031398975.1. Taxonomy (GTDB): domain Bacteria; phylum Pseudomonadota; class Alphaproteobacteria; order Caulobacterales; family Aquidulcibacteraceae; genus JAKFWI01. The sequence goes on along the minus strand of JANNOI010000058.1, from coordinate 25,300 downwards.
CCTTGCGGCGTGCCTAGCGGGCGCGGTGGCGCTCGATCATCTGGGCCGGCTGCAGGAGGCGCTCGAATTCTATGCGCAGGCGGTGGCGCTCTCCCCGCAGGACGCGGTGATCGCGGGATTGCTCGGCGGGGTGGCGCACCGCCAGCGCGAGCTCGATCTGGCCGAGCGTTTCCTACGCGTGGCGATCGCGCTGGACGCCAAAGACCCCTCCCACGTCGCCAATCTGGGCGGGGTGCTGCGCGACCAGGGCCGGTTCGACGAGGCGATCGCGCTGCTGCGCCCGGCGATCCTCGCCGCGCCTGCCACGCCCGATCTCTGGAACACGCTGGGCACGGTCTGCCAGGAGCAGGGCTCCCCCGAGGAGGCGGTCACCTTCATCGCCGAGGCGGTGCGGCTGAAGCCTGTGTTCGCCCGCGGCTACCACAATCTGGGCTCGAGCCTCACCGATCTGGCCCGGTACAGGGAGGCCTGCGAGGCTCTCGATCACGCCGTGCGCGACGCCCGCTCGATCGCAGACCGCACCCAGATGCGCCATGCGCGCGCGATGGCGCGGTTCGGGGCGGGCCGGCTCGAAGAGGGGTGGGAGGATTATGCGGCGCGGCTGCACCCTTCCGACCCCGAGGCTCTGGGTTTCCAGACGTCGCGCGCGCGCTGGTCGGGGCAGCCGCTCGCCGGCCGGCATCTCCTGATCCTGGGCGAACAGGGGCTGGGGGACGAAGTGTTGTTCATGAACGCCGCGCCCGATGCGATCGCGGCCGCTGGCCAAGTCACGATCGCGTGCGAGGCGCGCCTCGTTTCGCTGTTCCAGCGCTCCTTCCCCGCCGCCCGGGTGATCGCGCACGCCACCGGCCGCAGCGGGTCGCGCAAGGTGCGGATGCTCGCCGATCCGGAGGGTTGGGAGGGCGTGGAATATTGGGCGCCGATGGCCGATGTCGCCGCCGCCTTCCGCCCCAAGGTCGCAGCCTTTCCCGTCGCGGGCGCGTTCCTGACGCCCGACCCGGAGCGCGTGCGCGCGATCGCCGCCGCCATCGCGCATGCGCCCGGGCTCAAGATCGGGATCGCCTGGAAAAGCCTGGTGATGACGCCCAAGCGGGCGCGCTATTTCGCGCCGTTTTCGCTGTGGGAGCCGGTGCTGCGCCGCCCCGGAACCAGCGTGTTCAGCCTGCAGTACGGCGATACCGAAGCCGAGGCCGAGTGCGCCCGCGAGAAGTGGGGGGTGGAGCTGCGCGCGATCCCCGATCTCGATCTCCGCGACGATCTCGAAGGCGTGGCGGCGGCGGGCGTCGCGCTCGACCTCGTGATCGCGCCGATGAACGCCTCCTCCAATCTGGCGGCCGCGTGCGGGGGGGCGGTGTGGTTCGTGCACCGCTACGGATCCTGGACGATGCTGGGGACGGACGGCTCGCCTTGGTATCCCACCTCGCGCACCTTCACCGGCGGGCCGGAAGGGCGGTGGGAGACGCCCTTCGCCGCCGCGGCCGCCGCCTTGGCGGAAACTCCCGCCCCGCGCGGATCGGGGCGCGAAAAATTTGCATCGCTCAACCCGGCATTAACCCTAACGCTTTCCTAATATGCCATCCTCCTCGCCGTGATGCGCCGGACTGAGGCGCACGAATGCGGGCGAAGCCCGAAGGAGCGGCGCGATGGTGAGCAGTGTTCAGGCCAATTCCGTCCCCCAAACCCCGCCCGCCGGCTTGACCGCGCGCGCGCGCGCCGCCGATGCGCCCGGCGCGCAGGCGGGGGAGGCCGCCGCCGGCGCGTTCCGCCCTGCAGGCGAGGCCGCGGAGCCGGCGTTCGCGGGCGTGCGCGGGGGCTTGGCTGAAGCGGCGGCGAAGCTTGATCTCGCGGTCGCGGCCGGGCGGGAAGGGGCGGGGCTCCTGGCGCAGATGCGCGACCTCGCGCGCGCCGCAGCCGAGGGGCGCGGCCCCGCCGGCGCCGATGAGACGTTTCAGGCCTTGAAGCGCCAGTACGGGGAAACCATCCGGGAAGCGGTGAAGGGCGGCGCGCAGGTGCTGGCGGGCGAGCCTCTGCGCGCGCGGCTGGATGAAGACGCCGACCCGGTCGAGATCGAGGGCGCGGATCTGCGGCTGAAATCGGACCCCGAGCCCGAGGATCTGGTGTCGCTCTCGGAGGACACCTCGCTCGCCGGCCCGCGCGAAGCCGCAGCCGCCGCGCGCGAGGCCGACGCCTCGCTGGCGCGGGTGGACGGCGCGCTGGCGCGCTTGTCCGGGGCGTCGCTGCGTCTTGGCGCGCACGACCGCTTCCTCAGCGCGCTTGACGCAGCGCTCGCGCGCGACGTCGCGGCGGACATGGATTCCGAGGGCGCGCTATTGGCTGCGCTGCAGGTGCGCCAGACCTTGGCGGGCTCCAACAGCGCGATCGCCAATTCCGCCCCGCACCAGATCCTGCTCCTGTTCCAGGATTAGACCGTTTCCCGAAAAGTGTTACGCGGTTTTCGGAGGAGAACCGCTCTTGCGCACGCGCCGCGTCGTCAGACCGAAAGCGCCTCGGGGCGCTCCTGGATCGGTTCCGGGGGCTCGCGCCGGCGCAGCGCGCGCGCCAGCGCCTGGACCAGCGTGCCGAGCACGGAGGCCAGGAACAACAGCACCGAGGCGAACAGGCCAGCAAGGTCAACGCTCAGCTTGTGGGTCATCTTCAGCGTGCCCTTCGCCGCACGCAGCATCTTGAGCCCGCCGCCACGCTTGGCGACGGCGATGGCCCGGTCGCCGCCCGCCTCCGCCACCAGGCGCAGCCGCTTCAGATCGGTCGCGTCCTCGGCATGCTCGAGCAGGCGCACCGCTCCGAGCGGGGAGACGGCGCCGGATACGGCGCGCACATCGTCCAGCTGGTCGCGCAGCTTGGCGTAGCCGGCGGGATCGACGCTCGTCTCAAAGGCGCGGGTCACCGCGCGGGACCGATCGCCCAGCAGCGTCGGGGCGGACAGGTTCCGGGCCAACGCGTCCTTGAGGCGCGCGGGCGGCACCGCCTCGAACAGCGTACGCTCGATATGGGCCGCAAAGCCCGCCGACAGGCGCCCCGCCCGCTTGGCGGCCTTGATCACGGACGCGCCCACCTTCAGCGGCGCAGACCCTCCCGCCGTGGCCACGGTGGTCGCCGTGAGCGCCACCCCGACGCCGGACAGCGCCAGCACGAACACGTCCACCGGCTTGTCGCTCACCCAATTGCCGCCCTGGATGGCGATATCACGCAAATCCCCCAGCACGAAAAAGTCCGAGGCCACCGCGCCGGCGAGCTGGCCGGTCGTGTCTGCGCGGCCCGTCACCGCGCCCTGGATGGCGTCGCGCGCGCCGCGCGACGCCGCACCCCACGCGGAAATGCCGGCGAGATACCGGCGCTGCACCTCGGGGTCCAGGAAGGCGAGCGCGGCTTGCGCCACGGCTTCATCGTCCGCGCCCGTCGGCAGCTGGCCTTCCAGGCGCGCGGCGTCCTCCGGGGGCAGCATCTTCGGCGCGGCCAGCAGAAACCCGCGCGCGGCGCTGAAATCGTTTTCCTCGATCTCGCGTTGCACGAGGGAGGACCAATAGGCCGCGCGGTCGGCGTCGCCTGGAATGAGGCTGGCGGCGGCTTCTTCGAGCGCGCGTTTGGTGGCGGATTTGGCGGCGTCGGTGACGTCGTAGCCGTATACGTCGGCGCTCTGCAGGCCCTGCCAGACGCCGAGCGCCGCAAACGGCATGGCGAAGAGGGAGAAGTTGAAAACCAGGGCGGAGAGCATGCCGGTTCCGCCGCGGCGCCGCCCGCGCTTTCTGCCGAATAGGCCCATCGGTCCCACCCTTCCGGCCGCACCCGCCGGCCTTGCCTCATCTGCGCCCAGAGGCGCTGCGAGCGCAAGCCGCAAGCACGGCGGCCCCCACCCTCGGGCCGCGGCGGGAGGTTCAGGCGGTTTTGTTAAGCGCGAGGGCTGCGGCCTCGCTCGCGGGGGCGGCGTAGCCGCCGGAGGCGCCGTAGCCGCGTGAGCCGGCCCGCACCCGCGCCACCTCCTCCGCGATCGCCCGGACGAGCCCCTCGGCCACCGCCTTCACCCCGATCAGGGCCCGCTCATGGGCGGCGAGCGCGGCGCGGAAGCGCACCGTGGCGCCGCGCAGGCCGTCGAGCTGCTGGGCGGGGGCTTCCCGGATCAGCGTGCGGTCCTGGGCGATGCGGGTCATCTCCAGGCGGTAGACATTGGCGAGCCGGGCCTTCTCCTCGCCCAGCGCGCCGTCCAGGAGGGGCGCGCGGGCCTCTATGAGGGCGGTCTCCTGCTCGATCAGACCGGTGAGGCGGTCGGTCAGGGCGATCAGCTGGGCGGCGCGGTCGGCCGGGTTTTCGGCGAGCAGGGCCATCTCAGCGCTCCGCGGTCTTGGTTTGCAGGGCGATCATCTCGCGCGCGACCGAGGCCGAAAGGCCCAAGCCCCCCGCCTCGGCGACGCCCTTGGCGTATTCCTGCACCAGCAGCGGGCGGAACATGCGCTCCCCCGCGCCGCCGCCGAACAGGTCCCCGTCCACCCCGTCGAACATCGGCGCGAGCAGCGAGTTGAGCAGCATGGCTTCGAATTCGTCGGCGGCCTTGCGGATGTCGCGCTCCTGAGCGGGGGTTAGCGCAGGCGTCAGGGTTGAAGCGGGCGAAGGGGCGGCGGGCGCGCCGGGAGCGGCAAGCGGGTCCATTACATCACCTCGATTTCGGCCTGGATGGCGCCGGCGGCCTTCAGCGCCTGAAGGATGGAGATCATGTCGCGCGGGCTCACCCCCAACGCGTTCAGCCCGTCCACCAATTGCTTGAGCGGCGCGCCCCCCTGGACCAGCGCCAGGCCCCCCTTGCCCTCCTCCACCTTCACCTCGCTTTGCGGGACCACCACCGTCTGCCCGCCGGGGGAAAGCGGGGCGGGCTGGGAGGCGGCGGGCCGCTCGGTGACCGAGATCGTGAGCGCCCCTTGGGCGATCGCGACGGTGGACACCTTGACGTTCTCCCCCATCACGATGACGCCGGAATTCTCGTCGATGACGATGCGCGCCGGGCTGTCGGGCTCGACCTCCAGCGGTTCGAGCGCGGTCAGGAGCGCCATCATGTCCCCCGGATAGGCGCCGCGCTGCACCCGCACGGTGGCGGGGTTGAGGGCTTGCGCCACGCCCGCGCCGAGCGCCTTGTTGATCACCGCGGCCATGCGCTGGGCGGTGGTGAAGTCGGGGTTGCGCAAGGAAAGCCGCAATTCGCTCTGCGCGGCGAGGTCGAAGCGGAGCTCCCGCTCGATCAGCGCGCCCGAGGCGATGCGCCCGGCGGTGGGCACGCCCTTGGTGACGGAGGATCCAGACGCCCCCCCGGCGGAGAAGCCCCCGATCGCCACCGGCCCCTGCGCCACCGCATAGACTTGCCCGTCCGCGCCCTGCAGGGGGGTGGCCAGGAGCTGGCCCCCGCTCAGGCTCTTGCTGTCGCACAGCGCCGAGACCGAGATGTCCAGGCGCGCGCCTTGCGCGGCGAAGGGCGGCAGGTTCGCCGTCACCATCACGGAGGCGACGTTGCGGGTGTTGAGATTGCCGTCCCGCGTGGTCGTGCCCAGCCGCTCGAGCATGGCCGAGAGGCTTTGCTTGGCCCCGGGGCAGTTGCGCAGATTGTCCCCCGTGCCCTGCAGGCCCACCACTAGGCCATAGCCCACGAGCTGGTTGTCGCGGACGCCCTCGACATCGGCGATGTCTTTGATGCGGGAGGCGGCGTCCGCCGGCGCGGCGGCGGCGAAAGCCCACGCCACGAGGCTGAGGGCGGCGGCGAGGCGGGGCGCGGTCGTGTTCATGGCCCATCCATGGCGCGATTGGGTTAAGCGCGGGTGAGCGGGCCATGCGGGATCGGGGCCACGGGGAAAGCTGATATTTATCAACAGAAAAGGCCCGGCCCGGCCGCGCAGGGCCCGGCCGATCTTGCCCGCCGGCGGCCGAAACTGCCGGGCGCGGATGTGCTAAAAGGGCCGATGCGCCCCGCCCCGCTCGCCCGCCCCGAAGCCACCGCCCTGCTGACCCGCGGCGTCGCGCGCCTGCTGATCGCCCACGGCTTCGCCCCGCTCTGCGAGGTGGGTCTCGCCAACGGGCGGCGTGCGGACGTGCTGGGGGTGGGGGCCAAGGGAGAGATCGTGTTGGTGGAGGTAAAGTCCTGCCTCGAGGATTACCGCGTGGACGCCAAATGGCGCGATTACGCCCCCTTCTGCGACGCGTTCTACTTTGCGGTGGGCGAGGACTTCCCCCTAGAGGCCCTGCCCGGGGAGGTGGGCCTGATCGTGGCCGACGGCTTCGGCGGGGCGTTCCTCCGCCCAGCGGCGGCCCAGCCGCCCCTGGCGGGCGGGCGGCGCAAGGCCATACTCGTTGCGTTCGCACGCCACGCCGCGCTGCGCTTGGCGGCCCAGCGGGCAGGCCCCACCTCTGAGGGCGCGGGGAGCGATCGGGGGCTAGGGGCTGATGATGGGGTGGATGCGTAGTCTTGCGGCGGCGGCGCTCGTGTGCTGCGCGCCGGCGGCGCTCGCCCAGCACCCGAAGGCCGCCACGGAGGAGGCGGTGATGGTCACCGGCCGCCTGCCGGGACCGCGCCTTTGGGTGGTCTCCGACGCCGATAGCGACGTCTGGATCCTCGGCGCCACAACCTATCTGCCGAAGGGCGTCACCTGGGATACGACGCGCGTGGAGGGCGTGCTGGCCCGGGTGCAGCGGGTGGTCACCCCGGTTTGGATCCGGCTTAAGGCGCTGGAGGCGATCGACCTGTTCCTCACCGACCGGGACCTCTTTCGCCTGCCCAAGCGCCAGACCTTGCAGGACGTGCTGGAGCCGGCGCTGTTTTCCCGCTTCGAGGCCGCGCGCGAGAGCCTGGGCGAGCCCGCCTCCAAATACCGCCGCCTGCGACCCGCAATCGCCGGGGCCCGCCTGGTGGGCGCCGCCTACAACGCCGCCGGCCTCGATAGCGGGCGCGCCCCGGAGGAGACGGTGCGGAAGCTCGCCTGGAAGCGCAATCTGAAGGTCAGCGCGGTGCGCACCTATCGTGCGCGCGCCATTATCGACCAATTGCCCCAATTGAGCCCTGCCGCAGACAGCGCCTGCCTGGAAGCCGCCCTCGATGCGATCGTCCAGGACGTGCCGCGGGTGCGCGCGGTGGCCGCCGCCTGGGCGGTGGGGGACATGGAAACCCTGCGCGCGACGCCCGAAAACGCAGCGCTCCGGCGGTGCGAGATCGAATTGGCCGCGAGCGCGGGGTCGGTGGATGAAGTGCTGAAGGGGGTGCGGCGGGGCTATCTAGAGGCGGTGGAGCAGGGCCTCGCCGAACCCGGAGGCCTGCTGGTCGTGCTGCCGATGACGCAGGCGCTGGGCCGCGACGGCCTGATCGAGGCGCTGCGGCGGCGCGGGCTCGAGGTGGACGGTCCCTGATTGAGGAGGGGCCCTGAAAGGAGGGCCGCTGAAAGGAGGGCCTAGCGCGGGGCCCGTTTGGCGAGGATGCGCTGCAGGGTGCGCCGGTGCATGTTGAGGCGGCGCGCCGTCTCGGAAACATTATGGCCGCAGAGCTCGTAGACGCGCTGGATATGCTCCCAACGCACCCGGTCGGCGGACATCGGATTGTCCGGGGGGGCGGGCTTGCGGTCGAAATCGGCGAGCAGCGCCTTCACGACGTCGTCGGCGTCGGCCGGTTTGGGCAGGTAGTCGAGCGCGCCGGCCTTCACCGCCGCCACGGCCGTGGCGATATTGCCGTAGCCGGTCAGCATCACGACCTTGCAGTCAGGGCGGCGCTTGTGCAGCTCCTCCACCACGCTGAGCCCCGATCCGTCCTCCAGGCGCAAATCCAGCACCGCAAAGGCCGGCGGGTTGAGCCGCGCGATGTCGGAGGCCTCCGACACCGTGCCCACGGCGGAGACGGCGAAGCCTCGCCCCGTCAGGGCCCGCCCCAGCCGTTGGCGGAAGGCGGCGTCGTCGTCCAGGATCAGGAGGGTGTGGTCGTCGGGCAGATTGAGGGGTTCTTCAGTCATACTTGCTTATTTAGCGCGCTTGCGGGCTTGGCAAACCTTAACCGGGGCAAATCTCAACCGGGCGCGCTCAGCGCCGGCGCTTCGATATCGGCCCGCCGCCAGGTGGCGCGCACTACCGCCCCGGTCCGGGGCGCTGCGCGGTTGAAGAATTCCACCCGCGCGCCGGTGCGCTCCAAAAGCGTCTTGGCGATAAAGAAGCCAAGGCCGAGACCGCCGCCGACGGCCGCGCCGCGCTCGCTCACATAGGGCTCCCCCAGCCGGGAGAGGACGGAAGCCGGAAAGCCCGGCCCGTCGTCGCGCACCGCGATCTCGATCTCGGTCCCGGACCAGCGGGCCGCCACCTCCACGGTCGAGGCCGCGAACCCCACCGCATTCTCCACCAGATTGGCGATCCCATGGATGATCTCCGGCATGCGGCGCAGCTCGGGCTCCGACGCGCCGGGGCCCCCGCGCATCGGGGTCGCCGAAAGCGCCACCTCCACCCCGAGCCCGCGATGGGCTTGGGCCGCCTCCCCCAGCAGGGCGGAGAGGCTGAGGCGGGCGTGCACGGCGTCTGCGGCCTCGGGGCGCTGGGCGAGCTGGCGCAGGATGTCGCGGCAGCGTTCGCTCTGCGAGATCAGGAGCTGGACGTCCTCGGTGAGGGGCGAACCCGGCGGGAGGCTGCGCGCCATCTCCTTGGCCACCAGATGGATGGTCGCCAAAGGCGTGCCCAATTCGTGCGCCGCCGCGGCTGCGAGGCCTCCGAGCGCGGAGAATTTCTGCTCCCGGGAGAGCACCGCCTGCACCGCCGCCAGCGCCGCGCCCAGCCGCTCCTGCTCCGCCGCAACCCGCCACGCATAGACGCCGGTGAAGCCCAAGCCCACCAGCACCGCCGCCGAAAGGCCGGCGCGGTAAGGCCCCGGGAGATCGAGCCTCTGGCCGTCCACCCAGGGCAGCGGCGCCCCCCATACGGCGAGCGCGCCCACGCAGACGAACGCCAGGCCCGCCAGGCCCGCCGTCACCGACGGACGCAGCACGGTGGCCGCCACCGCCACGGGCGCGATGAACAGCAGCATGAACGGATTGTCGACGCCCCCGGTAAGCCCGATCAGGAGCGCCAATTGCAGCAGGTCGTAGCCGAGCTGGGCCGCCGCCTCCCATTCCCGCACCAGGCGCTGGGACGGGAGCGTGATCATCAGCACCAGATTGACCCAGGCGCTGGCCGCGATCACCCCGAGCGCTGCGCCCAGCGGCAAGTTGAAGCCCAGCGCGAAATGGACGACGAGGACGGCCGCGCTCTGCCCCGCCACCGCCATCCAGCGCAGCAGGATCAGCGTGCGCAGGCGCACCCGCCCGGGCAGGGCCCACCAGCTCTCCCCCCTCTGGCGCAGCAGATCGAACGCGTTGCCCAAGCCGTCTCCCTTCCGGCGCGCAGGCTTTGACGCCGGCGCCGGCCTTTTGTATGGCCCCTGCATGGCCGAGCAGAAGACGCCTTCCAGGCAGGATGCGGCGCGCAAGCAGGAAGCGTTCCACAAGCGGGCCTCGGGCGTCGCCGCGGGGCTTGCGCTGGCGGGCGGGCTCGCCGCGATCGCCGGCGCTTTGTACTACACCCGCCCGGGCGCGCCGGCGAGCACGCCGGGGGCGGGGTGCGTGCTGGGGGCGAACGACCAGGTGGGCGGACCCATCGCGCTGACGGACCAGACGAAGCGGCCCGTCACCCAGGCCGATTTCACCGGCGCGCCCACCCTGCTCTATTTCGGCTTCACCTATTGCCCCGACATCTGCCCCGCCTCGCTGGTGATGGCCCGCAAGGCCATCGACGCCCTGGGCGAGCAGGGCCGCACGATCCAGCCCGTGCTCGTATCCCTCGACCCCGCGCGGGACACGCCGGAGGCGCTTGCTTCTTACGTGAGCGCGGACGTGTTTCCGGCGGGTCTCGTTGGGCTTACGGGCTCGCCCGAGCAGGTGGGGGCGGCGGCGAAGGCCTTCCGCGTCGGCTGGCAGCGCACGCCCGACCCGGGATCGACGATGGGCTATACGATCGACCACACCTCCTATTTCTACCTGATGGGCCCCGATTGGCGCCTGCGCGCGCTGTTTCCCTCTTCGCTGGCGCCGAATGACGCCGCCGCTTGCCTCCGCGCGGGCTTGAAATAAACCTTTGTGTGCAAGGCTTGTCTTTTGCGGGCGCGAAGCGCGCCTTGACGCAGCGCAGCATGCGGGCGAGTTTGGGGGGGACGATGCTCTATTCCTTGTACGAGCTTAACCAGATCGCGCTGACCCCGCTTCGCGCCGCCGCCATGGCGCAGAGCGCGATGCTGCGCTCGCCCTTCAATTTCGCCGCCGACACCGAGGCCTCCCGCAAGGCGGCCGCGGCGGCGGACGTGTTCGAAAGCATCACCCGCCGCTACGGCAAGCCGGACTGGAAAATCACCCGCACGCGTGTGGCCGGGATCGATGTGGCGGTGACGCCGAAGACGGTCTGGTCCACACCCTGGTGCGGGCTCGTGCATTTCGTGCGGGACAAGGAGGCCCTCGCGAAGGCGGGCAAGAAGCGGCCAGACCCGCGCGTCCTTCTGGTCGCCCCGCTGTCGGGCCATTACGCCACCCTGCTGCGCGGCACGGTCGAGACGTTCCTGCCCGATTACGAGGTCTACATCTCCGATTGGAGCGACGCGCGCATGGCGCCCATCGTCGCCGGGCGGTTCGATCTGCACGATTACATCGACCACGTGATGGCGATGCTCAACGAAGTCGGGCCAGGCGCGCACGTGGTGGCGGTATGCCAGCCGGGGCCGCCCGTCCTGTCGGCCGTGTCGCTGATGGACGAGAACGACCATCCGGCCCTGCCCGCGAGCATGACCTTCATGGGCTCCCCCATCGATGCGCGCCGCTCCCCCACCGCGCCCAACAAGCTGGCGCAGGAAAAGCCGTTCGCCTGGTTCGAGGCGAACATGATCCACACCGTGCCGGCGCTCTATCCTGGCGCGTTCCGGCGCGTCTATCCAGGTTTCGTGCAATTGGCGAGCTTCATGGGCATGAACCTGTCCAGCCACGTCAAGAAACACCGCGAATTTTTCCAGCAGCTCGTGTCCGGGGACGGGGACAGCGTGCACAAGCATCGCGAGTTCTATGACGAATACCTCTCGGTCATGGATCTGACCGAGGAATTCTACCTGCAGACGATCCGTGACGTCTTCCAGGAATACACCCTCGCCCGCGGCCAGCTGCGCCATCGCGGCCAGGCGGTGCGGCCCAACAAGGTGCGCCGCGTCGCGCTGATGACCGTGGAGGGCGAGCGGGACGACATTTCCGGCATCGGCCAGACCCAAGCCGCCCACGACCTGTGCGCGTCCCTGCCGGACGAGATGCGCGTCGATTACGTGCAGCCGGGCGTCGGGCATTACGGGGTGTTCAACGGCCGGCGCTTCGCCACCGAAATCTATCCCCGCATGCGCGAATTCATGCGCGCCATGGCCCACAGGAAGCGCCCCGGCGCCATCGCCGAGCGGATGGCTGAGCCGGCCTAGCTGGCGCATCGGCTGTCCGGGCGCGGGCAGGGTATGCGAGCATGGGGCATGGCGGTGATTCGCGCAGCTACGGCTGCTTCTTCCGATGTGATCGAGCTGGAGGGCGGGCCCGGCGGGCCGGTGGCGGTGGTGCTGGTCATCAATCCGCGCGCGCGCCGGGTGGCGGTGCGCATCGACGGGGCGCGGCGGCGCGCGCTGGCGATCGCCCCGTCCAAGCGCCAGGCCGGCAAGGCGATGGCGTTCGCGGCCGAGCGGGCGGGCTGGATCGCCCAGCAATTGGCGCTCCTGCCGGAGGCCAAGCCGTTCGCGCCGGACGCGATCGTCCCGATCCGCGGCGCGCCCGTCGTGCTGCGGCTCGTTCCCGGGCGTGCGCCGGCGCGCCTGGAGGCGGGGGTGCTGGCGCTGGGCGCGCCGGATACGGCCGCGTTCGCGCGGCGGGTGAAGCGGTTTCTGGTGGCGCAGGCGCAAGCCGATATCGAGCGGGCGATCGCGGTCCATGCGGAGACGCTTGGGGTCGCGCCAACGCGGGTGGCGCTGAAGGACACGCGCTCGCGCTGGGGCTCGTGCAGCGCGGCGGGCGTGCTGGCGTTCTCGTGGCGGGTGATCCTCGCCCCGCCCAGCGTGCTCGATTATCTCGTCGCCCACGAGGTGGCGCATCTGCGGGAGATGAACCATTCCCCGCGCTTCTGGGCGCTGGTGCGCAAATGCGTCGGCGAACCGTTGCGCGAGCGGGCGTGGCTGCGCCGCCACGGGCCCGAACTGCACGCTTACGGCGCCTGGGAATAAGGCCTTTTAGCCGTCGCCGCCCCCAGTCGGGGTGGGCGGTGGCGCAGCAGGTGCGGGGCCGGCCTCGATCGCCGATAGAGCCGGCATCTCGATCGGGGGGGCGGTGAACACCTCCTGCAGGACCGGGGCCGGGAAATCCTCCTCGCGGGGCATCAGCAGCGGCTCTACGGGCGTGTCCCGCATCGCCACCAGCATGAAGCGCCGCCAGATCTGGGCCGGCAGCATGCCGCCGGTGATCTTCGTGGTCGGGGTGAAATCGTCGTTGCCGACCCACACCCCCGCCGCCAGGCCCGGCGTGTAGCCCAAAAACCAGGCGTCGCGATATTCGTTGCCGGTGCCGGTCTTGCCGGCGATCTGGCGGCCTTCGATCCGGGCCGCCGTCCCGGTCCCGGCCGTCACCACCCGTTCGCCCAGATAATTCATGAGCCGCAGGGTCCGCTCGTCCACCACCTGCTCGGGCGGGTCGGGCCGGCGCGCCCACAAGATCTGGCCGTTGGCGCGGCGTACGCTCGTTAGGCCGTAGGGCTCGAGCGCGTAGCCGTTATTGGCCATCACGCCATAGGCCGTCGTCAGCTCGATCAGCGGCAATTCCTGCGCGCCGAGCGCGAGCGAGCGGTAATTGAACAGCTTGGTCCGCACCCCGAGGCGGCGGGCCGTTTCGAGCACCGCCTGGCCCCCGATCTCGTTGGCGATCTGGATCGCGACCATGTTCAGCGATTTCGCATACGCGGCCGAGAGCGTGACGGGGCCGAAATACTTGTCCTCGTAATTGCCCGGCGCCCAATCGCCGATGACGATCGGGGCGTCGTCGCGCACCGTCCAGGGGGTGAGCCCCTTGGTCATCGCGGCCATGTAGATGAAGAATTTGAACGCCGAGCCGGGCTGGCGGCGGGCCTGGGTGGCGCGGTTGAACTCGCTCTGGCCGTCGGCCTTGCCGTAGCCCCGGCCCCCCACCATCGCCCGCACGCCGCCGGTCTTGTCCATGGCGATCAAAGCGGCCTGGGACGCTTTGCGCAGGCTCCCCTCGCTCTCCAGCACTTCGTCCACCGCCAATTCCCCCGCCCGCTGGGCGTCGAGGTCGAGCGTGGTCTCGATGATGAAATCGTCGCGCTGGCCGGCGAGGATGCGGTTCAGCGCCCCATCCACCCAATCGCGGAAATAGCCCAGATTGCCGTTCGGATTGTAGCGGCTGATCGAGAGCGGCGCCTTCAGCGCGGCGTCATGGGCGGCGCGGGTGATGTAGCCTTCGGCCAGCATCTCATCGAGCACCACTTTCGCGCGCGCCTTGGCGGCGGTGTCCTGGGAGGCGGGGTTCAGCCGCGAGGGCGCCTTTAGCAAACCCGCCAGCAGAGCGGCTTCGGAGAGCGTCAGCTCCGCGGCCGGCTTGTCGAAATAGCGCTCCGCGGCGGCTTCGACGCCCCAGGCCCCGGCGCCGAGATAGACCCGCGACAGATAGAGCGCGAGGATCTGGCGCTTGGTGAATTTGTTCTCAAGCCACAGCGCGAGCACGACCTCCTGCGCCTTGCGGCGGAAGGTCCGCTCATTGGTCAAGAACAGGTTCTTGGCGAGCTGCTGGGTGATGGTGGAGCCGCCCTGGACCACCCGCCCGGCCCGCCAGTTGGAAGCCGCCGCGCGGATCAGCCCGCCGAAATCCACCCCGAAATGGTCGTAGAAGCGCCGGTCCTCGATCGCGATCACCGCCTCGCCCACGTAGGAAGGCAGCGTCTCGATATCGACCGGGGGGGCGTTGCGCGCGCCCTCGCGCATGATGGCCCGGCCATGGCGGTCGAGGAAGGTAAGGCTCGGATTGTCGGTGGCGGACCAGAGATCCCTCGTCGAGGGGATGCCCCAGGTGACATAAAGGAAAAAGCCTGCCGCCAGAGCCGCCATGGCCACCGCAGTCCAGCCCGCCACCAGCGCAACGCGGCGCGCATCCTGGCCGGTCAGCGGGGCCGGCGGAGGGGACCCGCCCGGAGGTTTGCGCCGCCATGCCTCTGCGGCGGGCGCGCTATCGCGCGCTTTGGCGTCCACGGGCGCAGCGCGCGGGGAAGCGGCGGGGCCTTGCGGGGGACGCTCGGGGCCGATCTCGAACGTTCCTGCCGGCTCCTCCGCCTCGAGCCCCGGGGGCGCAGCGGCGGGCCGCGGCGGGGATTCGCCTGGGGGCTCTGCTTCCGGTTCCGCAGCGACGGCCGGCGGCGCAAGCGGCGTTTCAGGCGGCTGTTCAGGGGGGGACAGAGGCGCAGAGGGCGGGGCGCTCGCGGCCGGTCCCTCCGGCGTAGGCTGGCCGCCTTCGCCCCCGGCGGGTGGCGAAGCGTCCGGCGGCGGTGGGGGATCCTCGGACTCAGCCAATCGCGCTTTCTATCCTCCCCAGCCCGCGCCTCACCTGCCCGCAGGAGGGCCCCCGGAGAGGCCGCCTCGCGGGCGCATCGTTTCAGCGCCGTCGCTCCAACCGGGACCGCCGCAGATATAGGGTCCGGCCGGGGTCGACGGAAGCGCCATGGCTACGCCCGATTAAGGGTATGGGTCCCGCTCCCCGAGGCTACGCTGTTACCCCGTCTCGGGTCCGTCGTCCCCGCCTCTGCGCAGCGCCGCGTACGCCCGCCGCAGGGCCGCGTAAGGCGCTTGGCCGCGCGCGCAAGGGCGCGATCAGCGTGGATTGCTTGCCAAGCGTTGATAGTCACCTCATATCATAGGTCTGTTTCGAGGCTGTGGTTTCGAAGCAACGGAGGTTGGAAATGAACGAGTATCTGCGTCAGGCCCGCACGATCCCGGCGGGCCGCGCCGACATGGCCGTAGACGCCGGCCTGCGCGGCTTCATGCTCGGCGTATTTAACAAGATGGCGTTGGGCCTGGCGCTGACGGCGATCCTCTCGTTCGCCGTGGCGTCCTCGCCGGCGGCGATGGCGCTGGTCTTCGGCACGCCGCTTCGCTGGGTGGTGATGTTCGGGCCGCTGGCGATCCTGCTCATCTCGTCGTTCGCGATGCGTAATCCCTCGCCCACCGGCGCCTCGCTGGTCTATTGGTCGGTGGTGGCGCTGATCGGCGTCGGCATGGGTGCGCTGGTCACCGTGTACGCCGGCCGCCCGGGCGGCATGCTGGACGTGGCCAAGGCCTTCACCGTCACCTCGGGCGCTTTCGCGGCGCTGAGCCTGTGGGGGTACACCACCAAGCGCGATCTGACCGGGTTCGGCACCTTCCTGGTGATGGGCCTGTTCGGGCTGATCCTCGCCAGCATCGTGAACATGTTCATCGCGTCCAGCGCGCTGAGCTTTGCGATCTCGGTGATCGGCCTGCTGATCTTCGCCGGCCTCACCGCCTATGACACGCAGCGCCTGAAATACACCTATTTCGAGCTGCAAGGGGACCAGCGCTCGCTGGCGGTGGCCACCACCTACGGCGCGCTGAGCCTCTATCTGAACTTCATCAACCTGTTCCAATTCATCCTGAGCCTGATGAGCTCGCGAGACTGAACGGGATTACCGACCTCAACCAAAACGCCCCGGCCCCGCGCCGGGGCGTTTTTCTTTGCCCTATGCGCCATCAAGGATCGACCACGCGCACGCGCCTGGGTTCGAGCACGCGCAGCACGCGCTCCAGATCATGGCCCCGGCGCAGCACCAGCGCGCCTGGCGCGATCACCGCATAAGCGCCCGTCCGGCGCGCGAGCTCGGGGCGCTTTTCGACCTGGTAGAGCGGCGATTCGCTGGCGCGGCGGAAAATCGAAAACACCGCCCGCCGCTCCAGCGCGTCGAGAGCGTAATCGCGCCATTCCCCGCGCGCCACCATCCGTCCGTACAACGTAAGGATGCGGTTTAGCTCCGCGCGTTCGAAAAAGACCTTCGGGGCCGTCGTTATGTGCATGATGTGTGAGGGGTCTCCGAAAAGCCTGCCTGCTCAAACAAGTTGATTTTTCAATTTATTCACACCCGCCCCATCGGCGCAGCGGCGCGTGGATTCCGCTCACAAGCTCTCGCAATTGTAATTGCGCGTCACCGCATTTCGAGCTTGCGCCCACCGGTATCGGGAACGATGGTGTGTAGGCCGGTCGATCGGATCAAGCGGCGGTGGCCCAGATTTCATCAGCCCCCCCAGCCCCCTGGGCTTCAGGCTGCTCCCGATCGACCGGTACCTCTCCTCCTTGTCGCGCAGCGCGCTAGCCGCCCCGTACCGCTGACCGCGCGCGCGGGTCCCGATCGCGGGCAAGGGCGAGCGCGCTTTCCCGCCGCGCCCTTTTGTGTGGCGGCGCGCTTTCCAGCGCGGTGGAAAGCGCTTAGGAAGTCGCCCGCGCGGAAGGCCGGGGGCGGGTGCCAGGATGGTGTTGGAAGTTGATGGCTTGCGGAAGCGCTTCGGCCGCCGCCTCGCCGTCGACGGCGTCAGCTTCGCGATCGAGACCGGGGAAGTGGTCGGCTTCCTCGGCCCCAATGGCGCCGGCAAGACGACGACGATGCGCATGATCGCAGGCTTCCTCGAGCCCGACGAGGGAACCGCCCGTATCTTCGGCCTGGACATCGCGCGCGAGCGCTCCCGCGCCCAGGAGCGCGTGGGCTATCTGCCGGAGGGCGCGCCGCTTTATGGGGAGATGACGCCCGTCACCTTCCTGCGCTTCGTCGCCGAGACGCGCGGGGTGCCGCCGGCCCGCTCGCGCCACGTCGTGATGCGCGCCGCCCAGGACGTGCGCCTCGGCGCCGCGATCGACCGCCCGATCGAGACCCTCTCCAAAGGCTATCGCCGCCGCGTGGGCCTGGCCGCCGCCCTGCTGCACGACCCCATGCTGCTGGTCCTGGACGAGCCGACCGACGGGCTCGACCCCAATCAGCGCCAGGCGGTGCGCGAGCTGATCGCCCGCCTTGCCCAGGAGCGCGCCATCCTGATCTCGACGCATTCGCTGGAGGAGGTGGAGGCGGTGTGCACCCGCGCGATCGTGATCCACGAGGGCCGCATCGCCGCCGACGAAACGCCCGCGGCGCTCGCCGCGCGCTATCCCGGCGGCCTCGAAGGGGCGTTCCGCGCGCTCACGAAAGGCGAGGAGCGGCTGTGAAAAGTCTGTTGGCCATCTATCGCCGCGAACTCGTCTCCTACCTCACCACGCCCACGGCTTACGTCTTCGTGGCGGTGTTCCTGCTCGCCATCGGCATGTTCACCTTCCAGGCGGGGCGCTTCTTCGACCTCGGCCGGGCCGATCTTTCCTCCTTTTTCGTGTTCCATCCCTGGCTCTTCCTCGTGTTCCTGCCCGCGATCGCCATGCGCCTGTGGGCGGAGGAATTGCGCTCCGGGGCGATCGAGGTGCTGCTGACCCTGCCGGCCCCGACCTGGGCGCTGGTGGCGGGCAAATTCCTGGCGGCCTGGACGCTGGCGGGCGGCGCGCTGGTGTTGACGATGCCGCTCTGGGCCACCGTCAATGCGCTGGGGCGCCCCGATAACGCCGCCATCGCCGTGGGCTATCTGGCGAGCCTGCTAATGGCCGGCGCCTATATCGCTATCGGGTCGGCCATGTCTGCGCTGACGGGCGCGCAGGTGGTGGCGTTCGTGCTGGCGGTGCTGATCGCCTTTCTGCTGACCGCGGCGGGCTTGCCTTTGGTGCTGGGCTTTTTCGAAGGCGTGCTGGGCGCGGGCGGCGCGGAGGCGCTGTCGCGGCTCTCCATCCTGCACCATTTCGACGCCGCCCAGCGCGGGGTGATCGAGTTCCGCTCGCTGTTCTACTTCCTCACCCTGATCGGGCTGTTCCTCACCTACACCGCGCTCGCGGTGGATGCGCGTCGGGGGGGCTGAGCCGATGAACCCACGCACCTACGCCCGCTCGGTCGCGTTCGCGCTCACCGTGCTGTTTCTGGCCGCCAATGCGCTCGTGAACACCTACACCCGCGGCTGGCGCCTCGACCTGACGCAGGACCGCCTCTACACGCTGAGCCCCGGAACCCGCACCATCCTGGCCGATCTCACCGAGCCGGTGGAGCTTACCTTCTATTATTCGCGCGAAGCGGCCGCGGCCACCCCGGCCCTGCGCACCTACGCCGCGCGCGTGCGGGAGATGCTTTCGGCTTACGCCGCCCGCTCCAAGGGCCAGCTCACCTTCCTCGAGGTCGAGCCGGTGCGCTTCACCGAGGCCGAGGACGAGGCGGTGGCCGCCGGCATCGAGCCCATCACGCTGCAGCAGGGCGGCGAGCCCATCTATTTCGGCGTCGCCGGCGCCAACGCCGCCGACGCGAAGGTGGCGCTGCGCACACTCGACCCCGAGCGCGAACCGTTCCTGGAGTACGAGCTGACGCGGCTGGTCTCCGAGCTCGAAAACGCCCGCCGGCTGAAGGTGGAAATCATCACCTCGCTGCCGCTCGATCCCGCCGCGGCCGCGACGCCCAACGGGGGCCCGCCCCAGCCGCTCTTCTTCACCGAATTGTTGCGCGCGGCCGATGTGCGCCTGGCGGCGCGCGACTTCACCACCCTCGACCGGGAAGCCGACGTCCTGGTCCTGCTCCAGCCCTTCCCGCTCAACGAGGCCCAGACCTATGCGGTGGACCAGTTCATCCTCGCCAAGGGCCGCGCCTTCATCGCCGCCGATCCCGCAGCGCTGACCTGGCAGAGCGCGAGCCCCTTCGATGCTGCATCCGGGGTGGAGGCCTCCTCGGACCTTTCGGCCCTGCTCGCGCCTTGGGGCGTGGCGGTCTCGAAGGGCGTGGTGCTGGACGGCGAGGGCGCGCTCGAAGTGCAAAGCACGGACGGGGCGGGCCGCCCGATCGTGGCCCCCCAGCCGCTCTATATCGCCGTGCCCGCCGATCAGCTCTCGCGCGAGGATCTGGTCACGGCCGGCCTGCAGCGCGCGCTCTATTTCGGCGGCCCCGGCGCGATCACCTGGACCGGCAAGGACGGCGTAACCGTTACCCCGCTCGCCCAGACCTCCCGGCAGACCATGCGGATCGCCGCCGCCCAGGCTTTAGCCCGCCCCGGGCCGGAGGAGCTGATCCGGGGCTTTGCGTCCGCCAGCCGGGTCGAGCATCTGGCGGTGCGGATCACGGGTACGCTCTCGAGCGCGTTCGCGGGCGTGCAGCAGCAGGCGATCGCGGCCCTGCCGGGGGACCAGCGCCCCAAGCACCTCGCCCGCTCCGCCAGGCCTGCCGAGATCGTGCTCGTCTCCGACATCGACTTCCTGAACGACGGTTTCTACGTCGACGAGGAGCGTACGCCGACGGTGGACAATGGCGCGTTCGCGCTCAACGCCATCGACCTCCTGGGCGGCTCGGACGCGCTCGTCAGCCTCCGTTCGCGGGCGCCCTCGCTGCGGCCGCTGGAGACGGTGGAGGCCCTGCGCCGCAGCGCCCAGGCCCGGCTCGTGGAAACCCAGGAGCGGCTGCGAAGCCAGCTCGCCGCAACCGAAAGCCGCCTCGAGGCGCTCGAGGCCAAGGGCGCGGGCTCGGGCTTTTTCTCCGGTGATCTGGGGGCCGAGCTCTCCCCGGAGGAGCGCGAGGAGATGGAGCGGTTCCGGGCCCAGGCGGTGCAGGTGCGCGCCGATCTGCGCGCGGTGGAGCGCGATTATCGCCGCGATCTCGATGCGCTCGAATCGCGCCTGGTGCTGCTGAATGTCTGGCTGATGCCGGTGCTGGTGGCGGGGGCGGGGCTTTTTCTGTTCTGGCGCCGCCAGCGACGCGCCGACACCGCGCTCGCCCCGAAGAAAAGCCGCGCCGGCGAACCTGGAGCGCACGCATGAGCGCAAGCCTCGCCCTCGAGCGCCGCGGCCGCGCGGCCTGGTTTGTCGCCTTCGCCGTGATCGCCGCGCTGGCGGCCTGGGTGCTCCTGGCGATGGAGGCCGAAAAGCGCAAGCCCCCGGTGGCCGCCGGCCCCGTCCTGCCGAATTTCGCCGCGAGCGTCGGGGAGGCGAGCCTCATCGTCGTCACCACCAAGGACGCTACCTACCGCATCGCGCGCACCGCGCAGGGCTGGGCGCTGCGCGACCGCGGCGATTATCCCGTGCGCCGCGAGCGGCTGGCGCAATTCACCGACGGCATGGCCGGCCTGCGCTATTTGCGGCCGATGACGCGGGACCCCGAAAAGTTCGAGCGCCTGGGCGTTGCAGACCCCAGCAAGGGCGGCAGCGGCGTGCTGGTGCAGGTGCAGAACGCCGAAGGGGCGCTGATCGCCAACCTGATCCTGGGCATCCTGCCGCGCGGCCTTTATGCGCGTGATCCCGCCAAGGATCAGACCTGGGCGGTGGCGGGGGAATTGCCGCCGCTGCGCGATCCCGCCGCCTGGCTGGAGATCGCCCCCCTCAGCCTGGACAAGACGCGGATCGCCAAGGTCGATCTCTACCCCCCGTCCGGCCCGCCCTATTCCATCGCGCGCGAGAACCCGCAGACCGGGGAGTTCCAGCTCGAGGCCCCGTATGACCGTTGGCTGTTGACCGGGGCGAGCGCGCTCGCGGCGGCGGGGGCGAGCTTTGCGGCGCTGCAGCCGCTGGACGTGGCGCCCGCGCCCGCGATCGGGGGCGCGCCCCGCGCCCGCCATATCGCGCGCACATTCGACGGGCTGCGCCTGGAGGGGGAGCTTTACGTCGATCGCGGCCAGCGCTGGCTGAAACTCGTAGCTCGCGCGGAGGATCCCCAAAACGCCGCCGCCGTCGCCGAGGCTTCCGCCATCAACGCCCGCGCGGCCGCCTGGGCCTATGGCCTGAGCGAGCTAGCCTATACCGATTTCGCCCCCCCGGTGGAGACCGTCGCGCGTTCGCCCGACCCGCCCGCCGCACGCGAAACCGATCCGCCCCCGCCGCCGGCGGCGCCGCCCGCGCCCTAACAGCCCGTCAGGCCATTAGGCGCCCAGGCCTTTAGGAGATCAGGCTGTTAGGAGATCAGGCCGCCTGCGCAAGGTTGCGCAGCACGTATTGCAGGATCCCGCCATTGCGGAAGTAGTCGAGCTCGTTGTCGGTATCGATCCGGCACAGGAGCGGGACCTGCGTAGTCCCCGCGGCGGAGGCGATCGTGATCGTGGCGCGCGCGCGCGGCTTCAGATCGGCCACGCCCGTCAGGGTGATGATCTCCTCGCCCGTCAGGCCGAGGCCCGCCCAGGACGCGCCGTCGATGAATTGCAGCGGCAGCACGCCCATGCCGATCAGATTGGAGCGGTGGATGCGCTCGAAACTTTCCGCCACTACCGCGCGCACGCCCAGAAGGCGCGTGCCCTTGGCCGCCCAGTCGCGCGAGGAGCCGGTGCCGTATTCCTTGCCGGCGAAGATCACGAGCGGGCGGCCCTCGCCCTGGTAGCGCATTGCGGCGTCGTAAATGGGCAGCACCTCCCCGCTGGGCAGGTGGCGCGTCATCCCGCCTTCCACGCCCTGGAGCATGCGGTTCTTGATGCGGATATTGGCGAACGTCCCGCGCATCATCACTTCATGATTGCCCCGGCGCGCGCCGTAGGAATTGAAGTCGAGCCGCGGAACGCCGTGCCCGGTCAGGTAATCGCCGGCGGGGCTGGCGGCTTTGATGTCCCCGGCGGGGGAGATGTGGTCGGTTGTGATGCTGTCGCCGAACAGGGCGAGGATGCGCGCTTCCTCAATGTCGCCGGGCGGCGTGGGCGCCATCTCCATGTCGGTGAAATAGGGCGGGTTCTGCACATAGGTGGATTTCGTGTCCCAGGCATAGGTCTGCCCGCCGGCCACGGTGATGCGCCGCCATTCCTCCCCGCCCTGGAAGACGTCGGAATAGCGATCGGCGTAGGCCTCCGGCGTCACGCAGGTGCGCACCAGCTCGGCCACCTCCTCCTGGGAGGGCCACAGATCGGAGAGGAACACCGGCGCCCCGTCCGCGCCCACGCCCAGGGGATCGCGCGTCAGGTCTACGAGCATCGAGCCCGCGAGCGCGTACGCCACCACCAGCGGCGGGGAGGCGAGGTAATTGGCCTTCACGTCCGGGTTCACCCGACCCTCGAAATTGCGGTTGCCCGAGAGCACCGCGGCGGCGGTGAGATCGCCCGCCTTGATGGCGCCCGAGATCGGCTCCGGCAGGGGGCCGGAATTGCCGATGCAGGTCATGCAGCCATAGCCGGTGAGGTTGAAGCCCAGCGCGTCGAGCGGAGCCTGCAGCCCCGCCTTGATGAAATAATCGGTGACGACCTGGGAGCCGGGCGAGAGCGAGGTTTTCACCCATGGCTTGGTTTTGAGCCCGCGCTGCACGGCGTTGCGGGCCACAAGCCCCGCCGCCAGCATCACGAAGGGGTTGGAGGTGTTGGTGCATGAGGTGATCGCGGCGATCACCACGTCCCCGTGGCCCAGATCGTACGCCGCGCCGGCCACCGGCGTGCGGGCCCCCGCGCGCTCTTCCACCACGCCGAATTCCGAAGCGAGGCCCCCGCGGAACGCGCCCGCCGCAGCGCTCAGCGCCACCCGGTCCTGGGGCCGCTTCGGCCCCGCCAGCGAGGGCGAAACGGAGGCAAGGTCAAGCTCCAGCGTGTCGGTGAAGACGGGCTCGGCAAGGTCCGGCCGCCACATCGACTGGGCCTTGCAATAGGCCTCCACCAGCGCTACCCGCGCGGGGTCCCGCCCGGTAGCGGCGAGGTAATCGAGCGTCGCCCCGTCCACCGGGAAAAAGCCGCACGTCGCGCCGTATTCGGGGGCCATGTTGGCGATGGTGGCGCGGTCTTCCAGCGGCAGCGTGTCGAGGCCGGGGCCGAAGAATTCCACGAACTTGCCCACCACGCCCCGCTTGCGCAGCATCTGGGTGACGGTGAGCACGAGGTCGGTCGCGGTGGAGCCGGGCGCTAGGCGCCCCGTCAGGCGCATGCCGATCACTTCGGGGATCAGCATGGAGATGGGCTGGCCCAGCATCGCCGCCTCCGCCTCGATGCCGCCCACGCCCCAGCCCAGCACGGCAAGGCCGTTGATCATGGTGGTGTGGCTATCGGTGCCCACCAGCGTATCGGGATAGGCGAGCGTCGCCCCGTCCTCCTCCGCGGTCCAGACCGTCTGGGCGAGGTATTCGAGATTGACCTGGTGGCAGATGCCCGTGCCCGGCGGCACGACGCGGAAATTGTTGAACGCGGTCGCGCCCCAGCGGAGGAATTGGTAGCGCTCGCCGTTGCGCTGGTATTCCAGCGCGACGTTCTCGGTGAACGCGGTGGGGGCGCCGTAGGCGTCCACCATCACCGAATGGTCGATCACCAGATCCACCGGCACCAGCGGGTTGACGCGCTTGGGATCGGCGTTCAGCGCGCGCGTGGCGTCGCGCATCGCGGCCAGATCCACCACCGCCGGCACGCCGGTGAAATCCTGCATCAGCACCCGCGCCGGGGCGAACCCGATCTCGTGCTCGTCCGCGCCCTTGGACCGAAGCCAGTCGGCGATGGCGAGGATGTCTTCCTTTTTGACGGCGCGCCCATCTTCCTTGCGCAGCAGGTTTTCGAGCAGCACTTTCAGCGTCACGGGCAGGCGCGAAATATCGGGCAGGCCGTTCTTCTGCGCCTCAACCAGGCTATAATAGGCATAGGTCCGGTCGCCGACAGTGAGATCCCGGCGGCATTTGAAACTGTCTAGCGAAGGCATGGAGGCGGTCGTCCTGATCGGAGGATGGCGGCGCGGCGCGGCGCGGCCCTATCCTGGCGCTATCGGTGAGGCGACGCCGGGGAGCGCCCCGGAAACGCCGGCCGTACCCGCAAGGAAGCGGCCCGCGAACGCGCCCCTCTCCATACAAGCGCGATGGGCGCCGCGCAATCGCTCGATCGCCCGATCGTCGATCGCTTGACGCCGCCGCCGCGATCGCCCAATCGCCAAGGCCGGGTTGCAGGCAGGCGGGGGTCGGCGACGAGGGGGATGGCGTGAACGCGGCGCTGCGGCTGGAGGTGGAGGGCTTGGCGCTGGAGCGCGGCGGCGCGCGGCTGGCCGGCGCCGTTTCGTTTCGCGCGGGGCCCGGGGAATATGTGGAGATCGTCGGCCCCAACGGGGCGGGCAAAACCACCCTGCTGCGCACGCTCGCCGGGCTCGTAAAGCCGGCCGAGGGCCGGATTACGCTCGCCTCCAATCTGGGGCCGCTGGCCGCCGAGGACCGCGCCGCCAGCCTCCACCTCCTCGGCCACCGCGACGGGCTGAAGGGGGCTCTGGACGTGAGCGCGCATGTCCGCTTCTGGGAAGCGCTTTATGGCGGAACCGACAGGGCCGGAACCGGCAGGGCCGAAACCGAAGGGCCCGAAACCGAAGGAACGAGCGTGCTGGCGCTTTTGGGCCTCGAGGGGCTTTCCGCGCGGCCCGCGGCCACGCTCTCCGCCGGCCAGGCGCGCCGCCTTGCGCTGGCCCGGTTGCTGATCGCGCCGCGCCCGCTCTGGCTGCTGGACGAGCCCGCCGCCGGCCTCGACCTCGAGGGCCGCGCGCGCTTGCTCGGTTTGGTGGGCGATCACCTGGAGGGCGGGGGGATCGTCGTGGCCGCCGTGCACGAGCCGATCGGGGCGGCCGCCAACGCGCGTGTGTCCCTCCCAGGCGCTCCTGCGGGGGGCGGCTGAGATGTGGGGCGCCGCACGGGCCGTGTTCGCGCGCGATCTGCGCCTTGCTTGGGTCGGGGGCGGGGCGGCTTCGCCGATCGGCTTTTTCGTGGGGGCCACGCTGCTTGCGCCGCTGTCGCTCGGGGGCGGGGCGCTGGCGGCGGTGGGGCCGCCGCTTTTGTGGGTCAGCGCGGCGCTGGCGGCGCTGATGACGCTCGAACGCCTGTTCCAGGCAGATCTCGAGGACGGCTCGTTCGATCAGCTCCTGCTCGCGGAGGCGCCGCTGGAGCTGCTGGTCCTGGCCAAGGGGGCCGCGGCCTGGGTCGCGGTGGGCGCGCCGCTGGCGCTGGCCGCGGGGCCGCTGGCGCTCGCGCTGCAGGCCACCCCCGCCGCCGCCGCGCTGACGATGGCGGGCGTGGCGATCGGGATGGCGGCCTTCCTGGGCGTGGGGCTGATCGGGGCCGCGCTGGCGGCGGGGGTGCGGCGGGGCGGGCTGCTGATCGCGGTTTTGGTGCTGCCCTTTTACGCCCCGCCGGTGATTTTCGGCGCCGCCGCCACCGCCGCCGCCGC
>JANNOI010000038.1:0-16152 GCA_031398975.1 Alphaproteobacteria bacterium | reverse complement strand
TCAAGGACGAGGCGGCGACGGCGGCGGCGTGGAAAGGCGGCTGGCTCGACACCGGCGACATCGTGCGCCGGGACGAGGCCGGATACCTCTATTTCGTCGACCGCAAGAAGAGCATCGTGCGCCGCTCGGGCGAGAATATCGCCACGGCCGAGGTCGAGGAGATGCTGGCCACGCACCCCGCGGTGGGCGAAGCCGCCGTGCTCGCGGTGCCCGACGAGATCCGCGGCGAGGAGGTGATGGCGCTGGTCGTCACCGCCCCCGGTGAGCGGCGCGACCAGGCGATGGCGGAAGCGCTGGCGGGTTTTGCGGCCGCGCGCCTCGCTTATTACAAGGCCCCAGGCTGGATCGCGTTCGTGGAAGCCCTGCCGACCACGCCCTCGCAGAAGATCGCGCGGGGCGAAGTCAAGGCGCTGTGCCGGACCCTGCAGGAGGCGGGCGGGGCGTGCGATCTGCGAAGTCTGAAAAAGCGCCCGGCGGCATGAAGCGCAAACCGTTCAAGGGCGTGGCGGTGTGCGCGCCGGTGTCCTGCGCTTATGTCCGCCACGCGGCAGAGCCCGCGGCGTATTTCATCGGCCAGGCGCTCAGAGGCCTGCTGCAGGCCAGCGGGCTTGAAAAGAGCGCGATCGACGGGCTTTCCGTGACGTCCATGACGCTCGCGCCCGATACGGTGGCGGGCCTCGTGGAGCATTTCGGCATGCGCGCGCGGTGGCTCGCGCATCTTCCGTTCGGCGGGGCGAGCGCGGTGGTCGGCGCGATCCAGGCCGCGCGTGCGGTGCAGGCGGGCGACGCCGACATCGTGGCCGTGATCGGCGGGGAGACAAACAGCCCGGAAACCTTCGCCCGCGCGGTGGAGAGTTTCAGCGGTTTTTCCGCGATGGCGGTGTGGCCGCACGGCGCGCCCGGCCCGAACGGACCCTATGCGCTGATCACCCAGGCCTATATGGACGCCTATGGCGCGACACGCTCGGATTTCGGCCGTTTGGCGGTGGAGCAGCGGGGGCACGCGCAGGGCTACGACCACGCCATGCTGCGCACGCCTCTAAGTCTGGAGCACTATCTCGCCGCCCGCCCGATCGCCCCGCCTATTCACCTCTATGATTGCGTGCTGCCTTGCGCCGGGGCGGAGGGGTTTTTGGTGATGCGCGCGGCGCGGGCGCGCCGGCTCGGCCTGCCTTATGCGGAACTTGCGGGGGCGGAGCAGAATTTCAACGCGTTCGCGGAAGACGTCGTGCAATTGCGCGGGGGCTGGGCGGAATTCGCCGATACGCTCTACGCCATGGCCGGGGCCGGCCCCGAGGCGATGGACGCGCTCTATACCTATGACGATTACCCGGTCATGAGTTTCATCCAGATGGAGGATCTGGGCTTTTGCGAGAAGGGAGGGGCCGGCGCCTGGTTCGCGGGCGCGCGCCTTACCGCCGCCGGGCGGCGGCTGTTGCACAATACGTCCGGCGGGCAGCTCTCGGCGGGGCAGGCGGGGTTTGCGGGCGGGCATCTTGGATTTGTCGAGGCGCTGCGCCAGGCGGCCGGCGTCGCCGGGCCCCGGCAATTGCCGATCGAGCGGGCGCTCGTCAGCGGCTATGGCATGGTAAATTACGATCGCGGGGTCGCGGCGTCCGCCGCCATCCTGACACGGGGGGCCTCTTGAGCGGGCTGCCGGAGGCGGTGTTGGGCCCGGACGGGGCGCTATGCCTGCAGCGCTGCGCGGCCTGCGGGAGCGTGGCGTACCCGCCGCGCGCGGTGTGCGGAGAGTGTCTGTCCGGCGCGCTGCACTGGAAGGCGGTGGACGGGAGCGGCCATGTCGTGGCGACCACGCGGCTCTTCGCCAGCCTGAGTCAGAGCTTCCGCACCGCGCACGGATGGCCCCTGGCCTCGGTGCGCCTGACGCTTCAGGTCACCGTGCTCGCCCATAACGGGCTTAATCCGCGCGCCAAAGCGGGGGACAAAGTCAGGGTGCGCCCGGCCCGGGACGCGCGCGGTCAGGTGTGCCTCGTCGCGCTGCCGCCGCGCTGGGCGGGAACCGACCCGTGGGATCGCCTGGCGGCGCCCGCGTGAGCCTTCAGGCGGGCGCCAGCGCCAGGACCCGCAAGGGGCTGCCCGAACCGCGCACGATCTTCAGCGGGGCCGCGATCAGGATCGCCCCGCGCGGGGGCAATTGGTCAAGATTGGTCAAGCTCGCGAGCCCGAAGCGGTTCGCGCCGTGCACCAGCGTGTGACACGGATAGGGAGGGTTGAACAGGAAGGCCTGGCCCGCATCGGTGCCCACCGTCTCGACGCCCACCCCGATAATGCCGCGTTGCTCGGTCAAGAAGGGCAGGACGTCGGCGTGCCAGCCGGGGGTGTGGGCGCCGTCTTCGTGCATGTTGAGATATTGGGCCTCGTCATGGATGCGTTCGCCCCAGCCGCTGCGCAACAGCACCCAATCCCCGGCCGCGATCACGCCATGCTTGGCCTCCCACGCCTCGACAAACTCGATCGTGACCAGGAAGTCTGGATTGGCGGCCGTCTCGGCGCTGGCGTCCAGAACGCAGGCGGGCGCGAGGAATTTCTGGGAAGGGATGGTGTCGGTGGTGTTCTCCGGATGGTCTTTGCCCGTGATCCAATGGACCGGCGCGTCGAAATGGGTGCCGGTATGCTCCCCGCACTTGAAATTGTTCCAATAGAACCAGGGCCCCCGCTCGTCATATTCCGAGATCGTCTCGATACTGAATGGCCAGGACGCGCCCCATTCGGGCGGGAGTTTCAAAGTCGGCGTGGCGGGATGGAGCGGCTGGGTGAGATCGATGACGCGGATCGCGCCGTTCTGCAGCGCGCCCGCGAGGCCTGCGAGTAGAGTATCCGCCATGTTGGTTCTCCCGGCCGCCGCACGCCCGCTGGCGCTAATCCTTTAAGCTTCAAACATACCGGCGCGACGCGAGCGGTCAATGCTCGAGCGCGGCCCTGCGCAGACAAACTTGAAAGGCGCTCAGCGGCGGCGCACGCGCAGCGTCTGGGACGGCAATTCCCCGAATCGGCTCCGATAAGCGCTAGCGAATTTGCTCAGATGCTCAAAGCCGCACTCGAGCGCCACGTCCGTGACGCTCACCGTGTCGGGCGCCGCGTCGTCCAGCAGGCGCCGGGCCAGCGACAGACGCACCTCGCGCAGATAAGCGAGCGGAGGCATGCCCACTTCGCGGGCGAACAGGCTCTGCAGCGAGCGGGTGCTGATGCCGGAGGCGGCCGCGATTTCGGCCACCCCAATCGGGGCGCGGGCGTTGATGCGGATATATTCCTGCGCGCGCGCCACCGGCGCGGCGGGCGCCTTGAAGGGCCCGGCCGGGGCTTCGGGAAAGAAGGGCGCGATCAGGAGTTTGGCCAGGAGATCGATGGCGGCTTCCGCGGCGCGTCCGTCGGCGAGGCCCGCGCCCGCCTCGGCGTCGCGCGCCAAGGCTTCGAGCAGGGCGTAGAGGGAGGCGGAGCCGGGGGTGCGCTCCACGGGGCCCCAGCGGGCGGTGAGCGCCTGCGCGCCGGCGTCGCGGCCGAACGCGGCGCGCTCGAGCGTCGCCCGGTCCATGCGGACCATGAGCTGCAGGCACTCGCGCGACCAATGTTTGCGATAGCCCGCCCCCGGACGAACCAGGACCATCGTGTCCGGCCCCGCCACGAACGCCCCGCCCTCCGACTCGTACCGGCACGACCCCGCGAGCGTCCATTGCAGCAGGTAGAAGTCATGGATCGGCGGCACGACCACCTCCACGCTCGCGCCATACCGGAGGCTATGCAGCGAGGCCCCGCCGACGGTCGCGTACCCGTGGAAGAAGTCCCCGAGCTGGCCGGGCTCGGCGAAGGTGAGCTGGTGGCTGCGGAAGAACGACCCGACATGGCGGCGGGCGTCCTCGATGGATTGGGCCCGGTAGAGCCGCGCGCTCGCCAGGGGAAGCCAGTCGGTGGGAAAGCGCGGCGGCGGCGCCATGGTCGGGCTACGCGCTGAGGCTAATCGGTCGGCGGCAGGCTAGCGGACCTGGCCGGCGGCATGGATAGCATGTCATCTCTGGGAGATGGACCATGGACGCGGCCTCGGTCAAGGCGATGGCGAAGGAAATGGGGGCTGACTTGGTCGGCGTCGCCTCCGCTGAGACCCTCAACGCCTTCCCGCCCGATCCGAAATACCCCCAGACGCCCGATCGCATCTCCCCGCTTGTAAAAAGCGTCATTGTGATCGCCAACCGCATTCCCGTGGCGGTGTTCCGATCGAAGGCCCCCGCGGCCGTGCAATATATGGACATGCTGGTCCTGCGGCGGATGGACCGGATCGCCTGGAAAGTGTCGCGCGCGCTGGAGGCGGCGGGTTTCCCGACGTTCACCACCGCCGCCCAGGAGACCGACTGGGACTACAAGAACGGCAGCTATGGCCGCCTCTCCACCCGGCATCTGGGCATCGAGGCGGGGCTTGGAACCTTCGGGCTTGAAGTGAACATCCTGACGCCGGAATTCGGGCCGCGCGTCTACCTGACCGGCATTCTGACCGAGGCCGAACTTGAACCCGATACCCGCATCACCGAGCAGGTCTGCATCGGGGAGAGCTGCTCGCGCTGTCTCTATTCCTGCCCCACCGACGCCGTGCGCCATTTCGGGATCGACAAGCGCGCCTGCGCGACCGCGGCCCAGGAATTTGGTTTCATGACGTCGCTGGGCATCGTCGAGCGGTTCATCGACGGCGACGTCGAGGCGAAGAAGGAATTGATCCGCTCCCGCGAGATTTTCGGCTTCTGGCAGGGGCTGACGCGCGTCGTCGGCTCGTTCGGCGATTGCCCGCGCTGCCTCGCGGTATGCCCGGTGGGCGACGATTACCACGCCTTCCTTGCCGAGCCGCAAAAGATCATCCCCGAAAAGACCGACGCAAAGGTCGCCAAGGCCAAGGCGTTCAAGGAGGCGCGCGCGGCGGGCGAGCCGGTGGCCGGGCTCAGTGAATGGAACGTCCGCTGGGTCGGCCCGGAGGGCTATAAGGGCATGGTCGCGCGCCAGGTGCAGGTGTTCAAAAAGGCCCAGGCCGAGCGCGCGGCCGCCGCCGCCTTGGCCGCGGCCGGCAAGGAAGAATAAATGGTCGCGGTCTTTCAGGAACCGATCACCGCCGAGGACGTGAAGGCCAAGGCGCGTGCGCTCGGCGTGGATCTCGTGGGCATTGCGGACGGCGCAGTAATCGATGCGTTTCCCCCGCCGGTCCCGGGCGCCATGACGCCGCGCCAGATCACCAGCCATGACGGCGGGCGCGCGATCGTGCTCGGCATGCATTACGGCCTGGGCACCACGCGCATCGCCCGCTGGGACGAGCGCCACAAGTATTATAATGACGAACTGACCCTCACCGCGCTGGAGGAGGCCTCGCTCGAACTTGTTCTGTGGCTGGAGGAGCGCGGCTATCCGGGGCTGATCATTCCGCCCACCCATGTCGATCCCTGGCGCTATCAGGGCGATCCCGGCGCGCATCTCGGCACGATCATGTCTCTAACGCACGCGGCCGTCGAAGCGGGCCTCGGGACGTTGGGCCTCGCCGAGCAACTCCTGACGCCGGAATACGGCCCGCGCGTGATCTTGACGGCGGTGCTTTGCTCCGCGCCCGTCGCGCCCGATGCGCGGCTCGAGACCACGCTGTGCCGGGGGCCGGCGTGCGGGCGTTGCCTGAGCGCCTGCCCGGTCGATGCGGTGGACCATTGGCGCCGCGACTGGCCCCGGTGCGACCGCGCGCGCTCCCCGCACGGCTTTGCGGCGCTGGCCGAGCATGTGGGCGCCATCATCGACGAGCCCGACCCCGCCAAGCAGAAGGCCATGCTGCGCAGCAAGGATCATTTCTACCTGTGGCAAAGCATCCTCCGCGGCGCGGGCGTGATCACCGGCTGCCGCCGCTGTCAGGATGTCTGCCCCGTCGGCGCCGATTATGCGCGGCTCGAGGACGCGCTCGCTTCGATCCCGGAAGCGACGCCGGAGAAGGCCGCCCGGCTCGAGGCCATGCGCGAAGCCGCACGCGGGGAGCCGCCGGCGGCGTACGAAGCCCAGCGGCGTTGGTTTGGCGCATTGCCGCCCCCGGAGGAGGCTTAGCGGGCTAGGTGTTTGCCGCGTCGGGGGGTAAGCCGGGGCATGCGCCAAGCTCCCGACGATCCCGACTTCAAGATCGAGAACTATCCCTTCTACCATCTGGCCAGGGCGGCCGGCCGGTACAATGCGGCGCTGGACGCAGCGCTCGCGCCCTTGGGGCTCGATCAGGCGCTGTGGCGCCTCTTGATGGTGGTGCACGAATATCCGGGCGCGAGCCTCAGCGACCTGCTGGGCCACGCCGTTCTCCCGCAATCGACGATCACGCGCCGGCTGCAACGGCTGGAGCGCGCGGGGCTGCTGAAGCGTCGCGCGCGCGCCGATGACGCACGGGTGCTGCACCTGGAGCTGACGGCGGCAGGGGCGGCGGTGCGCGCGCGCTCGCTCGCGCTGGTGTCGGGCATTTTCCGGCAAGCGCTGGCGGGGATCGGGGAGAGTTCGCTCGACCGGTGGGTGCGCGTGCTGATCGCAATAGAGGCGAACCTGAACCAAAGCGCGGCGCCGGACTGAAACCCTATAGACACATGCATATGCATATGATCCTCTCGCGGCGTCGGCGGGAGAAGGCGCGTAGATGGCCGAGCGTTCGTTCAAACAAGAGGTGGCGAAGCTGCGCCTCGGCGCGGGGGAGACGTTCCACGGCGAGGGGATCCTCGCCGTCACCAAGGCGCTGCTGCAATCGGGCGTCAGCTATATCGGGGGCTATCAAGGCGCGCCGATCAGCCATCTGATCGACGTATTCTCCGACGCCAACGACTTGCTGCGCGAACTCGGCGTCTATTTCGAAGCGAGCGCCAATGAGGCCACCGCCTGCGCGATGCTTGCGGCTTCGGTCAATTACCCCTTGCGCGGGGCGGTTGCGTGGAAATCGGTCGTCGGGACGAACGTCGCCTCGGATGCGCTGTCCAACATCGCCTCGGGCGGCGTCACCGGGGGCGCGCTGATCATTATCGGGGAGGATTACGGCGAAGGCTCTTCGATCATGCAGGAGCGCACGCATGCCTTCGCGATGAAGTCCCAAGTCTGGCTGCTCGATCCGCGACCAAATCTCACCAGCATCGTCGACATGGTGGAGCACGGTTTTCGCCTGTCGGAGGCGTCAAACACCCCGGTCATGCTGGAATTGCGCATACGCGCGTGCCACGTGCATGGGGCGTTCACCGCCAAGGATAATGTCGCGCCCCGCTTCACCCAGCGCGACGCGCTGGAAAATCCGGTGCGCGATGTGAACCGCATCGTCCTGCCGCCGTCGAACTTCCTCCACGAAGTGGAGAAGGCGCGCGACCGCTGGCCCCGCGCCGTGGCCTATGTGCGCGAGGCCAAGTTGAACGAGCGTTTCGGCCCGGAAGAGGGCGCGCTGGGCGTGATCGTTCAAGGCGGACTGTTCAATACTTTGGTGCGGGCGCTGGAGCGGCGCGGCCTCAGCGACGCCTTCGCCCAGTCCACGATCCCGATCTATTGTCTCAACGTCGCCTATCCGCTCGTCCCGGAAGAAGTGGTCGCCTTTTGCGCCGGCAAGCAGCGTGTGCTGATCCTCGAGGAGGGGCAGCCGGACTTCATTGAACAGGCGCTCAACACGATCCTGCGCCGTGCCGATCTGCAAACCCGCCTGATCGGCAAGGAGGCGTTCCCGCAGGCGGGCGAATATACCGGCGAGGCGGTGCTGCGCGCGCTAGACAGCTTCCTCGCGGAAGCCGCGCCGCCGGCCGTTGCCGCGCCCGATCCCCTGCCTGACCCGTTAGCCGCGACCGTGCCGCAGCGGCCGCCCGGCTTCTGCACCGGCTGTCCCGAACGGCCTATCTTCACCGCGATGAAGCTGGCGCAGCGCGAGATCGGCGATTTCCATGTCAGTTGCGACATCGGCTGCCACCTCTTCTCGATCCTGCCGCCGTTCAATATCGGCAACACCACGATGGGATACGGCCTCGGCCAGGCGGGCGGGGCCGCCTTCAACGTGCCCGCCAAGCGGCGGTCCCTGGCGGTGATGGGCGATGGCGGCTTCTGGCACAACGGGCTGACGAGCGGGGTCGGCAATGCGGTGTTCAACGGCAATGACAACGTGCTGTTGATCGTCGACAATAATTATTCCGCAGCCACGGGCGGGCAGGATCTGCTGTCGAGCCGCGGCGCGAACGCCGACCGCAATACCGGCCACACTATTCTCAGCGCCTTGCGCGGCGTGGGCGTACGCTGGATCCGCCAGATCGAAAACACCTATGATCTGACGCGCATGAAGCGTGCGATCGTGGAGGCGATGACCGTCCCCTCCCGCGGACCCAAAGTGATCCTCGCCCAGTCCGAATGCATGCTCAACAAGCAGCGCCGCGTGCGCCCGCAATTCGCGCGCGACGTGAAGGCGGGCAAGCGCGTGGTGCGCCAGCGGTTCGGGGTCGATCCCGATACCTGCACCGGCGATCACAGCTGCATCCGCCTGTCAGGCTGTCCCTCGCTCGGGATCAAGCCGAACCCTGACCCGCTGCGCACCGACCCGATCGCGCATGTCGACAATAGCTGCGTGGGCTGCGGGCTGTGCGGGGAGGTGAGCCACGCGGCGGTCCTTTGCCCGTCCTTCTATCGCGCTGACATCGTGTTTAACCCGAGCCGCTGGGATCGGATCCGGGCGCGGGTGCGAAATGTGGTCATCGGCGCATTGCAGGCCGCCCACGCCCGCGCGCTGGAGCGGCGCGCGATATGAGCCCGCCGCGTTCCTTGAAGATCGCCATCGCCGCTTTGGGCGGCCAGGGCGGGGGCGTTCTCGCCGATTGGATCGTCGCGCTGGGGGAGGCCAACGGCTATATCGCGCAATCCACCTCCGTGCCCGGCGTCGCCCAGCGCACCGGGGCCACGATCTATTATGTCGAGCTTTTTCCGGCGGAGGCCGCGCGGGCGGCGGGCCGCGATCCGGTGCTGGCGCTCATGCCCTCGCGCGGGGATGTGGACGTCGTCCTCGCGTCGGAACTGATGGAGGCGGGGCGCGCCATGCTGCGCGGGCTCGTCACGCCGGACCGCACCGCGCTGATCGCCTCCTCCCATCGCATCCACACCATCGCCGAGAAATCGGCCATGGGCGATGGCGTCGCCAGCGCGGGGGAAGTCATCGCCGCCGCGCGTGCGCGGGCGCGCACTCTTGTTTTGTTTGACATGCAGGAAGCGGGCGATCGCGCGGGAAGCGCCATCAGCGCGGTGCTGTTCGGCGCGCTCGCCGGGGCGCGCGTGCTGCCGTTTACCAAAGACGCGTTCGAGGCCGTCATCGTCGCGGGCGGCCTTGCCGTGGCCGCCAATCGGGCTGGGTTCGCGGCCGGTTTTTCGGGCGCCGAGGGGGGCGTCGCGCCGGAGCCGGCTCCCGCGCGCTCAAAGCCCCCGGCTCCCGGCGCGCTCGCCGAACGGATCGCGCGCGAGTTTGACGCCCCGCTGCAGCCGCTCCTGCTCGAAGGCGCGCGAAGGCTCGCCGATTATCAGGACCGCGCCTATGCCGGCGCGTATCTGGACCAGATCGCTTCGCTCGCGCGGGCGGGCGCGGGGGCGGAGGTGCTGGAGGCGGCCGCGCGCCACCTCGCGCTCTGGATGTCGATCGAGGATACGATCCGTGTGGCCGATCTGAAGATCCGCGACAGCCGCTTCGCCCGCGTCCGCGCCGAAGTGCGAGCGGAGGCGGGCCAGATCGTCGCCGTGTCCGAATACATGCATCCGCGCTGGCGCGAGGTCTGCGAGACGATGCCCGCTTGGCTCGGGCGCGCGCTGCTCGGATCGCGCCTGGCGGGCAGGGCGTTCGGGCCGCTGTTCCGCAAGGGCAGGCGCATTCATACGACCCGGCTCGGCGGGTTCCTGACGCTCTGGATCACGGCGTCGCTGCGCCCGATCCGCCGCTGGACGCTGCGCCACGAACTCGAACGCGCGCGCATCGCCGATTGGCTTAGCCGGATCGCGGACGCCTGCCCCCGCGATCCCGATCTCGCCCTGGCGATCACGCAAGCGCAGCGCCTGATCAAGGGCTATAGCGACACCTACGAACGCGGCCTCGCGAATTTCGAGCGTATCCTGGCGGAGATCGACGCCCGGCCTGACATCACCGGCGCGCGCGTGCGGCGTTTGATTGCAGCGGCTCTCGCAGACGATCAGGGCGCGGCGCTTAAGGCTCTGCTGCGCAGCGAACCCCTACCCGCAGCGGTCCCCGCGTGAGCGCGCGCGCACGCTCCAATGTCTCACCGGCGCTTCTGCGCGCCTGGCTGGGCGTAGAGTTTGAGGAATTTCGCCACCCCGCTTTTCGCGCGCGCGCGCAGATCGCCCGGGCCCGGCGCGCGCTTGAGGCCCAGGCGCACCTCGTCCCGCCACAGCCCGCCGAGCCACAGCGCCGCCAGATCTTCAGCCGCCTCCAGCGGGTCGGGGATGTGGAGCGCGCCCGGCGCATGCGCCTGGATAATGAAGGCCAGGAAGTCCCGCGTGCGGCTGGGCCCGGCGGCGAAGAAGCGCCGGTACATGGCGGGGTCCTGGCTCGCCTCGGCCCCCAGGAGACGCTCGAACGCCTGCACGTCGGGGCTCGTGAGAAGGGCGAGCATCGCCTCGCCGAACGCCGTCAGCACCGCTGCGAAATCGCCCCGCGGGGGCTCGGCGAAGAAGGCGGCCTGGCCCATCCGGTCGACCTCGCGCTCGACCATCGCCTCCAGGATCGCGCCCTTGTCGCCGAAATGCCCGTACACCGTGACCTTGGAGACGTTGGCGGTGGCCGCGATCGTCTCCACCCGCGTGGCCACGAAGCCGTCGGCGAGGAAATGGGTGCGCGCGGCGTCGAGGATCGCCTCGCGCTTGGTCTGGTCCTTGGGCCTGCCGATGATCCCGGTGCGGTTCGAGGTGCGCATGGCCCTTCTTAAAGCCTCTTGACAGCCAGCGCCAACAGCGCGACTTTTCGGTCTGGTGAGTTCAGTAAAGAGAGGGGGTCGTGATCGTGCACGGCGCGCGGCGGGCCTCGTTTGATCCTCTCTCCGGCGTGGATATCGGACGCCGCCCCGGCGCGGTTCCCGCCTTGTCATGAGCGGCCTCGGTCTGATCCGGACTTTGCTGCGGCCGCGCCGCGTTGAGGCTATCCCGGCCGAAGTCCGGGCGCCGCAGGAGAAGACAGACATGGCCGATTCCGGGCAGCGCTCGCGCTTTGAGAACGATCTTGGAAAGGTGTCCGACGGCTGCCGGGATTTTCTCGCCAAGACCCATGGGCTGTTGATCGACGGGCGCGTTGTTGAGTCTGCCGGCGGGCGTTGGCTTGATGTGATCGATCCGACAAGCGGGCGGGTGGTGAGCCGTGCTCCTGCCGGTACGGCCGAGGACGTGGACCGTGCGGTCGCCGCCGCGCGGCGCGCGTTCGACGACGGCCCCTGGCGGCGCTTCAAGCCGAACGAGCGGGAGCGCCGCATCCACAAGCTCGCGGACCTGCTGGAGGCGCGCGCCGCGCTCTTCTCCGAAATCGAAACCGTCAATACCGGCAGGACGCTGCCCACTACACGGATGCTCGACGTGGACTTCTCCGTCGATTGTCTGCGCTATATGGCGGGCTGGTGCAGCAAAATCCACGGCGAGACGTTTTCGCCGTCGACGCCCTATGCGCCGGGGGCGCGGTTCTTTAGCTTCTCGCTGCGCGAGCCGGTCGGCGTCGTCGGCGCCATAACGCCGTGGAACGTGCCGCTGGGGCAGGCGATCTGGAAGATCGCCCCCGCCTTGGCGACCGGGTGCACCATCGTGCTGAAGCCCGCCGAACAAACCCCGCTGACCGCGCTCCTGCTCGGCGCGTTGGCCGCGGAGGCCGATATCCCCGACGGCGTGATCAACATCGTCACCGGCTACGGGGCGGAGGCGGGCGCAGCGCTTGTCAATCATCCGGGGGTCGACAAGATCGCGTTCACCGGCTCCACCGCAACCGGACGGGTGGTGGCGCAGACGGCCGCCTCCAAGATCGTTCCGTATACGCTCGAAATGGGCGGCAAGTCGCCCATGATCGTGTTCGACGACGCCGACCTCGAATACACGATCCAGGGCGCGGCCTGGGCGATCTTCGGCAATCACGGGCAGAATTGCTGCGCGGGCTCGCGCCTTTACGTGCAGGACGCCATCTTCGACGAGGTGGTCGCCGGCGTGGCGCGCATCGCCTCCTCCATCGCGCTGGGCTCCCCGCTCGACCCCGAGACCCAGATGGGGCCCCTGGTGTCCGCCGCCCAGCAGCGCCGCGTGCTGGATTATATCGAGGCGGGCAAGGCCGAAGGCGCAGAGATCGCCGCCGGCGGCGCGCGGGTGGGCGAGAGCGGATGCTATGTGGCCCCCACCGTGCTGGTCGGGACGGCGCAGAACGCACGCGTCGTGCAGGAGGAGATTTTCGGCCCGGTCCTGTGCGCGATGCGCTTCAGCGAACTCGAAGAGGCGGTCGCCAAAGCCAACGACACCGCTTATGGCCTCACCGCAAGCGTCTGGACGCGCGACATCGACAAGGCCCTGAAGCTCATCCCCGCGATCAATGCCGGGACCGTCTGGATCAACACCCACAACATCCTCGACGTCGCCGTTCCGTTCGGCGGCTTCAAGGCCTCGGGCATCGGCTACGAACTTGGCGGCGAGGCCATCAAGCATCATACCAAGTCTAAAACCGTGACGATGGCCGCGCGCTAGCGCTATCAAAGTCTGAATATAACAGGAGAGGGTGCAGACATGAAGTTCAAGGAAGAGGATCTGGCGAAGGCGCGCGCGATCTCGGCCCAGCTCGGGCCCATGCTGCGCGGCCAGGTGGACGATCTCGCCGAAGGCCTCATGTTCTACCAGGAAACCGTGCCCGGCATGTACCTGGACTGGATGATGAACGGCGTCGTCAAGTTCATGGAAGAATCGACGATCGACGCCAAGACCCGCGAACTCATCCTGATCGGCATCCTCGCGGCGATGCGGTGCCCGGCGGGCGTTCTGTTCCATGTCGTGCTCGCGCTCAATGAGGGCGTGCCGGAAGAACAGATTTTCGACGTGCTGCATCTCGTCGCCTATGAAGGCGCGAAAGTGCCGCTGACGGATGTCGGCCAGATGGTGCAGGAAGGCATCAAGCGCTTCAAGGCCGCCGGCCCCGTCGGAGCCGCCGCGTGAGGCGAGGCGTTCAGGACACGATGTTTGATGCCGATCGAGGGGGCGCCTGATGGCTGCAGAAGAAGCCGCGCGGGGCAAGGCGCCCCTCATCCTGGTGGTCGGCGCCAGCGGGGAGCAGGGCAGGGCGGTCGTGGGCAGCCTCGTGCGGCGCGGCTTCCGCGTGCGCGCGCTCGCACGCGACGGCGAACGCGCCAAGAAGGTCCTGCCCGCCGAGGCGGAGATCCAGCAAGGCGATATCGCCAGCGACGCCGACGTGCGCCATGGCCTCTCGGGCGCAGACGGCGTGTTCCTGATGACGACCTATGACAAGGGCGTAGAGGCCGAGGCCGAGAACGGGATTCGCGTGGTAAAGAGCGCGATCGCTTCCGGCGTGTCCCATCTCGTGTTTTCCTCCGTGTTCGCCGCGGATGAGGACACAAACATCCCCCACGTCGCCTCAAAGGCGCGTATCGAGCAGAGCATCCGCGAACTGGGCGCCCCGGCCACAATCTTCCGCCCGTGCTGGTTCATGAGCAATTTCGAGCGGTTTCCGAAGACGCCCGACCACACGATCAGCTTGCCGTTCCGCAGCGATGCGGAGATCGACATGCTGGCCGTTTCCGACATCGGCGAGTTTGTCGCCACCGCGTTCGAGCGGCCGGGCGACTTTCTGGGCAAGGCCATCGAACTCGCCGGCGATCGCTTGTCCATGGAGCAGGTCGCGGCCGAAATCTCGCGGGCGACGGGCACGGACACGCAGTACCGCGTGATGCCCGATGCGATGGCGCACATGATCTTCGGCGAGGACGTGATGGGCGTGTTCCGCTACATCAACACGTCCGACCGGCATGTCGATATCGAGGGCTTGCGCGGCGCCTATGGCGTGCCTCTGACAAGCCTGCGCGCCTACCTCGCCGCCAAAGCCGCCCAGCCGGCGAGCGCGTAACCGCGCCAGACAGCGACACAATGTCTTGACCCGGAGGTCTTTTTCCCGGCGCATCCGCGCGCTTTGCTGGTAAACCGGATTGACTTTGACGGGAGCGTCGTGGCCGCCACGCAAAGCCTGTGGCGCTGACTTCTTATCAGTCTGTCATGGGAGGCGGCAGGCCCTGGCTCGCGGTACGGCGACAAACATCGGCAGGATAGCGGGATGACTTTTCACATCGGCATCATCGGTTGCGGTCCCGCCGGGTTGACCACGGCCCTCGCGCTGGAGAAGGCCACGACGCCCGAACAGGCGCGGATCACAATCGTCGATCGCTACTCCGACGCGACGGATTATCCGGGCGTCGAATACGGCATCCAAAAGCGCGCCTCGCGCGCGCTGGAACGGCTGGGCGTGTTCGAGGCCTCGCTCGGCGAGGGCAACAACGCTTCGCGCATGATGTTTTACAATATGCGCAAGAATCGCATGCAGTTCAGCGTGCCGGTAGACCGCCGCTACACCGTGGACGTGCTGCGCCAGCCCTTCCTCGCAAGTCTGGGTGCGCTTCTGCGGCGCACCGAGGTGCTGCGGCGCCACAACGTGGTCAGCTTCGAAAGCCTGCCGGAGAAGCGCGTGCGGCTGAACCTCGAAGTCGGTGACGAGAAGGCGGCGCGGAGCCTGGACTTTGATTGTCTGATCGCGTGCGACGGCGTCAATTCCATCGTGCGCAAAGCCCTCTTCCCCGATGCGGTGATCAAGGACCAGGGCTTCGATGCGCTCTATATGCTGGTGGATGCAAACGCGGCCGGCGCCGACGCGCCTCCGTCGGTGCTGAAGATCGCCAACGGCTCGGGCGTGCAATTCACGCTGGGCACGATCACCACGAATTGCTTCTTCCCGCAGGGCAAAAACCGCGTCACCTTCGCCTTCGGCTACGACCGGCCCACGCGCGAGCGCCTTTGGCCCGCCTACGGGCTCCAGCCGGACATCCCTTGGAGTCTGGTCGAGCCAGACATCAAGAAATCCATCGCGAGAAAACTCGCCGACGACACCCCGGTCTATGGCGGCGTCTTCTCCAAGGCGCTCGACCTGATTCCGGACTGGAACAGCCCCCAGATCTATCAGTGGATCATGCGCGACAGCGATCCGATCGAAAAGCCGTACACGCGGGAGGCGAACATCCTGCTGCTGGGCGATTCCGCCCACGCCTTTCTGCCGACGATCGGGATGGGCGCCAGTCTTGCGATCGAGGACGCCGAGATCCTGGGCGGGCGTCTCGGCCAGTATCTGGCCCGCGGGGGGCAGGACGTCGGGGACGCGATGTGCGAGCGCGTGTTCGCCCCCTTCGCGCGCGATCGGTTTCCGGTCTGGGACGATCTGATCGCGCGCGCCCGCGCGGCGGGGGAGAATTTCAAGCGCCAGGAGACGCTCACCCGGTTTGCGATCGCGCCCTACGTGCCGGGAAAGGTGCTGGCCAAGGCCTTCGCCGCCTATGAGGCGGTGGTGGGGGTCTGAGGCGGGGCGGGGCGCGACGGCCCGGCCCGCGTTAAGCTTCCCTTAACCGGTTAACGCCATATTCGTCATGTCTTCCCTTGGAGACACCCCACCATACCCAAGCCTTCGGGGGCCCCGCGTGGGCCCCCTTTTTCTTGTCCGGCGTGCGGATTTCGGGCAGCGCAGCGCCCTTCCCCGCTGGCGCCGATCTTGATAGACACCGCTCGCGCAAACGCGCTGTTCCTCGGTAGCTCAGTGGTAGAGCAACCGGCTGTTAACCGGTTGGTCGTAGGTTCGAATCCTACCCGCGGAGCCAATGATTTCAATGGCTTGAGAGAAATGCAGGTCTGCCTCCTTGTTTAGGGGCCGCGCCAGGGGCGCTCAGCGAACTGTCCGGATTTCGCAAACTCCATCCCGCCCGCTCGCAGGCGGGGTGACGTGTGCAGCCCGCAGCAGGCGGCAAAGGATGCCGACGCATCGCTCTCGGCCGTCCTGGTCGGACCCCGTGTGAGGCTCAATATAAGAGATCGCGGGCGAGCTCATGCAGATGTCCGACGGCCTTCAGCGCTCCATGC
>JANNOI010000032.1:0-25974 GCA_031398975.1 Alphaproteobacteria bacterium | reverse complement strand
CGAACACCGACGCCGCCTCCCTGCCGGAGCCGTTTGCGCGCTGGTTCGCGGCGCGGGGCTGGGCGCCGCGGGCGCACCAGCTGGCGCTGATCGCCGCGGCGCAGGCGGGACGCTCGGCGCTGCTGGTGGCGCCCACCGGCGGGGGCAAGACCTTGGCGGGCTTCCTGCCTAGCCTGATCGACCTGGAGGGCCGGCGCGCCGCCGCGCCCCCGGGACCGCGCCCGCACGCGCTACATACGCTGTACCTGTCGCCCTTGAAGGCGCTGGCGGTGGACGTGGCGCGCAACGTGCTCACGCCGGCGCAAGAGATGGGGCTCGGCGTGCGCATCGAGGCCCGCACCGGGGACACGCCGCCCGCCCGGCGCCAGCGCCAGCGCGCCCGCCCGCCCGACATCCTCCTCACCACCCCCGAACAGCTCGCTCTGCTGATCGCGTCCGAACATGCGCGCGTCTTCTTCGCCGATCTCAAGGCCGTGATCGTGGACGAGGCGCACGCGCTCGCCCCCACCAAACGCGGCGACCTCCTGGCGCTGGCCATGGCGCGGCTCGAGACCTGGGCCCCCGGCTATCGCCGCGTCGGCCTCTCCGCGACCGCCCCGGAGCCGGAACGCCTGGCGGCCTGGCTCGGCGGGGGGGCGATGATCGTGGAGGGCGCGCCGGGCGCGCCGCCGGTGGTGGACGTGCTGGTTTCCCAGGAGCGTGTGCCCTGGGCCGGCCATACCGGGCGTCACGCCATGGCCGAAGTGTACGCCGCGATCACCGAGGCGCGCACCGCGCTCGTGTTCGTCAACACCCGCGCCCAGGCGGAGCTGACGTTCCAGGAATTATGGCGGCTGAACGAGGCCAATCTGCCCATCGCGCTCCATCATGGCTCCCTCGATGTCGAGCAGCGCCGCAAGGTGGAGGCCGCGATGACGCGCGGGGACCTGCGCGCCGTCGTATGCACCTCCACGCTCGATCTCGGGATCGATTGGGGCGATGTGGACCTCGTCATCCAGATGGGCGCGCCAAAAGGGTGCTCGCGGCTGGTGCAGCGGATCGGGCGCGCCAACCACCGGCTGGACGAGCCTTCGCGCGCGCTGCTGGTGCCCTCCAACCGCTTTGAGGCGCTCGAATGCCGCGCCGCCCGCGACGCGGTGGCCGAAGGCGCGCTGGACGGGGCGGTGACGCGCCGCGGCGGGCGCGACGTGCTGGCCCAGCACCTGATGGGTTGCGCCTGCGGGGAGGCCTTCGAGGCGGGCGCGCTGCACCAGGAGGTAATCCGCGCCGCCCCGTACGCGGATTTGACCCGCGCGGAATTCGACCGCGTGCTCGATCTGGCCGCCACCGGGGGCTATGCGCTGCGCGCCTATGATCGCTACCGCCGCATCGTGCAGGGGGAGGACGGGCTGTGGCGCGCGCGCGACCGCACGGTCGCCACCCGCCACCGGCTCAATGTCGGCACGATCGTGGAGGCCACGATGCTCGAGGTGCGCCTGTCCGCGCGCCCGCGCCGGGCCGGCCGGCCCGGGGGGCCGCTGCAGGCGGGCCGGCGCCTCGGCAAGATCGAGGAATGGTTCATCGAGGGCCTCACCCCGGGCGACACTTTCCTCTTCGCCGGCGAAATCCTGCGCTTCGAGGCGCTGGTGGAGACCGATGTGCTCGTGACCCGGGCCGCTGCGGACCAGCCCCCGAAAATCCCCTCCTATGCCGGCGGCAAATTCCCGCTTTCCACCCACCTGGCCGCGCGGGTGCGCACGATGATCTCGGCCCCGGAAAGCTGGCGCGATCTGCCGGCCCAGGTGGGCGAATGGCTGGCCGTGCAGTCGCGCGCCTCGCTGATCCCTAAACCCCACGAGTTGCTGGTGGAGACGTTCGCGCGCGGGGACCGGTTTTACCTGGTCGCGTATCCATTCGAGGGCCGCCTCGCACACCAGACGCTGGGCATGCTGCTGACCCGGCGGCTCGAGCGGATGCGGCGGCGCCCGCTCGGTTTTGTGGCCAGCGAATACGCGCTCGCCATCTGGGCCCTGTCGGACCTCGCGCCGCTCGATATGGGCAAGCTGTTCGACGAGGACATGCTGGGCGACGATCTCGACGCCTGGCTCGCCGAAAGCGCGCTGATGAAGCGGACCTTCCGCACCTGCGCCATCATCGCCGGCCTGATCGAGCGCAAGCATCCCCGCCAGGAGAAAACCGGCCGCCAAGTCACCTTCTCGGCCGATCTCATCTATGACGTGCTGCGCAAGCACGAGCCCGACCATATCCTCCTGCAGGCCGCCTTCCAGGACGCGGGCGAGGGCCTCCTCGACCTGCGCCGGCTTGGCGATCTGCTCGCCCGGGCCAAGGGCGCGATCGCCCATATCGACCTCGAGCGCATCTCCCCCTTCGCGGTGCCCATGATGCTCGAGATCGGGCGCGAGAGCGTGAACGGGGAGGCGCGCGAGGCAATCCTGGCGCACGCCGCCGAGGAGCTGGTCGCGGAGGCGATGGTCCACAGCAGAGCGTCCGCTTGAGGCTGTTGCGGCGCGCAAAGCGGGCTATGGGTGGGCGATGTCGATGCTGTCCAGCCGCACCCGCGCTCCCACCCGCGCGCCTCACGCGCACTCGCCCGCGTCCTTGCGCCCTGCGCCGCCGGTGCTGGAGCAGGCGGGGCAGGGGCTGCGGCTGATCCTGTCCGGCGTGGCGGTGCGCGCGCTGCCGGAGGGGGCGCTCTATGTGGAGGGCGCGCGCGCCCTGGTGGTCTCGGACCTACACCTGGAGAAGGGATCGGCGTTCGCCGTGCGCGGACAGATGCTGCCGCCCTACGACACCCGCTTCAGCCTGGCGCGGCTGGCGGCCTTGATCGAGGCGCTGGCGCCGGAAATCGTCGTGTCGCTGGGCGATTCCTTCCATGACCGCGAGGCGGGCCT
Organism: Alphaproteobacteria bacterium; assembly: GCA_031398975.1. Lineage (GTDB taxonomy): Bacteria > Pseudomonadota > Alphaproteobacteria > Caulobacterales > Aquidulcibacteraceae > JAKFWI01. The sequence goes on along the minus strand of JANNOI010000032.1, from coordinate 23,083 downwards.
GCGGCTGCATGGGGAAGATCGCGCCGCGCTCTCTGCGCTCACCGCCCGCACCGATTGGGTGTGGATCGAGGGCAATCACGATCCCGAGCCGCCCCGGGCGCTGGGCGGGCGCGCGGCCCGGGAGATCACGCTCGCCGGCCTTGCGTTCCGCCACGAGCCGGCGGGCGGGCAGGCGCACGTCTATGGCCACCTCCACCCCTGCGCGCGGGTGGCCGCGCGGGGGGCGAGCGTTCGCCGCCGCTGTTTCGCGACCGACGGGGCGCGTCTGGTGATGCCCGCGTTCGGGGCGTTTGCGGGCGGGCTCAATGTGCGCGACGCGGCGTTCGCGCCGGTGTTTCCCGCCGGGTGCTACGCGCTGGTGCTGGGCCAGGACCGCCTCTATCCCGCCGCGCCCAACCGGCTGGCGCCGGACCTTTAGACCGTTTCCCGAAAAGTGTTACGCGGTTTTCGGACAAGAAACGGTCTAACTTAAAATGTAGAGCGGTTTTTCTCGATTGGATTGATTCAATCCAGTCGAGAACCGCTCTAGATCCGCCCCTAGATGCGCCCGGTGGAGCGGGCGATGATCACCAGCAGGCAGGCCAGCATGACGCCCCCGGTCAGCACTTCGCGCAGCGCGGGGTACCAGGCGGGGGCGCCCGCGTCCGCCGCGCTGGTCTTGTCCCAGGCGTATTGGGCCGCGAAGAGGCCGGCGAAGATGCCGGCGGCCCCGCGCAGGGCCGGCTGGTCGATAACCACGAACGCCAGCGCCCACCCCGCCAAGGCCGGCAGCACGGAATAGGCGAGGCGGGCGGCGCTCGGCGCGTCCGGCGCCCGCACCATTTCAAGGCCCCAGCGCACCCCGCCCAGAAAGGAGAGGATCGAGGCGGCGTAGAGCGCGAACGCCGCAAAGGCGAGGCGCGCGATCTCGCCGTCCGGGGCGAACATGGCGAGGCCCGCGCCATAAAACGGAACCAATCCCCCCAGCCCAAGCCAGAGCGGACCGGACGGGATCAGCGTAGGCTTGCGCCTGGCCTTCTGCGAGGGGGGCGGCGAGTTGGCCATCGGCCGCCAAAACCCACGAAATCAGCCCTGAGGCAATGCGGCGTGCGTCATGTGCGGGGAGCGGCCACGGCGGAGGCCTGGATGGTCATGGCCGGCGCCCAGGGGCGATCGCCGAAGGCGCCGTTGGCGCGCGCCAGCGCCGTCTTGGCCTTGAACGCGCGCGCGCGTTGGGCGATCTGGGCGGTGATCTTCTCCCCCAATTGCGCCTCGATCATCGCGGCGCGGGCGCGGGCGCCGGCATCGCCCTGGGCGGCCGCGATCATGAACCAGAACAGCGCTTCGCCCGGATTGGCCGCCACGCCGCGCCCTTGCTGATAGAGCACGCCCAGATTGAACTGGCTGTCGGAGACCCCGTATTCGGCGGCCTGGCGGAACCAGCGGAACGCCGCCCCTTCATCGAACGGCGCGCCCTCGCCGCGGGCGAAATAGACGCCGAGATCGTGCATCGCCTTGCGGTTGCCGGCGACGGCCGCGCGCTCCGTCCAGCGGCGGGCCTGCTCGAGGTCGAGCGCCACGCCTTCGCCGCGCTCGTGCAGCTTCGCCAGCCGGTACTGCGCCATGGCGAGGCCCTGTGCGGCGGCCCGCCGCAGCAGGACCACGCCCCCGGCCGCATCCCCCGATCCAAGGCGCACCAGCGCCAGCTCGTACTGCGCCACCCCGTCGCCGCGTCCGGCCGCCTCCTCGACCGCGGCGACATAGGCTGCGCTCACCAGGCCCTCGCCCGCTCCGGATTGGCCGGCCTTCGGCGAAAGCGCGCTTTCCTGCAGCGGGCGGGCGCGGGCGGGGGCGGCCTCGCTTGGCGTCTCGGCCCCGATCGTCTTTGTCTCGCCCGCCGGCGCATCCGCCGCTTCTGCGCCCAGATCGGGCGCGCCGTCTCGCACGTCTTCAGCGGTTTCCGCTGCGGCGCGGACCGGGCCCTGGCGGTTGGCCTCCTCCCGCGCGGCGGCCTCGGCGATCGAGCCGGGCGGGGGCGGGGCGCCCGGGCCGGCGAGGCGGCCGTCGCTCGGCGCGGACGCGCCGGGGACGGGACCGGAATCGGCGGCGTAGAAATAGACGCCTCCGGCCACGGCCGCTGCGATCGCGGCGCCCCAGACGGCCACGCGGGTCATGCCCCGCAGACCTGATTTGGCGTCCTCGCCACGCTCGGCCGGGGCGGTTCGAGCAGGGGCAGGCGCGGCCTCCTTGCGGCCCTTGCCTGGGGCGGCCTGGGCCTGGGCCTGCGCGGCGCGGCGGGCGGCGGCGAGATAATCGTTGCGCTCGGGCGAAGGCGGCGGCGCAGGGGCCGCGCTCCAAGGCGGGGGCGGGGTGGAAAGCTTCGGCTCGAATGCGGGATCGCTGAACCCCGGATCGCCGAACATGGCGTCGTTCAGCTCAGCCTCGTCGGCGGCCGCGGCGCGCGAGGGCGCGCCCGCGGCGTTGCGGTCGGCCGCGCCGGCGGGGCCGGCTCCGGCGGACCAAAACAGGTCTTCATCTTCGTCCGCCGGAGGCGCGGATTCGATTTCCGCGAAGGGATCGGCTGGGGCGAAGGGCGCCTGTTCGGAGAACGGATCGGGCGTGTCGAAGGGCGGGGGCGGCGGCTCCTCGCCCAGGGCCTCGCCCGCCAGCCCCTCCTGGGGTTCGGAGAAGCCGAACGCGACCATCCCCTCCTCGGGCTCCTCGTCGTCATCGGCGGCGAAGCGGGCCTGGATGTCTTCGACATAGATCGTTTCGCGATCCAGCAGGGGCACGTCGTGGCCCGGCTCCTGCGTCGCCATGGAGGAGGGGGCGGGGGCGGGATCCAGGAGCGGCAGCGGGCGCGCGCGCACCGGGGTGGTCCCCGGCGCGGGGCGCCAGGGCTCGGCCCCCGCGGCGAAGCCTGCGGCTTCCGGCGCGGCCGGCGTCCAGAATTCTTCTCCGGGCTCGGGCGGCGCCTCGAGGTCCGGCCCCGGCGCGGGGCCGGCCCAATCGGAGCGCGGCGCAGGTTCGGGCGCCGCCGCCGGCGGGAGCGCTGGGCTGTTGGCCGGCAGACGCTCCTCCAGCGCCTTCAGCCGGGCGCTGAACGCCTCCACCGCCGCCGCCACCGGCCCCGCTGCGGGACCGGCCCCGGGGCCGGCCTGTTCGATCTCGCCGAGGCGCTTGGCCATGCCCGACAACGCCTCGAACAGGCGCGCGCCCTGGCGCTTTTCGCTCTGGGTGAACCGCTCGGCGACCTCTTCGGCGAACCGGTCCTGGCGCGCGTTCAGGCGCTCGGCCATCATCGCCACCTGTTCGCCTACCTGCCCGATCGCCTCGGCGCTGCGGGCCTCGGAGGCGGCGACGCGCGCGCCCAGGCTTTCCGCGGCGCGGCCCACCTCCTCGCCCATCTGCGCGAACGCGGCCGCTTCGCGCGTCTCCATCTCGGAGAGGCGGCGATCGAGGGTGCGCGCGACGTCGCCCAGCTCCTCGCGCATCGCGGCCACCGCGCCGTCGTCATTGCGCTGCTCCACCGCGCGCAGGCGCCGCTCCATGGATTCAGACAGCCGCTTGATCTCGATCGAGACGGCCTCGATCGTGGTGGCGTGGCGGCGCTCGGACGCCGCGACCCGGCGGCTGATATCGGCGATGGCTTCGGCGGTATGCTCGGGATTGAGGCCTTGGAGGGCGGCGGCGATCTGGGCGGTGAGCTCGGCGCGGGCGTCGCCGGTGCGGGCGACGAAATCCTGCGCCATCGATTCGAGCTTGGCGTCGAAAGAGGTGCGCAGGGCTTCAAGGTCGGTGCGGCTCGCGCTCGCGGCGGTATCGCCGAGCCGGGCCTCCAGCGCGGAGAGCGCCGCGCTCAGCCCGCCCAGCGCCTCGCTGGCGGCGGCCTCGGCCGCCATGGCCCGCGAAGACAGCCCCCGCATGTCCTTGTCCATGTCCGCGAGGCGCGCGGCGGCGGCGGCCTGCTCGGCGCGCAGGGCCGAAACGTCTTCCTCCTCGAGACGGCTCATCTTGTCGGCGAGCGCGACCTGGGCGTCGCGCAGCGCGGCCAGTACGCCCGCGCCGTTGCGGTCGGCCCCGGCGGCCTCGGCCGCCTTCAGGCGTTCGGCCACCTGGGCGAGGGTGCGGTCCATGCCGGTCAGCGCCAGCGCGGCGCGCCGGTCGTTGGCGTCCACCCGTTCGGCCAGCTGCGCCAGCGCCTCGCTGAGCGCGCGCCGTTCGCGGGCGCCGAACTCGCGCGGGGCCGGCGCGTCCTCCCGCCCCGCGGCGGCGGCGTCGCGAACGCCGGCGAGCGCAGCCTCGTTGGCGAGGATCGCCTGGTTCAGCCATTCTCCGATCGTCAGGCCGTGCCGGCGCGCGGCCTCGCGCGCGGCCTCCCGCGCCCGCGGATCGATGCCCTTGACGCTCCACGGGGCCGGCCCGGTCATGCTCGCTCCCGCCGCATGTGCTTCCTCGATCGCCGCACGGCGCGCGCCGTTGGACGCGCGCTTGGACTATCCGGTAGGCGCGAGGGAATCACACCACCACATCCAGGATCAACGAGAGATGCCCCGCAGTTAAAGTCGTGTTAAGTGGGGCGGCCCACAGGCGGCTCAACCATGCACAGGAACACCGTTGACGCGCGCGGCGCCGGGGATATCGTCCCGCCCATGCACGCGCCGCGGCCCGGCCCTCCCCCTGGGGGACTAGCGAGGCGGGCCCGTTGCAGGGCGGGCCCGTTGCAGGGCGGGAGCGTTGCGGGGCGGCTTGGGGCGCAGCGTCGCATCGCCCAAGAGCCCGAAAGCGCGCCGCCTTGAGGACGCCGCACGACACCCCAGGTACGCACCAGCCGATCTCGAACAGCCGATCTCGAGGAGACCCGCCATGCCGTCCTACAAAGCGCCGCTGCGCGACTACGAATTCCTGTTCCGCGACGTGCTGAAGCTCGAGCGCTACTCGAATCTCCCGGGCTTTGCGGACGCGCCGCTCGACACCGTATCCCAGATCCTGGAGGAGGGCGCGAAATTCTGCGAGGGCGTTCTCACCCCGCTGAATGTCGTGGGCGACAAGGAGGGCTGCGTGCGCCACGCCGATGGCTCGGTCGCCACGCCCACGGGCTTTAAGGAGGCCTATGCGCAATTGGTGGAAGGCGGCTGGCCGGCGCTCGGGGCCGATCCCGCCTATGGCGGCCAGGGCCTGCCCCATCTGGTGAGCCTTGCGTGGAACGAGATGGTGTCCTCGGCGAACATGGCGTTCGGCATGTATCCGGGGCTGAGCCACGGCGCCTACGAGGCCATCCTGCACCACGGGAACGACGCGCAGAAACAGGCCTATCTCCCGAAGCTTGTGTCCGGGGAATGGGCGGGCACCATGAATTTGACCGAGCCTCATTGCGGCACCGATCTTGGCCTGTTGCGCACCAAGGCGGTTCCCCAGCCTGACGGCGGCTACAAGATCAGTGGGCAGAAGATTTTCATCTCCGCTGGCGAGCATGACCTCACCACCAACATCATCCACCTGGTGCTCGCCCGCATCGAAGGGGCGCCGGCGGGCACCAAGGGCGTGTCCTTGTTTGTGGTCCCGAAATTCCTGCTCGACGAGAACGGCGAGCCGGGCGCGCGCAACGGCGTGGTGTGCGGCAAGCTCGAAGAGAAGATGGGCATTCACGGCAATGCGACGTGCGTGATGAATTATGACGAGGCGATCGGCTATCTCGTCGGCGCCGAGAACAAGGGCCTTTCGGCCATGTTCACGATGATGAACGTGGCGCGCCTCGGCGTCGGCCTGCAGGGGCTGTCGCAATCGGAGATCGCCTATCAGAACGCCGCCGCCTACGCGAAGGACCGCCTCCAGGGCCGCTCCCTGACGGGGCCGAAAAATCCTGACGGCCCGGCCGACCCGATCCTCGTGCACCCCGACGTGCGCCGCATCCTGATGGACACGCGCAGCTTCAACGAGGGCGCGCGCGCCTTCGCCTTCTGGACCTCCCTGCAGGGCGATCTGCTCACCCGCTCGCCGGACGAGAAGGTGCGCGAAAAGGCCTCCGATTACATGGCGCTGATGACGCCGGTGCTGAAATCCTACCTGACCGACAAGGGCTTTGAGAACGCGGTCGCCTGCCAGCAGGTGTTCGGCGGGCACGGCTATATCGAGGAATGGGGGATGTCGCAATTCGTCCGGGATGCGCGCATCGCCATGATCTATGAGGGCGCCAATGGCGTGCAGGCGCTCGATCTTGTGGGCCGCAAGCTGGCCGCCCAAGGCGGGCGCGCCATGACCGCCTTCCTGGGCGAGATCGACGCCTATCTCGCTGAGCACGCCGGCGACGCCGAGCTGACGCCCTTCCTGGAAGCCCTGCGCACCGCCAAGGGCCAATTGCAGGAGGCGACGCTCTGGCTGATGCAGAACGGGATGTCGAATTTCGACAATGCCGGCGCAGCGAGCCACGACTTTCTCAATCTGTTCGGCGTCACCGCGCTCACCTATATGTGGTGCCTGATGGCGCAGGCGGCTTTCGCGGCGCAGAAAAACGGCGGCGCCGGCGATCCCTATTACGAGGCCAAAGTGTTGACCGGGCGCTATTACATCGACCGCGTTCTGCCCGAGGCCAGCGCCCACCTCGCCAAGCTCAAGACCGGCGCCGGCGCAATGATGGCGATGCCCGCGGAGGCGTTTTGATGGCGGTGCTGATCGTCGAATTGTATGACGCCCTCAAGGACGCCGGCGCCTCGGAGGAAAAAGCCCGCGCCGCTGCGCGCGCGGTGTCTGACAACGACGCCCCCCTCGCCAGGATGGAGGGCGTAATCGAGGGCCTGAAGGCGCAGATCGACGGTCTGAAGGCGTAGATGGAGGGTCTGAAGTCGCAGATCGACGCTCTGAAGGCGCAGATCGACGCTCTGAAAATGCGGATGGACGCGCTCACCTGGGTCGGAGGGATCATCGTCGCATTGAACATCGCGATCCTGATACGGACCTTTTTCGAATAAAGATGGACGGACGCCGCCGCGCCGGCGTGGAGGAAAAGAGATGGCTGAAGCCTATATTTTCGACGCCGTGCGGACCCCGCGCGGGCGCGGCAAAACCACCGGCGCGCTGCACGAGATCACCGCCCTTTCGCTCGCGACCCAGGTGCTGCAGGCGCTGCGCGACCGCAATGCGCTGGACACCGCCAAGGTCGAGGACGTGATCCTGGGCTGCGTGGCGCCGGTGGGCGAGCAGGGCAGCGACATCGCGCGGATCGCGGCGCTCAACGCCGATTATGACGACAGCGTCGGCGGGGTGCAGATCGATCGCTTCTGCGCCTCGGGGCTCGAAGCGTGCAATATCGCCGCCGCGAAGGTGAAGTCGGGCGAGGCGGAACTCGCCATCGGCGGGGGCGTGGAAAGCATGAGCCGCGTGCCGATGGGCTCCAATGGCGGCGCCTGGCCGACGGACCCGGAGATCGCGCTCAAATCCTATTTCGCCCCCCAAGGCGTCAGCGCCGATCTGATCGCCACCCGCTACGGCTTCTCGCGCGCCGACGTCGACGCCTATGCGGTGGAAAGTCAAAAGCGCGCCGCCCAGGCCTGGGCGGAGGGGCGCTTTGCGAAATCCATCGTGCCGGTGAAGGATCAGCTCGGTCTTGTGCGCCTGGCGCGGGACGAGCACATGCGCCCCGACACCACGATGCAAAGTCTGGCCGCGCTCGAGCCCTCTTTCAAGATGCAGGGCGAAGTCATGCCGGGCTTCGACGGGGTCGTGTTGCAGCGTTATCCCGAGATCGAGGAAGTGGACCACGTCCACCATGCCGGCAATTCCTCCGGGGTTGTCGATGGCGCGGCCGCGGTGTTGATCGGCACGAAGGAGATTGGCGAGGCGCTAGGCCTCAAGGCGCGCGCGCGCATCGTGGGCGCGGCCTCGATCGGGTCGGAGCCCTCGATCATGCTTACGGGGCCCGAGTTCGTCACGCGCAAGATCCTCGCGCGTTTGCGCATGAGCCCGGGCGACATCGATCTCTGGGAGTTGAACGAGGCGTTCGCGGCGGTCGTGCTGCGCTGGATCCAGGCGATGGAGCTCGATCCCGCGGTCGTCAACGTCAATGGCGGGGCGATCGCGATGGGCCACCCCCTCGGCGCCACCGGCGCGATGATCCTCGGCACCGTGGTCGATGAATTGGAGCGGTCCGACAAGGAGCGCGCGCTCGTGACGCTGTGCGTGGGCGCGGGCATGGGAACGGCGACGGTGATCGAGCGCGTCTGAGCGCGGTGACGGAGGCGTCGTATGCAGATCGGCTTCGTTCTGTTTCCCGGGCTCACCCAACTTGACTTGACCGGACCGCTGCAGGTGCTGCACCGCACGCCGGGCGCGACGACCCACGTGCTCGCCAAAACGATGGCCCCCGCGCCGAGCGATTGCGGCGTCTCGATCAGCCCGACCGGGGTGTTCGCGGAGGCGCCGAAGCTCGATCTGATCTGCGTGCCCGGCGGCTTCGGCGTGGCGGGCGCGATCGAGGATGCGGAGACGATGGATTTCGTCGCCGCGCAGGGAAGCCAGGCCAGGTATGTGACGTCGGTCTGCACCGGAGCGTTCGTGTTGGGCGCGGCGGGGCTGCTTGAAGGCAAGCGCGCCACCACGCATTGGGCCTATCACGCTTTGCTCGCGGAGGTGGGAGCCATTCCCACGCACGGGCGCGTGGTGCGGGACGGCGATGTGATTACCGGCGGCGGCGTAACGGCGGGGATCGATTTCGCCTTCGCGGTACTGGGCGAGATCGCGGGCGAAGCGACGGCGCGCCGGCTCCAACTGGCGCTCGAATACGATCCTGCGCCGCCTTATGATTCCGGTCACCCCGACCGGGCGGGCGAGGCGCTCGCGCCCGTGCGCGCCTTTTACGAAACCCGTGTGGCGGAGTTCGCCGCCCAACTTGGCCGCCGCCGGGCGCGCGCGGCCGTGACGGCCTGATCAGGAGAGCGCGATGGAAAACTTCAAGATCGAGATCGACGCCGAAGGCTTCGCCCTTATCCTGTTCGACGTCCCCGGACGCTCGATGAACACGATCACGAGCGCCGTGATCGGCGAACTCGCCGAGATCGGGGAGCGGCTGAAGACGGACGCCGCCATCAAGGGCGCGGTGCTCGCCTCGGGCAAGGAAAGCGGCTTTTGCGCCGGCGCGGATCTCGGCGAGATGTCGCTCAACGGCGCGCTGGGCGGCAAGCCGGACGCGGCGGCGACGGGGGAGGCTGCGGTCCAGTCCCTGTTTGACGCGGCCTTCGGGCTCAACAAGGCGCTGCGCGCGGTCGAGACGTGCGGCAAGCCGGTGGCGGTCGCGCTCGAGGGGCTGGCGCTGGGCGGGGGGCTCGAGATCGCGCTCGCGTGCCATTACCGGGTGGCGGGCGATCACCCGAAGCTCCAACTCGGCCTGCCGGAATCCAAAGTCGGGCTCATCCCAGGCGGCGGCGGCACCCAGCGCCTGCCGCGCCTGATCGGGGTGCAGAACGCCGCCATGATGATCCTGCAGGGTCAGACCAAGCGCGCCGCCGAGGCCAAGGGCATGGGCATCGTGCACGAAGTCGTGGCGCCGGGGGCCGCGATCGAGGCCGCGAAAACCTGGCTGCGGAGCAAACCCAAGGCGGTCGCGGCCTGGGACGAGAAGGGCTTCCGCGTCAAGGATGGGCCGTACACGCCCTCGGGCTCGATCGTATTCATCGGCGGCAATGCGCTGGTCTCGAAGCAGACGTTCGGCAATTACCCCGCACAGACCAACATCTTGAAGGCGATCTATGAGGGCATGCAATTGCCCATCGACGCCGCCTTGCGGGTGGAGACGCGCTATTTCGTCCGTACCCTGATGACGCCGGAGGCGCGCGGGATGATGCGCACCCTGTTCGTCTCGATGCAGGACATCGCCAAGGGCGCAAGCCGGCCGCAGGGGTTCGCCAAAACCGACGTCAAGAAGGTCGCCGTCCTGGGCGCGGGCATGATGGGCGCCGGGATCGCCTACGTCCAGGCGCTGGCGGGCATCGAGACGATGCTGCTGGACGTGACCCAGGAGGGCGCAGACAAAGGCAAAGCCCACGCCCAGGCGCTGTTGGACAAGGCCGTGTCCCGCGGCCGCTCCACGGCGGAGAAGGCGGCCGCCACGCTCGCGCTGATTACGCCGAGCACGGATTATTCCCTGATCGCCGGCGCCGATCTGGTGATCGAGGCCGTGTTCGAGAACATGGCGCTGAAGGCCGACGTCACCAAACGCGCGGAAGCCTATCTGCCGGAAACGTCGGTGTTCGGATCGAACACCTCGACCCTGCCGATCACCGAACTCGCGAAGGCGAGCGTGCGGCCGGAAAACTTCATCGGCGTGCACTTCTTCTCGCCGGTGGACAAGATGGGCCTGGTCGAGATCATCCTGGGCGAACAGACAAGCCTCGAGACGGCGGCCAAGGCCTTCGATTATGTGCTGAAGATCAAAAAGACCCCGATCGCGGTGAAGGACAGCCGCGGCTTCTACACCTCGCGCGTGTTCGGGACCTACGTCACCGAGGGCATCCAGATGCTGGCGGAAGGGATCAAGCCGGCGATCATCGAGAATGTCGGGCGGATGACGGGCATGCCGCGCGCGCCGCTCGAGATGAACGACGATGTCGCGCTCGATCTGGCGTGGAAGGTGCGCAGCGAGGCCAGAAAGGCGCTGGGCGCGGGCTATGAGGCCACCCCCGCGGACGCGATCCTCGAAACCATGGTGGAGAAGCTTGGCCGTTTCGGGCGCAAGAACGGCAAAGGCTTCTACGATTACCCGGCCGATCAGGGCAAGAAGCGGCTCTGGCCGGGGCTCGCGGAGATCGCCCCCGTGACCATCGCCCAATGCCCGCCCGTGCTGCGCGACACCCTGAAGCAGCGCCTCTTGACGATCCAGGCGGTGGAGACGGCGCGCTGTTTCGCCGAAGGCGTGATCACCGATCCGCGCGACGCCGATGTCGGCTCGATCCTCGCCTGGGGGTTTGCGCCCTATACGGGGGGCGTGGTGTCCTACATGGACAGCCGCGGCCTGAAGCGCTTCGTGGCCGAGGCCGATGCGTTGGCGGACGCCTATGGCGAGCGCTTCCGCCCCAACGCCCTATTGCGGGAGATGGCCGAGGCGGGCGAGACCTTCTACAGCCGCTTCGGCGGGGCGGCGCTGCGGAACGCGGCCTGATCGCGCCCCGCGGGCCGACGCGGTTGGCCAAGGCGGGAACACGCTGATAGAAGCCCTGGTTGAACCCAGGGCTTTCGACGCCTGCGTACAAGAAGAACAGAACGGGGCGGAGCGCATCTGAATGTCCGGGGACATCACCCAGCCGATCGTTTCCCGCCCCCTACCGGCCTCGAGCCCAGAAAGTAACGGCCATCCGGCCGCAGAGGCCGCGGCCCCGCGCGGCGGCGGCCGGTCTCGCGTGCTCACGGAAGGGCCTATCTTCCGGACGCTCTTCTTCTTCTCCCTACCCATGCTGGCGGGCAACGTCCTGCAATCGGCCAATGGCTCGATAAACGCGATCTGGGTCGGCAGGCTGTTGGGGGAGCAGGCGCTCGCGGCCACCTCGAACGCCAACCTGATCCTATTCCTGCTGCTCGGGCTCGTGTTCGGGGTGGGCATGGCGAGCACGATCCTGATCGGGCAGGCGATGGGGGCGGGCGATCTCGACCGGGCCAAGCGGGCGGTCGGGGCGGGGATCGGGTTTTTCCTGTGCGCCTCGCTGGTGGTCGCCCTCGCGGGCTTCCTGCTGACGCCGACCATGCTGGAATGGCTGGGAACGCCCGCCGCCGCCCGTCCCCTGGCGGAGGCTTATCTGCGCGTGATCTTTCTAGCGATGCCGTTCCTGTTCCTGAGCACTTTCCTCAGCATGGCGCTGCGGGGGGCGGGGGATGCGCGCACGTCCTTCCTGTTCATGGCGCTGGCGGCCGCGCTCGACGTCGGGCTCAATCCGCTGCTGATCGCGGGGCTGGGGCCCTTTCCGCGCCTGGGCATCGCCGGGGCCGCCGCGGCCACCCTGCTGGCGCAGATCCTCTCGATCGCGGCGCTCCTCGCTTACGTCTATGCCCGCAAGCTCGATCTGCGCCTCACGGGCGAGGAACTCCGCTATTTGCGCCCGGATTTCGCGTTGGTGCGGACCATGGTCGCCAAGGGCCTGCCCATGGGGCTGCAGATGCTGGTGATCTCGAGTTCGGCCCTCATCATGATCGCCATGGTCAACGCCTATGGCGCAGAGACCGTGGCGGCGTACGGGGTCGCGGCCCAAATCTGGACGTATGTGCAGATGCCGGCGATGGCGGTCGGGGCCGCGGTTTCGGCGATGGCGGCGCAGAATATCGGGGCCGGGCGCTGGGACCGGGTGGAGCGCACCACCCTCGCCGGGGTGGGGATCAATGTGGTGCTGACCAGCGCGATCGTCGTCGTGGTCTATCTGGTCGATCCCCTGCTGCTGGGCGTGTTCCTGCCGGGGGCGCCTTCGACGGTCGCGATCGCGGAGCGGATCAACGCCGCGATCGTCTGGTCGTTCGTGCCGTTCGGGGTCATGTTCGTGCTGTTCGGGGTGATCCGCGCCACCGGGGCGGTCACGGCGCCGCTGGTGATTTTGGCGATTTCGCTGTTCGGGGTGCGCACGTCCGCGGCGATCGCGTTCGAGCCCCGCTTCGGGGAGGCGGCCCTCTGGTGGAGCTTCCCGGCGAGCATGATCGTGGCCTGCGTGCTGGCCGCGCTTTATTACCGCTATGGCAAGTGGCGGGAGGCGCGGATGGGCCCGGCCGGGGCGCACGCCCACGCCCCTGCCGCCCTGAGCCCTCCCTGAGCCCTCCTTGAGCCCATAGCGCGCTAGGGCGGTTCTCGATTCGATTGATTCAATCCAATCGAGAAAAACCGCTCTACGCTTTAAGGTAGACCGTTTCTCGTCCGAAAACCGCGTAACACTTTTCGGGAAACGGTCTAGGCGACGGCGTCCGGCCGCGTCAGGGCGAGCGCGCGCCCGATCGCAACGCGCAATTCATCCGCCGCGAACGGCTTTTGCAGCACTACCGCGCGCGGGCTCATCTCCTCGCGCGGCAGGACGTGCCCGCTCATGAAGATGTGCGCCACGAAGCCCGCCCGCAGGATCGCCTTCATCGCCGACAGCCCGTTCCCCAGCCGCAGGCCGGCGTCGACGAGCATCAGATCGGGATGGCTGCGCGCCGCGCTGGCCACCGCGTCCGGCTCGGTCGCTTCGATGCCGCATACGTCGTGGCCCATGTCGGTCAGCATGTCGGCGAGATCGAGGCCGATCAGGGCGTTGTCTTCGATCACGAGAACACGAAGCGCCCTCATTGCGCGCGCCTTTCCGGAGACGGGTCCGATGATCGCCAGGCTGCTATTCGGCAGAGCTTTACCGACTGAGACACGTGACCTTGGCTGTAAAACGTGGTTAACGCTTGTTGGGATTTGACTGGCGGGCCCGGCAGGACTCGGTGACCCAGAGTTGATGATCGATCCCGCGCGAGACTTTGGTGAGCAGGTGGGCGGTGTCGGCGTCGCCGATCGCCTGCGCCTGGCCGGCGGTGTGGCGCACCATGTCGGCGAAGCCCGCCAGCGCCGCGGAGACGGCGAGGGCTTGTCTTTGCGCGTCGGCTGCGCCCGGCGCGTACGCCACGGGAGGGGAGCGCTGCGAGGCGGGCTGCGCCCGCACGCACGCCGTGCCGCCCAGGGCGGCGATGCGCTCGGCGATCATGTCGGAATAGGCCGCGAGTTCGGCCGCGATCGTGCCGAAAACATCGTAGACGGCGACGAAACCGGCGACGCGGGCGCTTGAGTGCGCCATTCTGACTTGGACGCATAAGTCAATCGCGGCGGGAAGCTGGCGGCTGAGAAGCACGACTGATTGGGCGCGAACGCTCTGGGCCAAGGTTTGGGTCAGCTGCATTCTGAAACCCTGTTCGCGGCGCATCCACGGCTTCCCTGCGCCATCCGCCAAGCCGAAGCGGGGCGGCTCTGGGGTTGAAAATTGCCCCGCGGCCGGTCGTGCAGGCGGGGAGCGGGCAATGACCGGCCGCGGGGCGGGTCGCGACAGGCCCCCCAGCAGGACCGGCCGCGAACTCGAATACCTTGCCCCGCGCAAGAGACCCCGACCGCCGGTCAGGGTTCTAAGTCTGAGCGCACGCGCTCCGCGGGGTGCTTTCAAGCGACAACGTATGTGGGCCGTCATCGCTTTTCAGCGACGCCACCATAGACGTGTCCGGAGGTGGGACGGCAGACTCGGAAACTACTCATTGTGCAGAGGGCGGCTTCCGGGGATTGTCACTTCAGCCATGGTCGTGCTGTGTTTCCACCCGTCTCGCGTCGGTGTGGCCTTTACGCGTGTCGACGGCGAAAGCGGCCGGTGTTAACTTGAACTTCGGCGCAGAACCACCTGCTCCTCCTGAAAGGGTTTCATGGCGTCCAGCGTCCCGACACCGCCGGCGTCCCCCGCGCCGTCCACGCGGCGGGAGGGGGGGAAGAGGCCGGCGGCGGATCGATTCGCGGTGGTCGGCGTGGGCGCCTCGGCGGGCGGCCTCGAAGCGTGCATAAAGCTCCTCGACGCCATGCCTGCAGAGACGGGCATGGCCTTTCTGCTCGTCCAGCATCTCGATCCCCATCACCAAAGCATGCTGGCGGAACTGCTCGCCCCCCATACGCGGCTGTCCGTGCGCGAGGCGGTGCAGGGCATGGCGATCGAGCGCGAGCATCTCTACGTCATTCCCCCGGGCGCCTATCTCGGGGTGCGCGCGGGGCTGCTGCAGGTGTCGCCGCCGACCGCGCCCCACGGCGCGCGCCTTCCGTTTGACCATTTGCTGCATGCGATCGCCGGCGAGTACGGGCCCCGCGCGGCGTGCGTCGTCCTGTCGGGGACAGGCGCGGACGGAAGCCTCGGTCTTCGCTCGGTGCACGAAAAGGGCGGGCTCGTGATCGCCCAGGACCCGGCGGAGGCGGCGTTCGACGGCATGCCCAACAGCGCCATCGCCACCGGTCAGGTGGACCAGGTGTTGGCGGCGGCGGACATTCCGGCTGCGTTGTTAAACTTTGTCGCGCAAACGCCCGCGCTGACGGACTCTACCGCCGCCTCGATCCCCGACGAGGCCGCCGAGCGCCTTGCGGCGGTGCTCAATCTTCTTCACACCGAAGCAGGCCACGATTTCAGCCAGTACAAGTCTGGCACGCTGCAACGCCGGATCGGGCGGCGCATGGCGATGGCCGGCCTCAGCCCCAACCAGGCGCAGGATTATCTCGATCTCCTCCGCAGGAACGAAAACGAGCGCGAACAGCTCGTTAAGGACATGCTTATCAACGTCACCAGCTTCTTCCGGGACCGGCCGGTGTTCGACCGCCTCGCCGCCGAGACGATCCCAGACTTGGTGACCCGCCAACCGCCGGACCAGCCGCTGCGCATATGGGTGTTGGGGTGCAGCACCGGGGAGGAGGCGTATTCGATCGCCATCCTGTTTCAAGAAGCGATCGCAGCCTTGAACCCCGCGCTGAAGCTCCAGGTGTTCGCCTCAGACGCTGATTCCGATGCGGTCGCGGCCGCGCGCGAGGGCCTCTATCCGGAAACCATCGCAGCCGAGGTCTCCCCCGAGCGTCTCGCCCGCTTTTTTTCCCCGGAAGCGCGCGGCTATCGGGTGGCGCCGAGCTTACGCGCGGCGATCGTCTTCACGGTGCAGGACGTGCTGGTGGATCCCCCGTTTTCCCGGCTCGACATGATCTCGTGCCGCAACCTGCTCATCTATCTGAGTCAGGAAGCGCAGGCCAAAGTTATCGCCCTGTTGCACTTCGCGCTGCGCCAGAACGGCGTGCTGCTGCTGGGCGCGTCCGAGAACGCGGCCGCCATCGAGGGGCGGTTCGAGGTTCTGGGCAAGGCCGAGCGTATCTATCGCCATATAGGGCGCCCGCGCACCGGCGGGGCGGGGCCTGCCTTTGACGCCGCGGACGTGCGTACGCCGTTGCGGCGTGATCAGCCGCGCGCCCGCAGCCGGGAGGATTTCTATGGCGATGTTTGTCGTCGCATCGTCCTCGAGGCGCACGCGCCGGCGGCGGTGCTGATCAACCGCAGCTACCAGCGTCTCTATGCGCTGGGCCCCGTCGATCGCTATCTGAGTGTGGCTCCGGGCGGGCCGAGCCAGGACATCCTGGCCATGGTGGGCGCGGGGTTGCGGATGCGCCTGCGCGGGGCGATGCACGAGACCAATGCCGGCAATCCCCTTACCGTCATCAGCGGAAACCGGATCAAGCGCTCGGGCGTCGCGCGCGCCTTCCGCATCGAAGTGCGATCTGTGTTGGCGGGCGGCGAAGACCTGCTGCTGATCTCCTTCGTCGAGGAGGCGGAGGCGCCGGCCGGCGAGGCTGCGCCCAGCGCCGCGGACGAGCCGCGCGTGGCCTTGTTGGAGCGGGAGCTGGAAGACACGCGCGCCGAGTTGCAGGGCGCGATCCGCAGTCTGGAAGCCTCCAACGAGGAGCAGAAAGCCATCAATGAGGAGGCGCTCTCGGTCAATGAAGAGGCCCAATCGACCAATGAGGAATTGCTGACCTCGAAGGAGGAGCTTCAATCCCTGAACGAGGAACTGGCCGCGCTGAACGCCCAACTCCAGGAAACTCTGGAACGCCAGCGCGCAACTTCGGACGATCTGCGCAATGTGCTTTATAGCACGGACGTCGCGACGCTCTTTCTGGACCGCCAGCTCAATATCCGCTTCTTCACCCCCGCAACAAGCGCGGTGTTTCATTTCATAACCAGCGATATCGGGCGCCCGCTGGCGGACCTGCACGCGCTGGCCGCGGACGCGACATTGCTGGCCGACGCCGCCATCGTGCTCCATACTTCGACCCCGATCGAGCACGAGGTGGAAGGCGAGAACGGCGCCTGGTTCCTGCGCCGGATCCTGCCGTACCGCGCCCATGACGGGGCGACCGAGGGCGTGGTGATCACGTTCGTGGATATTACCGAGCGCCGCCGCGCCGCCGCGGAGGTGCAAGACGCGAGGCGGCGCGCCGACCTCGCCAACGCCGCCAAATCCCGCTTCCTCGCAGCCGCCAGCCACGATCTGCGCCAGCCCCTGCAATCGCTTTCCCTGCTGCAGACTCTGCTGGGCAAAGCCGTGCAGGGCGAGCGCGCCGAAAATCTGGTGGCGCGCATGGAGCAGACTTTGGGCGCGATGTCAGGCATGCTCAACACGCTGCTCGATATCAACCAGATCGAGGCTGGCGTCGTGCACCCCGAGCGGACGGGTTTCGTGATCGGCGATCTGCTGGCGCGGCTGAGTGCGGAGTTCGCCTATCACGCCGCGGCGAAAGGGCTGCTGTTGCGGACGGTTCCGTGCGCGCTGCAGGTCCGCAGCGACCCACGTCTGCTGGAGCAGATGCTTCGAAACCTCATTTCCAACGCGCTTAAATACACCGCGCGCGGAAAAGTGCTGATGGGCTGCCGCCGGCGGGGAAGCGAGCTGAGCATCGAGATCTGGGACAGTGGCGCCGGGATCGAGGAGGCGCATTTCCAGTCCATCTTCGAGGAATATTATCAGGTCGATAATCCCGCGCGCGAGAGCGGCCGCGGCCTGGGGCTCGGCCTTTCCATCGTCCGGCGCCTCTCGACTCTGCTGGACCACCCTGTTCGGGTCCGCTCGTGCGTGGGCAGGGGGTCTGTGTTCGCCGTCGACGTCCCGCGCGTGTCTGACGAGCCTCAGCCGCCTCGTCCGAACATCGCGCCCAGCCCGCCCCTGGGCCCGCCGGCGCGGACCGGCTCCATCCTCGTGGTCGAGGACGATACGGACCTGCGTGACCTGCTAGAGCTTGCCCTGCACAGCGAGGGCTACCGCGTCGCCACCGCCCCGGACGGCGTGACCGCGCTGCGCGGCGTCATCGAAGGGGCGGCTTTTCCCGACCTCGTCCTGGCCGATTTCAACTTGCCCAATGGCCTCAACGGCCCCGAATTCGCGGCCCGCTTTCGCACCAGACTGGCCCGCCAGATCCCGGTCATCATCCTCAGCGGCGACGTCGCCACCGCCACGATGCGCGATATCGCGCTCGACGATTGCGTCCAACTCAGCAAACCCGTGAAGCTAGACGCCCTGGCCGAGACCATTCGCGACCTTCTAGGCGCCGCTCCTCCGGCGCTGGCCGAGCCCCTGGCCCATAAGCCGGGGCGGGCGCGGAAGACGCTGGTGCATGTGATCGACGATGATAGTCATGTCCGCGAGAGCATACGCAGCGTGTTCGAGTCCGCGGGCCGGCAGGTCAAGACCTATGCTGCCGCCGAGGCGTTCCTGGAGGCGTATCAGTCGGGAGAAGACGCGTGCCTGGTGGTCGATGCGGTGCTGCCGGGGATGAGCGGGATCAGCCTGCTGCGCCGCCTGCGCGAGGCCGGCGATCCGCTGCCTGCGATCATGATCACCGGGGCGAGCGAGGTGGGCCTGGCGGTGCGGGCCATGAAGGCGGGGGCCGATGACTTCGTCGAGAAGCCGATCCGCGCCGTCGACCTGCTGGACGGGGTGGAGCGCGCGCTGGAGCGCTCGCGCGACCTCGATAAAGCGGCCGCGTGGCGGCGCCAGTCCGCGATCCAGATCGCGAGCCTCACGCCGCGCGAACGCGAGATCCTCGATCTCGTGCTGGACGGCCATCCCAGCAAGAACATCGCGGCCAAACTCGCCATTAGCCAGCGGACGGTGGAAAACCATCGCGCCTCGATCATGACCAAGACCGGGGCGAAATCGGTCCCCGCGCTGGTGCGCATAACCCTGGCGGCGATCGGGGAGACGGGCCCATGAAACGGCGGCCCCCGCCCATGACAATTTCGAACTGACGCGGGCGCGCGCACTTTGCTTCACTGACGCCTCGCTCAGGAGGCGAGGCCATGGATACGGCGCACGTCGACACCTTCGTACGGGACAATTTGCCCCCGCCCGAGCTGCAGCCGGCGTTCCGCTTCGAGGAGCCGCAATTCCAGTACCCGCTGCACCTGAACGGCGCCGATCTGCTGGATCAGGCCGCCGCCCTGAACCCGAACAAGACCGCGATCCTGTTCGGCGCGGAGAGCTGGACCTATGCCGAGCTGCTGGCGCGCGCCAACGAGGCCGCGCAGGTGCTGCAAGAGGATCTCGACCTGATCCCCGGCCAGCGCGTGCTGTTGCATGCGCCGAACACGCCGATGGCGATGGCGGTCTGGTTCGGGATCCTGAAGGCGGGCGGGGTCGTGGTCGCGACCATGCCGATGCTGCGCGCCGGGGAGCTCACGGTCGTGATCGCCAAGGCCGCGATCAGCCACGCGCTCTATGATCCCTCCACCGCCGAGGCGGTGGGCCAGGCGCGGGCGGCCTCGCCCACGCTGACGCGCGCCTTGGATTTCAACGCCCTGTCGCGGCTGATGGCGGACAAGCCCGACACGTTCCAGACGCTGCGCACCTTCCGGCACGATCCCGCCCTGATCGCCTTCACCTCCGGCACGACGGGCCAACCCAAGGGCTGCGTCCAGTTCCACCGCGACATCGCCGCCATCGTCGACGCGTTCGCCCGCCCGATCTTGAAGCCGGGCCCGGACGACATCTTCTGCGGCACCCCGCCTTTTGCGTTCACGTTTGGCCTCGGCGCCTCCGTGATCTTCCCGATCGCGCTCGGGCTCACCACCGCGCTGAGCCCCAAGCCCGGCTATGAGGCGCTGTGCGAAACCATCCAGGCGCAGAAGGTCACCACCCTGTTCACCGCGCCCACCGCCTATCGCGCGCTCCTAAAGATGCTTCCCGGCTATGATCTCGCGAGCCTCAAGACCTGCGTCTCGGCGGGCGAGCCGCTGCCGCGCGCGACCTCGGATGCCTGGTTCGAGGCCACGGGGGTGCGGCTGATCGACGGCATCGGCTCCACCGAAATGATGCACATCTTTATCTCCGCCTCCGGAGAGGATATCCGCCCCGGCGCCACCGGGCGCCCGGTGCCCGGCTTTGCGGCCTGCGTGCTCGACGATCAGAACCAGCCCCTGCCGGCGGGCTCGGTGGGCCGGCTGGCGGTGCAGGGCCCTACCGGGTGCCGCTACCTCGCCGATCCGCGCCAGGCCAATTACGTCGTCAATCGCTGGAACGTCACCGGCGACCTCTATCGGCAAGACGAGGACGGCTATTTCTGGTTCGTCTCTCGCGCGGACGACATGATCGTGTCCTCCGGCTACAATATCGGCGCGATCGAGGTGGAGCAGGCGCTGCTGACCCATCCCCAGGTGGCCGAATGCGCGGTCGTCGGCGTGCCGGACGAGGCGCGCGGGGCGATCTGCAAGGCGCTCATCGTGCTGCATGATCCCGCGAACGCCAACGAAGCCACCGCGCTCGCGCTACAAGACCACGTCAAGGCGACGATCGCGCCCTACAAATACCCCCGCGCGGTGGCGTTCGTCGCGGAACTGCCGAAAACCCCCACCGGCAAGCTCCAGCGCTTCCGCCTGCGCGAGATGGCGCACGCGTCCTAACTCTCTTGTCATCCCGGACGCGGCAAAGCCGCGCGCCGGGACCTCCCGCAGATCGGCGTACTTCGAAAGGTCCCGGCTCTTCGCTTCGCTCCGGCCGGGATGACAGCGCGGAGCGAAGACACCGCGGAGGGTAGAGCGGAGCGGGATCAGCCGTCGCCGCGGGCTTCGGCGTTCATCTTGGCGGTGAGCGCTTTCACGTCCGCCATCAGCTTGGCGACGTCCCCGCCATTGCGGTCGAGGCGGGCGAGAAATTCCTGCTGCTGCTGGATGGCCAGCCAGATGACGTTGTCCTCAAGCTTGAGCGCCACATCGACGACCTTCCAGCTCTTGTCCGGCTGCTGGAGCAGGCGCCAGTTCACGAGGAAGGGCTGGCCGGACTGGGTGATGATTTGGGAGGAGACCACCGAATAGGTGCGCCCGTTGATCACCGTATCCTTGGAGCCGGGCGAGACCTTGATCTCGCGCCCGCGATACGCGTCAAGCTGGGTCTCGTAGACGGCCATCGCGTAATTGCGGAAGGTCTTCCGCCACTCGCCATAGAGCGCGGGGTCGGCGCGGGCGGTGCGGGCATATTTGCCGAGCACGAATTCCGCGATCCGCGGGGTGTCGGCGAACTTGTCCATCAGGACGCCGAATTTCTGGCGCCGCTCGGCGGAGGAGCCGCCGGCGGAAAGGGAGGTGAGCACCGCCTGGGCGTTGGTGGCGACGTAATCCTCGGCGGATTTGTCGGCCGCGGCGGGCGTGGCGGACAGCGCCAGCGCCGCCACCGAACCGGCAAGGAGCGCGCCCACGGTGTGCAGAACGCCGCGGCGGGAGCTGAAGGCAAACATCAAATCATTCCCCTTTGGGCTTTTTCACGGTAACGAACCCCCGCTCACAGCGGCCGGTTCCGAGACTTGCGGCGCAGGCGCAGGCGCAGGCTGCGGCGCAGCCGGGTTCTCGCCCGGGGAAGGGGCGGGCCCGTCCGCTTCCCCCCCGTTCTCGTAAGCCATGGGATCAGCAAAATCGGGCAAGTCTGCGTCGTTCTGGCGGCCGTTTCGGATCGAGCTCTCGCGCGAGAGCATGTAATAGGTGCGGATCGTGACATAGGGATCGTTCGAGGTGGCGCGCAGATTGGCGATGGCCTCGAGCCCCGCCTCCCGCGCCGACACCGCCGAGACAACCGTGACGCCGATGCGGACCGCGTCGTCATTCTCGAACGTCGGGTAGTTCAGCGGGTTGAGGAAGTAATCGGCGACCCTGCCGCCCGCGTCGCGGACATTGGAGGGGCCGAACACCGGAAGCACCAGGTACGGCCCGCCCTTCACGCCCCACCGCCCGAGCGTCTGGCCGAAATCCTCGTCATGGTCGCGCAGGCCCACCTCCTTGGCGACGTCGAAGACGCCCAAGAGCCCGACCGTGGTGTTGATGCCGAACCGCGCCGCGGTGACGCCCGCGCGCGACGGCTCGCCCTGGAGCACGTCATTAACGAAGGTTAGCGGCGCATCGAGGTTATCGAGGGCGTTGCGCACGCCCACGCGCAGCAGGCGCGGGGTGATGGCGCGGTAGCCCCGGGCCACGGGCTCGAGCGCGTATTTGTCCAGCACGTTGTTGAGCGCATACATGCGCCGGTTGAACCCTTCCAGCGGATCGTTGGCCGCGCTTTGCCGGCCGAACTCCTCCTCCGCCGCGGCTGCCGCCGCAAAATCCACCGCCGCCGTGGCGCCGCCATCGGCCAGCACCGCCTGCGCCTCGGCCAGGGAAGTCCCGCCAAAGCTAAAGGCCAGTACGGCCGCTGCAGCTTCAAAACGCATGAGGTGCTCCCCTCGGGCCGATATCGGCGCCTTCGGGCGGGAAATCAACGCCCGCTCGCTTTTATGGATGCCATTCCTGTGCCATATAAACATATGCTTATATCTCAAAACACGAGGTCACATCGGTGAATACGGCGCGGCAGCCCCTGGACGAGACGGTCAGAGCGCTGCGCGCGGCGGGGGAGCGTTCGCGTCTTCGGGCCTTGGCGCTGCTGACGCAAGGGGAACTTGGCGTGGGCGAACTGGCGGTCGCGCTGGAACAGAGCCAGCCTCGGGTGAGCCGGCACATGAAGGTGTTGACGGAGGCGGGCCTGGCGGAGCGCGCGCCCGAGGGGGCCTGGGTGTTTTACCGTTTGGCGCAGGAGCGCTCGCCCGGGCGGGTGCTGGTGGACGCCCTGCTCGCCCGCCTCGACCCCGGGGACCGCGCCCTGCAGGGCGACCGCGCGCGCCTGGCTGGGGTGCGCGCCAGCCGGGCGGAGGCGGCCGGCGCCTATTTCGCCCGCAACGCCGAGGATTGGGACCGCCTGCGCGCCCTGCACCTCCCGGAGGCTGACGTCGAGGCCGCGATGCGGGAAGCCGCAGGGCCGGGGCCGTTCGATCTGATGGTGGATGTCGGGGCCGGTTCCGGCCGGATGATCGCCGTGATGGCCGATCGGGTGCGCCGCGCCGAGGGCTTCGACACCAGCCGCCAGATGCTCGCCATCGCCCGCGCCGCCCTCGAAGCGCTTCCGCCGGGCAAGGCCGCCGTGCGCCTGGGGGACGTGTACGACCCGCCCTATCCTCCGGGGCTCGCCGATCTGGTGACGGTGCATCAGGTGCTGCATTTCCTGCCCGATCCGGGCCGGGCGGTGCAGGAGGCGGCGGCGCTGCTGAAAC
>JANNOI010000020.1:0-87196 GCA_031398975.1 Alphaproteobacteria bacterium | reverse complement strand
CCGGGGGGGGCCCCCCTTGCTCTCGCCGCCCCCCCCCCCCCCCCCCCCACCCCCCAACCCCCCCCCCCCCCAGCCGCCCCTTCCCCATCTCCGTCTATTTTATTTTATAAAAAAAAAAAAAACACCCACCGCTCTACACTTTAAGGTAGACCGTTTCTCGTCCGAAAACCGCGTAACACTTTTCGGGAAACGGTCTAGCGCGCGCCAAACACCGCGCTTCCCACGCGCACCAGGGTGGCCCCGAAGCGGATCGCCGTCTCGTAATCGCCGCTCATGCCCATGCTGAGTTCGCCAAGCCCGTTGCGCGCGGCGATCTGCGCCAGCAAGGCGAAATGCGCGCTTGGATCCTGCCCCGCCGGAGGCAGGCAGAGCAGCCCTTTTACCGGCAGGCCGTATCGGTCCCGCGCTGCGGCGATCAGGGCGTCGGCGCCGGCGGGCGCCACGCCCGCCTTCTGCGGCTCGTCTCCGGTATTGACTTGGATCAGCACGTCAGGGCGGCGGTTCGTTTCGGCCATGGCGGCGGCGAGCGCGGCGGCGAGCTTTTCGCGGTCGAGGGTGTCTATCGCGTCGAACAGGGCCACCGCCTCGCGCGCCTTGTTGGTTTGCAGCGGGCCGATCAGCCGCAGGCGCACGTCCGGAAACTCCGCCTTCAGCGGCGCCCAGCGCGCGTACGCCTCCTGCACGCGGTTTTCCCCGAACAGGCGCTGGCCCGCTTCCAAGAGAGCGCGCACGCGCGCCTCGGTTTGTTGTTTGGACACCGCCACCAGCGCGACCGATCCCGGCGCACGACCCCCCGCTTGCGCAGCCGCGGCCATCCGCGCGAGAACGCTCTCACGCGCGCCGGCCGGATCAGAAGGATGCGCCTTTCCCATGCAGCCCTTGCCCTCCGCGCCCGACCGACGCTTAGGCGCGCTGGCGCGCCGGCTCAAGAGGCAGAGGCTCCCCGGCCTTTTCGCGCTTACCGACCCTGCCCGCACTCCCGATCCGCTGGCCCTGGCGGCGCGCGCCCCGCGCGGGGCCGCTTTCGTCTACCGCGCCTTCGGGGCGGGGGAGCGGTGGGCGATCGCGCGGGCGCTGCGGCGCATCACCCGCCGGCGGGGCGTCTTGCTGCTGATCGGCGCCGATGCAGGCTTGGCGCGCGCGGTGGGTGCGGACGGGGTGCATTTGCCGGAGCGCGCAGGCGCGCAGGCGCGCGCGCTAAAGCGGAACCACCCGGCCTGGGTGATCAGCGTCGCCGCGCATTCGAGCGCGGCGCTGCGCCGGGCGGCTGCGGCGGGCGCGGACGCCGCGCTGCTTTCCCCGGTGTTCGAAAGCGCGAGCGCTTCGGCGGGCAAGCCGCTGGGCGCGCGGCGTGCGGCGGCGGCGGCGCGGCGCGCCGGCCTGCCCGTGATCGCCCTCGGCGGGATAGACGGGCGCACGGCGGGGAGGCTCGGGGGCGGCTTCAGCGGAATTGCGGCCGTGGCCGCGTTCGCGGGCGCGGCGCGCGACGTCAGAACTTGAAGGCGGATTCGAGCTTTACGCCCGCGCTCGCCTCCTCTGCGGCGCCGCGCGGGGCCGCCACGGGGCCGGGCGCCGCGGGCGCCGCCACGCTCACCTCGCCGCCCACGCGCAGCCGCGGGGTGAAATGGTAGAAGGCCTGGACCGAGCTTTCGCTGCCGGGAGCGGCCGCTTCCGCGGCGGGCTGCTCGCGCATATTGAGCGTCACGCCCCAGCGCGCCGACGGCGCCCAGGTCAAAGAGCGGTTGACGCCCTCCCCCGCGCCGGGCGCAAGGGTGACGCCCTCGGCGGCGCCGGCGCTGCTCGTATAGCGCTGAAACCAGGGGGCCTCGGCCGTCGCCGGCACGCCTACGCGGCTGACAGACGAATTGACGGATGAATTCGCGGCCGGCGCAGCTTCCGCCGCCCCAGCCGGCGCATAGAAAAAGGAGGCGAGTGCAACCCCGCCTATACCCACCATGGCGTAGCTCAACCGCACGGCCGTCACCCCTCTCGAAGACGATAACATTACAGTGAAACAGAGCGCGGGGGGATGAATTTTAGGTCACAGGTTGAAAAGAAATTCAGCGACCAGCCCCTGCGTGCGTTCCTCCGTCTTGTCCACGCGGCCCTGCGCCACGCCTCGGATCGCCCGCCCGCCCGCGAGCCCCGCGAGCGCCACACTGAATTGATCCGTCACCGAAAACCGCGCGCCCGCCAGCACCCGGTGGGTATCGACGCCGACGAGATCGTCGCGCGCGCGCGCGACGCCGGCCATGAACGCCCATTTAGCCCTGGCCCAGCTTGCGCTTGCGCCATAGGCCGCATAAGGCGCGTCCCCGGCCGCCCAGCCATTGTCGCTGACAAGCCCCGACGCGCCGAGCCGCCACCCCTCGCGCCCGATCTGGATGCCGGCGGAAGCGCTTTCGATGCGGTCGAAGCCCGCGCGGGCGCCGCCGTCGGCGGTGGAATAGGTGAGCGCGCTTTGCGTCTCCCACCCGCTGCGCCAGGTCCGCGCGAACGAAAGCCCGGCCTCCAGCGTGTCCTCCGGGTCGGGCGCGGCGCCGGCGCGGGCGCCCTGGTCCAGGCCCCGGCCCTCGAAGCGCGGCGTGTAGGAGAGGCCTGCGCTGAAGCCCAACAGGCGCGGGGAGACATAGCTCGCCTTGGCGGAAAAGCCCGAGAGGTCGTTGCGCAGCACGATGGCGCCGAAGCCTGTGGGATCGAGCGTCGCGTCCGCCAGCCCCACGGCGCGCAGGATCGTGGGCGGCGGCAGCGAGAAGCGGTCCCCCGCGCCTTGGTCACGCCCGAGGCTGCCCTCCCCCCACGGGCCGCGGAGGAAGAGATAGGCCGTCTCCACCTCCCCACGCACGCCGCGATCGGCCGCGGGGCCGGCCGAGACGAGCCCGCTGACGGGGGCCCGCACCGGCTCGCCCGCGGAATTGGGGCACGCCGGCTCCTGCGGCGGGCAGGCGCCCCCCGCGCCGGCGCGGGGATCGCGGGCGGGATGATCGCGCGCCGCCGCCGCCCCGAGCGAAAGCCCCGCCTCCAGGCCGTTGGCGAAGAGGCCCGTCCGCTCCCAATAAATGTCAGCCCGGGCCAGCAGCGGCTCCGCGTCGAGCCCGCCCGTCTGGTCGAGCGCCGAAGCCGCCAGCGCCAGCGCCGCGCCGCGCTCGTCGCGCCATTCCACGGCCTGGGCGCCCCCGACGCCGCCCGCCAAAAGCCCGGCCGAAACAAGCCCCGCGCCGATCCTGCCCATCACACACCCGCCTCTGGCCGCCCGGAGCGACCATGCTATATAGCGCTTCCCATCGTCGGCCCATGCCGGCAGGCGCGCGCGGGCGCAGCGGCGCTGCATCGCGACATTAGGAGAGGCGCATGAAGGTGAACCGCAGCGTCCGGACGAACGCGGTGGCGCTGCTGGCGGTGAGCGCGCTCGGCGCCTGCGCCTCCGGCGACGATGACGGCCCGCGCACCTCGCGCGTGGGGATTGACGAGCCGGGAGGGTTCTCGTTCGGCCTCGGCCGGGACAAGGACGAGCAGCCCAACCAAGCCAATATCGGCGTCAACAGCTTCCTGTGGCGCGCCACGCTCGACACGTTGAGCTTCATGCCGCTGGAATCGGCCGATCCGTTCGGCGGCGTGATCATCACCGAATGGTACGTCAATCCCGAAAAGCCGAACGAGAAGTTCAAGGCCACCGTCTATATCCTAGATGCACGCCTGCGCGCGGACGGGATCAAGGTGTCCATCTTTAAACAGACGCTCACGGCCAATGGCTGGGTCAACGCCGCCACCGATACCGACACCGGCATCCAGATCGAGAACGCCATCCTAACCCGCGCGCGCCAATTGCGCCTGTCCACGCTCGAGAAGGGCTGATCGGGCCGTCACTGCGCCCTCTCCCCCAAAGCGTCATCCCGGCCGGAGGGCAGCGCAGAGCCGGGACCTTGGTGCGATTGCGCTCGGTCCTGCGGGAGGTCCCGGAGCGCGGCTTTGCCGCGTCCGGGATGACAGCGAGGGGTGAAAAGCGTGGCGGATTAGCCGGCTAGATTTGCCCGCGCCGATCGGCGCTCTGGACTTCGAACATCCAGCCCGGGTATTCGCGCGGTAGCGCGGAGACGGCGTCGAGCGCGGCGAGATCGGCTTCGGTCAGGCGCACTTCGGTGGCGGCGAGGTTGTCGCGCAGCTGGCCTTGAGTCTTGGCGCCGACGATCACGCTGGTGACGTGAGGCTGGTGCAGCAGCCAGGCCAGCGCGATCTGCGCCACCGAAACGCCGCGGGCCTCCGCCAGCGGGCGCATCGCGTCGATCACGTTGAACCCGCGCTCCTTGTCCAGCGGTGGAAAGTCGAACGCCTGGCGGCGCGCGCCGTCCGGGCCCTGGCCCTCGCGCGTGAACTTGCCGGAGAGAAAGCCCCCCGCCAGCGGGCTCCACGGCAGGATGGCGAGCTTCTCCTCCACCGCCAGCGGCACGACCTCGCGCTCCAAATCCCGCCCGGCGATGGTGTAATACATCTGCACGGATTCGTAGCGCGCATAGCCCTTGCGCTCGGACACGCCGAGCGCCTTGGCGATCAGCCAGGCCGGCAGGTTGCACAAGCCCACATAGCGCACCCGCCCGGAACGCACGATGTCGTTCAGCGCGTCGAGCGTCTCCTCGATTGGGGTGAGCGGGTCATAGCCGTGCGTCTGGTAGAGATCGATATAATCGAGGTTCAGGCGCTTGAGGCTTGCGTCCACCGCATCAAACAGATGCTTGCGCGATAGGCCGTTGATGTTGCGCACGCCCTTGCGGCGGTCGGCTTCGGCCAGCGCCGCGGGGGGCGCGTCCGGGCCCACCCGGTCCGCCATCCGCCCGAACGCCTTGGTGGCGACCACGATCTCGTCCCGCCGCAAGCCCAAGGCGGCGATCGCGCGCCCCACGATCTCCTCGGACTGGCCGTCGGAATAGACGTCGGCGGTATCGAAGAAGTTCACGCCGGAATCGAAGGCGGTCTTCATCAGCCCGGCTGAATTATCCTGGTCAAGCGCGCCGATCGCGGACCAGAAGCCCTCCCCGCCCCCGAACGTCATCGTGCCGAGGCACACTTCAGAGACGAGCAGGCCGGTGCGGCCGAGTTTTTTGTAACGCATCGCGCTTCTCCTCACGGCTTGGCGCAGGCACGCCCGGCGGTGTCGCCGAGCGTACATAGGCAGGCGTGGCCGGCGCCGCGAGGGTGGGCCCTGCGCTGCGCCCCTCCCCTTCCCCTCCCCTCACCTTTCCGTGACGGCAGGCGTCACTTCACCCCGTTCTTGGCGAACCAGGCGAGCAGCCGGTTCCAGCCGTCCTTCGCGGCAGGCTCGAGATAGGAGGGGCGGTAATCGGCGTGAAACCCGTGCTGGGCGCCGGGATAGACGATGATCTCGCTGCGGGGCCCGCCGGCGCCGGCGCCGGCGAGCGCGGCCTTCATGGCTTCGACGTCGGACAGGGGGATGCCGCTATCCTGCTCGGCGTAGAGGCCGAGCACGGGGATTTTCAGCTCCCCCGCCACGTCCACCGGGAACGGATCGGGGGAATTCGCGCCGCGGCCCTCGGCCGGCCGCTTCAGCCGCCCGTACCACGCCACCCCCGCCTTGAGGCCCGCCACCCGCGCCGCCGCCATCCACACCACATTGCCGCCCCAGCAGAAGCCGGTGATCCCCGCGCGGGCCACGTCCGCATAGGGCTTGGTCTTCAGATAGGCGAGCGCGCCGGCGGTGTCGGCGAGCACCTGCGCCTGGCCCGCCTTGTTCACGAGCGCGAGGATGGCGTCGAAATCGGTGAGGGCGGCGGGATCGCCCGCGCGGTCGAAATAATCAGGCGCGATCGCGACATAGCCGAGCTTTGCGAAGCGCCGGGCGACATCCTTGATATAAGCGTGGACCCCGAAAATCTCGCTGACGACGATCACGACCGGGGCGGGCTTGCCGCTGCGCGGACGCGCCACATAAGCAGGCAGCGCGTAGCCGCCGAAGCCTGGATAGGCAATCTCCTCGGTGATCAGACCTTTCTCGTCGGTGGCGATGGCGGCGGCGTTGACCGGGGAGACCGCGAGAGCATAACCGGCGGTGAACACGGCGCCGGTGAGCATGGCGCGGCGCGGTGGGGCGATGATCGGGCTGGCGGGGATCGGGCTGGACATGGAAATTCTCCTGGGCGGTAGAGCCTTAACGGGTTACGCGCCGGCGCGCCATGGCCGGCGCTTTGGGCCCCGCAGCGCCCCCGGGCGGGCGGGCCGCCCCCGCATGATCGCCTGCCTTGTCGGGCCTTTGGGGCTTCCCATATCAGCCACGACCTGCTGCAACCGCCTTCAATGGCTTCGGGACGCATTCGCCGAGGGGCGCCGCAACCGGGCCCCTTTCCTATCGGCGTCGCGTCGCCGCCAACGGACGAGGACGAGTGAACTATGAGCAAAGTGATCGGGATCGATCTCGGGACCACCAATTCCTGCGTCGCGCTGATGGAGGGGCAAACCCCCAAGGTGATCGAGAACGCAGAGGGCGCGCGCACGACGCCTTCCGTGGTGGCCTTCAAGGAGGACGGCGAGCGCCTGATCGGGGTGAACGCCGTACGCCAGGCGGTCATGAACCCCGAGCACACCTTCTACGCGATCAAACGCCTTATCGGGCGCACCTTCGCCGATCCGATCACCCAAAAGGACGTCGGCATCGTCCCCTATCGCATCGTCAAGGGTCCGAACGGGGACGCCTGGGTCCAGGGCCGGGACAAGGCGTACGCGCCGGCCGAAATCTCGGCCTTCGTGCTGCAGAAGATGAAGGAGACCGCGGAAGCCTATCTCGGAGAAAAGGTCGAGAAGGCGGTGATCACCGTGCCCGCCTATTTCAACGACGCCCAGCGCCAGGCCACCAAGGACGCCGGCCGGATCGCCGGGCTTGAAGTGCTGCGCATCATCAACGAGCCTACCGCCGCGGCGCTGGCCTATGGCCTCGACAAGGGCGAAGGCGCCAAGACGATCGCGGTGTACGACCTTGGCGGGGGAACGTTCGACATCTCGATCCTCGAGATCGGGGACGGCGTGTTCGAGGTTCGCTCCACCAACGGGGACACCTTCCTCGGCGGCGAGGATTTCGACGTCCGCATCCTGAATTACCTCGCCGAGGAGTTCAAAAAGGAAAAGGGCGTCGACCTGCGCCAGGACAAGCTCGCCCTCCAGCGCCTCAAGGAAGAGGCCGAGAAGGCCAAGAAGGAGCTCTCCACCGCCCAGCAATATGAGGTGAACCTTCCCTTCATCTCGATGGATCCCGCCTCGCGCGCGCCGCTCCACCTCAATCTGAAGCTCACCCGCTCGAAGCTCGAAGCGCTGGTGGAGGATCTGGTCGCGCGGACGCTCGAGCCGTGCAAATCGGCGCTGCGCGATGCGGGCCTCTCCGCCGGGGACATCCAGGAAGTAGTGCTGGTGGGCGGCATGACGCGCATGCCCAAGATCCAGCAGGTGGTGAAGGAATTCTTCGGCCGCGAGCCGCACAAGGGCGTGAACCCGGACGAGGTGGTGGCTATCGGCGCGGCGATCCAAGCAGGCGTGCTGCAGGGCGACGTGAAGAACGTGGTGCTGCTGGACGTGACGCCGCTTTCGCTGGGCATCGAGACTTTGGGCGGCGTGTTCACGCGCCTGATCGAGCGCAACACGACGATCCCCACCAAGAAAGGCCAGGTCTTCTCCACCGCCGAGGACAATCAGGGCGCGGTGACGATCCGCGTGTTCCAGGGCGAGCGGGAGATGGCCGCGGACAATCGCCTCCTCGGTCAGTTCGACCTGATCGGCATTCCCCCCTCCCCGCGCGGCATGCCCCAGATCGAAGTCACCTTCGACATCGACGCGAACGGCATCGTGCATGTCAGCGCCAAGGATAAAGCGACCAACAAGGAACAAAGCGTTCGCATCCAGCCCTCCGGCGGGCTTTCGGAGGCGGACATCCAGCGCATGGTCAAGGACGCCGAAGAGCATGCGGGCGAGGACAAGAAGCGCCGCGAGTTGGCCGAGGCCAAGAACCAGGGCGAGGCGCTGATCCATTCCACCGAGAAACAGATCGAGGAAAACGGCGCCAAACTTCCGGCCGGAGACAAACAAGCCGTTGAGCAGGCGATTGCGGCCCTGAAGGACGCGCTCGCGACAGACAATCTGGCTGACATCGCCTCCCGCACCCAGACTTTGGTCCAGGCCGCCATGAAGATCGGCGAGGCGCTCTATGCGCAAGGGTCCAATGGCGGGGGCGAAGCGGGCCAGGGCGACGACGCGGGCGGCGCCGGCGTCGTAGACGCCGAGTTCGAGGAAGTGGACGCCAATACCAAGAAGAGCGCCTGATGGGCGCGGCGGTTGCGGGGCCGCGGGGGGCCGGGCGTCCGGGACGCGCGCGATGAGCGAACGCTCCTATTATGACGTGCTGGGCGTGGACCGCACCGCCGACCAGGCGGCCGTCAAGGCCGCGTTCCGCCGCAAGGCGAAGGAAACCCACCCCGACACGGGCGGCTGCGAAAACACGTTCAAGGAGCTAAACGAGGCCTACGCAGTCCTGTCCGATCCCGAAAAGCGCGCGCTGTACGACCGGTTCGGCAAGGCCGCCTTCGGCTCCGGCGGGGGCCCGCACGGCGGCCACGGCCAGGCCGATTTCTCCGACATCTTCAGCGAAGTGTTCGGCGAGGCCTTCGGAGACATCTTCAGCCGCGGGGCCGGCGGCGGGCGCCGCGGCGGTCCCGAGCGCGGGCAGGATCTGCGCTACGACATGGAGATCACGCTCGAGGAGGCCTTCCTCGGCGCAGAGCGCGAAATCTCTGTGCCCTCGGCGCAGAATTGCGGGACCTGCCGCGGTTCCGGCGCCGCCGAAGGCTCACGCCCCGAAACCTGCATGCATTGCGGCGGCGCAGGCCAGGTCCGCGCCAATCAGGGCATGTTCCGGATGGTGCGCACCTGCCCCTCCTGCGGCGGGCGCGGCCAGGTGATCCGCAATCCGTGCCGGACCTGCGCCGGGCGCGGCCGGGTGCAGCAGCAGCGGACGCTCGCGGTGAAGATCCCCGCCGGCGTCGAGGACGGCACGCGCATCCGCCTCGCCGGGGAGGGAAACCAGGGCGCGGGGGCGGCCCATAACGGGGACCTCTACATCTTCCTCGCCGTCAAGGCGCACCCCCTGTTCGAGCGGGACGGGGCCGACCTTTATTGCCGCGCCGTCGTGCCGATGGTGACGGCGGCCCTGGGCGGGGCGGTGGAAATCCCCACCATCGATGGCGGCCCCAGCACCATCACGGTCCCCGAAGGCTCCCAGACCGGGCGGCGCATCCGGCTGAAGAACAAAGGCATGACGACGCTGCGGGGCGGCCCGCGCGGGGATCTGCACGTCGAATTGTTCGTCGAGACGCCGCAGAAGCTTACCGCGAAACAGCGCAAGCTCCTGGAGGAGTTCGCCGAGACCTGCGGCGAGGACGCCCATCCCCAGAGCAAGGGCTTTTTCGACGCCATGAAGCGCTTCTTCGACACCCACACCGAAACGCACCGGAGCGAATCGCAGAACCGCGAAACGCAAAGGAGTTGACGCCGCCGCCGCGTTAAAGCTCTGAGAGACGGCTGCGCGGGTCGCGCCGGCTTGTGGGAGTGGGCGGGCTGTGGAGGATCTGCTCGCGCTGGCGGTGCTGGCGGTTTTCAGTCTGGCGACGCTGGCGATCCTTGGCGGGGTCGCATTCCTGCGTACGGTGCGCCACCGCGCCGCTTTGATGCAGCTGGAAGGCGAGGTCCGCGCGCTGCGGGAGGCGCTCGCGCTGCTGCCGCATTCGGGCGCGACGGCGCCCGTGCCGTTCGCGCCGCCAGCGCCGCCCTCCCCGCCCCCCGATCCCGAGCCGCCGGCCCCGGCGCCTCCTCTCTCTGCATCCCAGCCCGCCGCATCCGAGCCCGCCGCATCCGAGCCCGCTCCCAAGCCGGTCCCCGCCCTTGCGCGCCTGGAAAAGACGCTCGGCGGGCGCTGGCTGCGCCAAGGGCTTTCGGCCAAGGCGTTCGGGCGTCCGCGACTGCCCCATCTGCCGCTGATCCTGACCTGCGCCGGCCTCATCGCGGCGTACGCCGCCGCCTATGCGGGCTACGCAGCCTTTGCGCTGACGCCGGCCTGGCTCGCCTTTTTGACGATGGGGGCCGTTTCCGCCGCGGCGCTCGCGCTGTCGCTGCGGGACGGCCCGGCGCTCGCCGCACTTGCAATCGCGGGCGCTTATCTGGCGCCGGCGCTGGCGCCGCTTGCCACGCCCGGCCCGGCGGCCCTGTTCGTTTATCTCGCCGCGTTCACGGCCGCGGCGCTGGCGGTGATCAAGGCCAAGGATTGGTGGGCTCTGGTCTGGCCGGCGGCGGGGGGCGCATTGGGGTGGGCGTTGGCCTGGCTGCAAGCCGGCTTCGATCCGCAGCACCAAGGTGAGGCGGCGCTTTATCTCCTGGTCCTCGCGGGCCTTGGGACGGCGTTCGCCTGGCCGCGGGCGGGCGAGGCTTCCTGGCGCGCGCCTTCGGCCTGGCCGCACTCCCTCATCGCCGCCCACGCGATCGCCGCCGCCGCGGGCCTCCTGCTGTATGCCGTCGCTATTCGCGGGGGACACGATCCCGCGGTGATCGCCGCGATCCTTACCCTTGCGGCCGCAACCTGCGCCGTGGCGGCGCTGCGGCAGGGCTTTATGGCCGCCCCCTTCGCGGCGCAGGCGCTCGGGGTGGCGGCGATCCTTTCCTGGCCGGCGCTGGAGCGCGGCGAAAGCGGCCCCGCCCCGATGGCCGGCGCGCTCGCGGTCCTGGCGGGCCTCGGCGGCTTCGCGATGACCGCGCGTCCCGGCGGGAGCGCGCCCGGCGCGGTGCTCGCGGCCCTTGGCCCGGTGGCGGCGCTGGCGGCGCTGGCGGCGGCGCGCCAGCAGGACCCGCAAAGCCCGCTCGTCTGGGCCCTGATCGCAGGCGGCCTCGCCGCGCTCAACGCAGGCGGGGTGGCGCAGGCGAAAACGGAAGCGACGCGGGCCTCCCTATCCCTCGGCGCTGCGGCCGCGGCGGCGCTGGCGGCCTCGATCGCGCTCCAGGGGTTTGCGCTATCGGCGGCGCTGGCGCTGCTGGTCCCGATCCTCGCTTGGCTCGATCTGCGCTTTGCGCTGAAGGCCTTGCGGCTTGCGCAGGCGATCCTCGCCGCGGCGCTGGTCTGGCGGCTGGGGCTTTCGCTCGCGCCCTATTCTTACGCCATCGCGCCTACGCCGCTGTGGAACGCGATCGCGCCGGTCTATGCGCTGTGCGCCGCAGCGCTGTGGGCCGCCGCGCGGCTCTACCGCCGCAACGGGCTTTCCGCGCGCGCCCGCACGATCGAGGTGCTGGAGGCCGCCGTGTTGGCGGTCGTGGTTGCGGGGCTGACGCTGCAGGCGCGCCATCTCGCCACCGGCGGGGCGCCGGGCGCGGATTATGGGGGGCTCGTGGAGCTTGGCCTGCACAGCGCCGCCTGGATTGGGCTCGCGCTCGGCTTGGCGGCGCGCTTCGGCCCGAAGCCGCGCCCGGTGCTGTTTTGGGGCCAGGCGCTGATCGCCGGCGTCGCGGGGGCGCACCTTTTCCTCCTGGGCGGCGTGTTGGTGAACCCGTGGTGGGGGCTCTATCCTGCGCCCGCGCCGGGCGTCGCCATCTTCAACACGCTGCTCTTGGGCTATGGCCTGCCGGCGGGGCTTCTGGCGGCCTACGCCATCGTGCAGCGCCGGCAGGGACTTACCGTGCGCGCCGAGATCGCGGGCGCGGCGGCGATGGCGCTGGCGTTCGTCAATGTCACGCTGGAGGTGCGCCGGCTGTTCCATCCCGGCGCGCTGCAGGCGGGCCCCATTCTGGAGGCGGAAGCCTATGGCTACACCGCCGCCTGCCTCGCCTATGCGGGGGTGGTGCTCTGGCTTGGGTTAATCCGGAAGCAACCTTCGATGCGCTATGTGTCGCTCGTTGTGCTGTTGGCGTCGATCATCAAGGCCTTCGGGGTCGATATGGGGGGGTTGACCGGGGTGCTCCGGGCGCTCTCCTTCCTGGGGCTGGGCGTGCTCTCGATCGTGGTGGCGGTGCTCTATCAGCGTTACGTGTTGCCGCGTACGCTGCCGCGCCAGGCCGGCGCCGGCGCCGACCCGAACCTGATCCCCCCGCGCTGAACCGGAACGAACGCGCATGGCCCATCTCCGCATCGCCATCGCCGGCGCGACCGGGCGCATGGGCCAGGCCCTGCTGCGCACCGCCGCGGCCCAGGGCCTCACCATCACCGGGGCCACCGTGCGCACGAGCGCACCGGATTTGGGCGTGTTCGCCACGCCCGATCCCGCCAAGGCGAGCGCCGGCGCGGACGTATGGATCGATTTCACCAGCCCCGCCGCTACGCTTTCGGCCCTGGCCGTGATCGGCGCGCCCGCCGCGATCATCGGCACGACCGGGTTCGACGCGGCCGGCGAAGCGGCGCTCGCGCGGGAGGCGGCGCGGCGCCCGCTGGTGCGATCGGGAAATTTCAGCCTCGGGGTGAATGTGCTGGCGGCCCTCGTGCGCCGGGCGGCCGAGCGGCTGGGCCCGGATTGGGACATCGAGATCCGCGACGCCCACCATCGCCGCAAGGCGGATGCGCCCTCCGGCACTGCGCTGTTGCTGGGAGAAGCGGCGGCGGCCGGGCGCGGCGCTGCGCTCGCCGATTTGCGCTTGGCCCCCCATGACGGGCTCACCGGCCCGCGGCCGGACGGCAAGATCGGCTTTTCGGCCCAGCGCGCGGGCGGGATTGTGGGCGAGCACGACGTCCTGTTCGCGACCGAGGACGAAATGATCCGCTTCTCGCACGTGGCGCTGGACCGCACCCTCTTCGCACGCGGCGCGCTGGCGGCGGCCCATTGGGTGGTGGGCAAGCCGCCCGGGCTTTATTCGATGCAGGACGTGCTGGGGCTTTAGCCTTCCGGTCAGCGGGCCCGCCGCAGGGCTGCGCGCAGCGCGCCGGCGAAGGCCGTGCGCTCCTCCGGGGACAGGAAAGACCCGACGCGAACCGCCCGTCCGCCCGCCGCGATGCGCACGCCCAGACCGTCCTGCTCCACCCGCGCCCAGAACGGGCTGACGCCCCAATGCGCCTCCCGCCGTCCCGGCGCCGCCCGGGACACGATCAGGCGCGCGCGGTCCAGCCGCACCCGCTCCACCGCCCGCCCCGACCGGTAGTTCAGCGCGAACGCGAGCCCCAGCGCCACCACGTCGAGCCCGAGGAACCCCGCCACCGGATAGGCCCCTTGGGCCCAGAAGATCGAGGCGAGCACCAGATTGGCCAGCGCGAACACCAACAGCACGGCCCAGAACGCCCGCACCGGCAGCGCGCGATGGGGCCGCAATTCGGCGTCCATCAGCAGCGGCCCTTCGGGCTCGATCGGCGAGGCGAGGCTTTCCCAGCGCGGCGACATGGGACAGACATGGGTCATGGCCCCCTCCCCGCCAAGCGCTCCCCCCGCCCCGCGACCCCGGCGTCCGCTCTCGCGGCGCGTGGCGCATGCGCTCTATTCCCGCCTCGCCGCGCTCATGCCGGAGCCGGCCACGGAGCTTGCCTTCGTCAATCCGTACACGCTGCTGGTGGCGGTGGCGCTGTCCGCGCAGGCGACGGACAAGAGCGTGAACCGCGCCACCGGCCCGCTTTTCCAGATCGCCGACAGCCCGGAAAAGATGCTGGCCCTGGGGGAGGACGCGCTCGCCGCCCACATCCGCACGATCGGCCTGTGGCGCACCAAGGCGCGCAACGTGATCGCGCTGTCGCAGCTCTTGCTGGAGCGGCACGGCGGGGCGGTGCCCGCCGATCTCGCGGCCCTGCAGGCGCTGCCCGGCATTGGGCGCAAGACCGCCAATGTGGTGATGGCCGAAGCCTTCGGCGCGGCCACGATCGCGGTGGACACCCACGTGTTCCGCGTCGCCAACCGGACCGGGCTCGCCTTCGGCAAGACGCCGGACCAGGTCGAGGCGGGGCTGGAGCGGATCACCCCGCCCGAGTTCAAGCGCGGCGCCCATCACTGGCTGATCCTGCATGGGCGCTATACCTGCCTGGCGCGCACGCCCCGATGCCCCGCCTGCCCGATCGCGGACCTGTGCGGCTACCCCGCCAAGACGCGTCCCGCGGGGGAAAAGGTTAAAGCGCGCCCCGCGCCTCCGCCACGCAAACGCTGAGCGGCGGCGCGGGCGCCGCGTGCGTGCGCGCCGCCACGTCCAACGCGCCGAGCCGGAGCGCCCCGCCCTGCTCCGCGAATACGAGGACGAGCGCGCAGGCGGGCGTCCGCCACGTCAAAATCGCGCCCTTCCCGTCCCGCCGGGCGATATGGGGCGGGCCCAGCAGCGCCTCGGCGCCCTCGGGCGTCAGGGAATCGGCGGCGCCGAGGCGGTTGAGCGCGGCCAACGGATCGGCGCGGTCCGCCGCGGTCACGCGCGGCGGCGCGCTGACGCACGCCTGAAGCCCGAGCGCGACGGCGCTTGCCAGCAGGAAACGCATCCGCCACCTTCCGATCCATAATGGCCCCGGGGAAGTCATGTCGGCGCACCTTTACGACATCGTCGCCGTGGGCAACGCCATAGTCGACATTCTCTTCCAGGCCGACGATTCCTTCCTCGCCCGCCACGGCATCGCCAAGAACGGGATGACGCTGATCGAGCCCGAGCGCGCGGACGAGCTCGCCGCCCTCGCGCCGGACGCAATGGTCGCCGCCGGGGGCTCCGCCGCCAACACCGCCACGGGCGCAGCCAGCTTCGGCGCCCGCGCGGCCTTTATCGGTAAAATCGCCGACGACGCGCTCGGCGCGCAGTTCACCGCGGCCTTCCGCGCCGGCGGGGTCACGTTCGAGAGCCCACCCCGTCCCGGGCCCCCGGCCACCGCCCGCTCCATCATCATCGTGACGGGCGACGGCGCGCGCTCCATGAACACCTATCTCGGCGCCTCCACCCTGCTCGAGCCCGACGACATCGACCGCGCGGCCGTCGCCGCCGGGGCGGTGACGTTCCTCGAGGGCTATCTGTTCGACCGGCCCGCCGCCAAGGCCGCCTTCGTGCGCGCCGCCGAGATCGCGCGCGCGGCCGGGCGCAAGACGGCGCTGACGCTTTCGGACTCGGTCTGCGTCGATCGACACCGGGAGAGTTTCCGCCACCTCGTGGCCCATCACGTGGACGTGCTGTTCGCCAACGAGGCGGAGCTGCTGAGCCTCTACCAGACGCCCGACCTCGAGGCCGCGGTCGCGGCGGCGCGCACGGCGTGCCCGGTCGCGGTGGTCACGCGCGGTCCGCGCGGCTCGCTGATCGCAGCCGGGGCGGAGACGTTCGAGGTCGCGGCCGCGGACGTGCCGCACGTGGTGGACACCACCGGCGCGGGGGACCTTTATGCCGCGGGTTTCCTCGTCGGCTACGCGCAGGGCCGCCCCCTGCCCCAGTGCGGCGCGCTGGCCAGCCTGGCGGCGGGCGAAGTCATCTCGCACATGGGGCCGCGGCCGGAAAAGAGCCTTAAGGCGCTGGCCGCCGCCGCGGGATTTTAAACCGCGCACAAAATATGCACAGGCCGGTTCGCGCCGGAAACGCCGCGTTGACTCACTCCGGCCAACCGGCTTGTGTTCTGGCGCGCCCCTTGCAGAACCGGAAATATTCGGCTGATCAAGCGTGCGAAGAACGTCACGGCAGGGTATCGGGGGATGCAGATGAACGATCCAAGCGCGATCCCGGGGCTCGAGCCGGCGCCCACCTCCCACGCCCGCCTGATCGCGTGGGTGCGCGAGATCGCCACCCTCACCGAAGCCGCCAAGGTGCATTGGTGCGATGGCTCGGACGCCGAATACGAAGCCTTGACGCAGGAGCTGATGGCCACGGGCACGCTGAAGGCCCTGAACCCGGAGAAGCGCCCGCGCTCCTTTTACGCCGCCTCCGACCCGCGCGACGTCGCACGGGTTGAGAGCCGCACGTTCATCTGCTCCGAACAGGAGATCGACGCCGGCCCCACCAATAATTGGGCCGAGCCGCAGGCCATGCGCGCCAAGTTGAACGGCCTGTTCAAGGGCGCCATGCGCGGGCGCACGCTCTATGTGGCGCCGTTCTCGATGGGGCCGATCGGCTCGAAAATCGCCGCGCTGGGCGTCGAGATCACCGACAGCGCCTATGTGGTCATTTCCATGCGGGTGATGACGCGGATGGGGCGCGCCGCGCTGGAAGCGCTGGGCGAGGACGGCTTCTTCGTGCCCGCGGTGCATAGCCTGGGCGCCCCGCTCGAGCCCGGTGAGTCCGACGCCCCCTGGCCCTGCAACGAAGAGAAGTACATCGTCCATTTCCCCGAGAGCCGCGAGATCTGGTCCTATGGCTCGGGCTATGGCGGCAACGCGCTTTTGGGCAAGAAATGCTACGCCCTGCGCATCGCCTCGGTGATGGCCCGCGACGAGGGCTGGCTGGCGGAGCATATGCTGATCCTGAAGCTCACCGCGCCCAAGGGCCAGGTGCATTACGTCGCCGCCGCCTTCCCGAGCTCCTGCGGCAAGACCAATCTGGCCATGCTCCAGCCCACCCTGCCCGGCTGGAAGGCCGAAACGGTGGGCGACGACATCTGCTGGATGCGCAAGGGCGAGGACGGGCGCCTCTACGCCATCAATCCCGAAGCGGGACTGTTCGGCGTGGCCCCGGGCACCGGCCCGAAGACCAACCGCAACGCCATCGCCGCGCTGACCGAGAACGTGGTGTTCACCAATGTGGCGCTCACCGCCGACGGCGACGTTTGGTGGGAGGGCCTTTCCGACACGCCCCCCGAGGGCCTCACCGACTGGCGCGGACGGCCCTGGACGCCCGGCTCGAACGAACCGGCCGCCCACCCCAACGCCCGCTTCACCGTGCCCGCCT
The DNA here is from genome assembly GCA_031398975.1 of Alphaproteobacteria bacterium. Taxonomy (GTDB): domain Bacteria; phylum Pseudomonadota; class Alphaproteobacteria; order Caulobacterales; family Aquidulcibacteraceae; genus JAKFWI01. The sequence goes on along the minus strand of JANNOI010000020.1, from coordinate 70,360 downwards.
CGCAAGTGCCCACCATCGCGCCGGAATGGCAGGACCCTGCGGGGGTGCCGATTTCGGCCATCCTGTTCGGCGGGCGCCGCGCCAGCGCCGTGCCCTTGGTGACGGAAAGCTTCGACTGGCGCCACGGCGTATTCCTGGCCTCCAATGTCGCGTCCGAAGGCACCGCCGCGGCGGAAAACAAAGTGGGCGACCTGCGGCGTGATCCGTTCGCGATGCTGCCATTCTGCGGCTACAATATGGGCGATTATTTCGCCCACTGGCTGAAGCTCGGCGCGACGTCCGATGAGGCCAAGCTGCCGAAGATTTTCTTCGTGAACTGGTTCCGCAAGGACGAGCGCGGCAAGTTCGTCTGGCCCGGGTTCGGGGACAATATCCGCGTGTTAAAATGGATTGTCGAACGCCTGGAGGGCGAGGCCAAAGCGGTCCGATCCCCGATCGGGCTTCTGCCCGCGCCCGATAGCCTGGATCTGGACGGCTTGGAGCTTTCCCCCGTGCAACGGGACACGCTTTTCACTGTCGACCGCGTGGTCTGGAAGGAAGAGGCCGCCCTTATTCCCCCCGCCTATGAGAAATTCGGGGAGAGGCTTCCGGTGGCGCTATGGGCTGAATATGAGCAGCTCGTGGGGCGGCTGGAGATGAACGAGGACGTTCGCCCCCTCCCCGCCTCCGTTCCCGCCCCTGCATTCACGCCCCCCGTGGCGCTGCACGCCGCGACTGCGCGCGCCGAATAGCGCGGGTGTCCCCGCGGCGCCGCCTGGGCAAGGCGCGGCCGGTGATGCATAGCTCAAGTCATGTCGACGCCAATCCACCGAAACCGTCTGCTCGCCGCGCTCGATAAGCAGGATTACCAGGAGCTATCGCGCCATATGGAGCTCCAGAGAATGCCTCGGGGCTTCACGCTGTTTTCGCCGGGCGAGATCGTGCGCCACGTCTGGTTCCCGATCGACGGGGTGTGCTCTTTCGTGACCGTGCTGCGTGACGGCGCCGCCATCGAGACCGCCACGATCGGGCGGGAAGGCGCGGTGGGCCTGATGGGGGCGCTGAGCCGGGCGCCCGCCTTCAGCCGCGCGATCGGGCAGGTCGCGGGAGCCACGATCCGCATCCCGGCCGAGCCTCTACAGGCCTGCTTCGCGGCCAGCCCAAGCTTCCGTGACCTCACGCTCCGCCACGGCCAGGCGCAATTGGCCCAGGCCCAGCAATCGGTGGCGTGCAACGCGATGCATGCCGTGGAAGCTCGGTTTTGCCGCTGGCTGCTGATGTGCCGGGACCGCACGGGCAGCGATGTCGTCGGGCTGACCCAGGAATTCCTCGCCCAGATGCTGGGCGTGCAGCGCACCACCGTCACCCAAGTCGCCCAGGGGCTGCAGAAGCAGGGCATCCTGCGCTACCGGCGCGGAGAGATCGAGTTGCTTCAGGTCGATGCGTTGCAGCGCCTGACCTGCGAATGCTTCAAGGCGGTGGAGGAACAGATCGAGGCCAATCTCCCGCTCACCGATTTCCCCGCTATTGTCGGGCGAAGCCTAGAGTAGAGATCGGCAGCCGCACCCGGACCTGCGCGCCCGGCGCGGCGGCGATGACCAGGAAATCCCCGCCCATCCATTCCGCCAGCCCCGCCGCAAGGCCCAGGCCGATACCGCGTTGGGAAGGCAGATCGGCGAAGCCCACCCCGTCATCCACCACGCTCAGGGTCAGCACGCCATTTTCCGTGCCGCCCACGATTTGCACGAGGCCGGGGCCGCCATGGGGAAAAGCATGGTTCACGGCGTTGGCGAGCAATTCGTGCAGGATCAGCGCACAGGGCGCGGCTAACCGGTTTGGCGCCAAGCCTGTGGCGAATTTGGCCTCCACCCGCACGGGCCGGCTTGCACAAACCACCGCCCACATCTGTGCGGCGTGGTTCACATAATCGGCGACGTCGAACGCGCCGTCTTGGCCGGTGCGCCGGCGTAACAAGTTCAGCGCCGTGATCATGTCCACCATCCAGGACAAGTGGCGGCGGCTTTCCCGATCCTTCGCGAAGCGAAGACGGATCTCGATGATCGTATGCAGAAAGGCAAGATGCTCATCGGCGGCGCTGCGGCCAGGGTCTAACTCTTCACGCGGTAGCGCCACACGAATTCTCCGCTCCATCCCCGCCCGCTTACGCGACAAAGGCGGTGTCAGTCTGTCGGGAACCCGACCTTGCCGTTACGCGTTCGCCCATTCTTGTAGGGCAAGCTGAGCAAAAGGGTTATCGCGAACATAGGTGGCGGCGAAGGTGAATTCGGGCGGGGGTGTTATTGTGTCGGCTAGGATGCGCGTGCTGATTGTCGAGGACCAGCCTATTTTGGCGCTGGAGCTGAAAGCGCTGCTGGAGGGGTTGGGGGTGGCCGTGACAGGGCTGGCGCGGGACGCCTCGGAGGCCGCAGCCGCCGCCGCCAGCGCGCTCCCGGACCTCGCCCTCGTGGACCTGCATCTGGCGGATGGGCTGACCGGGCCTGAAGTCGCCGCACATCTGACTCGCGCCTATGGCTGCACCGTGATCTTCGTGTCCGGAACGCTGGAGGATCTGCCGGGGGATTTCGCCAACGCGGTGGCGGCGATGGCCAAACCGTTCGATCCTTTGACCCTGAGGGCGGCGCTCGATCTGGCCAGGGCGGTGCGGGTCGGCGCCGCGCTGGGCGAGCCGCCCTCCGCCTTGATGCTCGCGCCCTGGCTGCGCCCGCCCGCGGGCGATACGCGGCTCCATTAATGCCGCCGGGCTTGCGTCCGGGCTCCTCAGGCTGGCGCAGGCAGGCTGAAGACTTTCGCTAGCAGCCGCGTGCGCCGCACCACTTCGTACGCCGCCGCGCACAGCGCGAAGGTGATCGTCACCAGCAAGGCGGCCTTCAGCCAATCGTTCATCGCGGCGTCGCGCATGTAATGGGCAGCGATCACCGTGATGGTTTGGTGAAAGACGTAATAGGGCAGCACCGCCTTGGAGAGGTGGCGCATGATCGGCCCGTCACGGTCGGCCAAGTGCTTGCGGGCGAAGCCGAGGATAGCCACGATCGCGGCCCATTGCTCCACCGCGAAGGCGACATTGAAGCTTGCATGGCCGAGCGGATGCCACAGCGCCCGGTCGCTGACGGCCAGCACCACAAACGCCGCCCCCGCCACCGCGAGCGCCGCACGCCTGTACCGCACCAGATCGTCCCAAACCCGGTCCGATTTCACCAGCAGGAAGCCGAACAGGAACAGCGCGAAGGAACTCGCGTGGTTGTACCAATCATTGGTGACCCGGTTGGTGAGCCCGAACAGGGGAAACAGCGCAAGCCGCACCACCAGCAGATAAAGCATCGGCGTAAGCAGCACCCAGCGGCCCGCCAGCGCCCGCTCCAGCCAGCCCCGCAGCCGCCCCGTCAGGTCGCCCGCCGCCACCAGGGCGCAGGCGGCCATCGCGTAGAACCACACATAGACCAGGAACCATAGATGGTTCACCGGCAGGCCCACCCAGCGCCCGTCCGCGGTGAACCAGCGGTCCACGACGAAGAACTCGCCCCAATACTGCAGATAGGAGCCGGTATAGCCCCATTTTTCCACCGCCTCGACATAAGCCTGCGGCGGTACCAGCAGCAGAACGCCGAAAATCAGGGGCGGCAGCAAACGGCGCGTGCGCTCCAGCAGCAATTCCTTGGGCGCGCGCCGGTGGCTCAAAAAGCCCATTGCGGCCCCGGAAATCAGGAACAGCAGGCTCAGCCGCCAGGGATTGGTGAACAAAAGCGCGGTGCGCAGCCAATCGTATCGGGTCGAATTGACGACGTGCCAGTCCCACGGCGCGAACACCAGGGCGACGTGGTACACAATAAGGGTGCCGAAGGCGAAGATGCGGATCCAGTCCAGATCGGCGCGCCGTAAGCTTCGATGCGCGCTTGCGCCCTGCCCTGCTAGGGCAGGGAGGTGCGCATTGTCCCCCGCCCGCCCCACGCCGTCGATCATCCGCTCAATCCAGCTCGTCCTTAACGGCCACGTAGAGTGCGCCACGACCAGGTGCAAGACGCTCCGGCGCCGCACAAGGTTCCGGGCGCCCGCTAGCCGTGGCCACGATCACAGCATGAACCGGCTCAGATCGGCGTTCTTGGCCAAATCCCCGACGTGGCGGCGCACATAATCGGCATCGACCACCACGCTTTCCCCGCTCCGATCGGGGGCGGAGAAGCTGATCTCGTCAAGCAGCCGCTCCATCACCGTGTGCAACCGGCGCGCGCCGATATTCTCCACCGCGGCGTTCACGTCGGCCGCGATCTCGGCCAGCTCGTCAATGGCCTCGTCCTCGAACGTGAGCGCGACGCCCTCGGTGGCGAGGAGCGCGATATATTGGGTGATGAGGGAGGCTTCCGGCTCGGTGAGGATGCGGCGGAAATCGGCCCGCGTCAGCGCCTTCAGCTCCACCCGGATCGGCAGGCGCCCCTGCAGCTCGGGCAGCAGATCGGACGGCTTGGCCACATGAAACGCGCCGGAGGCGATGAAAAGGACGTGGTCTGTGCGCACCGGCCCGTACTTCGTCGTCACCGTCGTGCCTTCCAGCAGGGGCAGCAAATCGCGCTGCACGCCTTCCCGGCTTACCTCCGCGCCCGCCCGCTCCCCGCGTGAGGCCACCTTGTCGATCTCGTCGATGAACACGATGCCGTCTTCCTCCGCCGAGCGGACGGCCTCCTTGGCGATGCGGTCCTCGTCCAGCAGCTTATCGCTCTCCTCCCGGATCAGCGGCTCGTAGGCCTCGCTTACGGGCATGCGCACGCGCTTGGTGCGCCCGCCCAAGGCCTTTCCCAGCATGTCGCCCAGGTTAAGCATGCCCATCTGTCCGCCCCCGCCCGGCAGGTCGATCATCGGCAGCGGCGTGCCCGCATCAGCCAAATCGAGCTCGACGTCCTTGTCCGCGAGCTCACCCCCGCGCAGGCGCTTGCGGAAGCTCTCGCGGGTGGCGGCTTGGGCGCCCTGCCCCACCAGCGCATCGAGCACCCGTTCCTCGGCGGCGAGTTCGGCGCGCGCGCGCACCTCCCGGCGGCGGCGCTCCCGCACCAGCCCCACCGAAGCCTCGACCAGGTCGCGCACGATCTGATCGACGTCGCGCCCTACATAGCCGACCTCGGTGAATTTCGTCGCCTCCACCTTCAGGAACGGCGCGCCGGCGAGCTTGGCGAGGCGGCGCGAGATCTCCGTCTTGCCGACGCCCGTAGGGCCGATCATCAGGATGTTCTTCGGCGTCACCTCCTCGCGCAAGCCCTCGCTTAATTGCTGGCGCCGCCAGCGGTTGCGGAGCGCGATGGCGACCGCGCGCTTGGCGTCGCCCTGGCCGACGATGAAGCGATCAAGCTCGGAGACGATCTCGCGGGGGGAAAAGGTGGTCAAATCCGAGGCTCTGGCGGTGCCAGCGGCGACAGGCGCGGCTCACTTTCGCTCATTCGGCAGCCTCTCCAGCGTCAGCGACCGGTTCGTATAGACGCAGATTTCGGCGGCGATCTCCATGGCTTCGCGCGCGATCGCCTCCGCGTCGGTTAGATGGGGGTAGAGCGCGCGCGCCGCCGCCAGCGCATAATTGCCCCCCGACCCCACCGCGATCACCGGATGCTCCGGCTCCAGCACGTCGCCCGCCCCGGTCAGAAGCAGCGTCTCGCGCGGGTCACACACGATCAGCATGGCCTCCAGGCGGCGCAGATAGCGGTCCGTCCGCCATTCCTTGGCAAGCTCCACGCACGCGCGGGATAATTGCGCGGGAAAGCGTTCGAGCTTCTGTTCCAGGCGCTCAAACAGGGTCAGCGCGTCGGCGGTGGCGCCGGCGAAGCCCGCGATCACCGCCCCGTCCGCCAGCGGGCGCACCTTGCGGGCGTTGGCCTTCAGGATCGTTTGCCCGACCGAGACCTGCCCGTCGCCCACGATTACAACGTGATCGCCTTTGCGTACGGAAAGGATGGTCGTGCCATGCCACGCGGAAGCCGGGTCATTCAACATAGGTGCGATGTGGCGGCGGCGCAGGCAGGATCAAGAGCGCCATCAGGCGGCGGCCACCGCGCCCTTGTCGCGCCGCGCGGGCGTGATCACGCCTTCGCGCAGCATGCGCAGATATTCCCCAGGCGGGACCGCGGCGCTGTACAGGAAGCCTTGCGCCACCGGGCAGCCGCGGCGGCGCAGGAATTCGGCCTCGTCTTCGGTTTCGACGCCTTCGGCGATCACCTCGTAATCCAGGGCGGCGGCCATGGCGAGGATGGTCTCCACGATCGCGGGGGCGTGGCGATCCGCGGTCAAGCCGCGGATGAAGCTCTGATCGATCTTCAGCACCTTGAACGGCAGCCGCGTGAGGGCGGCGAGGCTTGAATGACCGGTGCCGAAATCATCGATGGAGAACGCAACGCCCCGCGCCCGCAGCGGCTCGATCAGGCGCAGCGCCCGGTCGACGTCGGCCATGGCCACCGATTCGGTGATCTCGAGCTCGAGGCACGCGCTGGGCAGGCCCGCCTGATCGAGGATGGCCATCACTTTTTCCGGGAATTTCTCGTCCGCGAATTGCAGCGCCGAGACGTTCACCGCCACCCGCGCGGACAGCCCCTCCCGGGACCACGCCGCCGCCTTCCAGCACGCATCGCGCAGGATCGCCTCCGAGATCGGCCCGATCAGGCCCATCTCCTCCGCCGCCGGGATGAATTTGCCGGGGCCGACGATCGTCTTGTCCGGCCGCTCCCAGCGCGCCAGCGCCTCGGCGCCCTCGATACGGCCGGTGCGCAGATTGAGCTTGGGCTGGAAATGGGCCTTGAACTGGTTCTCCTCCAGCGCGGCGCGGATTTCCTTTTCGAGGTTGAGCCGGGCGTTGGCGGCGCGATCGAGCAGGCGGTTGAAGAAGCGCACCTGATCGGGGGCTTCGCGGGCGGCGTTGCGCGCCAGGCGCGCGTGGCGCAGCACGGTATCGACGGTGCGCCCGTCGCGGGGGAAGAACGCGGCCCCGGTGACGCAGCACAGCGTGATGCGATGTTCCCGCCACAGCACCGCCTCGCTGAACGCGCCCTTCAAAGCCTGCGCCAGCCCCCGCAAATCCACCCCCCGCGGCAAGACGGGATAGAGCACGGCGAATTCGTTGCTCGGCAGGCGCGCGATCACGGGCGCGGGCCCCTCCCCCGTCCCACCCCAAGGGTCGGAGGCCTTGACCGCCGCCGTCAAGCTCTGCGACGCGGCCACGAGTACATGGCGCCCCGCCTCCTGCCCCAGAGTCTCGGTGACCAAAAGCATGCGTTCGAGGCTCAGCAGGAACAGCACCCCCGGCGCCCCCGCCGCGGCGGAATTGTCGATCGCGGCCTTCAGCTCCCGGTTCAGCCGCTCATTGTTCGGAAGGCCGGTCGCTGCGTCCACGAAGGCGAGGTGCTGGATCCGCCGCATCGAACTTTCCATGCGCGCGATCATGTGGTTGAAGGCCCGCGCGAGCGTTTCGAACTCGTCGCCCGTCTCGATGCGGATCTCGGAGAGGCGGTGCGCGGACACCTGCTCGGCGAACGCCGTCAATTGCCGCAAGGGCGCGATCGCGCGGCGCACGAACGCCATGGTCAGCAGCGCGGTAAGGGCGAGCAGCGTGAAGATCACGGCCATGGCCGCCATCAAGGTGGGCCCGCCAGACCGCGCAAACACGGACCGGTCCACCGTGATCAGAACCCGCCCCGCGGGCTGGCCCTCCGGCGTGGGGATGGCGGCCTCGACCTGCTCGAGGAGCTTCCGCGGCGCGCTGCGCCGGGGCCCCGCGAACGCCGCCACCAGGACCCCGCGCTCATCCACCACCCGCACCTCGGCCAAGCCGCCGAAGCTTTCCAGCCGCTGGATCAGCTTTTCCGCGCGCACGGGGTCGCGCCCGTCCATGCTCTCGCCCAGGCTAACCGCGACCGCGCGCGCAAGCTCGGTGACTACGGCCCGCACGTGCTGGCGGGACTGGCGGCCGCTCGCGTCCACCAGGATGAGGCTCGCCGCGATCGCCACAAGCAGCATCATCGCGCCCAGGAACAAGCCAAAGCGCATCTCAAGCCGCAGGGGCTTGAACCGCCACTTACCCGTCGTCCGCCCGCTCGCCATAGTGTCTACACGCCAAGTACGCCTTCTGCCGGCCGCAGCCGAAGGTCGATCCTTACGCATTCCTAGCTTCAATTGATTAGGATGAGCTAAACTGGGTGATAATCGCCTTTGAGACGCCGGCGCCGAGAGGATGAGAGATGCGCAAAGGGAAGTTCAGCCGCGCGACAAAAGAAACAAAGATAGATGTCGCGCTAGATCTCGATGGAGAAGGACAGAGCGAGATCTCCACAGGCATCGGCTTTTTTGATCACATGCTCGAAACATTCGCCAAGCATTCGAGCATCGATTTGAAGGTCGCGGCGGCAGGCGATCTGCATGTAGACATGCACCATACGGTTGAAGACGTCGGCATTTGCATCGGTTTGGCGGTAAAGGAGGCGCTGGCGGGCGGCGCGGGGGTGCGGCGTTTCGGCGCCGCCTATATCCCGATGGACGAAACGCTCTCCCGCGCCGCGATCGACCTCTCGAACCGGCCCTACCTGATCTGGCGGGTGAGCCTTCCGCGGCCGAAGCTCGGGGAAATGGACACCGAGCTCTTCAAGGAATGGTTCCACGCCTTCGCGATGAATTCGGGCGCCTGCCTCCATATCGAGACGCTCTATGGCGAGAACACCCACCATATCGTGGAATCCTGCTTCAAGGCCCTGGCCCGCGCGCGGCGCGAAGCCGCCGAGATCGACCCCCGCGCCGGGCGCGGGGCCCCCTCAACCAAGGGCGTGCTTTGAAGGGTGGGCGTCCCGTGATCGTTAGGCGTACATGAGCAATCTGGTCCTGATCGATTACGGCTCCGGCAATCTGCGCTCGGTGGAGCGCGCGCTCCGCGCCGCGGGGGCTCAGGCCGTGTGCGTGACCGCCGACCCCGACGCGATCGCCGCGGCGGATCGGGTCGTGCTGCCCGGCCAGGGCGCGTTCGGAGAATGCATGCGGGGGCTTGGCGCCTCCGGCGCGCTCGAGGCGCTGTGCGAGACGGCGCTTGCGCGGGCGCGCCCGCTTCTGGGCATCTGCGTGGGCATGCAGCTGATGATGGACGAAGGGCTCGAGCACGGGCGCACGCCGGGGCTCGGGTGGATCGCGGGGGTGTGCCGGCCGCTCGAAGTGGGGCCGGGCCTGCGTAGCCCGCACATGGGGTGGAACGCGGCGGCGCCGGTGCGCCCGCACCCCGTGTTCGACGGCTTGAGCCCCTCTTCTCACGCCTATTTCATGCACTCCTACATCGTCGATCCCGTCGCGGAGGATGCCGTCGCGGCGCGCACCACCCATGGCGAGGCCTTCGCCTGCGCGCTGGCGCGGGACAATCTGGCCGGCGTGCAGTTTCACCCCGAGAAAAGCCAGGCCATTGGCCTCTCGCTCCTGTCGCGCTTTTTGGCGTGGAAGCCTTGAGGCCATGAAAGCGCGGGCCTTCGGCCCCGGACCGGAACTAGAGCGGTTCTCGATTGGATTGATTCAATCCAATCGAGAAAAACCGCTCTACACTTGAAGTTAGAACGTTTCTCGTCCGAAAACCGCGTAACACTTTTTGGGAAACGGTCTAAGACAGCGCCGATGATCCTTTATCCCGCCATCGATCTGAAGGACGGCCGCTGCGTGCGGTTGACCGAGGGGCGCCTCGACAGCGAAACCGTGTTCAATCCCGACCCGGCCGACCAGGCGCGGCTGTTCGAGGCCGCGGGCTTCCGCTGGCTGCACGTGGTGGACCTCGACGGCGCGGCCGCGGGCAAGCCCGCCCATGCCGGGGCCATCGCGGCGATCCTCGCCACCGCCTCGATCCCGGTGCAGGTGGGCGGAGGCGTGCGCTCGCTCGCGTCGGTGGAATATTGGATCCATGCCGGAGCGACGCGGGTGATCCTGGGCACGGCGGCCGTGCGCGATCCGGGCCTCGTAGCCGTTGCGGCGCGCGCCTTTCCCGAACAGATCGCGGTCGCGATCGACACCCGCGACGGCTTGGTGGCGATCGAGGCCTGGGCTGAGCAGACCGGGATCGACGCGGTCACGCTCGCCAAGCGAATGCAGGATTCCGGCGCCGCCGCCCTGATCGTCACCGACATCGCCCGCGACGGGCTGAAGACGGGGGTGAACGCGGCCTTCGTCGGCTCCATCGCCGATGCGGTCGAGATTCCCGTGATCGCTTCCGGCGGGGTGCGAAGCCTTGCCGATATCGCAGCGCTCAAGGCGCTGCCCGGCCGCCCGGTCCAGGGCCTGGTTCTGGGGCGGGCGCTCTATGACGGCGATATCGATCCAGCCGCGGCTCTGCTGGCGGCCGCCGGGTGATGGGCGCGACCGCCTCCGATACCGGGCTTGCGGTGCGCATCATTCCCTGCCTCGACGTGCAGGACGGGCGGGTGGTCAAGGGGGTGAACTTCCTCGACCTGCGCGACGCGGGCGACCCCGCCGAGCTCGCCCATTTCTACGACGGCGAGGGCGCCGACGAGCTCTGCTTCCTCGATATCACCGCAAGCCACGAGCGGCGCGGGACCCTGCTCGCGGCGGTGGCCCGCACCGCCGATCGCTGCTTCATGCCGCTGACGGTGGGCGGGGGCGTTCGCGCGGTGGAGGATATCCGCGCGCTGCTGCTGGCGGGGGCCGATCGGGCCGCGATCAACACCGCCGCCATCGCCGATCCAGACCTGATCGACCGCGCCGCCTCCGCCTTCGGCGCGCAATGCATCGTGTGCGCGATCGACGCCAAGCGCACCGCCGCCGGCGCCTGGGAGATCTTCACCCATGGCGGACGCAAGCCCACCGGCATCGACGCGGTGGCGTTCGCGCGCGAGGCGGTGGAGCGTGGGGCGGGCGAATTGCTGGTCACCAGCATGGACCGCGACGGCGCCCGATCGGGCTATGACCTCGAACTGCTCTACGCGATCACCAGCCGCGTACGCGCGCCGGTGATCGCCTCGGGCGGGGCCGGGCGGCTGGAGCATCTCGTGGCGGCGGTCACCCAAGGCGGGGCGAGCGCGGTGCTGGCGGCCTCGATCTTCCATTTCCGCACCCACACGGTGGCGGAGGCCCGCGCCGCGCTGGCCGCGGCCGGCATGCCGGTGCGCCCGCTCCAGGCTCATGGCCAGGAGCCTCGGCCATGAGCCCGCCCTCCCCTACCCCGCCCTCCCCAACCTTGGGCGAGGCCCTGGACGCGCTCACCGGGACCATCGCCGCGCGCGCCGCCGAGGCTGACCCCGCCGCCTCCCACACCGCCAAGCTGCTGGCGCGGGGGCCCGCGCGGTGCGCCAAGAAGTTCGGCGAGGAGGCCGTGGAGACGGTGATCGCCGCGCTCGACGGCGACGGGGCGGCGCTGGCGGAGGAAGCGGCCGACGCTTTATACCACCTGCTGGTGCTGCTGCAGGCGTGCGGGGTGCCGGGCGCGGCGGTGGCCGCGGCGCTCGAGCGCCGCAAGGGCGTATCCGGCCTCGCCGAAAAGGCCGCCCGGCCGAAGGATTAGACCGTTTCCCGAAAAGTGTTACGCGGTTTTCGGACGAGAAACGGTCTACCTTAAAATGTAGAGCGCCGCTTCAGGAACACGTAGAGCGCGCCGGCCCCGCCATGGCGCGCGTGGGCCTGGGCGTAGCCCGCTACGTGCGCCCGCAGATCGCCGCTCGCGAGCCAGCCCGGGACCTGGCGTCGCAGAACGCCCTCGCCGAGCGCGGCGGACGCAGCCCCGCCGTCGCGATCCCCGATCGGCCGGCGCCCGCCCTTTCCGGTCACCACGAGCACGACCCCCGCCCCTTCCGCCCGCGCCCCCGCGAGGAAGCGCGCCAGCGCCGCACGCGCCTGATCCTGGGTGTGCCCGTGCAGATCGAGGCTGGCCGCGATCTCCAGCTTGCCGCGCCGCACGCGCTTCTCCCCGCCGCGATCGGCGGGCGGCGGCTTGACCGTCCGGAGCGGAATCTTGGCGGAGGGCGCCGGTGGCGTTGCGGCGGGCGCACGCGCAATCGCGGCGGGCGGCGGCGCAGGCCCGAGTTCAGGCCCATGCTCGGGCTCAGGCTCGGGCGGCAGGGCTTTGCCGGGCAGCGGGCGGGCGCGGCGCGCAACAGCCCGCCACAGCGCCGCTTCTTCCGCGGTCAGCGCGCGGCGCCGGACCACGCGCTACGCTCAGGCTTGGGCGACGCTGGCCAGCAGCCAGTTCGGATCGCGGGAGGTGACGTCGCGCTCGAACGTCCATTTCTCGCGGGTATCGCGCAGGCCGTGCGCGCCCTCGGCAAGCTCGGCCTCGAAGCGCACCGCGATGCGGGCGAGCTGGCCGTCGAGCTCGGCGTCCACGATTTCCGCCGCCTTGAGCCGCACCAGTTCCGGACCCTTGCCGCCCGAGGCTTCGCGGTCCGCGATCGCCTTCTCGTAGGGGGCGAAGATCCGTGGGCTGAGCAACGGGCGCAGCGTGTCGCGGTCCCCGGCGGCGAAGGCCTGCACGATCATCTCATAGGCGGCCCGGGCCCCGGCCAAGAAGTCGCTCGCTTCGAAGCTCGGATCGGCGGCGGCGATATCGGCCACGCCGCCAGTCGCGGCGGGCGGGAGGTCAGCGCGCGGAGCCGGCGCAGGGGTGGGCGTGGTGACGCTTTTCAAGTCCCCCGCGGTCGCGGCGGTGCGCGGCGCAGGCTGCTGGGTGGGCCGTTCCGAGCCGGTGCGCTTGCCCAGCACGCTGTACAGGCGCGCCACGACGACCAACGCGATCGCCGCCAACACCATGATTTCAATCAGCTCGCGCGACACGCTTTAGCTCCTTCGGACCGCCGGCGTGAGAGACGATCCCACCCCATCCGCCCGCGACAGGCTTTGAGATAGTACGTGGGGACCGCCTGCGCCAGCTTTGGGTTGTTGCGGCGCGCACGCGCCCATGTTAGCCCGCCGCCAACCATCAGTCCGATGGCCTTAACGCACGAGCAAATCCATGAGCAATCCGGGGGCGCCTGAGGGCGGTTCGGCGTCGGACACCCCACATCTGCGTGTTCTGGCCCAGTATGTGAAGGATTTATCCTTCGAAAACCCGACGGCGGCAGCCGGCGCGCGCGCCAACGAGACGCCTCCGGCGATCGACATGGGCATCGATGTGAACGCCCGCCCGCTCGGCGGCGAGGGCGAGGCCTTCGAGGTGGATCTGAAGATCAACGCCAAGGCCAGCCGCGGCGAGGACGTGATGTTCCTGACCGAGCTTGTCTATTCCGGCGTGTTCCAGTTCGTGAACGTGGCGCCCGAAGATGTGGAGCCGCTGCTGCTGATCGAGTGCCCGCGCCTCTTGTTTCCTTTCAGCCGCCGGCTGCTGGCGGAAGTCACGCGCGAAGGCGGCTACCCGCCGCTTCTGGTCGATCCGATCGATTTCGCCGCGCTCTACAGGGCCCAACTGCGCGAGCGCCAGGCGCGCGCGGCCCAGCCGGACCCGACGCTCTCCTGAGCCCAGCCGCCGACGTTACGCCCAGGGGTTTCCCCCCGCCAGCTCGGCGGTGAAGGCGGCGTGGGCGGCGCGCTCGGCCGGGGTGGAGAGCGGCGCCATAGGCGTCGGGCGCGGGGCGCGGCGCACGATCCCGAGCGCCGTCTCGGCGGCGGCGGCGGTCACGGCTTGTTCGGGTTCGAGGAAAGCGAGCGTCTGCTCGCGCCCGCCCAACAGCTCGATATAGATCTCCGCCAGCATCTGGGCGTCCAGCAGCGCCCCGTGCCCCCCTGCCCCCTTGCGCGCCGAAAGGTCGAAGCCGCGCTGGTCAAGCCGGAAGTGCCGGGACAGCGCGTCGAGGCTGCACCGCGTGCCGGCCCGCAGCTTGGCCCTGGCCATGGCGAGGGTGTCCACGAACCGCTCCTCCGGGGCGGGGCTCAGCCCGCAGCGCGCGAGTTCGGCGTTCAGGAAGCTGCGGTCGAAGGCGGCGTTGTGCGCGACGATGGCGTCCGCCTCCCCGAAAAAGCCCATCAGGTCTTCGCAGACCTGGGAGAAGCGGGGCTTGTCGCGCAGGAAATGCGTGGTGAGGCCGTGCACGCGGACCACCTCCTCGGGCACGTCGCGCTCGGGGTTAAGGTAGCGGTGGAAGGTCCGGCCCACCTCGAAGCCAACCAGCTCCACGCAGCCGAGCTCCACGATCCGGTCCCCGTCCGCGGGCGAACGGCCGGTGGTTTCGGTATCGAAGATGACGACGCGGGTTTTGGACATGGGCGAGGCAGGCGCTGCGGCGGTGAAGCTTCGTGCTACGCTGCGTCGCTCAAGGCTGCAAGAATAGCGCGGACCTGGGCGCGCGCGTCTTCGATCCCGAACGCGGTGTTGACCAGGAAATCCGCCTGGCGGCGCTTTTCGGCGTCCGGGACCTGGCGGGCGAGGATCTGCGCGAGCTTGGCCTCGTCCATGCCCGGCCGCGCCAGCACCCGCGCGCGCTGCACCTCAGGCGGGCACGTGACCACCACCACCGCATCCATCATCTTGTCCCCGCCCCGCTCGAACAGGAGCGGGATGTCGAGGACCACGAACGGCGCGCCGGCCGCGAGCTGGCGGCGCAGGAAATCGGCCTGGGCCTCGCGCACCAGCGGATGGACGATGGCCTCCAGCCGGGCGATGGCGGCGTCATCGCCCAGCACCAGCGCGCCGAGGGCGGCGCGGTCTATCCCGCTTTCGGCGTCGCCTACGCCGGGGAAGCTCGCCCCCACCGGGGCTGCGGCCGCCCCGCCGGGGGCATAGAGGGCGTGCACGGCCGCGTCGGAATCGAACACCGGCGCGCCCTCCTCCGCGAACAGCTTGGCCGTCGTGCTCTTGCCCATGCCGATGGAGCCGGTGAGGCCCAGAATGATCATGACCGCTCCCCCAGCGCCGCGAGCAGGCGCGCGCGCGCGCCGGCGATATCGGGGTCGCGCCCGAACCAGAGCTGGAACGATTGCGCGCCCTGGTGGATCAAGAGGCCTAAGCCGTCGAGCGCGTGCAGTCCCCGCGCCCTCGCGGCGCGCAGGAGCGGCGTCTCCAGCGGTGCGTAGACGGCGTCCAGCACCAGCGCGTGCGCCGGCGCCGCCTCGATCGGCCAGGCGGGAGAAGGCGCGCCCTGCATCCCGAGGCTGGTGGCGTTGACGATCAGATCGGCGCCGGCGAAGCCCGCCTCGAGCGCGTCCCAGGCCAGAGGCTGGGCTGCGGGGGAAAGCGCGGCGGCGGCCTCGGCGGCGCCGAGGGTGCGGTTGCACACAAGGATGCGCTCCACGCCCGACTGCGCCAAACCCCACACCATCGCCCGCCCCGCCCCGCCGGCGCCCAGCACCAGGGCCGTGCGCGTTCCCGCGCGCCAGCCCGGGGCCTCTCCGTCCAGCGCTGCGACCAGGCCCGGCGCATCGGTGTTGAAGCCCGCGAGCGTCCCGTCCGGCTCCCAGCGGAGCACGTTGGCGGCGCCCAACGCGCGCGCGGCGGCGTCCAGCGTATCGGCGGCGGCGGCGGCGGCGGGCTTGTGCGGCACGGTGACGTTCGCGCCCGCCCAGGCGCTCGCCCGCAGCGCCGGGAAAAAGCGCGGCGCGTCGGACACAAGCAGCGCCACATAGATCGCATCGAGGCCCGCCTCCGCGATCCATCCGTTCTGCAGCGCAGGAGACAGCGAGTGCGACACCGGATCGCCGAACAGCGCCAGAAGCCGCGTCCGGCCGCTAAGCGGCTTCATCGCCCCACCAGAGCGTGCTCCCGCAGGAACGCGAGCAGCGGCAAAAGCGGCAGGCCCAGAACGGAGAAGAAATCCCCTTCCACCCGATCGAAAAGCTGCGCCCCCAGGCCCTCGAGCTGATAGGCGCCGACGCTGGCGCACGCCCCCTCCCCCAGGAGATCGAGATACTGGTCCAGAAACGCGTCGCTGAACGCGCGCATCGAGAGCTGGGGCGCATCGAGGAAGCGCCAGATGGGGGCGCCGTCGCGGGCGATGACGGCGGCGGTGAACAGGGTGTGGGTGCGCCCGCGCAGCGCCAGAAGCGTGCTGCGCGCGCCCGCGCGGTCGGGCGCCTTGTCGAAGGCCTGCCCGTCGAGCGCGAGCATCTGGTCGGCGCCCAGGACGAGGCCGGGCGTCCGCCGCGACACCGAAACCGCCTTCAGCTCCGCCAGCGCATCGGCCTGTTCGCGCGGGGCCAGCCCCTCTGCGCGCAAGCCCGCCTTCATCGCCTCTTCGTCGATCAGCGGGGCGCGCACGGTGAAGTGAAGGCCCGCGGCGGCAAGCATCGCGGCGCGGGTCGGGCTGGCGGAGGCGAGGATCAAGTCTGGCATGGCCGGTCAGGTATCGCCGGCCCGGCGCCGCTCGGCCAGCAGATTAAGGACCGAGGCCGCCGTCTCCTCGATCGATCGGCGCGAAACGTCGATCACCGGCCAGCCATGGCGCTCGAACGTGCGCTGGGCGTGGACGATCTCGGCGCGCACCGCCTGCTCGTCCACATAATCGGTAGAGCGCTGCTCGTGCAGCGTGGCCAGGCGATTGCGCCGGATATGGACGAGGCGGTCGGGCGAGACGGTGAGCCCCACGATCAGGGGCGCGTCGGGCTGGAAAAGCCGCTCCGGCAGGCTGATATTGGGCACGATCGGCACGTTGGCGGCCTTCACGCCGCGATTGGCGAGGTAGACGCAGGTCGGGGTTTTCGAGGTGCGGCTGACGCCCACCAGGATCACGTCCGCCTCTTCGAGCTCCACCCCGCCCTGCCCGTCATCGTGGCCCATCGCGAAATTCAGCGCGTCGATGCGGCGGAAATAGTCGGCGTCGAGCACCCTTCCGGCGCCGATCCGATGGTTCAGCTCCATGCCCAGATAGCGCGACAGCATATCGAGCACCGGATCGAGCACCGCCACGCAGGGCATCGCCAGCTCCCGGCACCGCGCCTCCAGCCGGCCGCGCAATTCGTCGTTGGAGATCGTGAACATCACCACGCCCGGGGCGCTTTCGATCTCGCGCAGCACCCGCTCGAGCTGCCGCGGCGAGCGCACGAGGTAATAGGAATGCTCGATCGGCAGGATGTTGTCGAACTGGGCGCAGGACGCGCGCATGACGCCCGCGAGCGTCTCCCCGGTTGAGTCCGAAACGAGGTGCACGTTGAAGTAGGTGGCGTAGGCGGGCTTCGGCATCGAGGGGCCTGTGCACGAGCTGTGAGGCGGCGGTGCGCGCCGCGTGCGGATTTCTCGCTTTCGCCCAACGCGTTGACAAGACGCTGCACGTCCGCGCGAGTGGTTCTGCGCTCTTCCTCCAACCGCTCACACGCTTGGCTGTGGGCGCGGCGGCGGTGAAAACCAGAGAGCGATCGCGAAAACGCCGCGCCGCCTTCGCCTTCCCCCTTGTCAAGCCTTTGCATAAAGCTGAGGGCGTCGGGTGAGCGGCCAAACCGCTCACGCCGTCCTCACCCCTATCATTACGGGCTCCCTTCGATTTTGCATCGAAAAGAAAGAAGAAGAGAAAGCGTGAAAGAATGCACGTGAGGCCGGGTCTCGTCCGCGTGCTCCAGGGGGAGACCCTGGCGCGCCCTCCGGTCTGGATCATGCGCCAGGCGGGGCGCTATCTGCCGGAATATCGCGCGCTGCGGACCCGGGCGAAAACCTTCCTGGACCTGTGCTACGCGCCCGCTTTGGCTGCGGAGGCGACGCTGCAGCCCTTGCGCCGGTTCGATTTGGATGCGGCGATCGTGTTCAGCGACATTCTGGTGATCCCCGACGCGCTTGGGCGGAGCGTCGATTTCATTGAGGGCGAAGGGCCAAGGCTCGCGCCGCTGACGCAGGAGCCTCAGTGGCGCTTCGCCGATCCCGCGAAGGCTGCCGCGCGGCTCGCGCCCGTCTATGAGGCGGTGACGCGGGTGCGGGGCGCGCTCGCGCCGGCTACGGCTTTGATCGGCTTCGCCGGGGGGCCCTGGACGGTGGCCACCTACATGCTGCAGGGGCGCGGAGGCGATAAGGCCGCCGCGCGGCGGGCGGTGTATGAACGCGGCGCGGACGTGGACGCCCTGCTCGACGTGCTGGTGGAGGCGACCGCCCTGCATCTGGCCGCTCAGGCCGAGGCGGGCGCGGACGTGCTGAAAGTGTTCGAGAGCTGGGCCGGCGGCCTGCCCCCTGCCCTGTTCGACCGCCTGGTGCTTCGGCCCACGCGCCGCCTCATGGCCCGTCTGCGGGCCTTAGGCGTGCGCCAGCCCGTGATCGGGTTCCCGCGCGAGGCCGGCCTTGGGCTGGCGGCTTATGCCCAGACGGGCGTGGACGCCGTGGCCCTCGATACCGGCGCGGACGCGCCCTGGGCGCGCCAGGCGGTCCCGCCCGGAATGGCGCTGCAGGGCAATCTGGATCCGGTGCTGCTGGTGGCGGGGGGGCAAGCGTTGGAGCGCGGGGTGCGCGCCGTCCTCGAGGCGTTCGTCGGCGGGCCTCACGTCTTCAATCTTGGCCATGGCATAACCCCCGACGCCCAGCCCGAGCATCTGGGCGCCCTGATCGAGCTGGTGAAGCGGGCATGAGCGCCAAGACGGCCGTCATCTTGTTGAACCTCGGCGGCCCGCCGGACCAGGACGCGGTGCGCCCGTTCCTGTTCAACCTGTTCAACGACAAGGCGATCCTCGGCGCGCCCCAGCCGGTCCGGGCCCTCGCCGCCGCGCTGATCGCCGCGACGCGGGCGAAATCGGCGCGCGCCAATTATGCGCTGATGGGCGGGGGCTCCCCCATCCAGCGCGAGACGGAAGCCCAGGCCCAGGCGCTGCAGCACGCGCTTCCGGAGGGGTTCAAGACCTTCATCGCCATGCGCCATTGGAGCCCGTTCGCCGAGGAGGCCGCGCGCGCGGCGAAAGCCTGGGGCGCGACGCAGGCCGTGCTCGCCCCGCTCTATCCCCAATTCTCGACCACCACGACCGGCTCGGCGTTCACCGCCTGGGCCACGGCCTGGGCCAAGGCTGGAGGCGGCCCGACGCATGCCTTGTGCTGCTATCCCGGCGATGGGGGCCTCGCGCGGGCCCATGCGGAGGCGATCCTAGCGGCGTGGGGCGCGGCCGGCGCCCCGGACCGTCCGCGCGTGCTGTTCTCCGCCCACGGCCTGCCCCAGCGCACCATCGACCGCGGCGACCCCTATCAATGGCAGATCGAACGCACCGCCGCCGCGATCGCCGCGCTGTTGCCGGAGGCGTGGGAAACCCGCATCTGTTACCAGTCCCGGGTGGGGCCGCTGAAATGGCTTCAGCCGTCCACGCCGCAGGAGATCGCCGCCGCCGGGCGGGATGGCGTGGGGGTGATCGTGGCGCCGATCGCGTTCGTGTCCGAGCATGTGGAGACGCTGGTGGAGCTCGATATCGAATACGCCCACCTCGCGGAGACGAGCGCCCTGCCCTTCTATCTCCGCGCCCGCACGCCGGGGGTGAGCCCCGATTTCATCGCCGCCCTGGCCGCACGGATCGTGGCCGCGGCGAACGCCGGAGACGGCTTGTCCGCCGAGACGCTGGGCCGGCTGTGCCCCGCCGCCTTCGGCCTTTGTCCAAAACGAGCCGCCTCATGAATTACGACCTGCTGCGCGGGCTGCACCTGGTCGCCGTGATCGCCTGGATGGCCGGCATGCTGCTGCTGCCCCGCCTCTACGCCTACCAGACCGAGGCCGCCCCCGGGGGGGAGCTGGAGGCCAAGATGGTGACGGCCGCCCAGCGCCTGCGCACCCTGATCCTCACCCCCGCCCTGCTCGCCACCTGGGCCCTGGGGCTTGCGCTTTGGATCGGCTTCCACCCCGGCGCGCCCCCGCTCTGGCTGACGCTGAAGCTCCTCGCGGTGCTGGCGCTTTCCGGGCTGCACGGCTTTTTCGTCGCCGCTGGGCGGCGCCTCGCCAAGGGGGAGCGCCGGCATAGCGCCCGCTTCTGGCGGATCATGAACGAGGTCCCGTTCGTGATCGCGATCGCGGCGGTGCTGCTGGTGACGCTGCAACAGCCGGCCTGAGGCGCGGCCGTACCCGCTTGCCCCTTGACGGTGGCGCGGCGATATGAGAGCGAACTTTCAGACGCGTAGAGACACGCGCAGCGCTGGCGGCGCTCATCCACATCCGCCGGTTTCTTCTAAACCTGATGCGTCTTTGAGGGTCTCTCCCTCGCCGCAGGACGCCCCGCGACCCTCCCAGGCGCCGCGCGGCCTTCAAACCCAGACAAAGCTCCCATGACCGAACAACAGCTGCTCGAAGGCGTCACCCAGCTCACGCTGCAGGACCTGAAGCGCAAGACCCCCGCAGACCTCCTCGCCATGGCCGAGGACCTCTCCGTCGAGAACGCCAACAACCTGCGCACGCAGGACATGATGTTCGCGATCCTGAAGCAGCTCGCCGAGAGCGGCTTCGATATCGGCGGCTCCGGCGTGATCGAGATCCTGCCCGACGGCTTCGGCTTCCTGCGCTCGCCCCAGTCCAACTATCTCGCGGGGCCCGACGACATCTATGTTTCGCCGGTCCAGATCCGGAAGTTCGGCCTGCGCACGGGCGATACGGTGGACGGCCAGATCCGCGCGCCCAAGGAGGGCGAGCGCTATTTCGCCCTGGTGAAGGTCAACCTCATCAATTTCGAGGACCCCGACCGCGTCCGCCACAAAGTGCATTTCGACAATCTGACCCCGCTCTACCCCTCCTCGCGCCTGCGCATGGAACAAGACGATCCCACGCTGAAGGACCGTTCCGGCCGGGTGATCGACATCGTCACCCCGATCGGCAAGGGCCAGCGCTGCCTGATCGTGGCGCCGCCGCGGGTGGGCAAGACGATGCTGCTGCAGAACCTCGCCAAGGCGATCGAGACCAACCACCCCGAATGCTTCCTCATCGTGCTGCTGATCGACGAGCGGCCCGAGGAAGTCACCGACATGCAGCGCACGGTGAAGGGCGAAGTCATCTCCTCCACGTTCGACGAGCCGGCGACGCGCCACGTCCAGGTGGCGGAAATGGTGATTGAGCGGGCGAAGCGCCTCGTCGAGCACGGGCGCGACGTCGTAATCTTGTTGGACAACATCACCCGCCTGGGGCGGGCCTACAACACGGTCGTCCCCTCCTCCGGCAAGGTGTTGACAGGGGGCGTCGACGCGAACGCGCTCCAGCGGCCGAAGCGCTTCTTCGGCGCGGCGCGCAATATCGAGGAAGGCGGCAGCCTGACGATCATCTCCACCGCGCTCATCGATACGGGCTCGCGGATGGACGAGGTGATCTTCGAGGAGTTCAAAGGCACCGGCAATTCCGAGATCGTGCTCGACCGCAAGATCGCCGACAAACGGACTTTCCCGGCAATCGACATCCTGAAGTCCGGCACCCGCAAGGAAGAGCTCATCACCCCGCGCGAGCACCTGCAGAAGATGTACGTCCTGCGCCGCATCCTCGCGCCCATGGGCACGACGGACGCGATCGAGTTCCTGCTCGACAAGCTGCGCTCCTCGAAGAACAACGACGACTTCTTCCAGAGCATGAACGCCTGAGCCATCGCTAGCGCATGGCTCTAAGTCCATCCTTGGACCGCCTCTGGCGCCGCCCCCCGACCCGCGAGGCGCGCAAGCCTCGGCCGCGCTTGTGAACGCGCTTGCGATTACGATGGCGGCGGCCGCCTTGGCCGGGCCGGTGATCAATCCACAACTGACCGAAACACTCACGCCGCCCCTCTGGATCCTGCTCGGGGCGTTCGCAGTCGGTTTGCATTTGATCGTCCGTACGATACTCTGGACGTTGGAGGACAGGTGAAGGATGCTTACCGAAGTCCTGTTCATGATTGGCTTGGCATTGGCGATTACCGCAGCGGTCGTTGCGATAAACGCGTCCCAAGAGGCTCCCGCGGACGGACGGCGAACGCCCGCCGAGTAATCCGCGCGACAGCCTTAGCTCCCCGGAACTTTTGACCTCTTAGGGCTCCAAAATCACGCTGCCTGTCGTGGCGCGGGCCTCGAGTGCGCGGTGGGCGTCGGCGGCGTGCTCGAGCTTCCAGCGGCGGGTGATCTCCACGCGCACAGCTCCGCTGGCCAGCACGGCGAACAGGTCCGCGGCCGCCTCGTCCAGCAGCGCCGGCGTGCGTACATAGGTGAAGAGCGTCGGCCGCGTGAAGAAGAGCGAGCCCTTCTGCGCCAGCACGTTCGGCGGAAATGGCGGGACGGGGCCCGAGGAATTGCCGAAGCTGACGAAGAGGCCGAGCGGCGCGAGGCAATCCAGGCTCGCCTCGAACGTATCCTTGCCCACAGAATCATAGACGACGTCCGCGCCCTCCCCGCCTGTGAGGCTGCGCACCGCGGCCGCGATGTCCTCCCGCGAGGAGACGAGCGCGTGGTCGGCGCCGAGGCGCTCGGCGATCGCGGCCTTCTCCGGCGAGCCCGCCACCGCGATCACCGTCGCGCCCAGATGCTTACCCCATTGCACCAGGATCTGCCCCACGCCCCCCGCCGCGGCGTGGACGACGATGACGTCGCCCGGAACAACCTTGTGCGTCGCGCGCAGCAGATAGCGGGCGGTGAGGCCCTTGAGCAGGGCGGCGGCCGCGAGATCGAAGCCGACGCCGTCCGGCAGGCGCACCGCCTTCTCCGCTGGGACGATATGGGCGTCCGCATAGGCGCCCAGCGGGCCTGAGCAATAGGCCGCGCGGTCCCCCGGCGCGAAGCGCGTCACCCCCTCGCCCACCGCCTCGACGATCCCGGCCGCTTCCGAGCCGAGCCTGCTGGGCAGCGGCGTAGGGTAGACGCCGGAGCGCTGATAGACGTCGAGGAAATTGACGCCGATGGCGCGCTGGCGGATCAGCACCTCGCCCGGGCCGGGCGCGGGCTCGGGCGCCTCCACTAGGCGCAGCACCTCCGGCCCGCCCACGGCCTCAAAACGGATCGCGCGCATCTGCCCCCCTCCCCTCCCCTACCGCGCGCGGGGGCGCAGAGGCGAACCGTAAAGACGCGTTAACCAAGCAGATTCTGCTGGAGGAAGGCGAGGGTGCGTTCGTTCGCGAGCTTCGCGGCGGCTTCGTCATAGTGCTGGCCGCCGACGCGGGCGAAGGCGTGGTCCTGGCCCTCATAGGTATGGAGGGTGATCTCGGGGTGGTGGGCGAGGCCCGCCTTGATCTTCTCCTGCGCGTCGGGGGGCACGAACTGGTCCTTCTCGGCGATGTGCAGCAGCAGCGGGCGGGCGAGCTTCTCTGCTTCCTCCAGGCGCTGCTCGATCGCCACCCCGTAATACCCGACGCTCGCGTCCGCGGCGGTGCGGGCGGCGGTCAGGTAGGCCAGCAGCCCGCCGAGGCAAAACCCCACCGCCCCCACCTTCGCCCCCGACTCGATCTCCGCGGCCGGCCCGGCCCCGGGCGCGGCCGCGGCCTCTGTCACCACCGCGCGCAGGTGCTCGATCGCGGCGTCGATATCCTCCACCCCGTCATCGACGTCGAAGGCCTGGTAGAGCTCGAACGCGCGCTTCCACTCGGCCTCCGTGCGGTCCGTCAGGGCGACGCCCGGCTCGATGCGCCAGAACAGGTCCGGGCAGAGCGCGGCGTAGCCTTGGGCGGCGTAGCTGTCCGTCAGCGCGCGCATGACGTCATTGACGCCGAAAATCTCCTGGATCACCACGACGCCCGCTTTCGCCACGCGCCCCGCGGGCAGGGCGAGATAGCCCTCGAAATCGCCTGCCGGGCCTTTGATCGTGACCGTGTGTCCGCTCATCGCGCATCTCCTCCGGTTGCGCCCGGCCGGACCCTATCCAGATCGCCGCGCGCGGGTCTATAACCAGATCCATCCCCATATCGCGAGCGCGCCCATGAAAGTCACGGTCGAAGTCGAATGCACGCCGATCGAGGCGCGCCAGTTCATCGGCCTCCCCGACATCACGCCGCTGAACGAGAGCATGGTGGAGGAGATGACCAAGCGCATGCGCGCCAATATCGAGCTCATGGCGCCGGAGACGATGATGCGCTCCTGGATGGCGTTGGGCGGGCAGGCGCAGGAAGCGTTCGTCAACATGCTGACCGCCTCTGCGGGCGTCGGGCGGTCCGGCCGCGGCGGCTGAGCGTCCCTGCTCCCACCACGATCTACGCGCTGGCCAGCGGGGCCGGGCGTGCGGGCGTCAGCGTGGTGCGCCTGTCAGGCCCGCATGCGCGCGCAGCGCTCGAGGCGTTGACCGGCCGGGCGGCGCCGCCCCCGCGCTATGCCGCGCGCCGCGCGCTGCGCGATCCCGCCGATGGGGCTGCGATCGACGACGCGCTGGTTTTGTTTTTCCCCGCCCCTGCGAGCTTCACCGGGGAGGACGTCGCGGAGCTGCACATTCATGGCGGGCCCGCCATTCTTGCACGCCTAGTGCAGGCGCTGTCGGCGCTCCCGGGCCTCGCGCCCGCCGCGGCCGGCGCGTTCACCCGTCGCGCCTACGCCCATGGCAAGCTCGACCTCACGCAGGCCGAGGGCCTGGCCGATCTCGTGGAAGCGGAAACCGAGGGCCAGCGCGTGCAGGCGCTGGCCCAGATGCGGGGCGGGTTGTCGCTGCGCTACGAGGGCTGGCGCGCAGGGCTGATCGAGGCGATGGCGCTGCTCGAGGCCCAGATCGATTTCCCCGACGACGATTTGGCGCTCGACCACGCAAGCGCCCGCGCTGTCGCTCAGATCGGCGCGGTGCTGGCGGAGATGGCGGCCCATCTCGCGGACCAGAGCCGCGGCGAACGGGTCCGCGAGGGCTACCGCATCGCCATCCTGGGACCTCCCAATGCCGGCAAATCCACCCTCCTCAACGCGCTCGCCCGGCGCGAGGCGGCGATCGTCTCCGACATCCCGGGCACCACGCGGGACGTGATCGAAGTGCGCCTGGTGCTGGGGGGCTTCCCCGTCTGGGTGGCGGACACGGCGGGGCTCCGCGAGGCGCGTGACGCGATCGAGGCCGAGGGGGTGCGGCGTGCGCTGGCCCGCGCAGAGGAGGCCGATCTGCGCCTCGGGGTGAGCCCCGCCGCCCAGGCCCCCGACGCGGCGACCTTGGCGACCTTGCGCCCCGGCGACCTCCTGATCCGCAGCAAGGCCGATTTGGGCGAGATCCCCGCTGCGACCGCCTTCGAGACGCTCTCGCTGGCGGCCACGCAGAGCGAGGGCGTGGCGGCGCTGGAGGCGGCGCTGGAGGCGCGCGTGGTCGCAGCGCTAGGGCAGGCGGAGGCGGCGCCGCTGACGCGCGCCCGCCACCGCGCGGCGGTGGAGGAAGCGCATGCAGCCCTGAGCCGGGCGCAGGCCGCGCTGGGGCAGGGCGCGGAGCTGGCCGCCGAGGACGTGCGCCTGGCGGCGCGGGCGCTGGGCCGGATCACGGGGCGCGTGGACGTGGAGCAAGTGCTGGATGCGCTATTCGGCCAATTCTGCATCGGTAAATGATCGGCTTTGGCGGCAAGTAATCATTGGGTAACGAGCAAGTCCTGTTTCACGTGAAACCGGCGTCGAAACGCCAAGCAGGGCAAGGGTTTCCAGCGACCACGCGCCGGCGCCCGCGCGCGAATACAGTAAAGCCGAAGTAGAATTTTCGATGCGGACGCCAGGTCGTCAAAGCCGGGTCGCGGCGGCGGCGCGTTTGCGCTATGGACGGGCTTCACCCTGCTGGATCGCCCTGCCCCCATGTCCCTGTCTGCTCTCTCCTTCGACGTGATCGTGATCGGCGGCGGCCATGCCGGCTGCGAGGCGGCGGCGGCCGCGGCGCGCCTGGGCGCGCGCACCCTGCTGGCGACGCACCGGCGCGACACGATTGGGGAGATGAGCTGCAACCCCGCGATCGGGGGCCTCGGCAAGGGCCATCTCGTGCGCGAGATCGATGCGCTGGACGGGGTGATGGGGCGCGCCGTCGACGCGGCCGGCATCCAGTTCCGGCTGCTCAACCGCTCTAAAGGCCCCGCCGTCCGGGGCCCCCGCACGCAAGCCGATCGCAAGCTCTACCGCCAGGCGGTGCAGGACGCGCTCGCCGCCCAGCCTGGCCTGTCGATCGCGGAGGCCGCGATCGAGGATCTGGTGCTGGAGAACGGGGCGGTCGCGGGGGTGGCGGCGCAGGACGGGCGCGTGTTCCGCGCGCCCCGGATCGTGCTCACCACCGGCACGTTCCTGAAGGGGATGATCCATATCGGCGCCAAGCGCATCCCGGCCGGCCGGGCGGGCGAGGCGCCCGCGATCGGCCTGTCCGAACGCCTCTATGCGCAGGGCTTCGCGATCGGCCGGCTGAAGACGGGAACGCCCGCCCGCCTCGATGGGCGCACGATCGACTGGGCGGGCCTCGATATGCAGCGCGGGGACGATCCGCCCACCCCGCTTTCCTTCCTGACCCGCACCATCGCCACGCCCCAGATCGCCTGCGGCGTCACCGCCACGACGCCCGCCACCCACGCCATCATCGCCGCCAACCTCGCCCTTTCGCCCACCTATTCCGGCGCGATCGAGGGCCGCGGCCCTCGCTATTGTCCCTCGATCGAGGACAAGATCACCCGCTTCGCCGACAAGCAAAGCCACCAGATCTTCCTCGAGCCCGAGGGGCTGGACGATCCGACAATCTACCCCAACGGCATCTCCACCGCGCTGCCGGAGGCGGTGCAGGACGCCTTCATCGCCACCATCCCGGGCCTGGAGCGCGCCCGCATCCTGCGCCATGCCTACGCGATCGAATACGATTACATAGACCCGCGCGAGCTGCTGGCGACGCTGGAGACCAAGCGCATTCCGGGGCTCTATTTGGCCGGCCAGATCAACGGCACCACCGGCTATGAGGAGGCCGCGGCCCAGGGGTTGCTGGCGGGCCTCAACGCCGGGCGCGCGGCCAGTGGCGCCGCGCCGGTCGAGATCAGCCGGGCCGAGGGCTATCTGGGCGTGCTGGTGGACGATCTGGTGACGCGCGGCGTGAGCGAGCCGTACCGCATGTTCACCTCGCGCGCCGAATACCGCCTCACCCTGCGAGCAGACAACGCCGATCAGCGCCTGACGCCGAAGGGCCTGGAGGCGGGCTGCATAGGCGCGGAACGCGCCGCGGCCTTCCGGGAAAAGCAGGACGCGATCGCCGCCGCCCGCGCGCTGCTGGCGCAGCTGACGCTGAGCCCCGTCGAAGCCGCCCGCGCCGGGCTCAGCGTCAACCAGGACGGACAGCGCCGCGACGCCGCCCAGCTCCTTGCATATCCCGGCGTCGATTGGGGCAGGCTCGCCGCACTGTGGCCTGCGCTCGCGGCGGTCCCGGCCGAAGCGCGCGCCCAGATCGAGATCGAGGCCGGCTATGCCGGCTATCTGGACCGCCAGGAGGCGGACGTGCTGGCCTTCCGCCGCGACGAGGACCTGCGCCTGTCTCCGGCGCTCGACTATGACCGGGTGGGCGGGCTCTCCCACGAGGCGCGCCAAAAGCTGAAAGCCGCCCGCCCAGCGACGCTCGGCCAGGCCGGGCGGATCGAGGGCGTGACGCCGGGCGCGCTCACCGCACTGCTCGCGCATGTGAGGAAAAATGCCCGGGCGGGGTGAGGGGGCCTTCACCGCCGCCGATCTGCAGCGCGCCCTGCCTGAGCTTTCACGTGAAACGATCGAGCGGCTAGAGGCGCACCGCGCTCTGCTCGCCGCGTGGTCCCCGCGCATCAATCTGATCGGCCCCGGAGAGCTCGCCCAATATTGGCGCCGCCACGCGCTCGATTGCGCCCAGCTCGTGCGCCATGCGGGGGGCGCGCGCGTGTGGGTGGATTTCGGATCGGGGGCGGGGTTTCCGGGCCTGGTGGTGGCGGCGTGCCTTGCGGGGCGGCCGGGCGCGCAGGTCCTGCTGGTGGAGTCCAACCACAAGAAGGCGGCTTTCCTGCGCGAGGCGGCGCGGGCCATGGCGGTCCCCGCCACGATCGCCGCCCGGCGCCTCGAGGCGGTTTCCGCGGAGGAGGGCCGGTGCGAGGTTGTCAGCGCGCGCGCGTTCGCGCCGTTGTCGCGAATCATCTCCCATGCCATGCCCTATCTGGAGCGCGGCGCGGTGGGGCTGTTCCTCAAGGGCTCCGACTATCGCAGCGAACTCGCCGACGCCGCCAAGACCTGGGCGCTGCGGGTGGACGCGCGCGAAAGCCTCAGCGATCCGAACGGTCGGATCCTGCGCGTGGAAGGAGCCGAACGTGTCGCAATTGCGTAGCTTGGCGATAGCCAACCAGAAGGGCGGCGTGGGCAAAACCACCACGGCGATCAATCTCGGCACGGGCCTCGCAGCCACCGGCAAGCGGGTTCTGATCTTCGACGTCGACAGCCAGGGCAACGCCTCCACCGGCCTCGACATCCACCCCGCCCAGCGCAAAGTGACGAGCTACGACGTGCTCCTGGGCGAACGCCCGCTCTCGGCCGCGATCATGGCCACCAAGGTTCCCAACCTCTCGATCGTGCCGGGGGACCAGTCGCTCTCCGGCCTCGAGACCGAGCTGATGGCGGGCCTGCGCCCCCAGCACCGCCTGCGCGACAGCCTCGCGGCCTATTGCGTCGAGCATGAGGGCGGCGCGTTCGATTACATGCTGATCGACTGCCCGCCCTCGCTGAACATCCTCACCGTCAACGCCATGACCGCGGCGGACGCCGTGCTCGTGCCGGTGCAGTGCGAGTTCTTCGCGCTCGAGGGGCTGGTGCAGCTCCACCAGACGATCAAGGCCGTGCAATCAAATCTTAACCCTACCCTGGAAATTCAGGGGGTGGTTCTGACGATGTATGACCGCCGCACGACCCTGTCCGACCAGGTGGCCTCCGAGGTCCGCCAGTACTTCCCGGACAAGGTCTATGAGACGATCATCCCCCGCAATGTCCGCCTCTCCGAGGCGCCGTCGCACGGGATGCCCGCCATCGTCTACGACCAGAGCGCGCCGGGCTCGAAGGCCTATATCGCGCTGGCGAAGGAATTGATCGAACGCGAGCGCGCTTTGGCCGCCGCGTAGGGGAGATCGCGATGTCGGATGCGGCGCGCCCGCGTGGATTAGGCCGTGGCCTGTCGGCGCTGCTGGGAGAGAATTTCGCCCCCGATCTGGGCCGCCCGCCGGCCCCGCCGCCGCCCCCCCAGCCTCCGTTCTCGCCCGTCCCTGCGCCCCCGCCCTTGGCTGTGGCGACGCCCTCCGAGGCTCCGCCCTCGCTCTCGCCTGCGCCTGCGGCCGCCGAGCCGGGCGGGCAGCTGCGCATCCCGATCGAGCACATCCAGCGCAACCCCAGCCAGCCGCGGCGCACCTTCAACGAAGAAGACCTGCGCGAGCTCGCGGACTCGATCCGCTCCCACGGGGTGCTGCAGCCTATCCTGGTGCGTCCGCTGCGCGGCCAGCCTGGGCGCTACGAGATCGTGGCCGGCGAGCGCCGCTGGCGCGCCGCCCAGCAGGCCGAGCTACACGCCATCCCCGCCGTGGTGCGCGATCTGGACGAGGTCGAAATCCTCGAGATTGGCATCATCGAGAACGTCCAGCGCGCAGATCTGAACCCGCTCGAAGAAGCCATGGGCTACCAGGCGCTGATCGAGCGGTTCGGCCGCACCCAGCAGGACATCGCCGACGTGGTCGGCAAATCGCGGCCCCACATCGCCAATATGCTGCGCCTGCTGAACCTGCCGGAGGAGATCCAGGCCATGGTGCGCGAGGGGCGGCTTTCGGCGGGACATGCGCGGGCGGTGCTCAACGCGCCCGATCCGATCCAGCTCGCACGCCAAGCGGTCGCCCAGGCGCTGAACGTGCGCGACATCGAAAAGCTCGTCGCCCAGGCCAAGGACAAGCGCGACCATCCCGCCCGGCCCGCCATGGAGAAGGACGCCGACACGCGGGCCCTGGAGGAGCGGGTCTCGGCAGCGCTCGGCCTCTCCGCCACCATCGCCCACAAGGGCGAGGCGGGGGGCGAAATCCGGGTGGCCTACAAAAAGCTCGAGCAGCTCGACGACATCGTCCGGCGCCTGACGGCGCAGATCGGGTAGCGCCGCGCCTTCAGCGCCGCATCTTTAGCGCCGCATCGGCAGCCCGGCCGTCACCCGGAAGGCTTCGGCGGCGATCAGGTCCTGGGGGGCGTTGGCGGTCATGGCGCGCAGCTGGGCCCGCCACAGGACGTCGAGCGCCGCCGTGAGGCGCGCATGGCTCCAAAGCCTGAGCTGGGCCGCGAAGCTCTCGCGCTCCTTCCAGAATACCGGCGGCTTCAGGCGGGCGCCCGCGTCGGCGGGGCTTGCGCCCTCGTCCACCTGCACGCGCGCCTCCATCAGGCGCAGCAGCCTCCGCTCCAGCGCGCGCAGCGCCTGGACGCCCCCCACGCCCGCCCGCTCCAGCGCCTCCACGGCCGGCCCCGCCTCGCCGCCGGCGGCGAGGCGCGTGGCGTCCTCGAGCGCGGCGTCGGCCTCGACGGCAAGAAGTGCGGCGACCTCGCCCGCCTCCAGCGCGCGCCCCAAGGCGTGGGCGTACAGCGTGAGCTTGTCCGTCTCGCCGCGGACGAGGCCGCGGTCGAGCGGCAGGGCCTGCTCCAGCATCCTGCGCGCCTCCGGCGTCAGCGCCACCCCGTTCGCCGTGAGTTGGCTCGCGGCGAACGCAAAGATGGCGCTCTGGTCTTCGTCATAGAAGGCGATAGCGGCGGCCCTGGCGGCGTTCTCGAACCCGGCGCGGAGCTTGGAGCGGGCCGGCAGGTCCCCGCCCTCCACCAGCAGGAACGCGGCCGCGGGCGCGCCGCTCTCCAGCAGCGCGAGCCCGTCGAGGAGGGCGTCGGCCGCGCCGTCCCCCTCCGCCCGCAGCCGCACCAGCCGCGCCCCGCCCAGCAGGGATTGCGCCGCCAGCGCGTCGCGCAGCAGCGCCTTGTCCCGGCGGACTTCGTCCTCCTGCAGGCGGGTCAGGGCGAACGGGTCGGGCGCGGGGCCCAGCAGCGCGGCCGCCACCGCCTCCACGCTCTCGCTGACCAAAGCGCGATTGGGGCCGAACAGGAGCGCGGCGCGCGCGGTGCGGTCCGGCGCCGCGAGAAAGGCCTTCGCGCCGGCGCCCGTCAGTTTCACGAAGGGCCGGGGGTCGCCAAGGTGGGCGCGGCGGGGGCGGGCGCGGCGGCGCCGGCGCGGACCTTGGGATCGGAGAGCTGCAGCGCCAGCTCCACGCGGATCCGCTCTGCCAGCAATTCCGCCGCGCGCTCGCGCGCGTCCTGCTGGGCGGCGTACTCGCCATAGGCGGAACTCGGGATGTTGTAGCTGGCGACGGAGGAGGCGGTCCCGCGCAGCAGCACATTGCCGGCGGGATCGTAAAGCACGTAGGAGGCGTTGAGCGTCAGGTCCGAGCGGGAGGCGGATTCGTCCACCCGGAACCCGAGGCCCGCGACGCTTTCGTTCACCGTCAGCGACAGGCGCTGGGCCGCGCCCGCGCCGCGCTCCACGTCAAACAGCCGGTCAAGCTCCATCTTCAGCGCGTGGCCGGCCTTGCCCGGCGCCTCGTCCACGATCACCGAGCCGATCGCCGGGCCGCCCGTAGGTGTGGGCGCATAGAGCGGACGGAAGCCGCACGCGCCGAGCGGCAAGGCGAGCGCGAGGGCTGCTGTCAGAAGCGGCGGGGCGAAGCGCATGGGGATCCTGCCTGAAGATCGGGCGTCCTGTCTGGACGTCAGCCGGCGACGATATTCACGATCCGGTCGGTCACCACAACCACCTTGCGTACCGTGAGGCCCCCCAGCAGCGGCTCCGCCTTCGCCAGCGCCAGCGCCCGCACGAGAGCCTCGTCCGCGCCCTTCGGGGCCTCGATCTCGGCCCGGCGTTTGCCGTTGATTTGGACGGGCAGGGTAAGCGCGGCGGCCTCTACGAGGGCGGGATCGGCCTGTGGCCAGGGCGCGGCGGCGAGGAACGGGGCGAAGCCCAGCGCCTCCCAGCCCTCCTCCGCGAGGTGGGGCAGAAACGGGGCGAGGATTTGCACAAGCAGGCGCAGCGCCTCCCCGCGCGCGAACACGATCGCCTCGTCTTCGCCCTTGGCGCGGGTGAGCGCGTTCAGGAGCTCGTAGCAGCGCGCCACGGCGCGATTGAAGCGGAAGCCCTCAATGTCCTCGGTGACGCCGGCGACCGCGCGATGGGCGGCCTGGCGCAGGGCGAGCGCCTCGCCTTGGTCGGCGCCGGGGGGAGGGGCGGCCCCGGGGCCCGGGGCTGGGCGCCCATGGCCCTCGATGGCGGCCCAGACCCGCTGCACGAAGCGCGCTGCGCCTTCGGCGCCGGCGGCGGTCCATTCCACGTCGCGCTCGGGCGGGCTGTCGGAGAGCACGAACCAGCGCGCCACGTCGGCGCCGAACGCGGCGATGAACGCGTCGAGATCGATCACGTTCTTCTTCGACTTCGACATCTTCTCGAGCGGGCCGCTCGCAGCGGGCGCGCCGGTCTTGATCTCGATGGCCGCGCCGTCCTGGAGGGCCACCTCCTCCGGCGCGAGCCATTGTCCGTCTACGGAGCGATAGGTCTCGTGCGTGACCATGCCTTGGGTGAAGAGGCCCCCGAACGGCTCCCCGCCGGGCAGGTCCAGGAGGCCACAATCGCGCAGCGCGCGCGCGAAGAAGCGCGCATAGAGCAGGTGCAGCACCGCGTGCTCCACGCCCCCGACATATTGATCCACCGGCAGCCAATAGCGGGCGGCTGCCGGGTCGAACGGACGCTCCGTGTTCTGAGGATCGGTGAAGCGCGCGAAATACCAGGAACTGTCCACGAAGGTGTCGAGCGTGTCGGTCTCGCGCTCGGCGGGGGCGCCGCATCGGGGGCAGGGGACATGCTTCCAGGTCGGGTGGCGGGCCAGGGGATTGCCCGGCGCATCGAAGCGCACATCCTGGGGCAGCAGCACAGGCAGTTGATCCTCGGGCACGGGCGTCGGCCCGCAGGCCGTGCAATGGATCACCGGGATCGGGCAGCCCCAGTAACGCTGGCGCGACACGCCCCAATCGCGCAGCCGATACTGCACCACGCCTTCGCCCGCGCCCAGCCGCTCCAGCGCGGCGATCGCGGCGCCTCGCGCTTCCTCCGTAGGCAGAGCATCAAGGAAGCCCGAGCGATAGGCCGTTCCCGCGCCGGTATAGGCCTCCTTCCCGATCGCGAACGTCGCCGCGTCCGCACCCGGGGGCAGGACGACGGGCTTCACCGGCAAGCCATAGCGGCGCGCGAACTCAAGGTCGCGCTGGTCGTGCGCGGGGCAGCCGAACAGCGCGCCTGTTCCGTACCCGGAAAGAACGAAGTTCGCCGCCCACACGGGCAGCGTGGCATGAGGCTCGAACGGGTGGACCGCCCGCAGCCCGAGGTCCACGCCTTTCTTCTCCGCCTTCTCGATCGCCTCCTCGGAGGTGCCGAGGCTCGCGCACTCGGCCGCGAACGCCGCCACGTCCGGGCGTACGCCCGCGATCTGCTTCGTGAGCGGATGATCGGGCGCCAGCGCGATGAAGCTCGCCCCGAACAGCGTGTCCGGGCGGGTGGTGAACACCTCGATCGCGCCGCCGGGCGCGCCCGCGAGCGCAAAGCGCAGCCGCGCGCCTGCGCTGCGCGCGATCCAATTGGTCTGCATCGCGGCGACCTTGTCGGGCCAGCGCGAAAGCGTCGCCAGAGCATCGAGCAGATCGTCCGTATACGCCGTAACGCGGAAGAACCATTGCTCGAGCTCCCGCGTCTCCACCACCGCGCCCGAGCGCCAGCCCCTGCCGTCCACCACCTGCTCGTTGGCCAGCACCGTATTGTCGACCGGGTCCCAATTGACTTTGGCGGAGCGGCGATACGCCAGGCCCTTGCGCCAGAAGGCGAGGAAAATGGCCTGTTGGTGCTTGTAATAGGCGGGGTCGCAGGTGGCGATCTCGCGGTCCCAGTCGAGCGACAGACCGAGCAGGCGCAGCTGCGCCTTCATCGTGGTGATATTCGCGCGCGTCCAGGTTTCGGGGTGGGCCCCGCGCTCGATGGCCGCATTTTCGGCCGGCAGGCCGAACGCGTCCCAGCCCATCGGGTGGAGCACGTTGTAGCCTTGCGCGCGCTTGAAGCGGGCCACCACGTCGCCCATCGTGTAATTGCGGGAATGGCCCACATGGATGCGCCCGGACGGGTAGGGGAACATCTCCAGCACGTAATACTTGGCCCGCGCCTCGCCCTCCGCCGGGGCGTGCGCGCGGAAGAGGCCCGCCTCGTCCCAGGCCTTGGCCCATTTCAGCTCGATGTCGCGGTGATTGTATCGGGCGGTCATGATCCCGCTGTTCTTCCCGATCATGGCGGGAAGAACAAGACCGGCCGGTCCGCTTGCGCCTAGGCGGTGATGTCGACCTTCGCCTCGCCCGGCGCAGGCTCCTCCGGCTGCGCCGGGCCCGAGCCCGGATCCGGGGCAGTCGCGCTAGCCCGGCCCCCGCCGGCGGACACCGCGACCATGGCGGGGCGCAGCGTACGGTCGCCGAGCACGTAGCCCGGCTGGAACACCTCCGCCACCGCGCCGGCTGGCGCGTCGGAGGGGATCTGCGTGACCACCTGATGGCGGTTGGAATCGAAGGCTTCGCCCTTGGCGCCGGTGCGGCGCAGATTGTGGCGGGCGAACACGTCGATCAGGCCCTTCTCAGTCATCGCGACGCCTTCGATCAGGGTGAGGATGGCGGGGTCCGCGGTGGCGCGCGCGTCCGCGGGTAAAGCCTCGAGCGCGCGTCCCAGATTGTCGGCCGTGGCCAGCAGATCGCGCGCGAACCGGTCGATCGCGTAGGCGCGGGCCTCCTGGGCGTTGCGTTCGCCGCGCCGGCGCACGTTCTCGGTTTCGGCATAGGCGCGCAGCAATTCGTCTTTCAGCCGGGCGGTCTCGGCCTCCAGCACCGCGAGGCGGTCGCCGCCTTCTTGCTCGGCGGGGATTTCGTGCGGGGGGGCCTCCGCCGGCGCGGAGCCCTCGGTCTCGTCCATCGGCATGCTTGTCCTCTCGGCCTCGTCCGTTGTCTACGCCCGGTCCAGCATCCGGCCGATCACGCGGGCGGTGTAGTCCACGACCGGGATCACCCGGGCATAGTTCAGCCGCGTCGGGCCGATGACGCCCAGCGCGCCCACGACCTTCCGCTGCGCGTTCATATAAGGCGCCACCACCAGGGATGAACCCGAAAGCGAAAAAAGCGGGCTTTCCGAGCCGATGAAGATGCGCACGGAATCGGCCTGGCTCGCGAGGTCAAGGAGCTGGGCCACGTCCTCGCCCTTTTCCAGATCGTCGAACAAGCGGCGTACGCGCTCGAGGTCCTGGGCGGTCTGGGGGTCCTGCAGCAGATTGGCGCGGCCTCGCACGATCAGCGCCCGCCCAGCAAGACCCGGAGACGCCGCAAGATCCTCCCCGCCGGACCATTCCGCCAGCCCCCCCTGCACGAGCGTGGCGGCGGCCTCATTCAGCGCCGCGCGGTCCTGCGCGATCGCGTCCGCGACGGCGGCGCGCGCCTCGGCCAGGGTTTTGCCTTTGAAGCGGGCGTTCAGGTAATTTGTGGCCTCTTGCAGCGCCGCGGGGGTGAGGCCGGGCGGGGTGTCCATCACCCGGTTCTCCACCGCGCCGTCCTCAAATACGAGCACCGCCAGCGCCTGGCCCGGGCCGATCGCCATCAGCTCGGCATGCTTGACCGGCGCCTCGCGCGCCGGCGTCAGCACCAGCCCCGCGCCCCCGGCCAGCCCGGACAGCAATTCCGAAGCCCGCTTCAGCGTCTCGTCGAGATTGGCGCCGTTGGCCTGCAGACGGGCGTCGATGTCGCGCCGCTCCTCGTCGTTCAGGTCCCCGAGCTCGAGCAGGCTGTCCACGAAGAAGCGCAGGCCCGATTGCGTGGGCCGCCGCCCGGCCATGGCGTGGGGACTGTCGAGCAGGCCGAGTGCGGCCAGATCGGCCATCGTGTTCCGGATCGAGGCGGGCGAGAGCGCCACCCCGCGCCGGGAAATCGTGCGCGAGCCGATCGGCTCGCCGGTCTGCAGATAGGCCTCGACGATCTCCCGGAAGATCTCGCGTGCACGCTGGTCAAGGGCGGCCAGCAGGGACGGGGAGGGGGGAGCGACCACGCACTCTTAGGTAACACCCGCGCCCGCCGGCGCAATGGCGCGCGCACGCGGCGTGCGCCGGCGCTTGCTTGCCGGGGGCCCGAAGCGCTATCGCACGATCTTTCCCGCTTTAATGGATGTCGCCCATGCGCCCCTCCGCCCGCGCGCCCGATGCGCTTCGCGAAATCGCCCTGGAGGTTTCGGTGTCGCGCTATGCGGAGGGATCGTGCCTCGCGCATTTCGGCCATACCAAGGTGCTGTGCACGGCGAGCGTCGAGGACAGCGTGCCGGGCTGGCTGAAGGGCAAGGGCCGCGGCGGCTGGGTGACCGGGGAGTACGGCATGCTCCCGCGCGCCACCCATACGCGCGGCCGGCGCGAGGCCGCCCAGGGCAAGCAATCGGGGCGCACGCAGGAGATCCAGCGCCTGATCGGGCGGGCGCTGCGCTCGGCGGTGGACCTCCACGCGCTGGGCGAGCGCACGATCACCCTCGATTGCGACGTGATCCAGGCCGATGGCGGCACGCGCACCGCCGCGATCACCGGCGCCTGGGTCGCGCTGGCGCGGGCGGCGGCCTATCTGAAGGAGGAGGGCGTGCTGAAGAAGAACCCCGTGATCGGCCAAGTGGCGGCGGTGTCGTGCGGGATCTATCAGGGCGCGCCGGTGCTCGATCTCGATTATGCCGAGGACTCCAACGCCGAGGTGGACGCCAATTTCGTGCTGTGCGGCGACGGGCGCTTGATCGAGGTCCAGGCCACGGGCGAGCAGCGGCCCTTCTCGGATGCGGAATTCGCCGAGCTTATGCGCCTGGCGCGCCTCGGCGGGGAGGCCTTGTTCCTCAAGCAGCGCGAGGCGGTGGGCTGAGAATGCAAAAGGTGCGGCTGGAGGGGAAGCTGGTGCTGGCCAGCCACAATCGCGGCAAGGCGGGGGAGATCGCGGCGCTGCTTGCGCCGCTGAAGTTCGACGTGCTGCGCGCCTGGGATCTCGGCCTGCCCGAGCCCGAAGAGACGGGGGAGACCTACGCCGAGAATGCGGCGCTGAAAGCGGTGGCGGCGGCGGAAGCGTCGGGCCTGCCCGCGCTCGCCGACGATTCCGGGCTCGACGTGTTCGCCCTAGGCGGCGCGCCGGGGGTGTTGACGGCGCGGTGGGCGGGGCCGGATCGCGATTTCGCCCTGGCGATGGGCAAGGTCGAGGCGGCGCTCGAGGCCAGCGGCTCAACCGATCGCTCCGCCCGGTTCGTCAGCGTTTTGGCGCTGGCCCGGCCGGGGCAGGAGGCTTTGGTGTTCGAGGGCGAGGTGCGCGGAACCCTGGTTTGGCCCCCGCGGGGCCACGCCGGTTTCGGCTTTGACCCCATGTTTGTCCCCGACGGCTGCGCAGCGACCTTCGCCGAACTTCCGCCCGCGGACAAAATCAGGCTGAGCCACCGCACGCGCGCCTTCGAGAAGCTGCTCGCCGCGCTGACATGAGCGGGCCGGGGCTTGGGATCTACATCCACTGGCCCTATTGCGCGCGGCTGTGCCCCTATTGCGATTTCAACATCTACAAAGAGCGCGCGGAGGAGGGCGGAGCGCTGCTCGACGCTCTGTGCGCGGATATTAAAGCGCATGCCGATAAAGTGGGGCGCCGGCGCGTCGACACGATCTTCTTCGGCGGGGGCACCCCCTCGCGCATGGGCGCGGGTGCGGTCGGGCGCTTGATTGCGACGGTAGCGCAGGGCTTTGCGCTGTCTGGCGACGCGGAGATCACGCTGGAGGCCAATCCCGACGAGCGGGAAAGCTTTCCCGACTTTGTGGCGGCCGGGATCAACCGGCTGTCGATCGGGGTGCAATCCCTGCGCGACCCAGACCTGAAATCCCTGGGCCGCACCCATGGTGTGGATGCGGGGATCGCGGCGGTCCACCGCGCGGCCGCTACGGGGGCGCGGGTATCGTTTGATCTCATCTACGCCCGCGCCGGGCAAAGTCTCAACGCGTGGGAGCTCGAACTGGCGCAGGCGCTGGCGCTCCCAGGCGAGCATTTGTCCTTGTACGAACTGACCATCGAACCCGGCACGGCGTTCGCGCGCGCTTTGGCCCGCGGCGCGCTCGCGCAGCCAGACTTAGAGAGCGCCGTGCGGTTTTACGAACTGACTCAGGACATGACGGCCGCTGCCGGCGCGCCGGCCTATGAGATCTCCAATTATGCCCGCAGCGGTCCTGCCCAAGCGCGGCACAACCTAAATTATTGGCGCGGCGGAGAATGGCTGGGCATAGGGCCCGGGGCCCATGGCCGCATCGCGCTGGACGGGGTGCGCGTGGCGACCCTGGCGGCGCGAAAGCCCCTCGATTATGTGCGCGCGGTGGGCGCGCGGGGCGTTGGCTGGACGGCGCCGGAGATCCACGATCCCGCCACCCATGGCGCGGAGATGGTGCTGATGGGCCTGCGCTTGGCCGAAGGGCTGGACCGGGCGCGCATTGAGGCGCTGCGCGGCCCGCTGGACGAAGGGGCCCTGCAGACTTTCGCCGCCGAAGGCCTGCTGCACGCCAACCCCGCGCGCGTGACGCTCACCCCGCGCGGTCGCCTTCTCGCAGACAGGATCGCCGCCGAGCTAAGCCTTTAGGAGCCTTCCCCGCCGAACCGCTTCGGCGCGGGGCTGACGACCACCGCCCCGCCGGCGCGCACTTCCAGCACCGAGAGCGCGCGCTGAATGGTGCCGTCCGGGCGGAAGCGGAACACCCCATCCGCGCCGATGAACCCGTCCGCCCGCTCGATCGAGGCGCGCGTCGCGCCGGCCCCTCCGAGGTCGCGGGTCAAGAGCGAAGACAGCGCCACCGCGTCATAGGCAAGGCTTGCAAGACGCGTAGGCGCCCGGCCATAGGCGCCCCGGTAGCGCCCCTCGAAGCCCGCCCGCGCCACGGGGTCGGGCGCGGCGTACCAGCCTCCGGCCAGGGTCGGTTCGCGTTGGGCGTCCCCCGCGGACCAGGCCGCGCCTGCGCCCAGAAGCTTTACCCGCCGCACATCGAGCTGGCCCCTCAAGAGCCCAGGCCCGATCGCGCGAAGCAGCGCGCCGTTATCGGCCGCGATCAGCACCGCATCGGCGCCGCCCTGCGCCCGCCGGGCGAGGCTTTCCGCAGCGCCCGCCGCGTCGAGTTCGTTGCGGGCGTAAAATTGCGAGGACACAAGCACCCCGCCCAGCCGCTCGGTCTCGCGGCGGGCGGTGGCTTCCACACGCCGCCCGTACTCGTCGTCGGGCGCGAGCACGGCCACGCGCCGGTCCCCCTGCAGCGAGGCGTAGGCCAGCACGCGCGACACTTCTTCCTCGAGCGGGAAGCTCAGCAGATAGACCCCGTCCCCGGCGACCTTGTTGTCCGTCGAGAAGGCGATCACGGGCACGCGCGCCTGGCGCGCAGGCTGGGCCGCGGAGGCGACGTTTTCCTTCAAGAGCGGGCCCACCAGCACGTCCGCGCCCTGGGAAAGCACCTGCTGGGCGGCGTTCTCCTCAGCCGGGATCAGCAGGGTGTTGGCATCGCCATGGTCGAACAGGGCAAGTTCTGCGGCGTCATAGAGCGATTGCGCCTCGGCCGGGATGGCCGAGAAAGGCAGCATCACCCCGATGCGCACGATCGCGGCGCTGCTCATGAAAGAAGGCGAAAGGCCCGGTCGCGCGGGCTGGCGGCGGGCCGGCGCGGCTGCGGCGGCGGGCTCGTACGCGACCGGCTGGGTGGCGGGGCCCGCCGTCCCGGAGGGCGCGGAAGCGCACGCCGAAAGCGCGGCCGCCGCAAACGCCGCCGAGAGGCTTGGCCGCAAGCTGCGAAAGGCCGAAGGTGCGCTGCGTTGCATGTCCCGCTCCAAGATCCAATCCTCCCCGGAACCTTCCCGCCCTGCGCCCGAGGCCGCCGAAACCCGCGCGGCGGCGGGCGGGGAGGCGACCCGGTCTCAAGACGGGGCGGACCGTACCGACCCCGCGCCCCAGCGTCCATCGCGCGGCGCCGTCACAGGAAACCTCGAAACGGGTCTTTATGTGGTCGCCACGCCGATCGGCAATCTGCGCGACATCACGCTGCGGGCGCTCGACGTGCTGAGCGGGGTCGAGATGGTGTTCGCCGAGGATACGCGGGTGGCGCGCAAGCTCCTGGCCGCCCACGGCCTGCGCGCCCGCCTCGAGGCCTATCACGAGCACAATGCCGAGCCCGCCGGCGCCCGCGCCTTGGCCGCGCTGGCGCGCGGGGCGGCGGTCGCGCTCACCACCGACGCCGGCACCCCGCTCGTCTCCGATCCCGGCTTCCGCCTGGTGCGCGCCGCCGCCGCGGCCGGCCACCGCATCATCCCCGTGCCGGGCCCCTCCGCGCCGATCGCGGCGCTGAGCGCGGCGGGCCTGCCGAGCGACCGTTTCCTGTTCGCCGGCTTCCTGCCCCCCCGCGACAAGGCGCGCCGCGCTGCGCTGCAGGAGCTGGCCGGCGTCAAGGCCACCTTGATCTTCTTCGAGACCGGCCCTCGCCTTGCCGAAAGCGTGGCCGCGATGGCGCAGGTGCTGGGCCCGCGCGAGGCGGTGCTGGCGCGCGAGATCACCAAGGTGTTCGAGGAATTCCGCCGCGCCGATCTTGCCGAACTTGCTGCTTCCCTCGCCGCCGCCGCCGCGCTGGGCGAGCCGCCGAAAGGGGAGATGGTGGTGCTGGTGGGGCCGGGCGCGGAGAGGGCGGGGGCCAGCGACGCCGCCCTTGACGAGGCGCTGCGGACGGCGATGGCGGGCATGAAGCTGAAAGACGCCGCCAATGCGGTGGCGGAGGCGTTCTCCGTGTCCCGTCGGGACGTGTATGCGCGCGCGCTCGCGCTCAAAGCGGCGCCGGACCATGACTAGGCCCACGCCCGCCCGCCAGGCCGCCGAACGGCGCGGGCGGCGGGCGGAGGCGGTGGCGGCGCTGTGGTTGGCGCTGAAGGGCTACCGCATCCTCGCCCGCCGGGCCCGCACCCCGTACGGGGAGGTCGATCTCGTCGCGTGGAGGGGCGGCGCGCTGGTGATCGTGGAGGTCAAGGCGAGGGCGGCTTCCCGCGCGGGGCTCGAGGCGGTGTCGCTGCGCCAGCGCGACCGCCTACGCCGCGCCGGGCTAGACCTCGCGCGGCGCTTCCGGCTGGGGGACGCGCCGATCCGGCTCGATCTTGTCGTGCTCGCCCCCGGCCGCTGGCCGTTGCACGTGCGTGGGGCGTGGGACGAGGCGGGCTGATCTGGACGACGGGGGCATGTTCTGCTGTTGCTCTTTTGTTCACTCCATGTTTTATTGAATAGCAGCGATTTCGCAGCGTCGCGGCGAAATCTTGTGGATAAGTCGTGGCGGGCTTGGGGTGCGGGCATGAGTGCGCGGGTGGCGGGGGTGGCGTTTTCCGGGGTTGAGGCGCGCCGGGTGGACGTGCAGGTGCAAGTGGTGGGCGGTCTTGGCGGGCTCGTCATCGTCGGCCTGGCGGACAAGGCGGCCGGCGAGGGCCGCGAGCGGGTCCGCGCCGCGTTCGCAAGCCTTGGCCTCGCCCTCCCGGCGGAGCGGGTGATCGTCAATCTCGCGCCCGCGGACCTGCCTAAGGAGGGCTCCCATTTCGATCTGCCGATCGCGCTGGCGCTCTTGGCGCTGATCAACGCGATCCCGCGCGACGCGCTGGACGGGGTGATGGCGTTCGGGGAGCTGGGGCTCGACGGGGCGGTGGCCCCGGCGCCGGGCGTGCTGCCGGCCGCGGTCGCAGCCGATGCCTATGGGCTCGCGCTGATTTGTGCGCCGCAGGCGGGGCCGGAGGCGGCATGGTCGGGCGCGCGGGTGCTGGCCGCGCCCTCCCTGATCGCGATCGTCAACCATTTTCGCGGCGGTGCCCCGCTCAAGACGCCCGCGCGCGGCGCGCTCGCGCCGCCGCCCGCCATCCCCGATCTGGCCGATGTGAAAGGCCAGGAACAGGCCAAGCGCGCGCTCGAGATCGCCGCCGCCGGGGGCCACAATCTGCTGATGGTGGGCCCGCCCGGCTCGGGCAAATCCATGCTGGCGCAGCGGCTGGCGGGCCTGCTGCCGCCCTTGAGCGCTCCGGAATTGCTGGAAGTGTCCACCATCCATTCGCTCGCCGGGCTGCTCGAGCGGGGCGCCCTGCCGCGGGCGCGCCCGTTCCGGGCGCCCCACCATTCCGCCTCCATGGCCGCTCTGGTCGGGGGCGGGCTACGGGCCAGGCCCGGGGAGGCCTCGCTCGCCCATCGCGGGGTGCTGTTCCTGGACGAGGTGGCCGAGTTCAGCGCCCACGCGCTCGATGCGCTGCGCCAGCCGCTGGAGACCGGGGAAATCGTCGTGGCGCGCGCCAACCACCACGTCACCTATCCCGCGCGGGTGCAATTGGTGGCGGCGATGAACCCCTGCCGGTGCGGGGGCGGGCCCGTGCAGTGCCGGCGCGGTCCCGGCTGCGCGGCAGGCTACCAGGCGCGTCTGTCCGGCCCGATCCTCGACAGGATCGACCTGCAGCTCGACGTGCCCCCCGTCACCGCCGCCGATCTCGCCTTGCCCCCACCCGCCGAAGGCACCGCCGAAGCCGCAGCCCGGGTCGGCGCCGCCCGCGCCATCCAGGCCGCCCGGGCCGAAAGCCTCGGCGTGGCCCCCGAGACGATCAACGCCGCCGCCGCCGGCGCGCTTCTGGAGCGGATCGCGGCCCCGGACGGCCCAGGCCAGGCTCTGCTTTCGCGCGCGGCGGAAACCTTGAGCTTGTCCGCGCGGGGCTATCACCGGGTGCTGCGGGTGGCCCGCACGATCGCCGATCTTGAAGGCGCCGGCGCAGTGCGGCGCGCGCACCTGGCGGAGGCGCTGAGCTTTCGCCGCATCGGCCCGCGCGAGGCCGCGCCCGCCCGCGGCGCGCCGGCCTTCCCCGCGTGAGCGCGCAAAGCGGCGCTGGGGTCGAGACTTTGTTAAGCGACGGGCGCGCTTTCTGCGGCATGGACGCGGCCGGCCTCGACCTGTTCGACCTGACGCCCGATCCCGCCGTGCTGCTGGCGCCGGACGGGTCGCGGCTGCGCGCCAACGCGGCGTTCCGCGCGCTGTTCCCGCACGCGCTCTACGGCGTCCGCCCGCCCTGGGGTCGGGCCCAGCCGCCCGATTTCGTGGATGGCGAGCGCGTGTTCGAAGCCTCGGCCCCGGACGGGCGGCGCTATGAATGGCGCGAACGCCGCCTGGCGGACGGCGCCCGGATCGCTTCCGCGCGCGACGTCACCACCCGGGTTCAGGCGGCCGAGCAGGCCGCGCGCGCCCGCACCACCCTGTTCGCCACCTTGACCCACGAGCTGCGCACGCCGTTGAACGGCATTCTGGGAATGTACGAGGTGCTCTCCCAGACCCGCCTCGATCCCGCCGAACGCGCCTACCTCCAGGCCATCCGCACCAGCGGCGAGCACCTCTTGGGCCTGATCACCGACATTCTCGATTACGCCCGCCTCGACGCCGAGAGCGCGACGCTGGAAGAGTGCGCGTTCGATCCCGAGGAGATGGTGCAGGCGGCCGCCGAATTGCTGAGCCCGCGCGCCTATGAGAAGGGCCTTGATGTGTGCGTGCGCGTGGCGGGGGACGTGCCGGCGCGCCTGGCGGGCGACGCCCGGCGCCTGCGCCAGATCCTGTTCAACCTCGCGGGCAACGCGCTGAAATTCACCGCCGAGGGCGGGGTGGCGCTCGAGGTTTCGATGGCGGGGGGCGGGGCCGCGCCGAAAGCCGCGATCGGGGCCGGCTGGGCCGGGCAGGGCAGGGCGCGCGTGCGCTTCACCGTGCGCGACACCGGCCCCGGCGTGCCGCGCGAGATGCAGATGCGCATTTTCGAAGAGTTCGTGCAGGCCGATTCCTCCCACGCCCGGCGCTTCGGCGGCGCGGGGCTCGGCCTCGCCATCGTCAAGAAGCTTGCCGGCCTCCTGGGCGGGGCGGCGGGGGTGGAGAGCGCGCCCGGCCGCGGCTCCTCGTTCTGGGTGGATCTGCCGTTCCAGATCGCCGCCCCCGCGCGCGCGCCGGAGCGGGTGCTGGAGGGGGTGAGCGTGCTCGTTGCCGCGCCCTCGCCGCTTTTGGCCGCCGTCACCGCCGAGACGATCATCGCCCATGGCGGGCGCGCGGAAACCGCCGCCGACCGCGCCCAGCTGGACAAAGCGCCCGCCCCGGACGTGCTGATCCTCGATCACGCGATCGCGCAAGGAGCCCCGGCGCCGTTCCTCGCCCGGGGCGCGGCGATCATCGTGCTGGTCCCGCAGGAGGAGCGCGCGGCGCTGGCGCTCTACCGCGAGGCCGGGATCGGCCATTATCTCGTCAAGCCGGTGCGCCGGGCCTCCCTGATCGAGCGGGTGCGCCTGGCGGCGGGACGCGCGCCCGCCGGCTCGGACGTGACGCCCCCTGGCGCGGGCCTCGAGGATGAGCGCGCCGCGCCCGCCGGCCCGCCGCGGCCGGGCGCGCGCGTGCTCCTGGCGGAGGACAATCCCGTAAACGCGCTGATCGCCCGCACCCTGCTGACGCGCGCGGGCTGCGCGGTGGAGGTGGTGGGGGACGGGGCGGCGGCGGTGGCGGCGGTGGCGGCCGGGGGCCACGACCTCGTGTTCCTGGACCTGCGCATGCCGGTGATGGACGGGCGCGCCGCCGCCCGCCTGATCCGCGCCCTGCCGGGCCCGCCCGCGCGCACCCCGCTGATCGCGCTGACGGCCGAGGCCGGCGAGGACGAGCGCGCCGAGGCGCTGGCCGCGGGCATGGACGATTTCCTGACCAAGCCGATCGTCGCCGAACAGCTTTCCCGCATGCTCGCCCGCTTTACCCCCGCCGTGAAAACCGCCACTGCTTGAGGCGGAGCCGCCATGACCGTCGCCGCTACGCCCACTGAGACGCCCCCCGCGCGGACCTGGCGCGACACGCTGCGCGCGCTGCGCCAGCCGAAGGTGGCGATCACGCTGGTGCTGGGCTTCGGCTCCGGGCTGCCCTTTCTGCTGACGGGGGCGACGTTTGGCCTGTGGC
Source organism: Alphaproteobacteria bacterium (assembly GCA_031398975.1). Classification (GTDB taxonomy): domain Bacteria; phylum Pseudomonadota; class Alphaproteobacteria; order Caulobacterales; family Aquidulcibacteraceae; genus JAKFWI01. The sequence continues at coordinate 25,534 of JANNOI010000020.1, read as the reverse complement.
TGCGCGAGTATGGCGTGTCGCTGGCGGCGATCGGGTGGATCTCGTGGGTGGGCTTCGCCTATTCGTTCAAATTCCTCTGGGCCCCGATGGTCGACAAGCTCGACGCCCCGCTGTTCGGGCGCCTCGGCCGGCGGCGCGGCTGGATGGCGCTGTCGCAGACCGTGGTCGGCGTGTCGCTGGCGGCGATGGCGGTGATCGGCCCGGGCGGGGGCCTTGGCGCGCTGGCGGTCGCGGCGCTCGCCGTGGCGTTCGCCGCTGCGACCCAGGATATCGCCGTAGACGCCTGGCGGATCGAGAGCGCCGACGGCGACGATTCCGAGATCGGCCTGCTGACCTCGGCCTTCCAGCTCGGGTACCGGTTCGCCATCCTGGCCGCCAATGCGCTGATCCTGTTCGTGGCCGCGGCGGTGGGTTGGGCGGGGGCGTATGCGGTGTATGGCGCGGCGATGGCGCTCGCCGTGCTCGCCACGCTGCTCGCCAAGGAGCCGGCCACGCGCGGCGCGCTCGCCGCCGCCCCGACGCTCTGGTCGCTGCGCGGGATGTTCGATGCGGTGGTCGGGCCGTTCCTGGCCTTTCTGAAGACGCACGGAGGCCTCGCGGTGCTGATGCTCGCCGCGATCAGCCTCTATCGGCTGCCTGACTTTGTGATGGGGCCGATGGTGGGGCCGTTCTATGTCGATCTCGGTCTTGCGAAGGAGACGATCGGCTCGGTGCGGCTCACGTTCGGGCTCGCGGGCACCTTGGTCGGCATCGCCGCGGCCGGCCTTAGCGCGCTGCGACTGGGCTTCGGGGCGACGCTGCTGATCGGTGCGATCGTGGGGCCGGGCTCGAATATCGCCTACACGATCCTGGCGGCGCAGGGCCCGTCGGCGGCGCTGTTCGCCGGGGTGCTGTTCACCGAGAACTTCTCCGAAGGCTTCGCCGGCGCGGCGCTCGTGGCCTATATGTCGAGCCTGACGAGCCTTGGGTACACCGCCACGCAATACGCGCTGCTCAGCTCCTTCTATGCGATGCTGGGCAAGACGCTGAAGGGCTTTTCCGGGCAGGTGGTGGAGGCGCTCCAGGCCGGGCGGGACCTGATGGAGGCCTATGCGATCTTTTTCCTGCTCACCGCGCTGGTGGGGATCCCCGCGCTGATCCTCTGCGCGATCCTCAACGCCGTCGCCCGCAAGCGCGCGGCTATTTCGTCCGCGGGTTGAGGTCGAAGGCCGCGATCGTGGCGAAGGTCACGAGGTCGGAGACGGTGGCGTCCAGCGGCGCGATCTGGATCGGCGCCTCGAGGCCCACGAGCAGCGGCCCGATCACGGTGGCCCCGCCCAAAGTGCGCAAAAGCTTCGTCGAGATCGAGGCCGAGTGGATCGCGGGCATGACGAGCACGTTCGCCGGCTCCGTCAGGCGCGAGAAGGGATAGAGCCGGCGCGCCTCGGGATTGAGGGCCACCTCCGGGCTCATCTCGCCCTCATATTCGAAATCGATATCCTCGCGCCGGTCGAGAATGGAGACCGCCTCGCGCACCTTCTCCATTCGCTCGCCGGCCGGGTTGCCGAAGGTGGAATAGGAGACGAACGCCACCCGCGGCTCCACGCCCAGGCGCCGGGCGGCGCGCGCGGTCTGGATGGCGATCTGGGCGAGGTCCTCGGCCTCGGGCATCTCGCAGATATTGGTGTCGGCGATGAAGATCGTCCGCCCCTTCGAGAGCACGATCGACATGCCGAGCACGCGGGCGCGCGGGGCGGGGTCGATCACGCGGCGGATGTCTTCGAGCGCCACGGCGTAGGCGCGCGTCAGCCCCGTGACCACGCCATCGGCGTGGCCCACCGCCACCATGCACGCGGCGAACACGTTGCGGTCCTGGTTCACGAGGCGCTGGGCGTCGCGGTGCAGATAGCCGAAGCGCTGCAGGCGGCGGTAGAGATGGTCGGTATAGGTGGGGTTGTGGTCGGAGAGGCGGGCGTTGACGATGGAAACCCCGCCCTCGTCGGGCACGCCCGCCAGCGCCATGTTGCGTTTCACCTGTTCCTCGCGGCCGACGAGGATCGCCTCGCCGAGGCCCATCTCGCGGAACGCGTACGCGGCGCGGATCACGGCCGGCTCCTCGCCCTCGGCGAACACGATTCGCTTCAAGGGCGCGGCGCGCACGATGCTCTGGATGCGCTGCAGGGTGGCGGCGGTGGGATCGAGGCGCTGGGCGAGCTGCTCCTTATAGGCGCCCATGTCGAGGATCGGCTTGCGCGCCACCCCCGTCTCCATCGCCGCCTGCGCCACGAACGGGGGCACGCACACGATGAGGCGCGGATCGAACGGGGTAGGGATGATGTAGTCGCGGCCGAATTTGAGGCGCCTCCCGTGATAGGCGGCTGCGACCTCGTCGGGCACGTCCTCCTTGGCGAGGGCGGCGAGCGCTTTGGCGGCGGCGAGCTTCATTTCCTCATTGATCGTGCGCGCCCGCACGTCCAGCGCGCCGCGGAAGATGTAGGGGAAGCCGAGGACGTTGTTGACCTGGTTCGGGTAATCGCTGCGCCCGGTGGCGATGATCGCGTCCTGGCGCACGGAGAGGATGTCCTCCGGGCTGATCTCGGGATCGGGATTGGCCATCGCGAAGATGATCGGGTTGGGGGCCATGGAGGCGACCATCGCTTTGGTCATCGCCCCGGCGACGGAAAGCCCCATAAAGCAATCGGCGCCGCGCACGGCTTCTTCCAGGGTGCGCAGCTTGGTGTCCACGGCGTGGGCGGCCTTGAACTGGTCCATCCCCGAGGTGCGGCCGCGATAGACCACGCCCTGCTTGTCGCAGACGATGACGTTCTCCGCCCGCACGCCCAGCATCTTAATCAGCGAGATGCACGACAATCCCGCCGCGCCCGCCCCGCTCACCGCGACGCGCAAATCCTGCAGCCGCCGGCCGGTGATCTCGCACGCATTGATCAGCCCTGCGGCGGCGATGATGGCGGTTCCGTGCTGATCGTCATGGAACACCGGGATATCGAGATCGTCGCGCAGGCGGCTCTCGATGATGAAGCATTCCGGGCTTTTTATGTCCTCGAGATTTATGCCCCCGAAGGTAGGGCCGATATTGCGGACCGTGGTGATGAATTCCTCGACGTCGCGGGTGGTCACTTCGATATCGATCGAGTCCACGTCGGCGAAGCGCTTGAACAGGACGGACTTGCCCTCCATCACCGGCTTGGAGGCCAGCGCCCCCAGATCGCCGAGCCCGAGGATCGCGGTGCCGTTGGAGATCACGGCCACCATATTGCCCTTAGAGGTGTAATCGTAGGCGCGGTCGGGATCTTCGGCGATGGCTTTGACCGGAACGGCCACGCCCGGGGAATAGGCGAGCGAGAGATCGCGTTGGGTGCCCATCGGCTTGGTGGGCGTCACCGAGAGCTTGCCGGGGGTGGGGAGGCGATGGAACGCCAGGGCTTCGTCGTCGGTGAAGGTGCGCTTTTCTTCGGACATGCACTCAGGCTTTGGATTTGCGGCAGGGAAGCGCGATCAGCGTAGCCGTACCCGCCGCCCGGCTCAATCCGGGCGGGCGCGCACGAGGCGTCGGCGCAGGGAGGCGAGAAAAGCCGGGGAAACCAGCGCGAGCGCCGCCCCTGAAAGCAGGAGCATCGTCACCGCCATGGTCAGGGGCGAGCCGCCGAACACGAGCGCCCCCACCGCAGACGCCGCCGCGCTCGTGAACGAAGATACCGCCCCGATCAGCGCGGTGGCCGCGCCCGCGCGGGTTTTGTCGTGGCCGAGCGCCAGGGCGGTGGCGTTGTTGACCGTCAGCGGCACGGTGGCGACCAGCAGAAAGAGCGGCCCGACCAAGCCCCACAAGCCCCACTCGAACAGCGCCGCCGCGCCCACCAGCGCCGCCATGGCCACCGCCGCCTGGCACGCCCACACGAGCACCCGCTCCAACGGAAAGCGCAACAGAAGCCAGCGATTGAGCTGGGCCGCCGCCATGAGCCCCAGGGCGTTGACCCCGAAAAACCAGCCGAAATGCTCCGGCGGGACACGGTGCACGTCGATCAGCACGTGCGAGACATTGGCCAGATAGATCCCGAACGTCGACCAGCCGAGCGCCGCCGCCGCGCCGGGCAGGAGCAGGGGGCGATTGCGGAGCAGCGCGCCGTAGGAGGCGAGCGATCGCTCGCGCCGGGCCGCCAATTGCGCCTCGCGCGGCAGCGTTTCAGGCAGGGTGAAAAACACCGCCGCCGCAGTCGCCGCGCCAAGCCCCGCCAGCGCCCAGAACACGGCCCGCCAGCCCGCCTCCAGGAACACGAGGCCCCCGATCAGCGGCGCCGCCACCGGCGCTAGTCCCCCCACCATCGACATCAAGGACGCGAACCGGGCCATCTCGCGCGGCTCGAACAGATCCACGATCACCGCGCGCGCCGAGATCATGCCCGCCATCACCCCCAGCGCCTGGCAAAAGCGCATCGCGATCAGGGAATGGATGTCCGTTGCGACCGCACACCCGATCGAGGCGAGGACGAAGAATCCCGCCCCCCAAATGGCCGGGGCCCGCCGCCCGAACCGGTCGGACAGCGGCCCGAACAGAAGGTTGCCGATCCCATTGCCCAGGAAGCAGATCGACAGCGTCATCTGCACCTGCGCGGACGTGGCCCCGAGGTCGCGCCCGATCTCGGGCATCGCCGGCATGTACATGTCAAACGAGAAGGGCCCCAGGGCGTAGATGGCGCTCAGGGCGGCCACGAGCACGCCCGTCCGATGCGCGGGGCGGGTAGTCATGAGGGTTATCCAAAGAGAACGGGGATTTGGCCGCGCCCGGGTCGCCGCTATACCCAAGCGGGCAGGGCTTGGCCATCGATTCGTGGCCGCGCGCGGGCGAAGGAGGCAAGTGCGCATGGCCGATGGCGTCGCTCCCGCACCGAGCCCGTTCATGGCCCAATATCTGAGCGCCAAGGCCGAACATCCCGACGCCCTGCTGTTTTTCCGGATGGGCGATTTCTACGAATTGTTCTTCGAGGACGCCGAGAAGGCCGCCGCCGCGCTGAACATCGCCTTGACCCGGCGCGGGCAGCACCTCGGCCAGCCCATCCCGATGGCCGGCGTGCCGTGGCGCCAGGCGGAGGCGTATCTCGCCAAGCTCATCCGCGGGGGGTTCAAAGTCGCCGTGTGCGAGCAGGTGGAAGATCCCGCCGAGGCGCGCAGGCGGGGCGGCAAGGCGATCGTCAAGCGCGCGGTGACCCGCATCGTCACCCCTGGCACGCTGACCGAGGAGGCGTTGCTGGAGGCCCGCGCCGCCAACCGCCTGGCCGCCTTGGCGTTCGCGGGCGCGGGGGAGGGCGGGGAAGCTTCCATCGCCTGGGCCGATATCTCTACCGGGGAATTCACCATCCTTTCGGCGTCTCCTGCGCGCTTGACCGAGGAACTCGGCGCGCTCGCGCCCGCCGAGGTGTTGGCGGGGGAGGCGGATGCGCCGCGGGTGGCGCAGGCGTGCGCGCTGGTTGGCGCGGTGCTCACCCCGCGCCCGGCCCGCAAGGCCGATCCCCGGGGCGGGGAGCGCCGGGCCCAGACGCTGTTCGGGGTCGCCTCGCTGGACGCGTTCGGGGATTTTTCCCAGGCCGATCTGGCGGCCGCGGCCCTTCTGCTCGATTATATCGAGCTCACCCAGGCGGGCCTCGCGCCGCGGCTGGCGCCCCCGCGCCGGGCCGTCGCCAGCGCGTTCATGGCCATCGATCCCGCCACGCGCGCGAGCCTTGAGATCGAACGCTCCCAGCGCGGGACGCGCGAGGGCTCGCTGCTGGGCGCCATCGACCGCACGCTCACCGCCGCGGGCGCGCGGATGTTCGCCGAGCGCCTCGCCCGGCCCCTGTTGGATATCGCCGCGATCAACGCCCGGCTGGATTCCTGCGCGTTTTTCCTCGCCCGGCCCGACCAGCGCGCGGGCGTCCGGGCGGAGCTGAAAGCCGCGCCCGATCTCGCCCGCGCCGCCCAGCGGTTAAGCCTGGGGCGCGGAGGCCCGCGCGATCTGCTGGCGCTGCGAGAGGCGTTGCGCGCCGGGGAGCGGGCGGCCGCCCGCTGCGGCGGCGCCGATGCGCCAGCCGAAATCGCGCGCGCGCTCAGCCGCCTCACCCTAACCCCGGACGTGGCGCGCCTCGCCCTCGATCTCGCTGCCGCCTTGGCGCCGGAACCCCCCTTTCTGGTGCGGGATGGCGGCTTCATCGCGCCCGGCTATGACGGCGCCCTCGACGAGGCGCGCGCCCTGCGCGACGACAGCCGGCGCGTGATCGCGGCCCTGCAAAGCGCCTATCAGGAAGAAACCGGGCTCGCCGGCCTCAAGATCCGCCATAACGGCGTGCTGGGCTATCACCTCGATCTGAGCCCGAAACAGGCCGAGGCGTTGATGCGCCCGCCGCACTCGGGGCGGTTCATCCACCGCCAGACCTTGGCCGGCGCGGTGCGCTTCACCACCCCAGACCTCGCCGCGCTGGACGCCCGGATCGCGCGCGCGGGCGAGGAGGCGCTGGCGCGCGAGGCCGCCCTGTTTCAGGAATTCTGCGCCCGTCTTACCGCGCTGGAGGCCGAAATCCGCGCGGTGGGGGAGGGGCTCGCCGTGCTGGACGTGGCGGCGGCGGCCGCGGAATGGGCCGAAGATGTGGACGCGGTGCGCCCCGAGATCGACGACAGCCGCGCTTTGATCGCGGAAGCCGCCCGCCACCCGGTGGTGGAGCGCGCGGTGCGCCACGCCGCCGCCGGCTTCACCCCCAACGACACCCGCCTGGACGGCGACGGCCAAACCGCGCCGCGGCTGGTCCTCGTCACCGGGCCCAATATGGCCGGCAAGAGCACCTATCTCCGCCAAACCGCGCTGCTCGCCATCCTCGCCCAGGCCGGGTTTTACGTCCCCGCCAAGCGGCTGCGGCTCGGGGTGGTGGACCGGGTGTTTTCGCGCGTGGGCGCGGGCGACGATCTGGCGCGCGGCCGCTCCACCTTCATGGCCGAGATGGTGGAGACCGCCGCCATCCTGCACCAGGCCGGCGCCCGCGCGCTGGTGATCCTGGACGAGATCGGGCGCGGCACCGCGACCTTCGACGGGCTGGCCATCGCGTGGGCCGCGGCCGAGCACATGCACGACCAGAACGGCGCGCGCGCCCTGTTCGCCACCCATTATCACGAACTCACCGCCCTGGCCGACCGGCTGGGCGCGTGCGCCAACGTTTCCCTGAGAGCCAGGGAGTGGAAGGGCGATCTGGTGTTTCTGCACGAGGTGATGCCCGGGCCGGCGGACCGCTCCTACGGCATCCAGGTGGCCAAGCTCGCGGGCCTTCCCCGTGCGGTGGTGGAGCGCGCGCGCGCCGTGCTGGCGCGGCTGGAGGCGGGGCGCGAGCGCAGCGGCGGCGGCGGGCTGCAAGCGCTGCCGTTGTTCGCAGACCAGCCCCCGCCGCCGCCCCCGCCCTCAGCGCTGGAGGTAGCGCTTCGGCAAGCCGATCCCGACCGCCTCACCCCCAAGGAAGCGCTCGATCTTCTGTACCGGCTGCGCGCCCTCTTGCCGTCGGGCTGAGGCCCTTCAAGCCGCAGGCGTTCCGCGCTATTTGTGCACGGTGACCGTCGACGCCCTCACCCTCTCCAAGCGCCTGGAAGGCGCAGGTCTCCCGCGCGCGCATGCGGAAGAGATCGCCGGGGCGATCCGCGACGCCCAGGACGTCCGCCTGGCCGACCTCGTGACCCGGGCGGATTTGAAGCTCGAACTCTCCGCGCTGCGATCAGAGTTCAAGGGCGAACTCTCCGCGCTGCGATCGGAATTCAAGGGCGAACTCTCCGCGTTTCGTCACGACACCCCGACGCGCGCGGAAATGGACGTGGTCAAAGCGGATTTGGCGTTGGTTCTGCAACGCCTGGACCGGTTCGAGGCCAGCACGGAGGCGCGCTTCGACGCGATCGTCGGGCGCTTCGGCTTCGTGGACGGCCGCTTCGAGCAGATGGTCACAAAAGCTCAATATGAGGCGGGCCTGCGGTCGATGATCATGTGGATGGTGGGATCCATGGCGACGATGACGGGCCTTGCCTTCGCCGCCGCGCGCGGCTTTCCGTAAGCCGTTCAGGCTTTCGCCATCTTGGCCTGCTAGGCTTGTTCATGGTTTCCAGGATCCGCCCCGCGCGCATCGAGGACGTCGTGGACGGCGTCAAGCTGCGTACGCAATTGAGCGCCGCCGCCCTCAACCATATCGGCGACGAGGCGGGCGCGCGCCGCGCGGCGCAGCGGCTGTTGCACGGGGCCCTGTTTCGCGGCCGGATGATCGCGAAGGAGCGGATGGAGGCCGGCCATAGCGGGCTCGAGACCGCCCGCCTGCTCGCGCTGGTGGCCGATGAGGTTATCCGCGCCCTCTATGATTTCACGACCACTCACGTCTTCCGCGCCCACAACCCGACCGAGGGGGAACGCTTTGCGGTGCTGGCGGTGGGCGGGTACGGAAGGGGCCAGCTCGCCCCGTCCTCCGATCTCGATCTCTTGTTTCTGCGCGCCTACAAACAGACCGCCTGGGCCGAGAGCGTCACCGAATACATGCTCTACATGCTGTGGGACATGGGCCTGAAAGTCGGGCACGCCTCGCGCACGGTGGACGAAAGCATCCGCCTCGCCAAGGAAGACCATACGATCCACACCGCGCTGCTCGAACGCCGCCGGCTCGCCGGCGATGACAATCTCGCGGAGGAGTTGAAGACGCGCTTCCAGAAGGAGGTCGTCTCGGTCTCCCACCGCAGCTTCATCGCCGCCAAACTCAAAGAACGCGACGAGCGCCACGCCCGCTCCGGCGCCTCGCGCTATATGGTCGAGCCCAATCTGAAAGAGGGCAAGGGCGGCCTGCGCGACCTGCACACCTTGTTCTGGATCGCCCAACATATGTATGGCGCGCAGCAGCCAATGGATTATGCGCGCCTTGGCCTCTTTACGCGCGAGGAGGTTTCAGCCTTCCTGCGCGCCACCGAGTTCCTCTGGAAGGTGCGCTGCCACCTGCATTTTCTGACCGGGCGCGGCGAGGAGCGGCTGACCTTCGACGTGCAGCCCGAAATGGCCGCCCGCATGGGCTATGAGGCGCGCGGCGCGCAACCGGCCGTGGAGCGCTTCATGAAGCGCTATTTCCTCGTCGTCAAACAAGTGGGCGCGTTGACCCGCATCCTGTGCGCCAAACTCGAGGCCGAACATCAAAAGCGCGCGCCCGCTCTGTCCCGCCTGATCGTTGCCCCGCCCGGGCGGGCGGCGGCGTTGCCGCGCGGGTTCAGACTTGAGGCCGGCCGCGTGACGGTGGACAATGCGGACGTGTTTGCGGAGGACCCAGTCAACATCCTGCGCATCTTCGCGCTGGCCGATGGGCGCAATCTGGACATTCACCCTGACGCGCTGGCCGAAGTCACGCGCTCGCTGCGGCGCATCACCCCCGCCGTGCGCCGCAACCCCCAGGCGGCGAAGGTTTTCGTCGATGTCGCGACCTCGAAGGCCAATCCCGCCAACGCGCTGCGGCTGATGAACGAGGCGGGGGTGCTGGGGCGCTTCGTGCCTGAGTTTGGCCGTGTTGTGGCGCAGATGCAGTACAACATGTACCACCATTATACGGTGGACGAACACACGCTGCGCGCGGTGGACGTGATCTCGGCGATCGAGCGCGGTCATTTCGAGCAGGAGCATCCGCTCTCCTCGCTCATCTTTCCAAAGATCATCAATCGCCGCGCGCTCTACCTCGCCATGCTGCTGCACGATGCGGGCAAGGCCGGGGGCGGGGACCAGGAGGAGATGGGCGCGCGCGCCGCAATCGCCGCCTGCGAGCGTCTGGGGCTGCCCGCGGAGGAGATCGAACTCGTGGGGTGGCTCGTCGGCCACCACCTGCTGATGAGCGACGTGGCTCAGAAGCGTGACGTGGGCGATCCGCGGACGGTGGCCAAGTTCGCAGAGAGCGTGGGCAATCTGGAGCGGCTGCGCCTGCTCCTTGTACTGACGGTCGCCGATATCCGCGCCGTGGGCCCGGGCGTGTGGAACGGCTGGAAGGGCCAATTGCTGCGCGACCTCTATCGCCTCACCGAGGCCGCCTTCCATGGCGGGCGCACCGACGAGGCGGGCGTGCGCGAGCGGTTGTCCGAGCAGGCGCGCCACGCGCGCGAGGCCGTGTTCGCGGACCTGCAGGACCGCACCGGCAAGGCGGCCTCCTGGCTCGACACGCTGGAGGACGCCTATTGGCTCTCGTTCGAGACCGAGGCGGTGAAATGGCACGCCGAGGAGATGGCGCGGGCGGACGCGGCCGGCCCCGTCCATGTGGCTGCGCGCGCCACCCCCCGGCGCGGGGTCGCCGAAGTGCTGGTGCACGCCCCGGACCGTCCCGGCCTGTTCGCCGATGTGGCCGAGGCGCTCGCCCAGTCCGGCGCTGACGTCACCGACGCCCGCGTCATCACCACCGCGCTCGGCAAGGTGTTCGACGTATTCTCCATCCAGGACGCCGCGGGAGACCCCTACGGACTGAACGACCCCGCCGCGCTCGCGCGGCTCCTGGCGCGCGTGGCCCGCGCCGCCGAGGGCGAGCAAGCCCCGCGGGCCGCGCCCGCGCCCGCGCCTCCCCGCCGGGCGGCGGCGTTCGCGATTGTGCCCTGGGTGCGGTTCGAGCCGGACGCCTCGCGCACGGCCACGATCATCGAGGTGTCCGGCCGCGACCGGCCCGGCCTGCTGGCGGCGCTGGCGCGCGTGTTGGCGGATGCGGGCGTGTCGGTGATGTCGGCCCATATCGATGCGTACGGGGAGCGGGTCTCGGACGTGTTCTACGTCCAGGACCTGGACGGGCGTAAGCTCTCCGATCCTGCCCGCATGGAGGCGCTGCGCGAGGGGCTCGAAGAGGCGCTCGCGGCGGGCGAGCCGGCGGCGCCGGCCACGTTGGATCGCCAGCGCATGGCGGTCGCGCCCGCATCGCGCTGGCGCTAAGAGGGTCCCCGGCGCGGGTCCGCGCCGTTCGGGGAGCCCTGCTTGAGCCTGGCGCGCAATACCGCAATCATTTCCGGCCTGACGCTTGTCTCGCGCGTCCTGGGCTTTGCGCGCGATCTCGTGCTGGCGGCCGCACTCGGGGCGGGGCCCGTGGCGGACGCGTTCTTCGCGGCGCTGCGCTTCCCGAACCTGTTTCGCCGGCTGTTCGCGGAGGGCGCCTTCTCGCAGGCTTTCGTGCCCACCTATTCCAAGACGTTGGCGGGGGAGGGGCCTGCGCGCGCCGATGGGATCGCGGGCGAGGCGCTGGCCGTGCTCACCTTCGCCACCACCGCGCTCACGGTGCTGGCGCAGCTTGCCATGCCCTGGCTGAACCTCGTTCTGTTCGCGGGCTATCGCGACGATCCCGCCGCCTTCGATCTCGCCACCCGGCTCACCCAGATCACGATGCCGTATCTGATCGCCATGACGATGGCGACGCTGTTTTCCGGCGTGCTCAACGCGCGCGGGCGCTTCGTGCTGGCGGCGGGCGCGCCGACGCTGCTGAACCTGTGCATCCTGCTGGCGGTGCTGCCGTTCCGCGATGACGCGACCGCGGCGGCGTACGCGGCGGCGGCCGGGGTGAGCGTCGCGGGGCTGGCGCAGGCGCTTGTGCTTTATCTGGGGCTGCGGCGCCAGGGGGTGCGGTTGAAGCGGGCCTGGCCGGTCCTGACGCCCGACGTGAAGCGCCTGATCGGGCTCGCGGTGCCCGGGGCGATCGCGGGCGGGGCGCTGCAGATCAATGTGCTGATCTCGCAGATCCTGGCCTCCTTCGAACAAGGCGCGATCACATATCTCAACGTCGCCGATCGGCTCTATCAGCTGCCGCTGGGCCTGATCGGGATTGCGGTGGGGGTGGCGATGCTGCCGCGCCTTTCGCGCCTGGTGCAGCAGGGGGACGGGGCGGGCGCGCGCGGGGCGCTGGATGAGGCGGTGGCGCTGTCCATGGCCTTCACCCTGCCGGCCGCGGCGGCGTTTCTGACCGCGCCCTTCTTCATCATCGACGCCACCTTCACCCGCGGCGCTTTCACCCCAAGCGATGCGCGCGCGTGCGCGGACGCGCTGTTCCATTACGCCTGGGGCCTTCCCGCCTTCGTGCTGGCCAAGATCTACGCGCCCGCTTTTTTCGCCCGCGACGACACGCGCGCGCCGATGCGCTATGCGCTCATTTCCATGGGGCTGAACGTGGTGCTCGGCGCCGGCTTGTTTTTCGCCCTGCGGGCGTTAGGCGCGCCGGGTTTTACAGGGCTTGCGGCCGCCACCAGCCTCGCGGCGTGGGCGAACGTGGCGCTGATGGTGCGCACGCTGGTGCGGCGCGGCTCCTACGGGCCCGATCGCAAAGCGGCGGCGCGCTTTGCGCGGCTGTTCCTCGCGGCGGCTGCGCTTGCCATGTATGTGGGCTGGGCGGCCCTTAATCGCGAAGCGCTGGAGGATTGGTTCGGCGCGAAGGAGGGCGCGATCGCGTTCGCGGTGCTGGCCGGGGGCGTTTTGTACTTTGCGTGTCTGTTTCTGTTTCGCGCGGTGACGGTGCGGGAGGTGCGCGCCGCGTTCCGGCGGGAGAAGGGCGCGCCCCCGGTGCTGGACAGTTGAGCTGGCGACGCCCTAAACCCTCCAACCCGGAACTCTTCAGCCCCGAAGCCGCAATCCATGACCGCCGAGCCTCCGCCCCGCTATTCCGGCCCCGCGCGCGTCCTGTCCGGCATGCAGCCCACCAACGGGCTGCACCTCGGCAATTATCTGGGCGCCCTGGTCAAGTTCGTGGCGCTGCAGGAGCGGTTCGAGAGCCTCTATTGCATCGTCGATCTGCACGCGATCACCCAGCCGCATGACCCTGCGCGCCTGCCCGCCGCCTGCCGGGAGGTGGCGGCGGCCTATATCGCCGCGGGCGTCGATCCCGAGCGTTCGATCGTGTTCGTGCAGTCGGCGGTGCGCGCCCATGCCGAGCTCGCCTGGATCTTCAATTGCGTGGCCCGGATGGGCTGGCTCGAGCGGATGACGCAGTTCAAGGACAAGGCCGGCAAGGACGCGCAGCGCTCCTCCGTCGGCCTGTTCGCCTATCCCGTCCTGCAGGCGGCGGATATCCTGGTTTACAAGGCCACCCACGTGCCCGTGGGCGAGGACCAGAAGCAGCACCTCGAACTCGCCCGCGACATCGCCCAGAAATTCAACACCGATTATGGCGCGCCCGGCTTCTTCCCGCTGCCCGAAGCGCTGATCGAGGGGGCGGACGGGGCGCGCGAGGGCGCGCGCGTGATGAGCCTGCGGGACGGAACGAAGAAGATGTCCAAGTCCGATCCGTCCGATTTCTCCCGCATCAACCTGACCGACGATGCCGGCGCTATCCTGCAGAAGTTCAAAAAGGCCACCACCGATTCCCTGCCGCTGCCGGAGAGCAAGGAGGGGCTGGCCGGGCGCCCGGAGGCGGAGAATCTCGTCTCCCTCTATGCGGGGCTCGCGGGCGTCAGCGTGGAGGCGGTGCTGGGCGAGTTCGGCGGCAAGGGCTTTGGCGTGTTCAAACCCGCCCTGGCGGAGCGCGCGGCCGCGCGGCTCGCCCCGATCGCCGCGGAGATGCGTAGGCTGTTGGCGGACGAAGGCTGGCTCGACGCTACGCTGCGCACCGGGGCCGAGCGCGCGCAGGCGATCGCGGAGCCGGTGATGGCCGATGTCCGGCGTGTGGTGGGCCTCTCGACGTAAAGTGCTCGCCCCGCCCGGGCGCATCCGGACGGGGCAAAGCGCTTTCAAGCCTCAGTCGCGGTTTTCGCGTCCGCGCCGGGCGGCCTCGGCATGGCCTTCGGGATCGCCGAACCAGCCGCCCGTGTTGCGGCGGCGATCGTCGTTTCCGCCGTAGCGGGAGCGGTCTCCGTTGTCCGACGCGCGGGAGCCGCGACGGTCGTCCTCCTGCTCGCGCGAGCGGCTGCCGCCCCCGCCGCGCACGCCGCGCACGCCGCGGTCATCGTCCTGGCGCCCGCTGCTGCGCGAGGACCCCTGGCGGGCGTCCCAGCCGCGCCGCGAGGCTTCGGCGTGGCCTTCGGGATCGCCGTGCCAACCGCTGCGCTCATGGCGGCCGTCCTCGTCCCGGCTGCTGCGCGCGCGCGAGCCGCGGCGATTATCGTCGTCATCCTCGCGCAGGAAGCGGCCGTCCTCGTCCCGTTCCGGCATGGAGCGGGAGCGCGCGCCGCCGGAGCCGCCGCTGCGGCCACGCCGATCGTCGTCGTCGTCGTCCGAGCGGGAGCGCCCGCCGCCGCCGCTGCTGCGCCCGCGCCGGTCGTCATCATCGTCGCTCATGAAGCGGCCATTCTCGTCGCGCTCCGGGGTGGACCGGGATCGCCCGCCGCCGCCGCTGCTGCGGCCGCGCCGATCGTCGTCATCGTCGCTCATGAAGCGGCCGTTCTCGTCGCGCTCGGGGGTGGAGCGGGAGCGCCCGCCGCTGCTGCGGCCGCGCCGGTCATCGTCATCGTCGCTCATGAAACGGCCGTTCTCATCGCGGTCGGGGGTGGAGCGGGAGCGCCCGCCGCCGCCATTGCGGCCGCGCCGATCGTCGTCCTCGTCGTCGTCCCGGTAGCGGCCGTCGTCGTTACGCGTGCGCGATTGGGGCATTGTGTCCTCCATGCTCGGTTCTGTTTCGGTGGGGGTAGAGCGGAAGGAGCGCGGCCGAGGGCGCTCCAGACCGTCGCTTTCGGCTTGCTGCAACAGCTCGGCCTTCCGTTCGCGGAGCCGGTCGGCGATCTCCTTGCCGTCGAGGCCGCCCGCGCGCGCTTTGGCGAAGATGCCTTCGACGCGCTTCTCCTCCTCGGCGACGTGGTGCTTGACCATCTCCGCCAGGACCTTGACCTTCGCGGTGAAGAAGGCGTCGGTCGGATCGCCGCCCAGGATCTCGTTGATCAGGGTCTTGGCGCTGTCATGCTCGACCTGGGCTTCATCGAGCAGAGAATCGTCCATGTGTTCGCGGCAGGCGGGATAGAAGATCTCCTCCTCCAGCAGCGCGTGGATGATCAGCTCCTGGCAGGCCTGCGCGGCGAGCTTCTGTTTCTGGGTGCGTCGCGTCGCGCTCTCGAACCGCTCGAAAATCTGCTCCACGCCGCGGTGGTCCTCGCGGAGCATCGCGATCGCCTCGCCTTCCGCGCCCTGCGGGGCGCCGGCTTGCGGTTCCTGGCTCGCCGCCTCCTCCGGCTTGTCCTCCGCCTCGGGCTTCTCCGACGGAGCGGCCTTAGCGGCGGGCTGGGCGGGCTTCGGCGCGGGCGCCGTCGCCGGTTTCGGCGGACTTTCAGGCATGGCGCGGCCTCCCTCCATGTTTCGCTTGCCCAAGCTTAACCTTAATGGTGCGAAAGGTTTCGGGGCTTGCTTTGAAGCTTTTGGTGCGTTTGGCGTAGTAACCATCCTGCACGCCGAAGGGTTCCGTCGCGATGCCGCCCGCGCGCGGCGCACAGACGGCCCCTTCAAATTCCCCGGTTCGGGCCGTACGTGTCAGCCGCCACAAAAGCGGGCGGGCGGAGAACACGGCATGGGGGAGGGCGGCGCGCCTGCGGGCGCCATCATCGAGGTAGAGGGGCTTTCCAAAACCTACGCCACCGGCTTCACGGCGCTGAAGCGCATCGACCTGTCGATCCGCCGGGGGGAGATTTTCGCGCTACTCGGCCCGAACGGGGCGGGCAAGACGACGCTGATCAGCATCATCTGCGGGATCGTCACCCCCTCCAGCGGGACGGTGCGCGCCGACGGCCACGACATTGTGACCGATTTCCGCGCCGCGCGCGCCAAGATCGGCCTCGTGCCCCAGGAGATGTCCACCGACATGTTCGAGACGGTGATGGACACAGTCGCCTTCAGCCGCGGCCTGTTTGGCAAGCCCCCCGACCCCGCCTTCCTCGAGCGCGTGCTGCGCGACCTCTACTTGTGGGACAAACGCCACGCCAAGATCATGGCCCTGTCGGGGGGCATGAAGCGGCGGGTCATGATCGCCAAGGCGTTGTCGCACGAGCCCGCAATCCTCTTCCTGGACGAGCCTACCGCCGGGGTGGACGTGGAATTGCGGCGCGAGATGTGGGCGATGGTGCGCCGGCTGCGCCATGGCGGGACCACCATCATCCTCACCACCCATTATATCGAGGAGGCCGAGGAGATGGCCGACCGCGTCGGCGTGATGCGCGGGGGCGAGATCATCCTGGTGGAGCAGAAGGCCGCTTTGATGGCCAAACTCGGCAAGAAGAACCTGACGCTGCAACTCGCCCGCCCGCTCGCGGCGATCCCCGCCCAATTGAGCGGCTTTGATTTGACCCTCGCCGAGGACGGCTCTGCGCTCGTATACACCTTCGATGTGCATCGCGAGGGCGGGGGGATCGCCGCGTTGATGCGCGCCTTGCTCGACTTGGGCGTGGACTTTACCGACCTCGGCACGACACAGAGTTCGCTCGAGGACATTTTCGTCGATCTGGTGCGGGGGCGCTCGTGAATCTCTATGCGATCCGGGCGATCTACCTGTTCGAGATGGCGCGCGGCTGGCGCACGCTGGTGCAGAGCATCGCCACGCCGGTGATCTCGACGTCGCTTTATTTCATCGTGTTCGGGGCCGCGATCGGCGGGCGCATTCGCGAGATCGACGGGATCGATTACGGCGCCTTCATCGTGCCCGGTCTGATCCTGTTGTCGGTTTTGACCGAGAGCATCGCCAACGCCTCTTTCGGGATCTACATGCCGAAATTCGCCGGCACGATCTATGAGGTCTTGTCAGCCCCGGTGGCGGTAGGGGAGGTGGTGATCGGCTATGTCGGGGCGGCGGCCACCAAATCTGCGTTCCTGGGCCTTGTGATCCTGGCGACGGCCCGCGTGTTCGTGGACTTCACGATCCTGCATCCCTTATGGATGCTCGCCTTCCTGGCGCTGACCTGCATTACGTTCAGCCTGCTGGGCTTTATCCTGGGCGTGTTGGCGGACGGCTGGGAGAAGCTGCAGATCGCGCCCGCCATGATCATCACGCCGCTGACCTTCCTCGGCGGGACGTTCTACTCGCTCGATATGCTGGCGCCCTTCTGGCGCACCGCCACCTTGTTCAATCCGGTCGTCTATTTGGTCAGCGCCTTCCGTTGGAGTTTCTACGGGCAGTCAGACGTCAATGTCGGGTTCAGTCTGGCGTTGATCATCGCCTTCATGCTGGCGTGCCTTGGGGCGATCTGGTGGATCTTCCGCACCGGGTACAATCTGAAGTCATGATCTTCCCGACAGACACGCTGGCGCTGGCGCGCGCGCTGATCGGGGCGGTGCTGGTGCACGAGGACGGGGCGGGCGTCGTCAGCGGGCGGATCGTGGAGACGGAGGGCTACCCCCCGGGCGACCCCGCCTGCCACGCTTATATCGGGCGTACCGCGCGCAATGCCGGGCTCTTCGCGGCGCCGGGGCGCGCCTATGTGTACCGCATCTATGGCCGCTACCATTGTCTGAACGTGGCGAGCGAGGCCGAGGGCGTGGGCGCGGGTGTGTTGCTGCGGGCGGTGGAGCCGCTTGAGGGCGCAGACCGGATGGCCGCCCGGCGGGGGGTGGCGCGGCGCCACGATCTGGCGCGGGGGCCCGGCCGGCTGGCGCAGGCGTTCGGCGTGGGGCTGGCCCAGCAGGGGGTGGATTTCTACGCCGGCGGGGCGCTGCGTCTGGAGCCGCCGCGCTCCCCCTGCGGCCCGATCGGGACCAGCGGGCGCATCGGCCTGACGCGGGAGGCCGACAAGCCCTGGCGGTTCTATGAGCGCGGCTCCCCCTTCGTCAGCGGCTCCGGCCGGATGCGGGCGTGAGCGCGGCTTTGCCGATCAGGCATTGCATCGGCGCGTCTCAATCGGCACAGGGAAGAGAGATCAAGCGGAGGTTCCATGTCTAGCGCTCAAACCGAGCAGACCGTCACCTGGGTGCACCATTGGACGGACCGCCTGTTCAGTTTCAAGCTCACCCGCCCGCCGAGCTTCCGCTTCCGCTCCGGCGAGTTCGTGATGATCGGGCTCCCCGGCGAGGACCGCCCGACCTTGCGCGCCTATTCCATCGCCAGCCCCGGCTTCGCCGAGGAACTCGAATTCCTGTCCATCAAGGTCCCCGGCGGCCCGCTTACCTCGCGGCTGCAGAAGATCGAGGTCGGCGACACGGTGCTGATGGGCAAAAAGCCCACCGGCACGCTGGTTCTGGACGCGCTCCGGCCCGGGCGCCGGTTGTTCCTGATCGGCACCGGCACGGGGCTCGCGCCCTTCCTGTCGGTGGCGCGCGATCCGGAGGCTTATGAGCGCTTCGGGCGGGTCATCGTGACCCATACGGTGCGGGAGGAGAGCGAGCTCGCCTACCGCAACCTGTTCGAGGCCGAAATCATGCACGACGAGCTGATCGGCGAACTCGCCCAGGCGCAGCTCAGCTATTACCCCACCGTCACCCGCGGCCCGTTCGAGCGTCCCGGCCGGATCACGGACCGCATCGCCTCGGGGGCGCTGTTCGAGGATCTGGGGTTCCCTGGGCGGCGCTTCGATCCGGAGGAGGACCGGGTGATGCTGTGCGGCTCCATGGCCATGATCAAGGAGGTCGCCACCACGCTTGAAAGCCACGGCCTCGTCGAGGGCGCCAATTCCGAGCCGGGCGATTTCGTCATCGAGCGGGCGTTCGTCGGGTAGGTTCAGGTGGCGGCGGCGACCAGGAAGCGTGCGGCGATCGCCAGCGCGTACACGCCGAACAGCCGCTCCAGCATGCGCTTGGACAGGCCGTGCGCCAGGCGTACGCCCAGCGGCGCCGTGGCCACGCTGAGCGGCGCCACCAGCGCGAACCCCACCAGAGAGACATAGCCCAGCGAGGCGGGCGGCAGCGCCGCAGCCTCCCCCCAGCCTGCTGCGACATAGGCCGCCATCGCCGGCGCCGCAATCAGCACGCCCAGCCCGGAGGAGGTGGCCACCGCCTGGTGGATCGGCCGGTTGTAGAGCGTCAGCACCAAATTGCCGAACAGGCCGCCCCCAATCCCCATCAGCGTCGAGAGCACCCCGATCAGCAGCCCGTACAGGCGCATCGCCGCCTTGCCCGGCAGGTCGGCGGCGAGGCGCCATTCCTCCCGCCCGAACAGCATCTTGGCCCCCACCACCAGCAGGCACAGCGCAAACACGAGCTCCAGCGCGGCCCCGCTCGCCAGCGCGGCCAGCACGCCCCCGAGCGCGACCCCCGCCACCACCGGAAGCGCCCAGAGCCGCAGGGTCGCGACGTCCGCCGCGCCCTTCTTCAGATGCCCCCGGAAGGAGCGGATCGAGGTGGGGATGATGATGGCGAGCGAAGTGCCCACGCACAGATGCATCCGCACGCTTTCGTCCACGCCCAGCAGGCGGAACACCTCATAGAGGATGGGCACCATCACCGCGCCCCCGCCCACCCCGAACAGCCCCGCCAATACCCCGGTCACCGCCCCGGCGAGCACCAGGCCCAGGGCGAAGGGTAAAAGCTCGGCGAGGGGAAGCGTCAGCATGGGGTGGTCTCAGACCAGCATCGACCGGCGAAGTCCATCCCATCCGCGCGTCTCGCAGAGGATCAGACCCCGCGCCACGGATCGGGAGACTTCGAGGCATGCGGCAAACGGACGCTGGCGATCAGCCCGCCTGTATCCTTGTTCGCCAGCACCAGCGCCCCGCCACGGCGCTGCGCGAGCGCGGCCACGATGGCCAAGCCCAGCCCCGCGCCGCCGCTGGCGCGCGCGCGGGAACTCTCAAGCCGTTCAAAAGGGGCCGTCACGCGGTCGAGCGCCGTTTCGGGAAGGCCCGGGCCGTCATCCTCGATCGAGATGACGCAATACCGTTCCTCCAGTGCGATGCGGATGCGTGCGGCCTGGCCGTAGCGCAGCGCATTGTCGGTCAAGTTGCCAAGAATCCGGCGCAATGCGATCGGCTCGATCGCCGCGACGGCCTCCCCCTCTGGCTCATCCTCAACCGACACCGCCTCGCCCATTTCCTGACGCGCCAAGGCGAAGGCTCTGATTTCCTGGACGAGCGGCGTTTGCGCGCCAGGCTCGCCGCTGGCCTCGCTCGCGCGGGCGAAATCGAGGGTTTCTTCAAGAAGCGCGGCCATCTCATCGAGATCGCGCTCGGCGCGCGCGCGTTGACCCGGATCGGCAATGAAATCCGCGCGCAGCCGCAAGCGCGTCAGATACGTTCGCAGGTCATGCGCGATCGCGGCGAGAAATCGTGTGCGCTCCGAGACTAGCGCGCGAATACGCCGCTTCATGTGGTTGAAAGCCGCCGCCAAATCGCGCAATTCCGCGGGGCCCCGCTCCTCCAGATCCGGCGCGTCAAGGCGATCGGCGAAGGCGTGGGCGTTGCCGGCCAGTTCGGCGACGGGCCTCGCGGTGCGCCGCACGGCCAGGATCAGACCGATGATGATCGCCAGTCCGGCGATCGCCCCAATCGTCAGACCGCGCACCAGCAGGGTATCGAACATCGCCGCCCGCGCCGGCTGAATCAGCACGTAGACGCCATCCTCCAGCCGCACGAACAGGCGTATCGGCTCGAAATCGGCGGCGTCCTCCCCTCCGAGCAGGCGCGGCGTCAGCCCGCGCTTTCGCAGATCGAGGTGAAATTCGTGATCGGCGAACACGGAATCGTAAAGGCCCAGGACCTGCTCATAGCGCACCCGGGGTAGGCCTCCCGCCGGTTCGCGGGGTAGCTCGTCAAGCAGGCGCACCGCCAGCGCAGGCGAATTGAGCGCGGCCAACACCAGCGGGCGCTGCTGCGGGTGGCTGGCCTCCAGCAGCCGCACGATCGCGGACGCTTGCGCCGGCAGCGGCAACACCAAAAGGGCCGCGCGCTCCCGCCCGATCGGCGCGAACAAAGCAATCGCCATCACCGCGTTAAAGAGAACCAGGCCCGCCAGCAGAGCCCCGGCGATCCGCATGCTCAGCGTATTGGCGATCATGGCCATGTTAAAAGCGGTCCACCCGGCCGGCGAATAGATAGCCGCCATTGCGCACCGTGCGGATCAGACGCGGCTCGCCCGGATCGTCGCGCAGCTTGCGGCGCAAGCGGGAAAGCGCGACGTCGACCGATCGGTCGAACGGCGTGGCGTCGCGCCCCTTGGTCCAATCCATCAAAAAATCGCGGGTGAGCACCCGTTGGGGGTGTTCCAGGAAGGCGAGGAGGAGATCATATTCGCCCGCGGACAATTCCACCGGAAGGTGCGACGGATCGACGAGCGCCCGCGACGCGGCGTCCAGCGTCCAGCCCTCGAACCGGAAGCGGCCAGCCTTGGGCGCCTTAACAACCGGACCGGCCTGTGTCTCTCGCACGTCTCGCGTGCGGCGGAGCACGGCGCGGGCGCGCGCCACCAATTCGCGGGGATGAAAGGGTTTGGGGAGGTAATCGTCGGCCCCCACTTCAAGACCGACGATGCGGTCAACGTCCTCATTGCGTGCGGTGACGAGAATGATCGGCGCGCCGCCCTGTACGGCGAGGCGACGGCACACCGAAATCCCATCCTCGCCCGGCATCATGACGTCGAGGATGATGAGATCGGGGCGGCGTTGCGTGAGCAGGGCGTCAAGGCCCTGCGCGTCGTTGCACGCGATCGCCTCGAACCCCTCGCGGGTGAAGAGCGCCGTCAAAAGCGACCGGATTTCAGGATCGTCTTCGACAATGGCGATCAGGGCGCGGGCGGTCATCGCTCCAGTTTAAGCCCGAAACGCCGCCCCGCCAGCGCGGTTGTGTAAGCGTTTGTAACAGGACGTCGCCCGCCCGCCCGCGTCGTTACAAAGTGAGTGGTTGTTGAAATCGCGCCGTGACTGCGCCCGGCGATCTTGCGGAGCGTCGGCGCTTGGCCGGCGGGTTAGCAAGGAAGGTGTTAATCATGAGGGGATTGTTTTTGTCGGCCGTTGCGACGTTGGCGATCGCAGCGTTCACCATCGACGTCGCCGATGCCAAGGGCCGCGCGCGCGGGGCGCGACCGAATGCGGCGGGAGGCATCACCGCCGGCGGCGTGCATAATACCGTCGGGCCGAACGGCGCCGCCAGCTTCGGGGCGCGCGGCTTGGTTACGGACGGCTCTGGCTCCGGCGTCGCGGGCTCGGCCAATTGCGCTGCCGGCGCGGCTGGCCAAGCGTGCCGCGCGGGGTCGACCGCTTTCGCGTCCGACGGCTCGGTCGTCCGGAAGGGCGGCGCCACGGTGGAGGGCGCCAATGGCGGCTCCGCCTCCACCACGAGCGGGTTTACGCGCAATGCGGACGGCGCCTATTCGGGCGGCCGCGCCACCCAGGCCACCGGCGCCGCCGGGAACACCTATTCCGGCCAGACGACCTATGATTCCGCCACCGGCGTGACGCGCTCGGCGACCTGCGCCGACGCCTCGGGCGCCGCGATTGCGTGCCCCACCCGGTAAAACGGCCAGGCGGCGAGGGGGCCGGCGCGGCGGCGCCCGGCCTCTCCGCTGCAGGCGCACCTTCTAAACCCAGCGGAGATTCAGCCATGAAACCATCCATTCTCGCCTTCGCGCTCGCCCTCGGTTTGGCGACGCCAGCCGTCGCGCAGGCGCCCGAGGCGCGTGTGCTGGAGCGCCTCCATTATGCCGACGCCAACAAGGACGGCGTGGTCTCGCGCGCGGAATTCACGCAGCGGCGCGCCAGCGAATTTGCGCGTTTCGATCGCAATCAAGACGGCGTCATCGCCGTCGACGACGCGCCCCGCTTCGCGGCGCGCCGGCCCATCGGGTGGAGCATGGACTCCACGATCGCGGCCTTTGACCGCGACGGCGACGGCAAGGTGAGCGCGTCGGAATTCAATACCGGCCCAACCCCCGTTTTCGATCGCGTCGATACGAACCGGGACGACCACCTTACCCGAACAGAGATCGCCGCCGCCCAGGCGGCGCCGCATTCCCCGCGCTGAGGGTTGACGATGGAAATGCTGCAGCGGTCGCCAACGTTTTTGATCATCGTCGTGTTGTTTGTTTTGGCGGAGGCGCTGTGGCGTACGCGGTTCGCCAAAAGGGGCTATGATTTCGGCGCCGCGGCGGCGTCCTTTGGCGTCGCCGCGGGCAATTTCGTGATCAGACCGCTGTCGAGCGTCATCCCCGCGACGGTCTTCATCGCCATTGGCGAGGCCAGCCCTTTCGCCCTCTCGATCGACGATTGGCGGGTTTGGCTGGCGGCCTTCGTGCTAGTTGAATTCGTATATTACGGGCTCCATCGATGGAGCCACACGGTTCGGTGGCTCTGGGCGTCGCACGCCGTGCATCATTCGGCGTCAGAAATGACGTTGCCTGCCGCGATCCGCCTGGGCTGGACCAGCGTGCTTTCGGGAGGGTGGCTCTTGTTCACCCCGCTCGTCGCGCTGGGCTTTCCCCCCCTTGTGATCACGATCTTGCTGGCGGCCAATCTCGCCTATCAATTCTTTCTCCATACCGAGGCGATCCCCAAACTCGGGCCGCTCGAATGGGTGCTAAACACCCCGGCGCACCATCGCGTTCATCACGCCTCGAACGCGCCCTACCTCGACAAGAATTTCGGGGGCGTGCTGATCGTGTTCGATCGTCTGTTCGGCACCTTCGCCGAGGAGCGCGCGGACGAGCCGCTCCGCTATGGCCTCGTGCGTCCATTGGCGTCCAAGAACCCGTTCGTGATCGCCTTTCACGAATGGGGTGCGATGGTGCGGGACGTCGCTCGCGCGCGTTCGCCGCGCGCGCGCTCGCGGTCGCGCTATTCGGCCGGCCGCGTTAAGGGGCGGGCTTGGGCGCGGCATTGGTGCGCGTTGACAGCGCGGGCGATGGTCATAAATTGCGCGTAATCAAGCCCTCCGGCGCAGCGCCAGCGCCTTTCCGGAGCCTTTCCCGCCGATGGCGCAAGCCGATACCCGCCCGATTTCGCCCCATCTTCAGGTGTGGCGCTGGCACATCACGATGCTCACCTCCATCCTCATGCGCGCCACCGGCGTGGCGCTGTATGGGGGGGCGCTGGGCCTTGCGGCGTGGCTGTGCGCGCTGGCGATTGGGCCGGAGGCGTTCGCGGTCGTGGACGGGCTGGCGGCCTCCCTGATCGGCCAGATTGTGATTTACGCCAGCGTCGCGGCGCTCGGGTTTCATCTAGGCCAGGGCCTGCGCCATCTGGTCTGGGACACCGGAACGGGCCTGCGCCCCGGCCTCACCTCGGCCACGGCCTGGCTGCCGCTCCTGGCGGGATTGCTGGCGCCGGCGGGCTTGTGGGCGCTGCTTTTGGCGCGGGGCTGAGGCGATGACGAATTTCCGAACGCCGCTTTCGCGGGTCCGCGGCCACGGTTCGGCCCGCGCCGGCACCGGCCATTTTATCGGCGAGCGCGTCACGTCCGTGGCGCTGGCGCTTTTGTCGCCCTGGTTCGTGATCTCGGTGGCGCTGAGCATGCAAGCGGGCTTCGCCGGCGCGCAGGCCTGGGTGGGCCAGCCCTGGAACGCGGTGCTTTGCCTCTTGTTCGTCGTCATCTCCTTCCACCATATGCAGCTCGGCATGACCGTGATCGTCGAGGATTACATCCATCGCCCGGCCGGCAAGGCGCTGCTTCTGCTCGCCAACGCCTTTCTATGCTGGACAGGGGCGGCGGCGGCGGCTTTCGCCATTTTGAAGATCGCGCTCGGGGCTTGAACACCTAATGGCGACCTATTCCTGGATCGATCATACGTTCGACGTCGTGGTGGTGGGGGCGGGGGGCTCGGGCCTGCGCGCCGCGCTGGGCTGCGCCCAGGCGGGGCTGAAAACGGCCTGCATCTCCAAGGTGTTTCCCACCCGCTCGCATACGGTCGCCGCCCAGGGCGGCATCTCCGCCGCGCTCGGCAATATGGGGGAGGATGATTGGCGCTGGCACATGTTCGATACCGTCAAGGGTTCGGACTGGCTGGGCGATCAGGACGCCATCGAATATATGACCCGCCAGGCGCCCGCGGCGGTGTACGAGCTCGAACATTGGGGCGTGCCGTTTTCTCGCACGGAAGAAGGCAAGATTTACCAGCGCGCCTTCGGCGGCATGACGCGCAATTATGGCGAAGCACGCCGTGACCGCACTTCCAGCGACGGCTTGACGTTGTTGAGCGCTTCGGTGAAGACCTGGATCGGATCCAAGTCCGGCATCCGCTTCTTGATCTGATCAAGCGCGTCGTAGACCACCCGCGTCGCGACGGACTTCTTGCCGTCGTGCATCAGGCAGTTGATGAACTTGCTCAACAGGAGCGAGCCGTACCGGGTGTCCGGTGCGAGCTTGTCGTAACTGGCGGTCCGTGTTTTGGAGCCCATTGTCTTTCTTCTCGTCGAAAGTCGTAAAGTCCAAAGTCGTAAAGTCCAAAACATCGGCAGTCGGTGTCTCGACTTTACGACTTTGGACTTGACGACTTGAGACGGTGATTTACTTCCCGTCCTTCTTCGAGCCGTACTTGGAGCGGGCCTGTTTCCGGTCCTGCACGCCCTGCGCGTCGAGCACACCGCGGACGATGTGGTAGCGGACGCCCGGCAAGTCGCGGACGCGACCACCGCGCACGAGCACGATCGAGTGCTCCTGCAAGTTGTGGCCCTCGCCGGGGATGTACGCGGTGACTTCGATCCCGCTGGAGAGGCGCACCCGCGCCACCTTACGGAGGGCC